>JALOCI010000003.1 GCA_023227835.1 Bacteroidales bacterium
TGCATGACAGTCCTCATCAGCACCTCCTTGCTGTCAAAATTGTTATAGAGAGTCTTTTTTGTAAGTTTCAACTCCCGAGCTATCTGGTCCATACTTAATTGCAAGCCCTTCTTTCTGAAAAGCTTGTAAAGTTGAGTTACATATCTCTCTTTTGAACTGACTCTGCTCATATTGTACAGTTTGTATTTATTCTGAATAATATTGAGGGGCAAGATCTTTCTGATTATACCGCATACCCATTACCTGTCCGTAGGCACCTGCAGATCTGATTGCCACAAGATCCCCTCTTTTTGTCTCAGGCATCGCAATATTTTTTCCGAATCTGTCACTTGACTCACAAATAGGTCCTACAACATCATATTTCAGGACTCTTCCCTTAGATGTGATATTCTGGAGTTTGTGGCTGGCCTGGTATAAAGCCGGTCGGATAAGATCATTCATGCCGGCATCAAGAATAGCAAATTTCTTTCCTCTTCCCATCTTCACATATAAAACCCTTGATATCAAAGATCCGCACTGTGCAACCAATGCCCTTCCTGGCTCAAAATGCACTTTCTGCCCTGGGGATACTTTAAGATTGTTGGCAATTATATTGAAATATCCTTCGAAATCAGCTATGGGCGTAGAGTCCGGATCTGCATAGTCTATGCCGAGACCGCCTCCAAGATTCAAATTTTCAATTATAACACCTCTTTCTGTAAACCACCTCTGCAAAACATCAATCCTTTCACATAATAGTCTGAATACGGAGAGGTCTGTAATCTGAGATCCGACATGAAAATGCAAACCTATCAGATTAATACTTTCCGATCTTTTAATGGTGTCTAATACAGACTCAAACATCCATGAACTTATGCCGAATTTATCCTGAGCACGTCCGGTACTTATATATTTATGCGTGTGTGCATCAATATCAGGATTGATTCTCAATGATATATTTGCGACTTTACCCATAGATGCTGCCAGATTATTGATTACTTCAATCTCAGGTATCGACTCGCAATTAAAAGCAAAGATATTTCCCTTGAGGGCAGTTATAATCTCTGCATCTGATTTTCCAACACCGGCATATACTATTTTTTCAGGAGCAAACCCTAATTTAAGAGCCAAAGCTACTTCATTACCACTGACACAATCCGCCCCGAGGCCGGCATCTCTTATTATGCCCAATATCCTTTCATCTGCATTGGCTTTTAAAGCATAGTGAGCATGATATCCGTACCTTTTTATTTGCTTTGTGTAAATATCAAGAGTCTTTTTCAAAAGACTCAGGTCATAGTAATAGAATGGAGTTTGCAACGATTCAAATCTCCCCAGAGTTGCTTTATCAAACATATCGTTATTAATAATTTGTCAATGTTGGCAAAATTAGTAAA
Source organism: Bacteroidales bacterium (assembly GCA_023227835.1). GTDB lineage: Bacteria > Bacteroidota > Bacteroidia > Bacteroidales > UBA932 > Bact-08. Next base: position 1,377 of record JALOCI010000003.1, read on the forward strand.
AAACTTGTTCTTTACTTAAAATATCTATCTTTGCAGGAAAATTAAACCAACAGAAAATGAAACCGACTAAGAGAGATCTTTTGAAAGATACTATTAAGCACATTGACATCTCAAAGATTGACGCTGTTCCGTTTATTGACGCCATGCGGGATATGTCCTTTACATCTCGCGACACGGCAAATGCCGCGGATATCCTTCAGCTCATGATCAACGATAAGGACTCCACAAACTGGTTGATTATTGCCGGTAGCACTTCTGCCGGCGGTTGCATGCAAGTATATGTTGATATGCTGAAAAACAACATGATAGACGCAATCGTATCGACAGGTGCTTCTATTATTGACATGGACTTCTTTGAAGCTCTCGGGTACAAACATTATAAAGGTTCTCAGTTTATAAACGACACCTTCCTGAGAGACAACTATATAGATAGAATTTATGACACATTTATCGATGAAGAGGAACTCCAGGCATGTGATTCTACAGTTAAGGCAATTGCAGACTCTCTTGAACCTCGTCCCTACTCTTCTCGTGAATTTATTTATGAAATCGGTAAATGGCTCTCAAAAAATTCCGTTAAGAAAAATTCACTTATTCAAACTGCCTATGAACTGAATATTCCAATATTCGTTCCGGCATTTAGTGACTGTAGTGCAGGGTTCGGACTTGTAATGCACCAGATTGAAAGAATGAAAGAGGGCAAGCCATACCTTACAATTGATTCAGTTGCAGACTTCAGGGAGCTTACCGAGGTTAAGCTTTCAGCAAAGACAAGCGGTCTGTTTATGATTGGTGGCGGAGTACCTAAGAACTTTGCTCAAGACACGGTTGTATGCGCGGAATGCCTCGGCTTTGACGTTCCCATGCATCAATATGCAGTTCAGATAACCGTTGCCGACGTTCGTGACGGAGCATGTTCCTCATCTACGCTGAAGGAGGCAAACTCCTGGGGTAAGGTTAATACCGCACACGAACAGATGGTCTATGCTGAGGCTACTACGGTTGTCCCTATGATTGTTGCCTATGCATACCAAAAAGGTGACTGGAAGAAGCGTGAACGCAAAAACCACTCACTAATATTCAAAGACGGCACTAAAGGATCAGGCATACTTCTCAGCAATAACGACTGATTTTTAATTAACATAATATGAATAGAAGCCCGTCTGCTTAACGTCAGACGGGCTTCTATTTTGAATGCATCCCGGATCGGTTATTTCTGCAAAGACTTAATCCTGTGTTCAATCACAAAAGCAGACACTAAGCCGATTCCTCCAAAAAGGAGAGTCGTTGAGCCGTAAATAAGTTCGGCCATGCCTCTTGATGCATAATAGTCATCTCCTCTCATATATCCGTATGTGTTGAGAACTATAAAGAATCCGATAAGCAGGCCCAGACCTATTCCAACTAAGAGCAGACCTATTCTTAAAGAGAGGTATCTTCCGTCAATGTTCACACTTTTTCCAAACAATCTTGATAAATCAAATTTGTCTGTATTGACATTTTCCAGTTGGGAGATCTTCTCAATAATCATAAGTCTCTCTCTTTTTCTGACAAAGAGTTCGATTAACTTGTAAAAACCGAAAATACATATTCCGGTAACTAATGGGATGGTTATAAAATCTAACATGGCATTTGAATTTTGTTGTTCTGTACTTTTGACGAAGTCATGATAAAAAAGTTACATTAAATTATAATAACAGATAAAGTTGTAACTTCATCTTGCTTTGTGCGTCTTATAATAGAGATGAAAAAAGAAGAAGAGCTCACCCTCATAAAGCGGATTATTGACGGAGAAGAATCACTGTTCAACAGATTTGTTATTGAATACTCTCCACGAGTACTCTCTGTTGTAAGAGGTGTACTGAATAACCGTGAAGATGCCGAAGAGATTGCCCAGGATGTATTTGTGAAGGCATATTTTTCATTAAAAAGCTTCAGGGGCGATTGCTCTTTTTCCACATGGTTGTACAGAATTGCCTATAATATGGCTATTTCGAAAATCAGACAGAAAAAAAGCAGCTTTATACAGATAGACAACCTGCCGATACCTGATGACAGGATATCGGCATCAGAGAAAGTAAGTGAGCAGGAAGACCTTCAAAAACAACTCAATATATTACTGGAGGAGCTTTTGCCATCCGACAGGTTTATGATACTCTCATTTTATATGCATCAGAAAAGCATAGCAGAGATTGCAGAAATAACAGGTATGAGCGAATCTAATGTTAAAGTAAGGCTTCATAGGATAAAAAAGAGGATGGGTTTAATACTAAAAGGGAAAATGGAGGTGAGTTATGGATGAATATGATATTAAAATCAAAAGTTTGCTGGATAAGATAAGCAATGAATCAGTTCCTTATGGGTTTGAAGAAAAAGTTATGCGAAAGATATCCATGGAAACTGTCAAGAGAAGGGAACGAAAAGAAAATGTAACTCAGATAATGATTGCCACATTTTTTGTAATTCTTTTTGTGGCCATAATGATATACTTGAATCTAAATTTTTTCAAGCTTGATTTTTCTAATTACAGAATCAACATCCCAGAGTTTGATTTTAAAATCAAACATTTCTCTTTAATGCCTCTCTTCAACAGTGCATCTGTGAAGTGGGTTCTTATCGGGGCCAATATAGCACTCCTTTTAATTATTGAACGTATTGTTTCCTGGAGACTTGATAAAAGACATTAAGCGAGATGCTCTTTCCGAAGCAAGTCATTTACGGTTTTTACCGGGTTGAAAGTAATCAGAGGGACTTCCACAAAAACAGTATTCCATTGGCTCATAGAGCCATTCCATAAACCGGGCAACTCTAGGGCCTTTATCTTTTTACCTTCAAATGTTTTTGTGGATATAAACCCGGCCTCCCTATCCACAAACTTCTGTAAATCAAATTTATCCCCCTTGTAATTCTTTATCGAGCAAACAATGTCCACAGGATTAAAATGAGTAGAGGCAGAAACAGCGAGCGCAATTTCCGGGTTTTCCATGTTTAGCTGCGCTGATTCAAGAATCTGAAGAGATGTAGATCCATCTGCATCACGAACTATAAAAGGTCCCCCTCCGGGCTCTCCGAGATTTCTAACCATACCGCAAACCCTTATAGGACGATTTAATTTTGTTTTAAGAAAATCCTTAACGATAGCCTCTGGAAGAGGTGGGACAGAAATGCAAAGCTCTCTTTCAAGAAACAGGATTATTTCATTTTTTAAATCCTCGCAGTACTCTCCGTCAAGCTTATTAAGATAAGTGAATATTTTTTCCTGTATCCCGACAAGAAGGCCAATCAGCACCCTTTTCCACCTTACGGTTTCAGATAAATACTGTTCTCTTACAACGTTATCGATATTTTTTATAATAACTAAATCTGATTCAATGAGATTAAGATTTTCCACAAGCGCTCCATGCCCTCCGGGCCGGAATAATAAATCTCCGTCAGCATTTCTGAACGGGTTATTATTCATATCAACGGCAATAGTGTCAGTTTTTGCGCTCTGGAGAGTAAATTCCACATCGTACATAACACCAAAGCGGCTCATGTATTTTGGCTTAACATTTACCATGTGTTTTCTGAATGCTTCAATATGCTCGGCAGATACAGTAACGGACATCTGTGAGATACCATTATTACATCTGGCATACATGGCAGCCTCAACAAGATGCTCTTCAAATGAACTCCTTGAACCGTCAGGATATTTATGAAACTTGATTAAGCCTTTTGGTTTTGAAGCATAATCAAGGCCTTGCTTGCCGAGCAATGAATATAAAACTGATAAGGGATTGGATAAATCGCAATTACCAGTATTTATCAGGTCATTATAAAAAGCAAATTTTCCAATGTTGTCAAGAAACCTTTCAACCTCAGATCCGGGTTTTATCCCATCTCCTCTTTCCAAAACCGGTATTGCTTCATAAAGATCTTTGAACATCCTTGAGGCAGCTCCGGATGCAGGAACAAATTTACATATATCCCCCCTGTATTGATAATACCTCTGGTCTGCATCAGACTTCGTTTTATCGTCAAGTACCCTTATACCTTTTGCCGGAGTAGCCGCTGACACTATCTTAAGATATGGAAATCCCGATTTAAAAAAATCAATGTCTTTGAAAACCTGATCTGCAGATGAGCCTCTCTGTTCTATTTTTTCAATATCCTGCTTGCTAAACATATCAAAGTTATTTTATTTTCCGACAGATATTATGGTACAAAACTTCAGGAATCTCCCTTCTGTATTCGTAGTTGGCTCTTAATTGCTCAAATAGATCAGGATTGCTTCTAAGTTTCAGATCCATATCTAAAATAGGATAAGATTCATAGAAAAGTCGGTACAACCACTCCCCGTTATCTTCAATAATGTCATTCAATGCAGACGGCTCTTCATAGACAGGGTAATCTATCTTGAAGCCGGAGAGTTCCTTAAAACCGAAAAACAATCCGAATGAGTTAACAGAAAAAACGGTTGCATTAATCTTACCCTCCAAAGAATAACCTGCTATGTGAGGTGTAGCAATATCAGCGACAGAAAGAAGATCCCGGTTGATAAACGGCTCTCCTGCCCACACATCCAGTATTAATGCCCCAAGTTTCGTACGAACCGAGAGTAATGCCTGCTCATCAATGACCTCCCCTCTTGAAGCGTTAATAAATATAGTGCCCGGATTCATTAACTTAAAGAGCTCATGAGAAACTATTCCCCTGGTCGTCATATCCAATGGTAAATGCAGAGTCACTACATCAGACGCTCTTATTACTTCATTAACAGAATGAAAATCCTTCGGACTCAGATGATTTCTGGGTGGTTGATTTATAAGATCATTATGGGTGTCTCCCGATTCAAGCCTCTTTTGTACAGGAGGATCGCATCTGAGTACGTTGAAACCTAAAAGTGTCATTATTCCGGCCAGACGTTCCCCGACATTACCGGCACCTATGATTCCAACTGTTGAACCCATTATTTTCAAATTCTTCAGATGAGAAACGGTAAACAACGCTGTCAAGACATGTTGGACAACACCCCACGCATTACATCCGGCCGCATTGGTAAAAAAAATACCTTTTCTCCTGCAATAGTCCAGGTCTACATGATCACTGCCTATAGTGGCTGAAGCGATAAATTTTACAGGAGTCCCTTCAAGAAGTGCTTTGTTACAAATAGTTCTTGTCCTTATAATCAGGGCATCTGTGCCAGCCAGATCAGAACTCTTTATCTCACCGCCTTTCTTGTATTCCACTTCGGCATAAGGCTCTATAATACCTGCAATAAAAGGAATGTCAATATCAATAAGCACCTTCATGATTGTCTATTTTAGGATAATCTCGGCAACTAAATTCTCTCCAAGCTCTTTATTCATCATATTTCGTATCTGCTCCCTGTTTATAAATAACTGAGTCTTCGCGGCAGAAGAGTTTATAGAGCAGAAGAGCTTGCCGTCTCTGAAAAATTTGTTTGTTGTCATCAAAGCATACTTTTGTCCTACGACTTTGTCCCAAGCATTGAAAATCCGGGTCCTTTCAAGGCCGGGTTCAAGACCGTACTCCTTTACAAAAAGCTTCAAGAGCTCTCCTACAGGTATGTAATTAACTCGTTTCACCTGACAACCCCATTATCAATTTCAAAGGACAATGACTCCCCGTCTATCTCCTCAAGTATGTTTGATATCCTGACTTTATTGCTGTCTGTTATGAAAATTTGCCCGAAAAAATCTGAGGATACAAGTCTGAGCAGTTGTTCGACCCGAAGCATGTCGAGTTTGTCGAAAAGATCATCCAGCAATAGAATCGGGGATACTCCGTGCAGCTTTTTCATAACTGCAAACTGTGCAAGTTTCAGCGCTATTAAAAAGCTCTTTTGCTGTCCTTGTGAGCCCCCCCTTTTTATAGGATGGCCCTTCATACAGAAAATCAGATCATCCTTTTGAACTCCAGACGACGTGTAACCAAGATATTTGTCCTTTTCAAAAGTTCTCACAAGAATATCAAGCAGGTCCTCTTCATGTAAGTCAGAGCGATACTCTATGTCAACCTCCTCTCTTTCACCTGATAAAAGATTATAGTACTCTTTGACCAAAGGTAAAAGTCTTTGTATAAAATCCTCTCTCTTTTTGAATATATATGAAGCATTTGCTGAAAGTTGCTCATTGAAGGTGGACATGAGTTCTACTTGAATTATTTCTCCTTTTAGCAGTCTGTTTCTCTGAATAAGTATCTGATTATAATTTTGAAGACGCCTAAGGTACTCTTTATCAATTTGCGAAAGAATCGCATTTATGAATTTTCTTCTCTCTTCACCGCTTTCATTAATCAATGATGTATCTGAAGGAGAGACCATAACAACTGGTATAAGTCCAATATGATCTGAAAATCTTGTATAGTTTCTTGAATTTCTTTTCAAGATCTTTTCCCCTTTTGAATTGAATGATAATGAAATATTTTCGACTCCGGAATCCTCTCTGGCATATTCCCCGTTAAGTGCCGTGTACTCTGAATCATACATTATCGAGAGGTGATCAACCGTTGAAAAAAAACTCTTTGTCATTGACAGATAGTAAACTGCATCCAGTAAATTTGTCTTTCCTGACCCATTTATTCCTGTTATGCAATTGATCTTGGGAGAGAAGATTATGTGAGCTTCCGGAATGTTTTTAAAATTGGTGACCGTAATCTTCTTAAGATACATATGTTTCTGTTTTATACACAAAGTTACTCCTTTTTTCAATTTAAATTTGAGATTAGACAAAATATTGTAATTTTGCAACCTGCATAAAAAATAGAAACAGAAATGTCAAAGAACATCACACATCACGAACAGGAGACTGTTGCTGAAGCTGTTAATCAGACTGAGCATTTTATTGAGAAGTACAAAAAACCTCTAATCTACTCTGTTATAACAATAGTAGCAATAGCAGCTATCAGCTTCGCATACCAGCAATTTTACCGTAAACCTAAAATTAACGAGGCTATGGCTCAATCATTTGTAGCCGAGAGATATTTCCGTGCTGATTCATTTGCACTGGCTCTCAATGGTGACGGGAATGCCCTTGGATTTAAGCAAATAATTTCTGAATACGGTGACAAGTCAGGCGCAGCCGTTTATCTTTATGCCGGTATCTGTGAGCTTCAGCTAGGCAATTATAAAGAGGCTATCGATTTTCTGAAACAATATGACGGTGATGACCCGATTCTACAAGCCAGGGCTTTATGTAACATTGGCGATGCATATGCTTTTCTGCAAGACAATAAGGAAGCTTTGAACTATTACCTTAAGGCTGCCAAGCATGTCGACAATGAATATGCTGCAGGGTATCTGCTTAAAGCCGGGATTATGTATGAGGAGTTGGGAGACACAGAAAATGCACTTAAGTCGTATGAGGAGATTAAGTCTAAATATCCTGCAACTGTAGAGGGGTATGATATTGATAAATACATATACAGAATTAAAAAATAGTTGATCCGTACCTATGGGAAGAGCATTCGAGTTTAGAAAAGAGCGAAAATTCAAACGTTGGGGTAACATGTCCCGCGTGTTTACTAGATTAGGCAAAGAGATAACCATTGCTGCAAAATCCGGTGGTGGTGATCCTGATAACAACCCTAGACTCAGGGCTCTTATATCTTCCGCACGCTCTGAAAACATGCCTAAGGATAATATCGAAAGGGCAATAAAGAGGGCAGTTGAGAAAGAGCACAACGATTACAAGGAGGTTGTTTATGAAGGTTATGGGCCATACGGCATTGCTTTTCTCATTGAGACAGCGACAGACAATACAACCAGAACAGTAGCCAATGTTAGAAGTTACTTTAATAAATCCAACGGTTCACTAGGGACACAAGGCAGTGTAGAGTTCATGTTTGACAGAAAATGTGTTTTCCGTGTCAGGTCTGCTGCCCCGGTTGATTTAGAGGAGATGGAACTTGAGCTTATCGACTTTGGCGCTGAGGAGTTATTCATGGAAGATGACAATATTGTCATCTACGGAGTTTTTGAATCCTTTGGAACCATTCAAAAGTATATTGAAGAGAAAGGATACGAACTTGTCTCCGGTTCTTTTGAAAGAATCCCGAACACCGAATTAAAGGAACTTAACGAAGAGCAGAAAGCCGATATAGAAAAATTGATTGAGAGGTTCGAGAATGATGATGACGTTCAAAACGTCTATCATACGATGGCAATATAGCAAGTTTCCTGTATATTATTCAATATGGTGTCTAGAATTTTAGACACCTTTTTTTTTGGTCTACTCCTTATAAATATCTACTTTTGCAGGATAATATAAGAATTTCTATCACAAAAAACAAATAAATTTTATGAAACTGTCTCATATTGAGCACATCGGTATTGCTGTCAAGTCACTTGAAACAGCTATCCCCTATTACGAAGAGATGCTCGGTTTAAAATGCTACGCTGTAGAAGAGGTTACAGACCAAAAAGTTAAAACTGCCTTTTTCAAAATCGGACAAACTAAGATTGAACTTCTGGAAAGCACAGACCCTGAGGGTGCTGTAGGTAAATTCATCGAAAATAAAGGAGAGGGTGTTCACCACATCGCCTTTGCAGTGGAAGACGGAGTACAGAACGGGCTGAATGAGCTTGAATCCAAAGGTGTAAGGCTGATTGACAAAGCTCCGAGAAATGGGGCCGAAGGTCTTAAGATAGCCTTTCTTCATCCAAAATCAACAGCGGGAGTGCTGACAGAGCTTTGCGAGAATCCTTCCAAATAAATTGCTTAACTAAACAAAAGAAATATTAAATAAATAAAAAATGAGCCAGCAACTTGAACAAGTTAAAGCGCTGATCCAACTACGTGAAAAAGCGCGTTTGGGAGGTGGTCAAAAAAGAATTGATTCACAGCACTCAAAAGGAAAATTCACCGCTCGTGAAAGAATAGCAATGTTGCTCGACGAAGGCAGCTTCGAAGAGTTTGACATGTTCGTAACACACAGATGCACTAACTTCGGTATGGAAAAAGACACATTCCTTGGAGATGGTGTGGTTACAGGCTATGGTACAATAGACGGAAGATTGGTATATGTGTTTGCACAGGATTTTACCGTTTTCGGTGGTTCTCTCTCTGAGAGTTTTGCTATGAAAATCTGTAAGATTATGGACCAGGCGATGAAGATGGGCGCACCGGTTATCGGACTTAATGACTCAGGCGGAGCCCGTATTCAAGAAGGAGTTAATGCTCTTGCAGGATATGCCGAAATTTTCCAACGCAATATCCTTGCTTCGGGAGTTATTCCTCAGATTTCAGCAATATTCGGTCCTTGCGCCGGTGGTGCTGTATATTCTCCGGCACTTACTGACTTCAACATTATGACCAAAGGTACCAGCTATATGTTCTTGACAGGTCCGAAGGTTGTAAAAACAGTTACAGGTGAGGATGTTACTCAGGAACAACTTGGCGGTGCGTCTGTACATGCCAGCAAGAGCGGCGTAGCTCACTTTGCTGTTAATAGTGAAGAAGAGGGCATACATATAATAAGAGACCTTTTAAGTTTCCTTCCTCAGAACAACCTTGAAGAAGCCCCTGTCTTCCAGACTGAAGATCCTATTGACAGGCTTGACGATTCTCTCAATGAGATAATACCAGACAGCCCTAATAAACCATACGACATGTATGAGGTTATTGGTGCAATTGTTGATGATGGTAAATTCCTTGAAGTTCACAAAGATTATGCTACTAATATCATAGTCGGTTTTGCACGTTTCAACGGCTCGTCTGTTGGTATAGTGGCAAATCAGCCAAAGGTTCTTGCCGGAGTATTGGACAATAATGCTTCAAGGAAAGCTGCACGTTTCGTTCGTTTCTGCGATGCATTCAACATTCCGCTTGTAACATTGGTGGATGTTCCGGGCTTCTTGCCGGGGACTCAACAAGAGTATGGGGGAATCATCCTACATGGAGCAAAGCTTCTATATGCATACGGAGAGGCAACTGTGCCTAAAGTTACCGTTACTCTCAGAAAATCATACGGTGGAGCATATTGCGTTATGAGTAGCAAGCACCTTCGCGGAGACATAAACTATGCATGGCCTTCAGCTGAAATTGCAGTTATGGGACCTTCAGGTGCTATTGAAGTTCTTTACGGTAAAGAGATGGCTTCTGCAGAAAATCCTGCCGAATTTGCAACTCAGAAAGAAAAAGAGTACAGGGATGCATTTGCAAATCCGTACAATGCAGCGCGTTATGGATATATCGATGATGTTATCGAACCGAGAAACACACGTTTCCGTATTATCCGCTCTCTTCAACAGCTTACAACCAAGAAACTGACAAACCCTGCTAAGAAGCACGACAATCTTCCACTCTAATCACTTAATCAGCAAAAAATGAAAAAAATAACAAAAATATTTCTGTTGCTGGGATTTCTGTTTGTGAGTTTATCTCTTGCTGCTCAAAGTCAGGGAGACATGCGTATTAATGAATTTCTTGTAAATAATACAAATGACTTTGAGGATGACTTTGGTCACAAGAGCGGATGGATTGAGCTTTTCAACTCATCATACGGCACTGTTAACATCGGAGGCTGTTACCTTACAAATGACCCGGCCAATCTTACAAAGTACATCATCCCTAAAGGAGATATACTTACAAAGATTCCGCCAAGGCAACATACCATATTCTGGGCAGACAACGAGCCTTTCAGAGGAACATTCCACGTAAACTTCAAATTGGAAGACTCACAGGAGATTCTCTTTGTAGCATCAGACGGAAAAACCATTATTGACAGGATTAAAATTCCTGTAGATCAACTTGACACCAATGTTTCATACGGAAGGAGCATCGATGGAATCGGAAAGACAGACGGTTCCGAAGGCTGGCAAGTAATGGACAGAACTTCACCGAGTACAAACAACGAAGGTGTTGATTCAGTTCCTAAAAGTGTAACTATCAAAAAAGCTGACCCTTATGGAATAATAATGGCATTGACCGCAATGTCTGTTGTTTTCCTTGCTCTGGTAGTTCTCTACCTTGTCTTTAAGCAAGTAGGCAAACACAATATTAAAAGAAGCAGAGAAAGATCTGTGGTATCTATGTCAGAAAGCAGTAAGCCTAAGGCAGCAAATGTATCAGCCGAAGTATACGCTGCAATAGCCGCCTCTCTGCATGCATACTGGCAGGGAGACGACAACCATGATATAGAAAACACAATTCTGACAATTACTAAGGTTACGAAGAATTACTCTCCATGGAGCTCAAAAATTTATACACTTCGCGAGACTCCTCATAAAAAATAGTTTTAAAAGTTTGAAAATAATGAAAGAATATAAATTAAAAATAAATGGTAATGACTACGCCGTAAGCATTACTGATATTGAGGAGACTGTTGCTGAGGTTGAAGTTAATGGGATTCCTTTCAAAGTAGAGTTTGAGGCACCCGTGAAGAAAACAGTAGCTGCCCCAAAAGTCTCAAAACCTGCTGCTCAGACAACTGTCGCCAAACCTGCTGTAACTGTTGCCGCATCTGCACCTGCTTCTGCCGGTGGAAGTTCTGTAACATCACCACTGCCAGGAGTAATCCTTGAAGTAGCAGTTAAAGAGGGTGACAGTGTCAAGAAGGGTCAAAAATTGATTGTTCTTGAGGCAATGAAGATGGAAAACGTCATCGAAGCCAATGCTGACGGGAAGGTGACATCTATCAAGGTTAATAAAGGTGACTCTGTTCTTGAGGGTGCAACACTTGTAACTATAGGATAACATGGAAAAAGGTTTATTTTCACTAATAGGAGACAACCTTCAGCAATTCATCCAATACACCGGATTTTACAACGCTACGTTCAACCACATAATAATGATTGCAATAGGTCTGACTTTCATCTACCTTGCAATCAAAAAAGAGTGGGAACCGATGTTGTTAGTTCCTATTGGATTTGGAATTATTGTTGGTAATATTCCTTTCTTCCCCGGCTTGAGTATCGGGGTATATGAAGAGGGATCGGTATTAAACATACTATACCAGGGTGTAATAAAAGGGTGGTATCCGCCTCTGATATTCTTAGGAATCGGAGCAATGACTGATTTCTCATCTTTGATTTCCAACCCGAAATTATTGTTAATTGGTGCTGCTGCCCAATTTGGTATTTTTGGAGCATACGCCATAGCCCTTCTCATGGGATTCTCTGCTGCTGATGCGGGTGCGATAGGTATAATCGGAGGAGCTGATGGCCCTACTGCAATTTTCCTATCTTCCAGACTTGCTCCTAACCTTATGGGCGCAATAGCCGTTTCTGCATATTCATACATGGCGCTTGTACCTGTAATACAGCCACCTGTAATGAAGCTATTCACAACAAAAAAAGAGCGTCTTATAAGGATGAAACCTGCCAGGGCGGTATCTCAGACGGAAAAAATACTCTTCCCGTTAATCGGCTTCCTTCTGACTTGCTTTATAGTTCCTTCAGGTCTTCCTCTTCTCGGAATGTTGTTTTTCGGAAATCTGTTGAAAGAAAGCGGTGTTACACGTCGTCTTGCTGAGACAGCCAGAGGACCGCTAATTGATGTTATAACAATTCTTATCGGTCTTACCGTAGGAGCATCCACACAAGCTGACAAGTTCCTGCAACTCACTTCAGTTTATATATTTATTCTCGGAGCGTTGTCATTTGTAATAGCTACATCTGCCGGAGTTTTATTTGTAAAACTTTTCAATTTGTTCCTTAAAGAGGGTAACAAGATTAATCCGTTAATCGGAAATGCCGGAGTCTCTGCTGTTCCAGACTCTGCGAGAGTTTCTCAGGTTGTCGGACAGCAATATGATAACACAAACCATCTGCTTATGCATGCTATGGGTCCAAATGTAGCAGGTGTTATCGGTAGTGCTGTTGCAGCCGGTATTCTGCTAGGATTCCTTAGTTAATTTTTCGAAAGGAAAGTTAACTTTTAATAAAAACCCAAAATAGGGCAAATCGAAACCAAAACAGTTTCGATTTGCCCTATTTTACTTTCATCACGAAGCTGTTTGCTTATAAAATCATAATTTTTTAATTGATTTCTGTTGCTGCTATCATTTTTTTTTTAACTTTGAGGAAGAATAAAATTATGTGGTATTATGCAGAACAAATTGCAAGAGCTTACTGAGAAATTGTACTCCGAAGGTCTCTCAAAAGGGAGAGAGGAAGCTGAACGAATAAAGGATGATGCCCGCAAAGAGGCGGAACAGATTATTTCCAAAGCCAAGGAAGAGTCTGAGCAGATAATTTCCTCAGCCCGAAAAGAGGCAGAAGATATCAGGGAACGAATTCTGAATGAAGTCAAGATGTCGTCCAGACAAAGTTATACGACTCTTAAGCACGAGATTGAATCTCTCATTACATCAAATGCATTAAAGAACCCTGTTTCTGAAGCTATGAGTGACAATTCTCTAATGAAAGAGATTATTAAGGCCATAATAACAGCATTTTCGCCTGAATCTGATAAAGCGGCAGATTTATCAATTATCTTACCTGAAAAATCCAAGGGAGAACTTGAGCAATTTATCACAAATAATATTACAAAACAGTTAGACCGAGGCCTTGAAATAAAATTTGACAAGAAAATCTCTTCAGGGTTTAAGATTGGGCCAAAAGGTGAGGGATATCATATTAGTTTCACTGACAAGGATTTCGAAGAGCTTATCAGCTCATACCTAAGGCCTCGTATACGTGAAATTATATTTGAAAAATAACAAATATGAAAAACTATGAGTTTATCATAGCAGGTCTCCCCTATTTAGAACCTGATTTCGACAATCCATCCATGGATTACGATTCTCTTTCAGCTCAGATATTATCATATCTTGATAAAAGGGACAGACGTTATATTGACTGGCTCAGATTTGGTCTTATACCTGACAATCTTTCACCTCACTTCTATAGGACCGTTGCGAAAAACAGTAATCGTTTCCTGAGAACATATTTCGCTTTCGACCTGATGCTAAGAAACATTCAGGCCACATATCTAAGCAGAAAGCAGGGCCTTGAGCCTGACAAATATCTTATAGGAGACAGTGAGATAGTAGAGGCCCTTAAGAAAAACAAGACCCCAGATTTCGGTATTACATCGGAGATAGAGTTTGCTTCAAGATTATTACAAATTTTTGAAATAAAAGATCTCATTGAACGCGAGAAGGCTCTGGATGTCATGAGATGGGAAGAGGTTAACAAAATCTGCACATTCAGCTATTTTAACATTGATGTTATCCTCTCTTTCATATTCAAGACCAGTATACTTAAAAGATGGCATTCCCTTGACAAGGTAAACGGTGCGCTTCTTTTCAGAAAATATGTGGACGAAATGAGAGACTCTTACAAAACGATAAAAGAATAAATATTTATATATGAAAACCACTGGAAAAGTTACAGGGATTATTGCCAACCTGGTCACAATCGAGGTTGACGGTCCCGTTGCTCAAAATGAGATCTGTTATATTGATCTCTCAGGAACAAAGCTGATGGCCGAGGTTATTAAGGTAAACGGCAAAGAGGCCTATGTTCAGGTATATGAAAGTACCCGTGGACTAAAAACGGGAGATACAGCCGAATTTGAAGGACATATGCTGGAGGTTACTCTGGGCCCGGGTCTTCTCTCAAGCAACTACGACGGGTTGCAGAATAATCTGGAGACTATGGAGGGAGTATTCCTGAAGAGAGGAGAATACACCTCTCCTCTGGATATGGAAAAGTTATGGCACTTCATACCGACGGCTAAACCGGGGATTGAAGTTAGTGCCGCAGACTGGCTTGGAGAGGTAAAAGAGGGCTGGCTCCCTCATAAAATTATGGTTCCATTCGTGTATAAGGAAAAGTATATCTTAAAATCTATTGCACCTGAGGGAGATTATAAGGTATCTGATAAAATTGCCGTTATTACAGATTCAGATGGTACTGATCATGAATTGACCATGATGCAGAAATGGCCTGTAAAGGTTGCCATTACTGCATATCATGACAAGCCGAGACCTTACAGGATTATGGAGACAGGTGTAAGATGTATAGACACTTTCAATCCGATTGCTGAAGGTGGTACAGGTTTTATACCCGGTCCTTTCGGATGCGGCAAGACTGTGCTTCAGCATGCAATTTCAAAACAGGCCGAAGCTGATGTGATTATTATGGCTGCCTGTGGAGAAAGGGCAAATGAAGTTGTAGAGATCTTCACGGAATTCCCGGAGCTTATTGATGTGCATACCGGTCGACACCTAATGGAGAGAACTACTATAATCTGTAATACTTCAAATATGCCTGTTGCGGCACGTGAAGCATCAGTCTATACAGCGATGACTATCGGTGAGTATTACCGTTCGATGGGCTTAAGAGTTCTCTTGCTGGCTGACTCTACATCGAGATGGGCCCAGGCTCTTCGCGAAATGAGTAACCGTATGGAGGAGCTTCCGGGAGCAGATGCCTTCCCTATGGATCTTCCTGCCATTATATCAAACTTTTACGCCAGAGCCGGACTTGTTAATCTGAACAATGAGAAAACCGGATCTGTGACATTTATCGGAACAGTCTCTCCTGCCGGAGGCAATCTTAAGGAACCTGTTACAGAATCTACAAAGAAATCTGCTAGATGTTTCTATGCTCTTTCACAAAACCGTGCGGATAAAAAGAGATATCCTGCAGTTGACCCGATTGACTCTTATTCCAAGTATCTGGAATATCCTGAAATAATTTCAGACCTTAGCACCAGAGTCAATAAAGACTGGGTTGAGAAGGTCCTGAAAGGGAAGAATATAATCCTAAGAGGTAAAGAAGCTTATGAGCAGATAAACATTCTTGGAGACGATGGCGTTCCAATTGAGTACCACAGAAAATTCTGGAAATCCGAGCTGATTGACTTTATTATATTGCAACAGGATGCCTTTGACAAGGTTGATTCTGTAACTTCGCTTGAAAGACAGGAATATATGTATTCACTCGTGATTGATATTTGTGAAAAGGATTTTCCATTTGAGGATTTTGAAGAGTGTGGTAATTTCTACAAGGGGCTTATTAATATATTGCGTCAGATGAACTACTCTGAATTCAAGAGTGAGAATTTCAACAAATACCTGGAACAGCTAAACAAGGAGATAAACAATGGAAGGTAGAGCATTTCAAAAGATATACACTCAACTAGAGTCTATCACAAAAGCAACAATTTCCCTGCGGGCAAAGGGTGTTGCAAATGACGAGCTTGCAACTGTTGCCGGCCGTCTTGCACAAGTTGTAAAGATCAAGGGTGACCTGATAACTTTACAGGTATTCTCCGGAACAGAAGGTATTGCAACAAATGCTGAGGTATCATTTTTCGGAGATCCACCTTCACTGATGGTAAGCGAGGAACTTTCCGGAAGATTCTTCAACGCTTACGGTGATCCGATTGACAACGGACCGGCAGTTGAGGGAGAAAAGAGATATATCGGTGGTCCTTCGGTAAATCCGTACAGGAGGAAGCAGCCTTCGGAGCTTATTCCGACAGGAATTGCCGGCATAGATCTTAATAACACACTTGTTTCCGGACAGAAGATTCCGTTTTTTGCCGATCCTGATCAGCCGTATAACCAAGTAATGGCAATGGTTGCTCTGAGAGCCGATGTTGATAAGATTATCCTGGGCGGAATGGGTATTTCAAATGACGACTATCTGTTTTTCAAACAGAGCTTTGAAAATGCCGGAGCACTGAGCAAAATTATAAGCTTTGTAAATACAACCGAGCAGCCACCGGTAGAGAGACTGCTTATTCCGGACATGGCACTGGCTGCAGCAGAATACTTTGCCGTAGATAAAAATGAAAAGGTCCTTGTTCTTTTGACTGATATGACTCTTTATGCTGATGCACTAAGTATCGTCAGCAACCGTATGGACCAGATTCCTTCAAAGGACTCCATGCCTGGTTCACTATACTCTGACCTTGCCAAAATCTACGAAAAGGCAGTGCAATTGCCTGACGGAGGATCTATTACAATCATTGCAGTTACAACATTGAGTGGCGGAGATATCACACATGCCATTCCTGACAATACAGGATACATCACAGAGGGTCAGCTCTTTTTGAGAACCGACTCTGATACCGGAAAGGTTATTGTCGATCCTTTCAGGTCACTTTCTCGTCTGAAACAGCTTGTTATCGGGAAGAAGACAAGAGATGACCACAACTATGTTATGAATGCAGCTGTTAGGTTGTACGCCGATGCTGCCAATGCAAAGACAAAACTCGAAAACGGATTTGACCTTAGCGACTATGACAACCGCTGTCTTGAATTCGCCAAAGAGTACTCTACAAAATTACTTGCAATTGATGTTAATATAAATACCACAGAGATGCTTGATACTGCATGGGATCTCTTCAGGAAATACTATTCGCCTGCTGAACTTGGTATCAAGGAGTCTATTATGAATAAATATTGGAAGAACTGACACTGATAAAACATGGCAATCAAGTTCCAATTCAATAAAACATCACTGAATGATCTCAACAAGCAGTTGAAGGTCAGGACGAACGCTTTGCCTACCTTGAAAAACAAAGAATCGGCTTTAAGGTTCGAGGTCAAAAGGGCAAAGTATCGTTCTGACGAGCTTGTGCTAAAACTTGAGTCATCTTTAAAGGCTTACGAGGATATGTCGGGTTTATGGAATGAATTCCGCCCGGATTTGATAAGTGTGAAGAGTGTCAGCCTTGAGACTGTTAAAGTTGCCGGGGTGAAGACACCAAGTCTAAAAGAGATTATATTTGAGGCGACTGCTTTCAATTTTTTTGCAGAACCATTATGGTATGCTGATGGGATTAAGATACTCAAGGAATTATCCTCTCTTGGTATTGAGTCTGAAATATATTTAGAAAAGATGAGGCTGCTTGATTTCTCAAGGAAAAAGACCACACAAAAGGTTAATCTCTATGAGAAGGTACAGATTCCCGGATATCAGGAGGCCATACTCAAGATAAAAAGATTTATGGAAGACGAGGAAAACCTTTCAAAGGCATCTCAGAAAATCGTTAAAAACAGACACATGGCAGAGGAGGAAGCCGGATTATGATTACAAAAATGGATAAATACTCCTTGATGATATTCCATGCAGATCTTCCGCTTTTTCTGGAGCATCTCCAGGAACTGGGTGTGGTTGATATTACCAGGCAAGGACATGCCGTAGATTCAAGATCCCGGGAACTCCATGATCTCATACTGAGATATCGCAATATAATCAAGAAAATAGACACAGTTGTAGCTTCATTAGAAGGAAAATCAATTGAATCTGCCCTTGTTGATTTATCTGAATCTTCTGATAAACTCCTTATGGAGTGTGAGGATTTATTTACAAATAGATCTCTTTATGATTCTGAACTTCAGCAATTACTGAGGGATAAAGCTGATGCAGCCTTATGGGGGGATTTCAACTCGGAAGATATATTTAAACTTAAAGAGCTGGGATTCGACCTTCATTTTTACACAACTCTTGAAAGCAAATTTGATGATGGTTGGCATAAAGACCACATCCTTTACAAACTTAACACCGTTAACGGCAAGGTTTACTTTGTAATACTAACGCCTAAAGGGGTGGATATTAAGTTTAAGATACCTGAAAGCAAATTTCCTGCTCTTGCATTCCATATTCTTGAGCAGAAAGAGATAGATCTCAAGAACAGAATTGAAATCAACGAGAAGAAAATTATCTCATACACATTGTGCAAAGAATCCTTCAAACAGCGTTACGAATCTTTGAATATGGAACTTGACAGATATCTTGCCAAAGTTTCATCAAAGAAAGAGGTTGAGGATTTTATTGATACTCTTCAGGGTTTCGCTCCTACAGAAATACGTGAAAACGTTTGTGAATTCCTTAATAACGAGGGTGTGTACTACGAGCTTGAAGCGGCAAAGGAGGAAGACAACCCTCCTATTAAGCTGAAGAACAACTTCTTTGCACGCCTTTTCGAACCTATAGGAGCGCTCTATATGTTCCCAAAATACGGGGAGTTGGATCTTACCCCATACTTTGCACCTTTTTATATGCTCTTTTTTGGGCTATGTCTGGGGGATATGGGATATGGCCTGACATTGATGATTGTAGGCGGCATTGCAAAATTAAAACTTCCCAAGATGAAAAGCTTGCTTACTCTTGTTCAATTGTTGGGGTTAGGTGCTTTTCTGATGGCAGGTCTTACCGGAACGGTATTCGGGAGTAAGCTCGCTGAGTGGCTTCCTTTGCCACAGTCAGTATCTTCCTTGTTTTTTTCAGATATAAAAATGTTTTGGTTTGCAATCATTTTCGGTCTGTTTCATATAATATTTGCCAGATTGATTACAGCCATAGATTCAATGATAAAAAAAGGATGGCAGGCCGGAATGGGAAATATAGGATGGGTAATAATCATTATATGGGCATCTCTTTCATACGCCAGGACCATGATTCCCGAAATGACTCTCCCTTCATGGTTTAACTACCTTGCTATGGCAGGCGGTGCATTGATTCTTTGTTTCTCTTCCACTGAAGGTAATATCATCATAAGGATTTTAAAAGGCACAATCTCTTTATATGATATAACAGGAATTTTTGGTGACATGCTGTCATATATCCGTCTTTTCGGATTAGGAACCTCCGGAGGAATACTGGGAATGGTTATAAACTCAGTAGCTTTCAGCCTGACAGCTATTCCTTATGTAGGATGGTTCTTTACCGTTCTGATTCTGATAGCGGGGCATCTTGGAGTTCTTGGTCTCTCTTGCCTGGGAGCTTTTGTACACCCTATGCGTCTTACATTTGTTGAATTTTATAAAAATGCAGGTTTTACAGGAGGTGGAAAAGAATTCAGACCTCTGAAAAAAATATACGGACAATAAACAATAATCAGATAATAATTAGTAATTATGGAACAATCTTTACCACTTTTTATGGCTTATGTCGGCCTTGCATTCATGCTGACACTTGCATGTATCGGTAGTGCAATGGGTGTAACTATCTCAGGAAACGCAACTATTGGTGCATTAAAGAAGAATCCGGACATTTTCGGTTCTTCAATGATTCTTACAGCACTTCCATCCACCCAGGGTTTGTATGGTTTTGCAGCCTTCTTCTTAACACTTAGCAAACTCAAAGAGATTCCGGTCCTTACACTCGGTAATGGCCTTGCAATTTTTGCAGTCGGACTTGCTCTTGGTTTTGTTGGCCTGTTCTCTGCTTTTTATCAATCTAAGATTTGTGCTAACGGTGTTGTTGAGATGAGTAACGGTCAGGATGTATTCGGAAAGACTCTAATCCTTGCAGTATTCCCGGAACTATATGCTATTCTGGCATTTGCAGCTGCTTTCTTAGCTCTTCCAGCGTAATTTTTTTGAAACTGATATTGGGTGTTAAGGTATTTTTTGATACCTTAACACCCTGATTTTTTATATACACGCTTACTTAATACACATATTATCATGTCTTTAATAAAATCAATATCAGGTATAAGAGGGACTATCGGAGGAACTGCCGGAGAGGCTCTTACACCCCTGGACATAGTAAAATTCACCGCCGCATACGCCACCAGACTACAAATGAGACTTCCCGGAAAAGAGAGATACAAAGTTGTTGTCGGCAGAGATGCCAGAATATCCGGTAATATGGTTGACAATGTAGTATGCGGTACTTTAATGGCCTGTGGTATTGATGTGGTAAACGCCGGACTTGCCTCGACACCGACAGTTGAAATGGCCGTTACTTTTGAAAAGGCCGACGGGGGAATAATTCTTACCGCTTCCCATAATCCCCGGCAATGGAATGCGCTTAAGCTGCTTGACCAGAATGGTGAATTTCTCGACAGTCATGAGGGTGAATTACTTTTAGAATGCGCTGCTGAAGAAAATTTCACGTTTAGCGACGTTGATACAATTGGAAGCTATACACAAAAGGACTATACGAATGCTCATATTGAGGCAGTCCTCTCCCACCCGCTTGTGGATATTGAGGAGATATACCGCAGTGGATTCAAAGTTGTCCTTGATGCAGTTAATTCCGTAGGAGGCATAATAATGCCAAAACTGTTGGAAGCACTTGGCGTGACATGCATACAACTTAATTGTGATCCCACAGGTGATTTTGCCCACAATCCGGAACCACTGCCAGAAAATCTCACACAGTTATCAGAGAGAGTTGTTTTAGAAAAAGCAGATCTTGGAATCTCTGTTGATCCAGATGTTGACAGGCTCGCATTAATATGCGAAGATGGAACCCCTTATGGGGAAGAGTACACTCTTGTGACAGTTGCAGATTATATTCTAAAAAATAAAAAAGGCTATACAGTCTCAAACCTCTCATCTTCCAGAGCGTTAAGAGATGTGACCGAGGCTGCCGGTTGTGTTTATTCGGCTTCTGCTGTCGGAGAGGTTAACGTTGTTGCAGAGATGAAAAGAGTCAATGCAGTTATTGGCGGAGAAGGTAACGGCGGGGTTATAGTGCCTGACTTTCATTATGGAAGAGATGCATTGATTGGCACTGCGTTATTCCTTACATATCTGGCAAAAAGCAGAAATAAGGCCTCTGCCCTCAGAGAGAGTTATCCAAAATATCATATTTCAAAAAATAAGATAGAACTTTCTGCAGGAATTAATGTTGACAATGTTCTGGCAAATATTAAAAAAGCTTATTCTGAACACAGAATCACCGATATAGATGGTGTTAAAGTTGATTTTGACGGCAGGAAGCAATGGGTACATCTCCGGAAATCAAATACTGAACCCATAATCAGAATATATGCCGAGGCCGGTACAGAGGAGGCAGCTGATGCTATTGCGCATGAAATAATAAAGAAAATTAACGAAATAATTAAATAATCCAAGATGTTTTCATTCCGAACAACTTCACTACTTGAACAACCTGATAATGTACTAAAGAGTGGCAGGCTGGGGATTCTTTGTAACCAGGTGGCGTGGCAGCCGGACAAAGGTGAATATCTTTTTGAAACGTTATACAAAAGAGGCCGTCTGAAAAGAGTATTCACTCCTGAGCACGGTCTCTTCGGAGAGTTACAGGATCAGGTAACTCTTGATGACACAGAGGTATACGGAAAACTGGGCCTTGAAGGATGTGAGTTTGTGTCCCTTTATGGTACTGATGAAAAATCACTTTCCGCCAGTACGGCAAAACTTGAAGATCTGGATGCACTGATTATTGAATTACAGGATGTCGGTTCCCGTTACTACACATTTACAACGACTGTGTTCAACCTGTTTAAGGTGCTGAAAAAACACGATCTGAACCTATCCATATATATTGTTGACAGGATGAATCCTGCCGGGCGACAAGTAGAAGGAACCATGCTGGAAAAAGGGTATGGTTCATTTATAGGAATTGAGGGTATCCCGCACAGGCACGGCCTTACATTTGGAGAGCTTACCAACCTTTTTTACAACGAGATAAATGCAAAATTCCCGCTACATATAATTGCCTATACAGCCGAAAAAGTAAGCAAGGACCTTCTTCCCTGGAGTATTCCACCCTCTCCGAATATCCCGGGACTATTTACCTGCCATTTTTACAGTGGACAGGTTTTGTGGGAAGGAACAAATGTCAGTGAAGGGCGTGGGACAACAAGACCGTTTGAACAATTCGGGGCACCATTCATGACAAATCTCCTCGATTACAACAAAAAACATGGTTATTCGAATTGGAATGATCCGGAAAATCCGATTTCCGATCCATCTGTTTATATTAGGTGGCAGAAGTTTATACCTACATTTCACAAATATAAAGGTGAAATTTGCACCGGATTTCAGCTACACCCGGTGCCAGGAGAGCAATATCATGCATTGGCACACAATTTGAAAATAATACGTTTCGTAGCAGAAAACTGCCCAGGGTTCAAATTCCCGGAAGAAGTCTATGAAAGAGGCAATGACAAAAGCGCAATAGAACTTCTGCTTGGTGACAAGTTGTTGATAGACTATGTTAAAGGTTCTTCTGACTGGGAAACGGTCAAGGAACACATAAAAGTCGAAGAGCAGAAATGGATAAGAAAAGCGAGGAAGTTTATGCTATACGAAGAACAATTATATAGATGTAAATAATTTAATTTTTATTAAATGGCAAATCCAGTTTTAACAGAAAAAATTTTTAGGGACAGTAAGGCCGCGTCTGCAAGCACAGGAACCATGACCGTAAAAGGCACAGCGACAAAATCCCTGGTATTGATATTGATGATTCTTGCAGGAGCTATGTACACATGGAAAATCGCGTATGAAGCCATTAATCCCGCCTCTTTACAACCATGGATGTGGGGTGGAGCTATCGGAGGATTCATTGTTGCCATGATTATCAGTTTCAAACCTGTCTGGGCACAATATCTTGCACCAGTGTATGCCGTACTTGAAGGGCTATTTCTCGGAGCTATTTCTGCTGTATTCAGCCAGGCTTTTGCCGCGACTGCTCCGGGTATTGTAATGAATGCCACACTTTTGACAATCCTCACAGCTGTTGTTATGCTTATAATTTACAGGACAAATCTCATCAAAGTAGATGGCAAATTTGCAAGGATAATGACTATAGCAATTGGTGCTATTGCAATGTATTATATTGTATCTATGGTTATATCCCTTTTTGGTGTAAACCTTACCATGCTTCACGACAGTGGACCGTTGAGCATAGGTATCAGCCTCGTGATTATAGGGGTAGCCGCATTCAGTCTGCTGATGGATTATGAATTCATAGTTAGAGCTTCAGAATCCGGAGCTCCTAAATATATGGAGTGGTACGGTGCTTTTGGCCTCATGGTAACACTTATCTGGCTATATCTTGAAATACTTAAAATTCTTGCAAAATTTGCCGGAAACCGTGAATAATTTTGGTCATAAACAAATTATTAGTACTTTTGCAACCCTATTATTTAATAATTAGAAGCAATGAAAAAAGGAATACATCCCGAAACCTACCGTCTTGTAGCTTTCAAGGATATGTCAAATGACCATGTATTTATTACACGTTCATGTGTAAATACAAGAGAGACAATAACTCACGAAGGAGTTGAATACCCTGTTGTAAAATTAGAGATTTCAAATACATCTCACCCATTCTATACAGGTAAGATGAAGCTTGTAGATACTGCAGGTCGTGTTGATAAATTCCTTAACAGATACAAGAACGTCAAAAAGTAATTTTGATTTTACCAAAAATTTAAAAAGACCCTCACGGGTCTTTTTTGATTTTTTGCTATTTTTGAATAATAAGAAAAACAGACCAATGGATGACAGGGCTGAAAGGTTGAAGGATTTATCGACACTTTACAATAACGCTAAGTTCTTTGCTAAAGATCCGATAATGTTTCCAAAAATCTTTTCAGAAAGATATATGAGAGGCGAGGCAACTTTACAGGACGTGGAGATTGCAGGGATACTATCTTGTCATCTTGCATGGGGCAGACGTGAGATGATTTTCAAAAATTGTGAAAAGATGTTTGGTGAGATGAAATGGCAACCGGCTGAATATATAACGGCCGGAGTATACAGAAATGATTCCGTATCTCTTCACCGGACTATCAAATGGAGCGATTTTTCCAGAATTTGTGAGAATCTGAGAATTTTTTACTCCAAGGAAAAATCTCTTGAAAAATTTTCCCCGTCTTATATAAGAACACACATTTTCGGCAGTAAACCGGACTCAAATGCAGCAAATAAGAAAATTCACATGTTTCGCCGCTGGATGGTGAGAAACGACGGAATCGTGGACTTAGGGATATGGAAAAACAGTAATCCTGCTGAACTGATTATACCCCTTGATGTGCATGTTCACCGGAGTGCTTTGGAGTTAGGCATTACTACAAGAAAATCCGCAGACTTGAAAACAGCCCTGGAGATAACAGAATATCTACGTAAAGTATTCCCGTCTGATCCTTGCATAGGAGATTTTGCATTATTTGCCTTTGCAGCTACCACGAGCCGGAAAAATGGCTAAATTTGGTATTAATAATGGGAAAATTATTCATAATAGCCGGATGCAACGGAGCGGGGAAAACAACCGCTTCATACAATATTCTGCCCGATATGCTTGGGTGTAAGGAGTATGTAAATGCTGACGAGATTGCCAGGGGTATTTCTCCATTTAAACCGGAAAGTGTCTCGATTCAAGCCGGTAAGATCATGCTAATCAGAATAAAAGAGCTTATTGCCAACGGCACGGATTTTGCTCTTGAAACAACGTTAGCCACCAGGACTCATGCTAAGTTCATCCAATATGCGCAAGAGCATGGCTATAAGGTGACACTTGTTTTTTTCTGGCTCAATCTGCCAAGCCTTGCAGTAGAGAGAGTTAGAATGAGAGTTGAAAGTGGAGGTCATAATATTGAAGAAAAAGTTATACGAAGACGATACGATATTGGAATAAAAAACTTATTTTCGCTATATATTCCGCTTTGTGAATATTGGATGATAATAAACAACTCTACCTTGCCCCCGGAACTGATTGCCGAAGGAGGAAAGAACCAGGAGCAAAAGATATATAATAAACCAACCTACAATAAAATAGTTAATTATGAGCGAACTTGAGACTAAAGAGCTAAGGGATAGTATCCTGAACGGTCTGAACATCTCCTTTCAGCGATTAATTCAGGAAAAGAAGAAGAATAATTCTGAACTTGCATTTTCCAATAAGGGAAAAATTGTCAAAATAAAGGCAGCTGAGCTTTAAATTCAAATAACCTTAAATGACAACAAGAAAAATTTTTTTACTGCTGCTGAATATTTTCTGCAGTAGTTTTTTATTTTCCCAGGTTCACTTCCTTTCAGATTTTGAATCTGCCAGCATCGGATCCGTAAAACTCCTTGATTCTGTATGGATTAAGAGCACCCCGACAGACTCGATGCTCACCCTGTCATATGAGATTTCATCAAGGTTTGATCCTCAAAACCCTGTTGACACATCTTTGTCTCCGAGTGCAAGGTGGTATTACTTCAGGATTACAGGTGTCAAAGGCAAACAGCTCTTTATAAACATAAGAAACTCCGAGACAATAAGACCGTTCTATTCATACGATAATAAGAATTTTAAACGGTTTGAATATGTTGAAAACATCAACAAGGGACAAATTAATAAGATATTCACACAAGACACAGTATATATATGTCACTTCATACCATACACATGTTCATATCTCGATAAAAGGTTTGAAGAGTGGAGTGAAAGTAAATATGTGAAAACCGAGGTTATCGGGCAGAGTCAGCAGGGACGTGATATCCGCATGATGACACTTACAGACCGGTCGGTAGATGATGCAAATAAAAAAAGGGTATGGATTCACGGAAGAGTCCATCCAAGTGAGCATCCGTCTAGCTGGCATCTTGAATTTTTGATTGACAAACTTTTGGATGGTTCTGTCCATTCACGAGCATTACTTGCAAATACAATTTTCTATATAGTGCCATTTACAAACCCTGACGGAGTTTACGGAGGCCTCTCCAGATCAGCTTCCACAGGTGTAAATATTGAGATAAACTGGAACAGGCCAGACTCTCTCACTATGCCTGAAGTTAAGGCTTTAAGAGGGAAGATAGAGAACCTTACAAAAGAGAAGCCTTTTGACTTGTTTCTTAACATGCATTCACAGATTTCCGGGACAATAACATATTGGATTCATACAGCTGAATCAACATCTGAACTTATGTTTAGAAAACAGATGTTGCTGAGTGCACTGACAATAAATGACAATCCCTTGTTCTCCCCGGCAGACCTATCATTTTCAGATGTAGCTCCCAGATATGCTGAAGGTTGGGTATGGAACAGATCCGGCAACTCTACAGTAGCCATTACCTTTGAAACTCCTTATACTTATTACAAAAACGATAAAAGTGGAGAGTGGGTTTCTCTTGACAATCTCAAATCATTGGCAAACAATTCTTTATTTGCAATCAGCGATTATTTGGGCATCTCTTCTGATGCAAGGATTCTTGCAGATGTCAAAGTTTCGAGACCTTCCGGATGGAAAAAAGTTAATGATGACTCTATGGTATATTTTGGAAATGAATGTCTGATTACCAATAAACAAAAACAAAGGGTAAGAGCAAAGGTAAAATTCCCGGAAGCCGGTACATATAAGGTATATACCTGGGTGGCCGGAGCTGCTTATAACTGGTCTGATAATCTGATCAACCGATGGAAATTTGTTGGGTCTGTCACAGTGTCTAAAAAATGCACTTATAAATGGAAGGGAACCTCAGATCAAATGAATGGAGTTGCTAATAAAATGCTTTTTATAAAGTAATTTTTTTGTAGATTTGCACTCCGATTACAATTGTTGTAATTATTGCGGAAATAGCTCAGTCGGTAGAGCATCAGCTTCCCAAGCTGAGGGTCGCGAGTTCGAATCTCGTTTTCCGCTCAATAAAAAAGCCTCTTTTCAGAGGCTTTTTTATTATCTGTCCTGAACAATTATCATCTACAATTTGTATATTTGAGAAAAGTGCGAAAAAATGAAAGCAATTTTCAGAACCTATCTTTTTTTAATACTGGCACTGTTGACATTCTCATGCGGTTCGGTGAGAAATGTATCAGACTATAAGGCCGGGAAACTAGGCATCCGAGACACTCTACCTGCTAAAGACTCCACTGAATATGAACTTATTGTTTTTGATTCTGGTTTTGATTACTGGCTTAACAGCCGTTCTCATAAGGAGCACATGTATTCAAATGAATATCTGCAGAATATGAACTATCAATATGTAGTTGCATGGAATAATCTCTATGCATCAGGGGATAGGCGTGTTGAAAATTATCTTGATTACAGTCCTCTTACAAAATACAATTTTGAATTTAATTACAGGTTGTATATGTACTTTAAGTATTTTGAGGAGACTAACAGGATTAAATTGATACGTTAATATCAGCGCCTCAGAGGCAAAACTTATTATAGTTCAATCTGAATTCCTATATTCAGTCTGGTAATCTCCAAATCTATCTTGTCCGGGTTGAATGCATTGGTAAGACGATATTTAGCATATACAGAGAAGTCGTCAAATCCGGCCATGCATTGTATTCCTGCATTGAACGGGTTGAATCGGCTTCCGTCCCTGTATTTTATCTTACTCTCTTCATTTTCACCCAACAGTGTAGTAAAAACCTTGTATTTTCTATTGTATGCATACTCTCCGTAAGGACCGAGGTCGAGAAAAAGATTCTTACTCAGGTATAACCTCGCAAAAATTCCCGCACACAGGTTGCTTGTCCTGTAGTACTCTTTTCTGATAGTACCGGGATCGTTTATTACAAGCGGATTATTCAGGTATGCCTTATCCAGTTTATAAGAATAAAATGAGAGGTTTACATAAGAACCTACTGCCAAAGGGCTCTTTCCTTTTCTGTATACATCACGGCTACCTACCTGTATCTCATAGGAATTACCATAAGAAACCGGCATGTAATCCTCGTGTTTATCATTAACAGCAAGACCGAATCCAAAAAACATCTCACTGGAATGGTTTGAAGGTGAGTTTACATGTTTATCCTGAGCTACACTCACCTTGAAAGGGGATTGAAGAATAACCTCAGTAGAGCCTATCTGTACTCTCTTCTGGGCAAATAGTGTGGTTGTGCATACACAAAGTGCAGCAAGAAAAAGTAATCTTTTCATATTTATTTAATTTTAATCTCTCCGGTAATCAAAGCATCAATTACACTTTTATCTATATTTCCTTGCAGATAGAACACCGCATATTCCGCAGGAGAATCGGCAATAAAGAGCACAAGGCTGTTTTCACTCTTCTTAAGATACATTTCGAGAAGATCTCCCTTTTCTTTGACCTTAAGAATTTGAGAAAAATTATACTCCTGAATCAGTTTGTTAATATCTGAACGTAAGTTAATCCAGACAGTCCTCTCCTTTTCAGCACCACCTTTGCTTACATTCAAAATCTTCAGCAACGATATTTTAGTAAGTAATTCGTTGGATTTTGCCTCGGCCGAAAGTGTTGCAAAAAGTTCAGGAGTTATGGAGACAGACTCAACATTCTTATAATTTTCATATGTTGAGAATACCTTTTCAAGCTGTTTTGTCTGAGCAATCAAGCTCAATGGGAACAGTGCCATAATAAGGACTATTATAAATGACTTATTCATATTTGTTTGTTTTATATTATTTCTGTGTTTTCCTCACTATTTCCCCGGCAATTTTTCAAGGAGATTTGATATATTGTCAATGGTATTCATCCTTTCTTCTGTCGGTCCGAAATATTTATCAACTACAGCCACGCCCTTCAGTTTGTTTACATTTCTGTTTGCCACTGAAGCAAAGCCGTTTAGCTTCTCCAGTTGTTCTGATGCTATCTGCATAGCCAACTCTTGATTATTAATTTTATTACCACCGACAACCAACCTGTAAGCTCTCCCATCCGGAAGGAGAAGCATAACAAGCAGGATGGCCGCTGCAGCAACCGATGCCAATGGCAATGACATTTTTCTGAAATTTACCACAATACCTCTTTTCAAACTCCTCATTGAGTTTTTCTCTGACTCGAAATACCTGAACATAACTTTGTATCGCTCCAATTCCGGGTCAACTTTACTGGAATTAAAATAGCTTGTCAGTATGCTCTCTTCTTTAACAGATGTATCTCCGTTAAAATATTTCTCCAATAACTTTTCTATATTAACTTTTCTCATTTTATCATTCTCTCCCTTATAGTTTTACGACCTCTTGACAGCATGGTCCGAACGTTTACTTCTGTTGTTCCCAATATATCTGCTATCTCATCGGTCTGATATCCCATTATATCCTTCAGTCTTATACACATTTGCTGATCAAGAGGAAGCGTGGAAATAATCTCTTTCAAAACAGCAAACTCTCCTTTCAGTTCCAGTTGTCTTTGCGGATTACTCTCCGCCGACTGCTCTCTGACATGCTCCAGACTATTAAAGTTGTTCTTTCTGAGCCTTAAATAGTCTATGCATACATTTTTAAGCGCATATATAGTCAATGCCTCCAGATTTCTTATCATGCCTCCGGCCAGTACACTCCGCCAGACTTTAATAGTTGCCTCTTGAACCATATCCTCGGCTGTTGCTGCCCCGTTAATTGAGAAAGAGCCGGCAAAATGCAGGAGGATCGGTCTGATCTTAGCTATGTCATTATTAAATTGGCTTTCTGTCATTCCTTTTATGATTCATGATTAAGACGAACATCTGCCTTATCTGTTGCAAATCTTTAATAAAAATATAAATATTTTATAAACAAGAAGCCCATCCAACATAAATTGAACGGGCTCATCAGTCTTAAGGGTTGTTCCTTGTTACTTCTGACGGTTTTTATCAATAAATTCTGCCATTGTTCTTACGGACTTAAATATCTCCTTGTTTGCCTTAGGATCTTCAAGGCGAATTCCGTACTCTCTCTCAAGAAGTATTACAAGTTCCAGGGCATCAATTGAATCAAGACCCAGTCCGTCTACAAAAAGGGGGGCATCAGTATCGATGTCTTCTGGCTTAACCTCTTCAAGATTGAGTGCCTCTATTATCTGTTGTTTTAATTTTAGGATTAGTTCTTCCATAGTATTATGCTTTATTTAATATTTCTATATATCCATTCTATACTTGTGATTATATGTAACAGCAATCGTAAAACACAATGCTCCAAATATCAACAGCGCTGCACTCTCTGGTAATACAGCCAGGACTCCTGCATCTTTAAGAAAAATATCATAAAACCCTGATATTCCCCAATGCATTGGTGACAAAAGACTTATTGCCCTCATTGTCTCAGACATCAGAAAAAGAGGAATCCACACACCTCCGATTGCTGCCATAATAACAACTGACATTGCTCCAAATACAGATGACTGTTGATAAGTCCTTGCGATATTTCCAATTGCAATTCCATATCCGATGGCAGCAAAAGCTGTGGAAAATGCCAACAGAATCAAAGCAAGAGGAGAATTACCGAGGTTGAGCGACTCAAGGCCAAAATATGGCAGCAAATATACTCCTATAAGCAACATTATCGCAAATTGCAACATTGCAACAATAGTATATACTATTGCTTTACTTATAAGATACTCAGAATATGAGCAAGGCATGGTCAGCATTCTTGAAAAACTCCCGTCCTCGCGTTCTTTTATAATACTGCCTGATAGAGAAATAACTATAAAAAAAATTGCAAACAGAGACCATGCAGGCACGTTGTGCTGAACAGAATTCGGGACTATGTCGTTACCCTCAAGATGAGCACTCTTAATCTGTATTCTGACCTGATCTCCTGAAAAGCTGTTTGATGATATCGGTATAGGGCTTAGGAGATTTACCTGTTTAGTAATCTCCTTCATTATATATTCGAATTGTATCTTTTGAGCTCTCTCTCTTAAAGTGCTCATTATTGTACTATTGAATGATGATTTTGTTGTGGGGTCGATATAAACTGTAAAGTCCACAGGAATATGCCCTGAAGTTGTTTCAACACCATTAAATGCTGCTGAAACATATTTAGCAACATTAAGTTTTATCTCTTCTGTCGTATTCTCCGGAATATATAACCCAAGTACAAACTTGCTTGATGCGACAGCCTTTTCAAGCTGATTTAGCGAAGGAACCTCTCCGTCAATATCCTCTGAAACTTCGAATATTCCTGTACGGTATATTTCACTCTCGACAGCCTTTCCGAGTTCACCGGGATCTCTGTTTACAAGAAGTATAGGCACCTTTGCATCTCTTACGGAATTAAGTGTGCTGTTCTGCAATAGAGACATAAGTATTACCAGCAGTACCGGCATAAGGAACATAAGAAGCAGTCCTGCGATATCCCTGACCAATAATAGAAGGTCTTTATACAGAAGATACTTCAGTTTACTCATGATAGTCTCTCATTTTTTTACCTGTTATAAGCAAATAAAGTGATTCAAGATTCTGCCCGCACTCATATACCCTATAAAGCTCCTCCGGTTTCCCTTCACAGATAATCTTACCGTTATCCATAAGAGCCACTTCATTGCATATTGACTCCGCCTCTTCAAGATAATGTGAGATAAACAAGATTGTTGTTCCCTCTTTGTTTATTTCAACCAGTTTGTCCAGTATCAGCTTTCTGGACTGCGCATCAACTCCTACAGTCGGTTCATCAAGAATAAGAATTTCCGGTGAGTGAAGCATCCCTGCAATAAGGTTTATGCGGCGTTTCATACCTCCGGAAAAGTGGTTTATTACTGTATCTTTACTTGAAGTGAGGTCAAATAATTCCAATAAATCATCCACTCTTTTTCTCAAAATAAGGCCTCTCATCCCGTAAAGACCTCCAAATATCATGAGGTTCTCCCTGGCAGTAAGAGAGGGGAACAGAGCAAGCTCCTGTGGTACAAGCCCTAAAAGAGGTTTAATCCTGTTTAACTCTTTTTTTGTTGAGTAACCTGCAACATATACTTCTCCGTGATCGAATCGTCTGAGTCCGCAGATAATGTTTATGGCCGTTGTTTTACCGGCACCGTTCGGCGCAAGAAGTCCGAAAAGAGAACCATAGGGAATCTTTAAAGAGAGTCCGTCAAGAGTCGGTTTATCTTTCCCTTTGTATCTTTTTGTCAGATCTATCGTCTCTATGGCGCAATTCTTATCCAATCTTTACCTCTCGCTCTAATTTTGTAAATATTTCTTTCTCTCTTTTCGCTATTTCTGCCAATTTATCGGCAATCTGGTCGTATGTTTCTATCTCACCCTCTCTCTGCTTAAAGAAGCGGGCAGAATGATATGCAAAATCCCGCCACTTGTCTCCCACCTCTGTCAATTCCATTGATAACTCTTTTATCCGAGGATTATTAAGGATATCAGCAGCTTCCTGAAGGAAAGCGGAATACATAAACCTAAACCCAGCTCCTCCTGTGCCTATTTCTTCCAACATTCTGATAACTTGTGCCAGATTCAGGGCCGCTCCCTTCTTTCCATACAACCTCTCCCACTTTCTTATTCTTCTCGATAAATAGGCAATACCATCGGCTCCGAACATCGGTAAAGGAATTCTCAACATTCTATTACATGCCTTAAGAATTGCCTTTCTTACCATTGAGGCGTCAAGCACACGCATACCCTGAATATCACTTATATAATACATTCTCCCTGAAGGGGGGTATGTTCCTTTGGCAAAACGTACTATTCTCAGAGCGTTTGATGATAAACGACATTTCTCAATAACAACAGGATCCGATACTACATACTCATCTCCGTCTTTTCCTATAACACAGATGTTATGTGCGTTAAAATGAAACCGATACTCTCTTGGAAAATAAGGAAGATGATAAACTCCCACAAGAACTCCTACCGGAATCCCTTTCATCAGGATTTCATCCAACTTCTCCATTGCAAGCTGCTGGTCTCTGAATTTATATTTTTTAACTTTTATACCAAGTAATTTTGTAACTCTGGTAAAAATATCGCCCGGCAAGGGTCTGAACGATGTTACAGGCATCCCGTGCATCTTATAGAATGGCATATGTGAGAAAAAGATACCTGAACCCAGCCCGAAAATCATGGCTTCACTCATATCAACCCCATAAAACTTCAGCAGATTCCTTACAACACCATTCTCACAATGTCCTGCCGGTTTGTGTTCAAATTCCAATTCCATTATCAATCTAAAGATATTAGTTGTTCAACAGATATGCTGAGACCGGAGGCCAATTTTGAAAGATCATCATAACCCAGTTTGAAGAAAATTTCCGGTTTTTTGCAGAATCGTTTCACTTCTCTCCTGGAAAAGCCTGTATATTGAGCCAGTATTTCCGGTGTCATAACCAATCTGCTAAGATGATATGATAAAGGACTTAGCCTGCCCGCAATCACATCTTGCCGGATCTTCTCCGTCTCCTCATTTATAGCACTCCAGGCAAAATTTATAGCGTCATTCTTCGGATCCCAGCCAACACTAATCACCTCTCTATATTTACCTTCTTCATCGAGAGCATAGCAGACATCTCTTACCGGGGTGCCTTTGAGGATATCCCCATCCTGCGGGACTTCATTGACTTTCATAATCAACAAACGGTTAGATATACGTATGCATATGAGAAATGAGCACTTTCAGGGACCATAAAGAGAATGTTCTGTCCCTTTTTAAGATCTTTGGTCCGCGCCAGTTCATCAAGCATCAGGAATGCCGAAGCAGCGGCCACATTTCCTACATAAGGAAGATTAAGGAACCATTTCTCGGCAGGTATCCTGAAATTTATATCATTCAACAGCCTCTCTATCCTGATTTTAAAATACATGGAGGAGAGATGAGGAAGAAACCAGTCAATATCGTCAACCTTTATACTATGTTTTTCAATAAGCTCCAGGAAGAATTTACCACCCATTTTTACAATGTTCTCTCCAAGTAGTTTGGTATCCTGTTTTATTGAAAAGAGAGTCCTGCTGGCCCACTCGTCCTCTGGAAAATGTGTCCATCCCTTAAGGTTGCCTGTTGAATCAAAATCTGCTCCCGCGTACATACACGTAGGGAGAGTATTTGCGTATGATGTAAGCTCAATCCAGTTTATCTTAAAGGAGATTCCTTCCCTGCCCGGCTTGGTCTCCAACCTCACGGCACCAGCTCCGTCCGATAACATGAATCTGAGAAAATCTTTCTCAAATGCTATGATCGGGTTATCCTTTAACTTTTGAAGATCCTCGTACTCTTTTTTAAAGTAATTAGATCGCATCCATGCCGACAACCGTTCTGAAGCCAGCGCAATGGCATTCTTCTTGTCTCCAGAAGCCAGGGAGAGATAGGCGTATTTCAGGGCATGCATTCCACTACAGCATGACCCTGCAAAAGATACCACTTCAGTATGGTTCGTACCTCCCATCTCTCCGTGAATCTGGACAGCATGTGAAGGCATTATCATCTCTTGTGAGGTGGTACCGGCGGCTAGCAGCTCAAGATTATCGACATTAAGGTTTTCATCGTATAACATCTCTATTGCCTTGACTGCCATATCATATGCGGAGTGTGTAATGTTACCGTTCCTGTCAAGTGCATAATAGCGCTCCTTTATACCATTGTTACGTAAAATAAGGTCTTTTGCCCTTGAGGGTTTCCCGCCTATCATACCAATGTATTGTTCTATCTCGTCATTTTTGACAGGATCATTAGGAAGAAATGTTGAAGTTTTGGTTATATATACAGGATGCATGTTCAGGTTAGTTAATCATACAAATATAGATATTTTTTCCTTATTTGGCTTAGGCTCTTTCTTCTAAGAGGGAAGAGAAGCCACAGAACAAGAGAACCTATAGGTGATATGACAAAAAGTACAAACATCAGATACCAACTGAAAAGTTTAAGTCTCCAAGACCTTGAAGGGTCATTAGCCTCTCCTTTCTTTAATACAAACTTTGACCAGAATCCGAACATCTTATGTCCTACCTTCTCAACCTGATAAAGACTGTAATGGAATACAACGCCTCCTTTTTCCACTATTCTTTGTTGAAGAGTGTTGTAATCTTTCTCTCTAAGTGTCTTTAAAATTTCCGGAGCAATATTCGAAACGTTATCAATATCTTCCTGAGAAACACCGGCTTCCGGCAAATACCTGGTTTTCTCTTTTACGCCGTCAATCAGCCATCTGAATATTGTAAGTACACTTACAAGGTTTTTGTGCCTGTCCTCAAGAGTAATATTTCCGATCCAATTCGCGTTTGCCCTCATGAAGTATTTATTAAGACTATCATGGCATGATATCCACATATTTCTTGTTCCCACAACCGTCAACACCATCTTTCCGTTTAGATAGTCTATAGTAGCAGGGTGTTGAAGAAATGAAGAGACAGGGATTGATGGTGAAAGGAACCATGGCTGAAGACCAACTACAACCAGGTCGGCATCATATACATCTGAAAAATCTACAGTTTTCAGTTCACACGGAATACCTTGCCGACTCTCCGGAAATGCCTGATAAAAAGCTTCGGAGTTCCAGGGAAACGGAAAAGGGGTAACCGGTTCTATGGATTTATATATAATTGTGCATCCCTCTTTTTCCAAGGGATTTAACAAACTCCTGAGAATGTTCAGGAGTTGCCCTGTCTGTGTATAATAAAACACAGCAATTTTGTAATTATTATCCATTTATCTCTAGATTATTGAATGAATAAAAAGTTGTATCCTCTGATCTTTCATAAAGAATCAACTCTCTGAGAGAGTAGTCTTCAATATTGAAGTGTAATTCAATCATCGTATACGGATTGTCTGCCGCTCTTTTTAAATTTGTTATTGTAACAACATGAAAATCAGGCGACATCTTATAGATTACCTTATATTTTGAAGGAAGCTCCTTTAGCCTGCCAGCAATACATGCCTCCATAATTACGGAAAGCTCTGCCAGAGAACGCTGTTTGGTAAAATCATAAGTTGTAGTCTTTGTCGGTGTAGATATCTGAAGCCTGCTGTTTGTCATTATTATACTCATAACCTTAGGGATAGAGTAGTCGAATCTTATATCAACACCTTTTTTATATTGAAATTTCCCTTTAGAAACAATCTTAGTATCTAGTATTTTTACATGTTTCGTCTGTATAAACGATGCTTTTAGGGTGCTGATTTCGGAAGAACGTCTTGATAGTTCTGAATAGAAATTATCTTCTCGGCTGTCAGTATAAAGCAGAGAAAATGAAAAGAGAAAAGTGAAAAGAGAAAAGTATAGGTATCTCATCTAAGGTCTATGAATTTTACCGGTTTTCTGCTTGTTTGCGGGAAAATTGATCCCGCTATCAATTCTATTGGTTCAAAAGATATCTCAGGGGCAACCCGTATCTTGGCACGAAATAAATCTTTTATCTCTTTCTCAAAATTCTCGTTAGCATTTACCGCCCCTATTTTTATAAGGATTCCGTCAGTTCCCAGAGTATTTGTGTATACCTGAACCTGATAATTTACAACTCCTTGTATATTATCCAAAATGTCATATAGTGCTGAAGGATATAATGTAGTACCTTTATATTTTATCATCTGGCCTTTCCTTCCGACAATAGGGCTAAGTCTTACACTGTTTCTGCCGCACAGACACTTGTCCTCTATAATATGACACAGATCTCCTGTCTTAAATCTTAAAAGCGGCATACCTTCCACTCCTAAGGTTGTAATAACCAGCTCTCCTACCTCTCCCGGATTCACCGGGTTCTCATTTTCATCCAATAGTTCAAGTATTATAAGATCCGGATGGTGATGACCGCCACATTTATATTCACATTCTGTGAAGGAACTTTGCATCTCTGTTGATGCGTATGTTGAATGAAGAGATAAATCCGGCCAATTGCCTGTTATCTTATTTGTAAGCGTGCTTGGAGTAAGATCTGCGTTTCTAAGGGGTTCTCCTATGCAAACAGCCCGTTTGAGAGATGTGTCCCGAAAATCTATCCCGTGTTCTTCAGCATATTCTGCCAACTTGACTAAAAAAGAGGGAACGACAATGCATGAATCAGGCTTCTCTCGCAATATTGAATTCCATTGTAGTTCGGGGATTCCATTCCCGACCCGGATAACACCGACTCCCAATTTCCGTGCTCCCATGAAATAGGCTAACCCGGCCATGAACCTCCGGTCCATAGTCGTCATTATCTGCATTACCTCCCCTTTTTTACATCCTGCCTCACTAAATGAAGTTGCATCATTGTATGCAAGACGGTCCAAATCATTATCTGTCAACATAAATGTTACAGGATCCCCTAAAGTGCCGGAGGTTGTGACATAATCCATAATCTGACTCTTAGGAACACATAAGAAATCAAGATTGAATTCAGAAACATCTCTTTTAGTTGTCGTCGGTAACTTAATTAGATCTTCAATTGTTTTGACAGAGACTGGATCAATCCCTTTTTCTCTGAACATCCTCTTGTAAAAAGGAGAATTTGCAGCTATATAGGAAATAGTCTCTCTTAAAGATTCCTCCTGGAATGCTTTTATCTCTTCCCTGGACTTAAAAGAGAGTTCTGGATCGCGCATCATATTATTATTTTTTTAAAATTGCATTCTTGTACTCTTCCAATAAGATATATGTATAATCATAATCCGGATTCAGTTCAACCAATCTCTCGGTGATACTGTCATCCACACTCTGTTTATCTTTTATTGCCTTCCGGATAATTGAGGCCAATTTTCTGTATTCTAAGACTTTCGGGTATATATTATTTAAAAGGACTGTATCCTCCGGTATATCTGCCGGTTTTGCATAATTATCATAAGGCACGGCTTTTTTGCCGAATATTATTCCAAGATCATAAGCAACCATTTTCCCAAGTTGCCATGGTGATGTACTTACCCACATGACAAGTTTCTCTGGCTGGAATATCACAGCATGATGCGCAATAAACTGATTAAGAGATTTCTCATTTGTCCAACCAATCGGTTTGTTTCCAAGCCCATAAGGATTCCTGAGAATTTCCGCAGCTTTTACCGGAGTTATATTCTTTTCTGCATTCAGGAGTTCTGTAAGTCTTTTATAACGATACATACTATGTCCAGCTTCTAGTTCTTTCTTTTGCTCGTCAGTGAGTTTATTGTTGTTTACCTGCGAAAGAAAATGGTTTGTTGATATGATTCTGTTACCACTTTCAGTATAAAGTTCTGTACTCTGAGGAGATTTCTCAATTATTGCGGCAATTCCGTCAGATGCAGACCCGATAAGTATTGATTCTGAAACAAAAGAGTCCATCGATGAGGCAATTTCAAATGCCTGATTGATGTCAGAAGCATATTGCAGAATATTTCTCGTTATTATGGAAATCGGAGTTTTTGAAGAGAGAGGAGGAGTTGATTTGGCTGCATTTATTGTTACAGTCAGACCCTTTTCATTCATTCCGGACAATACTCCTGTCATACCGGCCCAACCGACAGAAGCAAACTTGTAACCTGTGTCAGGGAAATAAAATGAGATAATTTTCTCTTCTGCAAACTTATCACCGACATAGAAATCAAAGTTTCTTGCTATAATTAAAGAGCTGTCGGCAGATTGCGCTCCCCACACGGCAAAAGAAGAACAACCGACCAGCATATACTCCTGCATTACATGTCCTATATCGTGTGCTGCATGATAATTAAGTTGTCTCTCATAAGCATTTCCCACAAAATCAAAATCGTGACTGCAGCCCAACGAACTCATATATATCTCTTTTCTGAATTCTAAAGGTATATCTCTCTGAAGATTTCGGTTATATATAACTGTCAGGTATTTAAGAAAGTCAACATATCCTTTGGATGGAATCATCTCGTATATTTGATCCACAAATGCCTTCTCCTGCTTATACATAAGACTTTTGCACAGCTGACCGATTGCTGCGCCTCTCTCTTCCGGGCCACCTTTCAGATACAACTCCCAAAGCCCTGGTTGAGCCGGTCGTAAAAAGGATGAATCATATCGGGATATACTG
The DNA here is from genome assembly GCA_023227835.1 of Bacteroidales bacterium. Classification (GTDB taxonomy): domain Bacteria; phylum Bacteroidota; class Bacteroidia; order Bacteroidales; family UBA932; genus Bact-08. The sequence goes on from JALOCI010000003.1 coordinate 40,660, forward strand.
TCCGAAACCACACACTGCCCCAGGGAATATGGATCCTTTACAGGAATAGACCTGTCTGCAGAGAGGTACAATCCAACTCCTCCAACAAAAATCAGAGCAATTAACGACAATGCCAGAGCTGTCAGAAATTTTAGAATTTTAGAAATAGTTCTCATGCCTTCTCTTTTATTTTATTAATTACATAGTCGCTTCCCAGGAGATCGGCACAAGTAAGTAACGATGTAATTGTTACCCCCAGGACACCATGAACATTTATATTCTGTCCTGTTAAATAAAGCCCTGGTAACTTTGTCCTTCCGGCAATAAAAGTAGAATAAGGCTTGTTGCAATTCTTCTGTATTCCATATGCACTACCTTGGGGTGTCTTTGTATAATCCCGGAATGTAAGCGGAGTGGCTGTAAATTTTTTATCTACAGCTCTCTTTATATCCGGGAAATCGTATGAGACGAAATTCAGGATCTCCTCAGAGATGCTTTCTTTATAATCCAAATAGTCATTTCCTCTTTTTCCGACACAAGTCCCGTCCCATCTCTCAAAAGCAGAATAAGGCACAGGTGTCACAATTGTCACAACCTCTGCATATTCTCCCATGTTAGCCGGAGGTTGCATGGAAAGAAGTACATAATTGACTCTGTTATTGCCTCTTCTAATGAAAAAGTTCTGATTTATATATCTGAAACTACCCGGTTTCATGGTAAGATAAAGGCAGAAAAGTCCGTAAGTATTGTCCTCAGAGGTTATTCTTGAAATAAATGAAGGTTTTAGTTTTGCTGTTTTATCAAGAATCCGGAATGTTTCAACCGGATGAATGTCAGAAATTACTGAACCGGATTCGAAATAACTCCCGTCTGCAGTCTCTACACCTTTTATTCCTTCGTTTCCGGCCAAAATTCTTGTAACCTCCATACCCATCATCACTGTTCCTCCATTTTCCTCGATCCGTCTTATAAGTGCATCGGTTATACTTTTGGTCCCTCCCCTGAAACGGTATGCACCTTTCAAATTTGAATATAAAGTGATTGCATGAATGTAAAATGGGGTTACCTTCTCTATACCAGCATACAATAGGGATGTGCCCCAGAGAGCATCAAATAAACCCGGATCTTTTATATTATTCCGGATTATATCTGAGGCAGATACTGTATAGTAATCCATATAATCCATATTAAAAAGGCCGTTTTTGAGGTTTTCCAGGTCAGACAGCATACCGGCTTCCCTGACATACTTACAGAATAGCGGAATTACACGACGCTCTGACGGAAATTTTGATTTCAGATACTCCTCAAAATTATCAAGCCCCATTGGGAAAGAGTATCTGGAGTCCTCAATCAGAATATTATCATAACAATCCTGATCAAGCCTTACAGCATCGATTTCTCCTGTAATACCAAAATATCTGAAATAGCGGTCAAGAGCCTCATCTTTATCCATACTTCCGACATAATGAATTGCAGAGTCCATAATTTTGCCATCTCTCATGAAAGATTGAAGCATACCGCCTGCCTGCCTGCATTTCTCCAGGACACAAACATTCATACCCTCCTTTGAAAGTACCAGTGCCGTTTCCAAGCCTCCCAGTCCCCCGCCTACAATTATGACATCGTATTTACTCATCCCTCTTTTTTCTTAACAAATATATAGTATTGGATGTTATTTTGTCATTTTTCATGGCTTCAACTGAACAATTAAGCTCAATTGCCCACTTCTCCACATCCATTCTCTCAATAAAGCAAGGAGCTTGATTAGCCTTGTTGAACTTAAGGATTTTTATGGAAAACAATTCACTCATTCGTGTTACAAAATGTTTTTTCTCATCAGATTTGTCTGCATCCCTGACAATAACAACTCCTCCCTCAGCAAGCTTAGCGACTACTCTTTCCAGAAGCTTTCTCTGATTTATTTGTGACAGATAGTGAAGCATATCATTTAAAATAAAAACGTCACTTTCCGGAAAATCAAACAATAATGCATCTCCATGTTGGAATCGGATCCTGTCACTTGCCAAATAACAGTTTTCAGCAATATTTATCTTCTCTCCGTCATAATCTATACCTAAAATACTTCTTTTCTCTGAAAGTAATCCCAGCATGAAACACAAAGGGCCGTAACCACAACCGATATCTGTTATTCTGGCATCTTTAGGTATTATAGAATCAAAAACAGAATAACTCTTTTCCATTTTAATTTTTATTCTCATATACCACTCCAGTACAGGTCCCTTGTATATATAATTAAGTATTACGGAGTGATAGAAATATCCGTTATGAGTATTGTCGAACCTTTGTCTGACAGCCTGATACTCACCCCTCATATAGCTGCATACTTCTCTGCTCATTTTTCTATAATCTGTTCCATTTGAGAAGGCGGAATGCTTTATCCTAGGTAGTATCCTGTAACCTATAATGCCATGTTTAACGTAAAACGGCTGTAGTTTTGATACTAAATGTCCGTTTCCGTATATTACGACGGGTAAAATGTCCAAAGAGAGTTTCTCGGCAAGATAGAAAGCCCCTTTCCGGAATCTGTGAATATTAAGATCCGAGGAACGTGTGCCTTCAGGAAATATAATCACAGAATATCCTTGTTGTGTCATTCTTCTGACTTGTTCAACGTGATTTTCAACCCCGTCCTTATAATACAGAAAACCGGCATATCTGACAATGTGCCCAAAAACCGGGGATTTCCATACCCAGCTGTTGGTCATCATAATCACTTTAGGAGAAAGAGAGAGCATCATTAAAATGTCTATGAATGACTGGTGGTTTGCTACAATAATCGCCGGTTTTGAAAAATCCTCCTTATACGGGTTCTCCCTGAAAATCTTCACAGACGGAGACAATCGGACAGGCAAAAAAGAAAAGGCACATAAAAATTTATGGAATGATGCCCTTTTATACTTTCCAGGAATTGGCAGTACAACTATAATCGAGATATAAACAGCTGCGATTATGCACCCTGTTACAAAAACAGAAAATGTAAGAAGCATAAGTAACAGCCCTGACAATGTATAGGGTGGAAGACCTTTTCTTACAGGTGCGGTAATGAAATATCTGAATATTATAGGTTGGACAGTCAGAGCAACAAACCAAACCGCAACCATCCCAACAGTTGATATAAGGGCAATTGAACGGAGGGCCGGGTGCTTAGCCAGGATTAAAACTCCCATGCCGATTATTACAGTAAATGTAGAAAAGAATATGGCGCTTTTATGGGATGAAAGTATTGCACTTTTCCTAGAATATTCACCCTGTAACCCGTCAAGAACGAATATACTGAAATCGTCACCTATACCGAATATGAATGTTGAAAGGAGAATGTTGACGATATTGAATTCGATGCCTAATAAAGCCATCAGTCCGAGAATAATCACCCAGCTAATAAACATTGGAAGAAAGGCAAGCAGCGCCAGTTCGAATCGCCCGTATGAAATCAGTAATGTCAAAAAAACTAAAAGAGAGCTTAGTGTCAATATAAAATAGAAATCATCCTTTATTGAGGTTGCCCACAATCCTGCAAAATGGGCTCTATCAACTATTACTGCATCGGTTGTTTCGGACAGCCTGTCGTATACAACCTTTTTAGAATCTCCCTTTACAAAAAGCTGAGTAATCAAGACAGTGCATGAATCAGATATCTCGCACCACTCTCCCATCAAATCGGGTAATTTGTCCCGGCCAGCTGAAAGATCAAAGTCAGAGTATTTTTTGTCAAGAATATGGAAAAAGTCATTGAAAGCATCCCCGGAAAAACCGGACAGTCCTGATTCTTTAGCAATCAATCGTTTAAGATTTGAGCTTCTTGCCGACCAAAACTCGTTCCACCGTTCAATTCTCTCTTTCTGCAAATCTCTTGGAATAAGCCATCTGCTCAATGATGACTTTGTTATCGGTATGCCTTCAGCTTTAATGGTATTGAGCACAGAATCGCAGTTACGATACAAAGAAAAGGCCTTGTCCACATCCTTATCTGTTGATAGTAAGAGGACTTTCGCCTCTATTGAACCGAATTTCTCTGCATATCTCTGTTGAGCCTCCTTTAAAACACTTGGCTCATAATTAATTGCCATCATATCACTTTGAAAGTTCACTTTTGAAGAGAAGAAGATTCCGATGGCAAAAAGTAACAATATCAATGATATTAGAACTCCCGATTTTTCGTACTTATATTTTGTTATAGCGTCTATGCACGTCATTACGATGTTATTATCCCTGTTTACATCTTTTCCGATCTTGAGCATATGTGGAAGAAAAATCAGAGAAAAAAGAGTTGTCCCTACCAGGGCGATAGATGAGAATAGGCCAAAGTCCTGCAGAAGCGATGAATTTGTAAACAGAAGACCAGCAAAAGCTCCGATAGTTGTAAAACTGCCAATTGTCAGCGGGTAAGAAAGTTCTTCAAGCATCTGCTCAACAGTGGTTACATGTTTCATGTGACTGACTATATGGATTGAATAGCTAAGGGCTATTCCCATGACTGTTGCACCGGCACCGACGGCAATTGCAGAAAAGGAATCCTTGAAAAGGGATATTATTGCAAGGGAGAAAACTGCGCCAAAGAGTGCCGGGAGTAATAGCAGAAATATATCCCGGAATCTTCTGAATGCAAGCCAAAGAACGACAATGATCAAAAACATGGCTATTGACATTGTTAGCCATGTGTCGGCTTTAATCTGCCTCGCATTGTAAACAGTGGCAAACGGAGCTCCCATATACTCAACATCCAGACCATTGTATTGGCTGGTTAATGATACCTTAAGAGAATCAAACAAGTCGAGAAGTTCTCCGTTTCTCTTAATGTCATTGCTAGATGAAAGAGGATCTACAATGTAGAGCAATGTGGAGTTGTCTGAGGAGAAAAGATGATTATCCACAATGTTATACTTCATCCCCGATTGAAGTTCTTTCAGAGATGACAGTAACGGTGTTGCCAATCCTAACGGATCTTTACTAAAATAGGCAGAAATAACTGATCCGGCAGGTGAGAGAAGTGATGCCATGCCCCTTGAAAGGAAAGATCTCACGCTGTCGGCACTTATCAGAGAGTCAATCCGCAGGTAATCTTTTTTTTCTAAAAAGATTGGCAAATTGCTGTAAATATACTCCGTAATCTCACTGCTTCCGGATTGATCAACCTTCAAGTGAGTCGCCTTAACAAGGCCCTTTCCTCTTGCAGACAAAAGTACACTGTCAAATTTTGCAGCTGCCGCTGTCAGGATTCTGGAATCAACAAGTGTATCTGTCCTGCTCGTAAAAAGAACAATGATTTTATCTTTTACTCTTATCCGTGAAAAAAGTTCAGCAGTATTACTCTTACCGTTCTCTTTCGGGAAAAACCTCGAAGGGTCCTCCACAAAACTTACAGTTGAAGCCAAATATAGAAGTACAGATACCAGTAGTAGCAGAAACAGATACATTATCGGCCGGACTCCTGAAAGTCTGTGATAAATTGCTATGAATAACCTGCTCATCCCTTTCTTTTTCTAATTATTGTCAAAACTGTGAATGAAACAAGAAACCCAGCCAAACCGGTAAGAATTGCAAAAACAACGGCACCTATAATGTAGATTGAGAGCCCTTCTCCAATAACAGAGAGTGAGAGGTGGTCCGGAATTATAGTTGAGGGCATTCCAAGAACGTACGCTCCGGTAGCAAAGCTCCCATATAAAATGAAAGGGATCATAGGGGGAATGCTTATATTCGCGAATACGAGGACAAGGACCTTGTTCAGTTTAAAAAAATGGGCAGCAACTAATGACAATGCCATCTGATATCCCCATACCGGGACAATTCCAAAGAAAAGTCCGGTTCCAATAGCTGAAGCTATTCTGGCATTGCTCTCCTTTGAATGAGTTATGTTTTCCCTGACGAAAAGTTTTATATTCTCCCTTGAGAACCATCTGAAAAAACGGTAAGGCCAATAAATCAGTAATGCAATAAGTGTAAAAAAGAGTATTCAACAAAGATATTCTGAAGAAGTCACGGAAAGGTCTGAAGTGCGACACCCTCTTCCCTTCAGGCATATATAAGACTCTTACGGGAATATTTTTGACAGAACCTGTTTTCCATGCAAATCGCACTAATAGTTCAAGCTCAAGTTCATATCTTCCGGATATGAATCTCATATTTTCAATATGCCTGAGCGGATAAACACGAAATCCGGACTGTGTGTCCTCCATCTTTATACCTGTTTGTATCCTGAACCAAAAATTTGAAAATCTATTCGCAAAAGTGTTCTTCCCCGGCATATTAGATGCCGACAAATCCCTTGAACCGACCCATAATACATCAGGTTCTTTCAATGCAGCATCAATCAAAAGAGGTATATCCTCCGGCAAATGTTGCCCGTCAGAATCAATAGTAACTGCATGGCTATATCCACACCCGGTGGCATAGCGCAATCCGGCAAGTAAGGCTGCTCCTTTCCCCCTGTTTACCGGAAAACTGATTACACGGATACCGGTGAATCCTTTCAAAAGATCTGAAGTGGAATCGGTAGACCCGTCATTCACAACTATAATATCATATTGTAATGCCTTGCAACCCGAGATAATTTCACCGAGAGTGCCTTCATTATTGAAGGTAGGTATTACCACCGAAATATTTCCTTTTTTATCCATTAAATACCTCCGTCATCACTGCTTTCATCTTCATAACCACTCTTCCTCCCTCTTCCACAGTAGCATTTACATTAATTCTTTCCTCTGTCCGGATAAGTGTAAAGTCAATATTAAGAATTTCTGACATGGAGGGGTCAACCATTCCTGTAAACTTACACTGAACCATTTCACAGTATCTCAACTTTTTTTCTGACACCCTGCATATACAATCCTTAACAATAGCCAGAGTGCAGACACCAGGCAGTACGGGTTGACCCGGAAAGTGACCGGAAAAAACCGGATCTCCAGGGTTTATAATAACCCGGGCATTGTATGAATTTCCTCCCTGAAAGGTTAGATTCCTAATGTCATATAACCCCGTCAGCATTTTCTGTTTTTTTTAGTTTAATATTCAATTTTAAAAATGGATGATTTATTTCCAACACATTGGGAAAACCATCAACATACCGGATGAAAGACATCTCTGTTTTTGTAATACTTCCTTTTCTTACTAGAGATTTAAGTTTACCTTCATCTCCGTATGTGTACTTTATATTCTTAAAGAAATCAGGTCTCATTAATATGGAAAAATCACTCCATAACAGATAGAGAACCCTTTTTCTATTCATAGCCGGTATTACATAGTGTGTTTTGTACCCGTTCCCTGATGTCTCTATATCAAAGACAGTCATTCCAAAATGGGATGTAAGCACAAACCGGTTTCTCTCCTGCATTCCGCTCCTCAGAAGCAATAAGCCGGCAAATTCAACATCCTTGTAAGTCATTGTCAGATCGTAAATCTGAACCCCTGCCGATGTATCTATCACCAGCGGCACACCGGTGCTTTCTCCCCGCTTCAGCGTTGAACAGGAAGATAAAAGAAACAGAATAAGTATACTATTTAATGTAAAAATTCTCATCATTATTTATAGTATTAATCTGCTGATTTTTAAAATAATAAACCGTCTCACTCTGAGATGCCTCTTCAAGGATAAGCCTAGAAACAAGATAGTTAGAAGGTTCAAAAGTCACAGAAATTTTCTTTATCATATCACTGACACTTTTTATTTTCGGGATAACTTCCACGATTACTGTTCCGGACTTCTCTTTAAAATATGAGATTGAATATGAATCGCCCAGCTCGTGTAGTTTTCCCAGAAAAGATGCCTGTATCAAAGCTTTCATCTCTTTTACAACAGCATTATTATTCAGTCCGATTACCTGAATCTTACCCCCGTTATCAATCATCATTTTGCCTCCATTGATAACCATACGATACTTCATCGGAGAGGTATATAAAAACTCCAGTTTATCTTCTCTCTTATATCTGAAAGTGCCATGAGACACCATCTTTTTGCTGAACATCTGCAATATTTTTTCTTGCGAGAATGAAGATTCTATTGAGCTGATTGTAGAACTTACTCTTTGTAATGAGGTTGTAAATCCGACTATCTCAGATTGTGACAAGGCCATCTTATTATCCTGTGCTTTCAGTCCACAGAAAACTACTGAAAGAGCAACAGAGAGAACCACTCTAATTATATAATCAGGAATTCGTTTCATATGTTTACAATTTTATAACCCTTACTTCTTACTTCGTCAATGACTTTACCAGCCAATACTGCCGCACCTCTTATATTGCTATGAAGCAGGATTATGGAACCCGGCCTCAATCTCTTTGAGATTCTTGAAACAACCCTGTCATCAGACTTTGAAATCGTATCAAAGCTTCTTATATTCCAGCCAATTGATTTCAAATTTGTCCTGTACACCACATACGCGATATTGGGATTGGTTACTCCGAATGGGGGTCTGAACAATGAAACATCTTTGTTTATTACACTCTTTATAAGATGCCTTGTTAAATATATTTCATATGCCAGTCTCTTAACAGAGTAAAAAGGAAGCATTGGTGCATGGGAGTATGTATGTATCCCTATTTTATGTCCTGCAAGGTTTGTGCGTACAAGCATCTCCGGATTCTCCCTTATGGATTTGCCAATAAAAAAAAATGTCGAGGTTACACTCTTTTGTTCCAACATGTCGAGCAATTCTGGAAGATTCTCCTTATCAGGTCCGTCATCAAAGGTTATAGCAACCTCTTTCTCTTTTGTGTCTATTTTACATGTGGAACGGAGATAAATTCCCCATTCTATTTTAAATGAGGCTATAAAAGGAGCAATTATCAAAATTAACAATATGAAACCTATCAAGTAATTCATTTTGAAATATTGTTTACGACAATAACAGAGATTCTCTCTCTAAGATGTCGTGTAATAATTATAATTTTCCCAATATGTGGTTCTTCCTCAAGTATTCCGCAGGCATGCCATAACCCGAATGCAGAGGCTGTCGGATACTCTCCGCATATCTGTTTGTAATCAATTATATTTTTGCCCATGTTCTCTGTTGATGAATAAGGGTTCCCTATTCCGCACAATATTCGGTACTCCTCATCAAGTGTAACACCTATTCTATCTATAAGGCTACTAATATCAACAGTATCTGAGAGCTCGGAGTTTTCTGTAAAAGTTGTCACCGATTCAATCTCTGCGGTATTCTGGTAGCATTCTGTATTTCCAATCACAAAAAATTGAGCCCCCTCTCCTGGCTTTGCCTTCCGCCAAACTCCCATTCTGTCCAGTATATGCTCTTTAGTAGCAGACATTTCATCAAAACCGCCGACCAGAAGGGTTATATTATCCTGTTCCTGAAGCATGGAAATTGAATCAATCAGCGCCGATTCAAATGAGATTCCTCCATGTACATAAGAGACATTATAGCATTTAGAACCTAGGAACAGGGCTATCTGTGCACCTATAGTATTGGGAGTGCTCTGAATAAAAGAGGAGGGATTTAACAGCCGCTCATCATTTTCATATATAGAGTTGAGGAATTTTTCTGTATCCGCAAGACATCCCCACCCTGTCCCGGTAATTATGCCGTCTACGGCTTTTCCCTTCCATTCATTCAGTGCAATAAATGCAGAGGTGACGCCCATTTTAATTATTCTGCTCATTCTCCTTCTGGCAACCGGATCCGGAATGAACTCCTTGTAGTCCGGCTCATTGCATCCTTCAACAGATGCCCTGGTATTGATATATATTTTTTTCTCCATAATATCAGCCATTATATGAACCGTAAATAAGTGTTGTACAATTTCCGCCAAACCCGAATGAATTCTCAAGCACAAAATTCAAAGAACGGTCAGATATCAGATCTTTTACCGGAACAACGGCAACATCAGACATCTCGGTATTAAAATGCAGGTTAGGCCATATATATCCATATTTTAACGATAAGAGAGAGAATACGCTTTCCACACCTCCGGCAGCGGCAAGAGTATGACCGGTGTACCCCTTTGTCGAACTGAAAGGTGGAAGTTTATCTCCGAATATTCGGATTAATGCCGCTCCTTCAGACGAATCATTATTCGGAGTCCCTGTACCGTGAGCGTTTACATAGCTGATATCCCGAGGGTTTAGTCCGCTTGACCTGAGTGCCCCGTGCATAGCCAGATATGCTCCTTCTCCCTGAGAAGATGATGCCGTCTGGTGGAAAGCATCATTAGCATTAGCATATCCGCATATTTTCCCATAAGCCTTATGATGGGGTATGTCAGATCTTTGAAGTACCACATAACCGGCACCCTCTCCAAGGTTAAGACCAGCCCTTGAATCGTCAAACGGCCTGCACCGGTTTTTATCAAGAATACCAAGAGAATGGAACCCGTTTACGGTAAAACGTGATAAAGAATCTGTTCCTCCGGCAACTACCACATCAAGCAGACCAAGCTTTATCATCCTTGCCCCCAGCATTATTGCATTGTTGGCAGATGAACAGGCAGTGCTCACAGTAGAAACAAAATCATCAGCATTAAGATATGCCGCAATTTTTTCAGTGGATGCTCCGCAATCGTGTCCCAACAAATCTCTTAGTTTTCCCTTGCTTTTATCAATACGGTATTCCTTGTAGAAATTCTCACTGACATCCATTCCTCCGACAGATGTAGCTGATATCAGGCCAATCTTCAATGCGGACCTCTCTTTCTGATTTAATTCCGAGTAACCCGCATCATCGTAGGCATCCTTGGCGGCTAAAAGACCAAGCAGTGTTGTTCTTGAATAAATCTTACCTTTTGTAAGAGACAGAATATCGACAATCTGTTCATTAGACATTCTGACTTCTCCGACGACAACTTCATGGTTCGTGGCGAAAAGTGTTAAAGGAGCTATTCCGCCTTTTGAGGAGACCAATGCATCAAGATTTTCCCCTACACCTTTACCCAAAGCCGTTACAACTCCCAACCCGGTTATTATGACATCATTATACATCATTATCCTTTTTTATATAACCCAATATTAAGATCATATTTCTCTCCTATAAGATCGCACCATCCGGCAACAATCAGTTCCATACCAGAGAGAGATGCATTATGTAAAAGAGTCTCTCCGGCATTTAGCTTATCTGAAGTATTAAAAACGAAGAATGTATTTTCACCTTTAAACTTGTTTTTTATACAAATCTCCCCCAGTACAACATTCGGTAAAGTATAGACAAATATCGACGGACTGGCCTTAAGGTCATCCCCGGAGCCTATCGCAGCTACATGCCTGATGTCTGAAGCCAGTGAAGAAGATGAATTTCCGAAAAACAAACCTCTTTTTTCAGGAGGAATAGTATCACACTTCTGGTAATCTTTTAATAATTTGAGAACTCCGATATAACCTAATTTTGAAAGATCATCCATCTTAAAAAATTTAAGATCGGCATTTTGCATTTTCTTGTTCCAATCCCTGATTGTATCGTGAAAATTATCGATACCGGAAAGGGTGAATCTTGCTAATTCCCTCCAACTGACAGCATTGTCATATTTACTTTTTCCTGAAACGGAATCAAAAGCATATATTACAGCCGCATTACAACCTCCGAACCCTGAAGCTGTCTTAATACAGCGTTTTAAAGCTTTTGACTCATGCTCTCCTTTCACCTTTATCTCCATAGGAACGCCACTCTGTGTATATCCTTTGGTACCGAAAAGTATACTATTTTTCATCTGCCAGAAACAAGCTATACTCTCAATTACCCCGGATGCTCCGAGGGTATGACCCCAGTATGGCTTGAGACTTTGAACCCTAACATTACTCAACCCGGCAAGATGTATGGCTTTGGATTCCATCTCATCGTTATACACAGTCGCTGTTCCATGTGCGTTTATGAAATCTATGTCTTCAGCTTTAATTCCTGCAACAGAGACGGATCTACTCATCGCAGCAGCTAAACCGTCTCCTGTTCTAGAAGGTGCTGACAAATGGTTGGCATCATTGCTTACAGCACCTCCTTCAACCACGATAGGATCTTCATCCGGAACAACAGCCCTGTCATTTGTCAAGACAATCACACCAACAGCCTCACCCAAAGTAAGGCCGTCCCTATTTATATCGTAAGGAATGCAAGGACCGGTACTGATCGAGTGAAAAGACTGAAAACCTGTCACAACAAACCTGGAAAGCAAGTCTGCACCGATTATAATGGCATGTTTACAATATCCCGACGAAATAAGTCTTGACGCAGTCACCACGGCATTAACACCTGATATACAGGCATTTGACACAACAAGAGGCACTCTTTGAAGATTAAAATAATCGGCTATTACCTTCGCTGTATGGTTCAGGAAAACTCTGTTGTCAATTATATCATCTCCCGACTCCAAAAATGAGATATCCCCCTTTGTAGTAGAAAAAATCAACTGGGCCTCTTTTTGGAACTCTTCTTTGTCAAAATCTCCTAAAACATTCAAAGCTCTTTTAACAGAAAATATTGACCTTCTCTCAAGTACTGAAAAATCCGAATCAGTATGTTCCCCGTATATCTTTGCAGCATACATCGGTTTACAGAAGATTGAAACATCATCTACCAACCTGATAGCAGACTTATAATCTGTAATTGCTTTCATATTTTCTTCGGTATCCAGCCCTATTGGCGAAAACACTGAATATGAGGCAACATAAACCTTATTTACTCCTTCACTAACCATTTCTTCTGCCAATTAAGATAAAAATCCGGGTTGACGAGCATCAGTTCTCCCTGATCGTCCAGAAAAACCTGCGTAGAAACCCCTTCCGCAACAAGCTGATTATTTGTCTCTCTGTAAATTCTAAACTCAAACATGATTTTAGCCGCAGGAGTATAGATGTATCTTGTTTCGATAATAGCTGTATCCCCGTAAACCAAAGGATATTTGTAACTTATATGAATATCTACGACTGGAGCAGTAAAACCGGCATTATAAATATCAAGATACCCAAGGCCAGGATAGTCAAGACCAAAGGATTCCCTGCCATCTTCCATATATTTTACATACTCTCCGTGCCATACAATCTTCAGAGAATCAACCTCATTAAACCTCACTTTGACAGCACATCTGGTAACAAGCCGGATATCTGAAGATACCTGTTTTCTCTTATTCATATTATTCCTTTTATTCATTTTCCTGAAGGAATATCTTTAATTCACCCTCCGCAACAATGAGCCCTTCACACTCCACTTTTGCAGACACGAGAGATATTCCCTGAAATTTTTGTATCTCGGTTATTGTTGTGTTCAATCGTTGCCCGACCATGGGTAATTTGTTAATCATCATTTTACTTACAGCGCCAATAAAACCTCTCGGAACAGGTTTGCCCTGAGCGTTAAAATCAACTCCAGCCGCAACAGCAGCAGATTGAGCTATATGTTCAATTATACCTGACTCAGAGAAGTGATTTCCATCATTAAGAAGATTCCCCTCTTTTAAAGTAAGAGCCGTGAATGAGGCTTTTTCCATCCTTCCGCAATAGCTGTCAACCATAACGAAGGGAGCCCTTTGAGGAATGTACTCCAGGAGCTCGTCTCCCGATATCAAGGCTTTCTCAAATATTCCCATATCAACCCCTTTTTCTTTTTGGTAGTTCTCATATAATCTAACTGGCCGAAAAGCGGATCATCAGGAAAAATCCATGCTTTTCCGGTCTGATCTGCCAATTTCCGGCACAACTCCAGGTCAAATCCTTGCTCAATATAGTATGTCGGTTCCAGAAGAGTGTCACTCTCCGAAACCGTCCCCTTATCTATTGCAATTCTGTGCAATGGCGTACCGGGATATATCCTCATACCAATATATGGAAAAAATACTGAAAAGCGAATTTTTTTGGAGTTCTCCATCGTCTCTCTCAATGTACGTTCACTCTCGCCCAAACCACCCAAAATCAGAAAATGAGCATAAAAAATATTATGTTTCAGACACCTTTCTGAATTTAGCAATACATCCTCAAAAGAGAAATTTTTACCATACCTGTGCATCTGTTCAGTGCAGAGGGACTCTGTTCCGAACTCTATATGCTTCAATCCAGATTGTTTAAACAGCTCCAGCAGTTCATCGGTAAGATTGTGCGGAGAGAAGTATGCTCCCCAGTTTATCTTAACGCCGCTTTTAATAATCTTTTCAGCTAACTCTACATTGTAACTGTTTTGTATATTGAAAACAGAATCAGTAAAAAAAACATAATTGATACCTTTATCCCTGTTTAATCTGGCTAGAGTATCAACTATAAGATCTGTATCCAGGGTTCTTACTTTTCTTCCGTCTATTATCGGATATGAACAGTATATACAGTTGTAACAACACCCTCTTTTTGTCTGGATGTTCAACATACCGCTATGCTCCCAGTAGAAATCAGCAAGAGCGTCATCAAAACCAAGTTCCAGTGACTTGAGATAGTTCGAGTGTCCTTTTATCTCTCCCTTTCTGCAATTTCCCTTAATAAGGCCCTCAATTCCATCGGCATCCTCATCTCTGTCCAGCCTATCCAACAGCAATCTGAGGCTCTCCTCTCCTTCTCCTGTTATTCCGTAATCCGGTTTAAGAATTGACATCAGAACTTCCGGAAATATTGAGAAACCGGCACCTCCGAGAATTATTACTGAATCCGAATTTTCCCTTATACAGTCTACAATCTCCTTGTATCCGGGGATAAAACTTGTCCTGTCCAAAGAGTTAGCGCCATCAATATTTCTGAGAGAAACCCCGACATAATCGAATTTATCTTTTTTTATCAAATCAGACAAGCCGCTTATAGTTAACAGATTCATATCCGCCATAGATATCTCAAGTTCCGGCATATGCCTTGAAAGATATGTATGTAAATAGGATATACCTATCGGATAGACCGGGTACGGATCTGCCAGTCTGTTCGCAGAGACCAATAAAAACTTCCTACCTTTCATATTTCCAAAAATCAAAATAGTTATACCACTGTTCCGGATACTCTCTTACCCTTTCCGAAAGAAGTGCGACATACTCCCCTAGAAGGAGTTTTTCCTTGTCCTTCTCTTTGCCTCCATTAGCATTCGTATAATCCGAAAGAATAAAATCGAACTTGTATCTTTTATATCCTGTATGCTCGGCAAAATAGAAAACGACCGGAGCGTTCATTCTTGCAGCAAGTACAAAGGGGCCTAATGGAAATGAAGCCGTTTTGCCCATAAATTCCAGATCATGATGCTTATCGCTCCGGCTTAACCTGTCACCTTGTATAGATATATACTCACCCTTTGCCAAAGCATCCCTGATTTTGAAGATATATTCAAGCGAATCTCCCTCAATTGGGATTATCCCAAATGCATCTATACTTTTATTAACCTCAAGTATCTTTTTAATACTCTGATACTCCTTATCCATCATCAAGACATTCATTTTTTTGCCATACTTGCCAAAAAAAGGAGCACCAATCTCCCAGTTACCGAAATGGGCACCGATGATTATAACACCTTGATTGCTGTTTAAGACTCTCTTTACATCATCAGGTTCTTCAAAGTCAAATGTATACTCAGCATACTTTCCCTGATTGACGGCAACCTTATCAATCAAAGCCCTTCCAAGCGAGTAGAAGTTTTTGTATATTAAAACCGATGATTTAAGATAACCCAGACGGAGTATCTTCCTTGAAAATTTCCAGATGGAGCGTGTCGCAGACGGTGCAAAAGGTATAAAATAGATAACAACAAAAGAGAGAAGAAAATAGGCGGTCCTAACTCCAAGACACTTTATAATATTTATAAAAATAAGGTATCCGAGTATGCCACCTCTTGATTTTCCGCTCCAGTTTCTTGTATCATTTTGAGCCATCCATTCTGGAATTAATGAACTGATAAAAATCCATGAAGGTTTTTATCTCCGCAAAATCTTTCGCTTTGACAGTAAAACCGAAATTATGCTCTATAAGCACAACCATGTCAACAAGGTCGAGACTATCAAGGTCCAAAGTATCCATTAACATTGCATCAGGCTTGATTATAGCCGGATCTACCTCAAATTCCTCTGCAAGGACTCTGTTTATTTTTTCAATAAGTTCAGGTTCTATCATTTTCTCTATAACTTCTTAATAATTAATGTTGAGTTTGTTCCTCCAAAGCCGAATGAATTTGAGAGGCATGTATCGAAAGGCAATCTCACACATTGATTGTTTATATTCAACTTTGAAGAGGCCTCATCAGGTTTTTCAAAATTTATAGTCGGGGCGATAAACGAGTTCTGCATCATAAGCACAGAATATATCACCTCACTTGCTCCGGCCATCCACATCTCATGACCTGTCATACTCTTTGTGGAACCCACATACGGTTTATAATCTCCGAATACTTCAGAAATTGCCATCGCCTCATTATAGTCTCCGACCGGTGTTGATGTTGCATGGGCATTGACATATGTAATCTGATCCAAAGCAACGTCACTGTTATTAATGGCCATCAGAATGGATCTTTTCGGTCCGTCAACGTTAGGAACCGAGATGTGATCACCATTGGATGAAAAACCATAGGATTTTATCTCGGCAAAAATAGGTGCTCCTCTTTTTACTGCAGAATCGTAACTCTCAAGAATCAAAGTTGCAGCCCCTCCGCTAGGTACAAGACCATCCCTGTCAGCATCAAAAGGTCTTGAGGCCTCTTTCGGAGAAGTATTTTTCATGGAAAAAGCGCTTAACCCGTCAAAACTGCCTACTGCATAAGGATTGACCTCCTGGGCACCTCCGCAAACAATACAGTCCTGTAGTCCTGATTGAATCATCATGAATCCCATACCTATTGCATGAGAGCCACTTGCACAAGCTCCTGCTATTGTAAGATTTATACCTTTCAGTTTAAAAATCACAGACAGGTTCATTGTTACAGATGAGTTCATAGATTGAAAAACCGATCCGGAACCTATCAAAGTGGTATTTTTCTTTTCCCTGAGTATGTCTACCCCCTCAATGACTGCAAGTGCGCTGCTGTCATTTCCGTATAGTATTCCGACCTCATTTTTGGCCAGAAAATCACTGTCGATTTTTGCCTGCTCCATTGCCCATGATGTCGCAAGATATGCATAGCCAGCCTCCTGAGACATACATAACCTCTTTCTTCTGTCCAGCATATTGCTTAGATTAGGCTCCGGCAGACTACCTGTCAGGAATGATCTGAACCCCATCTCCTCTCTCAAAGGATCTGCTATAATACCGGACCTGCCCGACATGAGCGAGTCCCTAACTGTATCCAGATCTTGTCCGATGCAGGAATAAATTCCCATTCCCGTAATCACTACTCTCTTCATATTTCTATGTATAAAGTCCTCCATTAATAGAAATAACCTCTCCGGTAATATACGAGGAATCCCCTGATGCCAAGAATCCGACTAAAGATGCCACCTCTTCGGGAGTCCCGAATCTCCCGGCAGGAATTTGCTGCTTGAGACTCTCCTGATCAAGGTCCTTAGTCATATCTGTTTTTATAAAACCGGGGGCTACAGCATTCACCGTCACTCCCTTCTTGGCAACTTCCTGGGCAAGAGCCTTGGTTGCTGCTATAACTCCTCCTTTTGCAGCAGAGTAGTTTGTCTGACCTGGTAAACCCTTTATCCCGGACAATGACACAATATTTATAACACGTCCAAATCTCTTGACAAGCATATCCTTTAACAATAATCTGGTTACATGGAACATCCCGTCCAAGGAGACACCGATCACTTTATGCCAGCTCTCAGGTTCCATCCATAGCATTAAATTGTCATCTCTTATACCGGCATTGTTCACAAGAACCTCAATATATCCGTCACTGTTCTCTTCCCTCCATTTTTTAATAGCCTCAGCAACTTGCAAGTTGTCAGATACATCAAACCTGAGGAGAGAAGCCGATCCACCCATAGCAACAACGGACGCCTGAACTTCACATGCCTCTTTTTCACTACTGTTGTAATTAATGACGATTGAGTACCCTAATTCAGCAAGCTTCAGACATACAGCACGTCCGATTCCCTTACCTCCTCCGGTCACCAATGCATACTTCATCTCAGTTATTCTTTAAATAATTAACTATTGAGGCTATCTCCCCGTACTTAGGAGTATCATTTACAAAGATAGGGCAAAGATTTCTCATTTCTCCATACACCAGTTTACTCTCCTCTGAAAGATCATTATGAATTTTCAGAAAATCAACGGCTTGTAAAATAGAAATAAAAAGTATCGAGAGCACCTCAAACGAGTTATCAATAATTGTAGAAGCAATAAGGGCAGAGTTTGTCCCCATGCTTACAACGTCCTGATTATCGTTGTTATTGGGAATACTGTGTACATACATAGGGTTTGACAATGTCTGACACTCAGCAGTCGTGGAGGTAGCAGTGAATTGTGCCGCCTGCATTCCATAATTCAGGCCAAGGACACCCAGGTTCACAAATGGAGGCAGAATACCATTTATCTTATCGTGATAGAGGTAATTCAGCTGTCTCTCAGCAAGCATTGTGAGTTTTGTTATGGCTATCTTGAGTTTATCCATCTCAAAGCTTACATAATCTCCATGAAAGTTACCGCCATGATATATGTTACATGATTTGTAATCGACAATAGGATTATCATTAGCGCTATTAAGCTCGTTAAGAAGCACTTTAGCAGCATTGTCTATTTCATCTGATACCGGGCCCAATATCTGTGGTACACATCTAAGAGAATAATAACTCTGTACCTTTTCTTTAAATACCGGAGCATTATTATTACCCGTGTACAACTCTGCCTCTCTTTTCTTAAACCTCCCGGATGTTGCCATCAGCCTTCTTAATTCTGAGGCAATAAATTGCTGTCCGTAATGAGGTTTAACCGAGTTTAGCTCCTCTGATACAAAATCATCATAAGATCCGGTTATCTCATTCATCATCAAGGATGACAGCAGAGACCATTTGAGAAGCTTCTTTGAGTAGTGAAGGTTGACAAGACCAATACCGGTCATCATACTTGTCCCGTTCGCAAGTGCAAGGCCTTCCCGAACATGTATTCTCAACGGTTTCAGATTATATATCTCAAACACTTTTGCAGAGGCGACTGTCTCACCTTTATGATGAACCATTCCCTCTCCAATAAGAGTAAGTGCTATATGGGCCATTTGCACTAAATCTCCACTTGCACCGACACTTCCATGAGCAGGAATTACCGGGTATATTTCAAGATTTATGAAACTTACCATAAGATCAACCAACTCCTTATGTACTCCTGAATAACCTTTCAGAAAGGCATTCAGTCTTGACAGCAGAGCAGCTCTGACATAAATATCAGGCAGATTCTTTCCAGACCCTGCAGAGTGGCTTCTAATTATGTTGTATTGAAGTTCATAAAGGCATTCATCATCAACCCGATACTGGGCCATAGGGCCGAAACCGGTATTTATGCCATAAATCACCTTATCTTTACGGAAGGATTCAAGAAAATCATAACTCTTGTTTATTTCCTCATATACAGAGTTATCGATTTCTATTTTTTCCCCGTCAATTACAATTCTCCGGACATCATCGAAAGAGATGTCCCCATTTATTCTCAACACTTTAATCTGTTAGTATTAACCTAGCAAATATAGTCCATATTAGGAAAAATGCCAAATTTATAATTTGTAACTTATTTCTATTTTGGGTTACTTTGCATAAAAACAAGCGATGACATCCATTCAGAGATCCTTACATCTTTTCGGCGTTACTACAGAAGAATTGAAAATATTAACAGATACGGCTCTTTCGAAAGGTGGTGAGTACTCAGACCTTTTTTTCGAACACTCAACGGTTGATGAACTGACACTAAGGGATGGAGAAGTTAACGGGGCCGGTTCGCATATAGATTATGGAATGGGGGTAAGAGTTATATCCGGAGATCAGACAGGATACGCCTATACCGAGATAACTACCATGAACGAGATGACAAATGCCGCTAAGGCTGCATCTATTATAGCTCTAGGAAACAAGAAAAGAATACCTGTCACCGATATAACACCTATGGATTTTAAAAATCACTACCCTATTTTAAAATCATGGGAAGACTCGGATGTCACATCAAGGGCTCCATTCATAAAAGCCCTGAACGATAAAATATTCTCTTTGGATCACAGAGTTAACAAAGTTATTGCGAAACTTACCAACTCGACAACCAGCATACTTTTTTTCAACTCTCTGGGGACACTTTGTTCTGACGAAAGACCTATGGCAACACTGTCTGTCACTGTTATAATGCAAGACGGATCAAGGGTAGAGAACGGAAGTTCTTCAAGAAGTTATAGGATGGGTTCAGAATTTCTGACAGAAAACCTCATTGACGAAATAGCGCAAGAGGCAGTTAACAGGACAGCCATACTTTTTGATGCAGGAGTTCCGGAAGGGGGAGAGATGTCGGTAGTAATGGGAGCCGGCGGTTCGGGCATTCTTTTACATGAGGCGATCGGACATGCTTTTGAGGCCGATTTCAACAGACAAAATGTTTCCATTTTTTCTGACAAATTAGGAAAAAAAATATGCTCTTCTGAAATTTCCGTTGTTGATGACGGAACCGTTCAAGGGAACAGAGGAGCGGTTAATTTTGACGATGAGGGTGTAGCCGGACAGAAAACGTACATGGTTACCGACGGCTACCTTACTTCATACCTTCACGACAGGATAAGTGCCTCTTATTACAAAACGGCCTCTACAGGAAACGGTCGGAGAGAGTCATTCAGATATATGCCGCTTCCGAGAATGAGAGCTACTTATATGATTAATGGTAAAAGCAAGGAAGCTGATATCATATCGTCCGTAAAAAAGGGCATTTTCGTCGACAACTTTTCAAACGGGCAGGTTCAGATTGGCGCAGGGGACTTTACATTCTTTGTAAAATCGGGATACATGATTGAAAGCGGCAAATTAACAAAGCCGATAAAGGATATAAACATTATCGGCAACGGGCCTAAAGCTCTTGCCGATATAGTGGCTGTGGCAGACAACTCATATATTGACAATGGATCCTGGACATGCGGGAAAGAGCAGTATTGCCCAGTCTCTTGCGGGATGCCTTCCGTCCTTATCAACAAACTTACAGTAGGAGGATTACAACAATGAAACAAGAGAATGAGAGTGAAACAATCCATTTTGCCCTGAAAGCAGCTGAAAAACATGGCGCAGGTGCTGTCAGAATTACATACAACAAGACCAAACACAGCTCATATACATTCAGAAACGACAAACTGGACAGATTGCAGCAGGCAACCGGATCTTCATTATTCCTACAACTATATGTTAATGGAAGATATGGCACTTTCTCCACAAACAGAATGGAGAGAACAGAACTTGAAAGGTTTATAGCTAAGAGCATTGAGACAACAAAATTACTTACCGAAGATAAACACAGATCCCTGCCGGATACATCTCTCTGTTATAAGGGAGGGGGAACTGATCTTAAGCAATGTGACCCGGAGTTTTCCGAAATACCGTCTGAAAAAAAGATAGAAATTGCCAGAATGTGCAATGCCGAAATTCTTGGCAAAGACAAGAGATTACTTAATGTGAACAGCGAATACGGGGATTATGAAGATCACACACTGATTGTTGATTCACAGGGATTTTCCGGGACAACAAACCAGACAAACTACACAGTCAGCACCGAATGTTCCGTTAAGGGAAAAGGCGATTCCAGACCGGAGGGATGGTGGTATGAGAGTTCTCTTTTCTTCAACGACCTAAAAACAGGCGGATGCGGGGAAAAAGCTCTTGAAAGGGCCATAAACAAGCTTGGGACCAGAAAAATCAAAAGCGGGAAGTATAATATGGTGGTTGAAAACACTATTTCCAGCAGACTGGTCTCTCCGATTATCAATGCCCTCAACGGCGCAAATATCCAGCAAAATAACTCTTTTCTCAACGGTAAACTCGGAGAGAGGGTTTTCTCTCCTCTAATGGAAATATATGATGAAGCCCACCTTCCCGGGGAATTCGGTTCCAGGTTATTCGATTCTGAGGGCATAGCGACTAAACCAGGCCCCATCATAGATCAGGGAGTAATCAGCACTTACTTTATGAATTCATATTATTCGAAGAAAACAGGCATTCCTGTAACGGTAGAATCTCCATCCCTGCCTGTATGCTCAATTTCAGGACAAAGAGGTGTGTCAAACGAGAATAAGTTGGAACATATTCTGAGAAATACAGGAAAGGGTATCTTCGTAACCGGTTTTAACGGAGGTAACACAAATAGTTCCACAGGGGATTTTTCATTTGGGATAGAGGGCTTCTACTTTGAGGATGGCTCTATTTTATATCCTGTTTCAGAGATGAATGTAACAGGAAACATAATCTCCCTCTGGAATTCTGTTCGGGATATTGGAAATGACGCGAGAAAGGCAAGCAGGTGGCTAATACCAACACTATCATTTAATTCCGTAGATTTCAACGGATTTTAGCTAACTCCGGCCCATTTTAGCACAATTTTTGCATACAAAACAAACATTTAATTATACCACAGATGAAAATTGGCACAAATAAAGTTGTTTCTCTCGCATATACCCTTGAAGTTGAAGGGGATGTCATGGAAACAGTAACATCAGAAAAACCACTCGAGTTTATTTTTGGAACCGGATACCTTCTTCCTAAGTTTGAGGAGAATGTTTCCAACAAAGTTGTAGGTGATGCTTTTGATTTCACTCTCACAGCTTCTGAAGGATATGGTGAAGAGAATCCGGATGCAATTATAGAACTTCCGAAAGACATATTTAAAGTAGACGGCAAGATTGAGGAGGGACTGCTGACAGTAGGAAATATTCTTCCCATGCAGGACTCTGACGGCAACCGTCTTCAAGGTTCCATTGACGAAATCAAGGATGACGTTGTTGTAATGAACTTCAACCATCCACTAGCAGGGGCAGACCTTCATTTCAAAGGGATTGTCGTAGCTGTCCGTGAAGCCTCGGAAACCGAATTAGTAAATGGGCTGAGGGGTGAGACAGGAACATCATGCGGTGACGGGGGTTGCTCCGGCTGCAGCGGATGCCACTAATCGTAGGCTTGGGTTATATTTTGAACCCCAGCCGATATTTAGGTATGTGTTCTAAATAATTGGCAAAAAAAAGGCCGGCTAAAATTCGTTAGCCGGCCTTAGAATTTTTATATACCTCCATTATAATCCAAGGCTCTTGAAACCGGAACAGCACTTAAGTCCGATAACCGGCCTGATTTAAAATGATAGTAACCCGCCATAGCAATCATGGCTGCATTATCTGTAGTAAATTTGAACTCCGGAAGAAATACCTTGAATCCTCTTTTTATCCCTTCTGTAACAACCCTTTCCCGAAGTCCCGAGTTTGCAGAGACGCCTCCACCTAAGGCAACCTCTTTTATACCTGTCTTCTTTACGGCTAATATCAGCTTATCCATAAGTATATCTATAAGTGTAGACTGGAATGAGGCACAAAGATCATCAATGTTTTCCGATATAAAATTCTGATTTTCCTCCATTCTGTCCCTAAGAAAATACAAGAGAGACGTTTTAACTCCGCTAAAGCTGTAATCAAGTCCGGCAACCTTTGGTTTAGAGAATTTAAAAGCCTTTGCATTTCCCGATTTTGCGTGTCTGTCCACCACAGGCCCGCCAGGATATCCAAGCCCCAGAACCTTTGCACACTTATCAAAGGCCTCCCCTACTGCATCATCTATTGTTTGGCCGATTATAGTAAATTTTAAGGGTGCTTCAACTACAATAATCTGAGTATGACCTCCTGACACCAATAATGACAAAAAAGGGAATCCCGGATGTTCCTTATCCTTTCCTTCCTCCTTTATAAATGGAGAAAGCAGATGCCCCTGAAGATGATTTACATCTACCAGCGGTTTTCCTGTTGAAAGAGACAAACCTTTGGCAAATGATGTTCCTACCAGAAGAGAGCCCAGCAAACCAGGGCCTCTTGTGAATGCAATTGCATCAATATCATTTAAAGTGACTTCAGCCAGTTTTAAAGCACGGTCAACAACAGGCAAAATATTCTGCTGATGAGCTCTGGATGCCAGTTCCGGAATTACTCCCCCGTACTTGCTGTGAACCTCCTGTCCAGCCATAACATTGGAGAGCAATACTTCATTTTTCAGCACTGCTGCCGATGTATCATCACAGGATGACTCTATTCCTAAAATTGTTATATCCATATCTATATTTCTTCTGCAAAAATGGTTCTTTTTTAACAATCTCCTCCACTTATTTGATTAAATTTGTCTTTTAAAACACTCATCTATCAACCATATTAAAAAAATAGCCGTTGGACTTCTATTGGTGTTGATTCTGATACCAACAGCAGCGTATATTGCATTGCAGGATCCGATAGTCCAGACAAAGGTGGCTAAAAGGGTGATAAATAACTACACAAAAGGTTTTAATTCAAATATTTCAATAGGTAAAGTATGTTATCTTTTTTTCAATAAAATCATTATTAATGATGTTCTTGTCACATACAACAACAAAGACACGCTGCTTTGCTGCGATAAGCTCTCTGTTAGTTTTTCAGCCAAGGAGCTATTAAGAAACAGACTTAGGATAAAAAAAGTTTCATTGTATGATGGAAGATTCAACCTTGTAACCTATAAGGACAAGTCAACAAACATCGATTATTGCTTTAATCTGAAACGAACAAACATAAATGACACCTCCGGGTTTTTCTCGAAAAACCTTATTATCAGAGAAGTCCGGGCAAGAGATATAAAATTCACCTATCTGGATTCAAGCTCAAATGCTCCGGATTACGGAAAAGATTATGTTTGTTTCAGGAATCTGTCGTGTGATGTCTCAGAGATGTCTGTCAGGAACATAAGAACCCGTAACAATATGTTAGAGGGAGACCTGCTGAATCTCGCATTTGTCGAGAAGAGCGGATTCAAGGTTGAAAAGCTTAACGGCCGTGTTAAAGTAGGGAGAAGACAAACCTATATAGAAGAGCTGTACTTTTTTGACGGGAACACTGAACTTAAAGCCAACTATCTCAGCTTCCGGTATAATGGCATAAAAAGCTTTAAAAATTTTGTCGACAGCGTTCAGATGGAGACCGTTCTGGATAATGCTTTTATTAGTTTTACAACGTTATCAAAACTTACTCCTGCCCTTAAGAATAACAAGCTGACATTTTACGCCAGCGGGAAGATTTCCGGTCCTGTATCTTCTATAACAACTGACAGCCTTAAGATAACATCAGAGTCAGGTCTTACCCACATTGATCTGAATGCAAGACTTTCCGGTCTTCCTAAATCAATGGAGACAATGGTCTTTCTGGATGTAAACGACGCTTCTACAACGACGTCTGATCTTTCTAAGATAATCTCTTCCCTGAATGACAGAAAACCTGAAAAATATATTACCGGGCTCTCCCCTTTTGTGAGATATCGTTTTAAAGGCAGACTCGCCGGACTGTTTACTGATTTTGTCGCCAATGGTACAGTCACATCCAATATTGGAAATGTCTATATGGATATGTTGTTACGGCAAAATCCCCGGGAAAGGGGGCTGGATTTCCAGGGAAAACTGCAAGCACAGGAATTCAACATCGGTACTTTTATAAGGAATAAAAGCCTTGGCAAAGCGACTTTCAGGAGTACCCTAAGCGGACTTATCAGGAATGAGGCCCTTGGAGGAAGTAAATTTTATATTGACAGTATTTCGATAAAAAAACTCGAATTCAACAAATATCCATACAGTAATATTTATTCGGTAGGCAGCTATGTGGATAAGAGGTTCGATGGCCGCGTAATATGTCATGATCCTAATCTGGACTTTATATTTCAGGGTA
Source organism: Bacteroidales bacterium (assembly GCA_023227835.1). Taxonomy (GTDB): domain Bacteria; phylum Bacteroidota; class Bacteroidia; order Bacteroidales; family UBA932; genus Bact-08. The sequence goes on from JALOCI010000003.1 coordinate 66,372, forward strand.
TATTCGGACGTTCGGCAAAGAGAGACTCCTATTATGACTTCTTTGCAGATGTTGCTTACGCGGACCTAGCCGCACTAAAACTGGACAAAAGGGACAGTTTGAGCGTAATCAGTTTTAAAACTACGGCAAATTACACTCAAAAACTGGATGGAGAGATATTGGGCAAGATAAGTGTAAGATCGATGGAATATAAAAACAGGAACGGAGAGTTCAATATCGGCGACATCTCTATCCAATCTCTCACTAATCAGGAAAATTTCAACATATCTCTGAAATCCGGTTTTGCCAATGCCACATACAGCGGTTCAGACTTCATAACAGGTTTTATCGAAAAGGCTATCCGGACTTCTGTCTATAGACATATACCGTCTCTTCTCGCTAAAAGAGAATGGAGCGTTAATGTCGATAAAAGCAAACATTACAAACTAGATGTACATATACTTGACACCAGAGCTATAAGTGAACTTCTCCTCCCGGGATTGAAGATTGCGGACAAGAGCTCACTAAATGCCGCCATTGATGAAAATGACAATCTGAATATTACGCTCACTTCCGGGGAACTGGGCTACAAGGGGTACAATATCAGCAATCTTTTTATGAAACTGGATTCAGGTAAGGAGAAAATTGAATCAGACATAAGATCCACAGGGATAAATATATCGAATATCATACTTGACAGTAATAGGGTTGTTCTTTCTGCCACCAATGACACGGTTAATGTACGCACTGCCTTTTCAAACGACAGTGATATCAAGAACAGAATCCTGCTGAGCACTAAGACAAATGTGAGACGTGACTCTTTGCTTAACATACCGGTTCTTGATATTTGCATAAATCCATCCAAGATGATTGTAAACAATCAACTTTGGACTCTCTCCAGATCAAAAATCGCAGTAAACGGAAAAACCATAGATATTGAAGGTTTTCTTCTTGAGAACAACAATCAGTATGTTGCTCTTGACGGCAGCATATCACCACTGGAAAACTCCTCACTCGACCTTCATGTAAACAATTTTGACATATCCACATTCAATGTTTTCATGAAGAAACAGATGGATTTTACGGGAATTTTCTCCGGGAATACAACTTTGGTCGATTTATACCACAATCCGCAGATAATAATGAATCTTAAAGGGGAAAGAGTCTCTATTGCCAAGAGCGACATCGGGATTCTCAATCTTTCAAGCAATTGGGACAATAGCAACAAAAAATTCGATCTGCTAGTTTATAATGAATTAAATGGCAAACGTTCAATGGAGGTTTTTGGGACCTATACTCCAAAGGGCAAATACCTGGATGTGGACGGCAACTTTACCGACCTAAACCCCGGCTATGCCTCTCCGTTTTTTACCGGTATAGTCTCCAACCTTACCGGAGGAATTAACGGCAAAATTAATTGCAAAGGGCCTATTGACAAACTTGTACTTACAAGTGACAACGCCTATGTAAAAGATCTTTCTTTCACTGTTGATTTCACCAAAGTGAGGTATACTGTAAATGGAAAGACCAGACTTCATGACAACGGACTCACACTTGCAGATGCTGTTATTTCAGACCAATACGGTGCAGTGGGTCATGTTACAGGGGGGCTTACATACAAACATTTCCGCAATCTGGGATTCAATACGCTTATCAACTTCAACAATATGGAGGTTATAAACCTGACGGAAATCGATAACAGCACCTTCTACGGCAAGGCCTTCGGAAGCGGTTTGTTCAGCCTCAACGGTAACCTTAAAAAAATAACAATGGATATCTCTGCCTCTTCAAATAAAAATACAGAGATACACATACCATTAGCAAATACATCCGAAGCTGTAAATTCAAACCTTTTGAGTTTTATTCAAAACAGTACCTTTACCGCAGATAAGATAACCACCCAAAAAGATTCCGAGAAGAAGAAGGTGTCATCTACCGAAATGAATGTTCAGCTTAAAGTAAACATAACGCCTGAAGCAGCTATGTTTATAGAGATAGACAAATCCGTCGGAGATGTTATAAAGGGTTACGGAAGTGGTCTGATAAGTATGGACATCCGGCCTGCGAAAGAGGTTTTCAATATTCAGGGAGACTATCTAATCGACAGAGGGTCTTATAAGTTTGTACTTCAAGGATTATTTAATCGTGATTTTACCATTCAACAAGGTGGCAGCATCGGCTTTAACGGAGATATAGCCAAGACGACCCTGAATCTGACTGCAAACTACAGAACCAAGACAGCAATTAACACCCTTATTTCTGACACAAGTTCCGTCAGCAGCAGAAGAACTGTTGATTGCCTCATTAAGATGACAGGTCCTTTGATGAATCCGAACCTATCTTTCGGCATAGATATTCCGGACCTGGATCCTCTCACAAAGTCAAGAGTTGATGCAGCCCTAAACACAGAAGATAAAACGATAAAACAAGTAATGTCCGTTTTGGTCTCCAACAGTTTTATTCCGGATATACAATCTAGTATTGTCAACAACTCTACCCTTCTATATTCAAATGCAACCGAGGTTTTGTCAAATCAGATTAATAAAATATTCAACCAACTGGATATTCCTGTTGACCTGAGTTTTAATTATCAGCCGGGACAAAACGGAAGAGACATATTTGATGCAGCCGTTTCAGCCCAGCTATTCAACAACCGGGTAATTATCAATGGTAATATCGGGAATGCAAGATACACCAACAGTACAAGTGATGTTGTGGGAGATTTCGATGCGGAGATAAAGCTGGATGACAAAGGGCGTTTCAGATTGAAACTATTTTCACACTCAGCAGACCAGTTTTCAAACTATCTTGACAACAGCCAGCGCAACGGAGGCGGCCTCGTTTACCAAGAGGAGTTTACCACCTTCAGAGAACTGATTAACAGCATTTTAGGAAGCAGAAAAAAGAAGAAGGCTACTAAAGAATAACCTCGGAAATCTCTCCGATAAGTGTTCTGTCATAAGGTCTCTCAACCTTAATGTAATTTCTCGTAAAGCCATACATCATCCCGCCTTTTCGGGTGCTTTCAAAAAGCACATACTCACGCTTACCTTTCATTGAGTCAATAAATTCTGCATGAAGCCTCTCGCAAAGAGTTTCAAGCATCAGAACCCTGGAGTGTTTGATCTGTTCATCAACCTGATTTTCCATCCCAGCCGCCGGTGTATTGGCTCTCCTTGAATAGGGGAATATATGAATAAAAGCCGGTCTTAACTCTTCCAAAAAAGACCTGCACTCCTCAAATTCAGCTTCACCCTCTCCAGGAAAACCTACAATTACATCAATCCCGATAAATGAATCCGGCATGTAGTGCCTTATTCTTGAAATCTTATCCCTGAAAAGAGTTGTGTTATATCTTCTGCGCATCAAAGCGAGAATTTTATCTGAACCGGCTTGAAGTGGTATATGAAAGTGGTGCAGAAATTTTCCACTTTGGGCAATCCATGCCAGAATCTCTTCTGTTAGCAGATTGGGTTCAATTGAGGATATTCTGTAACGTTCAATTCCCTCAACCTTTTCAAGACCTTTCAGCAAATCCAGAAAACTCTCCCCGGTACTCTTTCCAAAATCTCCAGTATTGACACCTGTAAGCACAACCTCCTTAATCCCCTTCGCAGCAATCTCTCCGGCCTCTTTGATAAGGAAATCCACAGAAAGATTCCTGCTTTTGCCTCTTGCCAGAGGAATTGTACAATACGAACAATGATAGTCACAACCATCCTGGACTTTTAAAAAAGAGCGTGTTCTCTCGTCTGAAGAATACGCAGGAAATATCGTCTCCACCTCTGAGATTGCACATGAGTACGCTCTTCCTCCGCCCTCTTCTTTCCCGGCCTTGACTCCATGCAACTGAGAGACCTTCATGAAGAGGTTTTCTTTCTGATCTGCTCCCAAAACAATATCCACTCCTTCTATACCCAGAATATCGTCAGGTTTTAGCTGAGCATAGCAACCTGTAACAGCCACTATTGCATCGGGATTTTGCCTGTGGAGTTTTCTGATGGCGCCTCTGCACTTCTTGTCAGCATGCTCTGTGACAGAACAGGTGTTTATTACATATATATCGGCAGAGTGTGAGGCAGGCACCTTTACATAGCCATTTTTCACAAATACTCTGGCGATGGATGATGTCTCAGAATAATTCAGTTTGCACCCCAGAGTCATAAAGGCTACCCTTTTCCCGTCAGACTCTTTTTCCGGAAGGGACAATTTCAGATCTTTGTTCATCTCTTTAATATGACAATACAATTCTCGCAGCTCCGACCTGCCCTCCAAGGGCCGGATTGAGCTTTGAAATGGTAAGGGTTGCCCCGGTTACCTGAGGATACCTTTTCTTAAGCCTTTCAATAATTCGCTTTGCAACACTCTCAAGAAGCTTTGACGATATTGCCATCTCTTCCGCAACAATTGCATATAACTCCTGATAATCAACCGTATCAAAAAGATCGTCACTCACACTTGCCCTGGAAAAATCGGCATTTATCTTTAAATCAACCACAAACCGGTTTCCCACAATTTGCTCTTCGTCGTAATGTCCGTGATATGAGAAGAACTCCATCCCGGCAAGTTCAATATAATTATTTGTATCTGGCATTATTTGTCCGTGTCTAAAATTTTCAATCTTATATAATAAAAACACAAGGTTTTTTGTTCAAATCAACCCTCTCTTTTTTCCATTCAGATGCAGTCAACGTCTTTATAAACTCTTCCGGAGTTGTTATTGAGGAGGCAATGCATATTGCTTTAGACGGAGCGCATGTTTGTATCAGATCTGCCAAAAATGCGTTGTTTCTGTATGGTGTCTCAATCATAATCTGGCTTTGGCCTGTAGATACAGAGAGTTTTTCCAAACGTTTAATCTCTGCTCTCCTCTCCTCAGGTTTAACCGGGATATAGCCCACAAAAGCAAATGATTGCCCGTTCATTCCGGAAGCCATTAGTGCCATCATCAAAGAGGAGGGGCCGACAAAAGGTACAACCCGTATTCCTGCATTGTGGGCTGCTTTGACAAAAATTGCACCCGGATCTGCCACTGCTGGCAAGCCTGCCTCACTTATGAGTCCGATATCTTCTCCGTCTTTAAGCGGTTTAAGATATCCTTGCACCAAAGATGGATCGGTATGCTCATTAAGTTCAAAGAATGTAAGTGTGTCTATTTTTCCTTTAAATCCGCACTTAGAGAGATATCTGCGGGCAGTCCTCACCTCCTCCACAACAAAGTATCTGAGATGCTGTATCCGGCTCACAACTCCCTGCGGGATAACCTCTTCTATCTCGCTATCACCCAAAGGTGAAGGTATCAAGTATAAAATTCCTTTCAAAATTCAATTTTGACAAAGGTAGGAACTTTTTCCTATCTTTAAAGTATGGAAACATGTAACGAAACTAAGCTTACCTTTTTAGGCACAGGGACTTCTCAAGGAATACCGGTTATCGGTTGTCATTGTCCTGTATGCAGCTCCTCTGATCAAAAGGATAAGAGACTCCGATCTTCAGCTCTTATTGAACACCAGGGTTTGAAGATACTTATAGATGCCGGTCCGGATTTCAGGCAACAGCTCCTAAGAGAGGGAGTGGATAATCTGGATGCCATACTGATAACACATGAACACAAAGACCACACAGGAGGTCTGGATGATGTAAGAGCAATCAATTTCCTGACCAAGAAGGCTCTGCCTATATATTGTGAGGAGCGGGTGAGAAAATCCCTCGAAATGGAGTATTCATACGCTTTTACTGAATATAAGTATCCCGGAGCCCCTGAATTTGACATCCGGGTAATTGATGAAAATCCTTTTGAAGTTGTCAGCAGGTCTGATCCGTCAAAAAGAGTATCTGTCATACCCATCCGGGTTCTTCATTATAAATTGCCTATTTTAGGGTATCGTATAAACAACATAGCATATATTACCGACGCAAACAGGGTTGATGAGTCCGAGCTTGTAAAACTTAAGGGATTGGATGTTCTTGTTGTAAACACAGTAAGAAAACAAAGACATATTTCACACTTCTCATTGAGTGAAGCCATTGCATTTGCACAACTTGTCGGAGCCAAAAGGAGCTTTCTAACCCATCTTTCACATCAAATGCCTGTATACAGTGAGCTTGAAAAGGAGCTCCCGGAAGGAATCAGCCAAGCTTATGACGGCCTTACTTTAAATTTATTATAGATTCAACAATAGCAGAGGTGGAGACAAAGATTAAGTCAGAGAGTAAAGTCGTCGGGATAAGAGGTGCTTCCGGATTTCTGGGGAAAGCAATCTCTGAAGCACTGATTGAAAATGGGTTCCGGGTTATTGCTCTCAGACGTGATTTTACAGTAGTGGAGCTTAAAGAGTGCGATGTTGTAATAAACCTGGCAGGAAAAAATATTAACTGCCGGTGGAATACCAAAAACCGAAAAGAGATATACAATAGCCGTATCCTGACAACCGGAAGAATCGCATCTGCATTTCTTGAATGTGGCACAGATGCCCCTCCCCTGTTAATATCAGTTTCAGCCACAGGAATATACCCAAGCACAAATGGTTCGCATCCTGAGCCTCAACTATTCGATGAAGACTCTACGACCAAACCTGACACATTCCTATCTAAAGTTTGCAATGATTGGGAAAGAGAGGCCTTAAAAGCGACCCCGGTCTCCAGGGTTGCCATTACCAGGCTCGGCGTGGTCATTGACAAATCCGGCGGCGCTTTTCCCATACTTGTGCTGCCTTTCAGAATGAAAATTGCGACCAGAATAGCCTCCGGGAATCAGCCGTTCTCATGGATCTCACTAAAAGATGTTATAGGTTCTATTCTATATATTATTGAGAATAATTCAATGGAAGGAATTTTTAACCTGACCTCTCCTGAGATTACAACAAATCGGGAAATTACAAGAATCCTATCTAAAAGGTACAATGCACTCATTCCGTTTGTAATTCCCGAATTCCTTCTCCGCATAATATTCGGCAAATCCCACATACTACTTACTGAGGGGGCAAAAGTATATCCGAAGAGGTTGCTTGAGAGCGGTTATAAATTTATTGAACCGAATTTTTAAGAGTTACCCGTATTCCGTTTGATGCTAATTTTACCAAATATTGGATCAACCGTCAGACCATGTGATGATGAAACTTTTTCACCATTTCGCCATAAAAATATAAAATAAGCTTAGAAAACATTTGTTATTAAGGAGTTGAAAGTGTATCTTTGAAACATCACTGAAATACACTCAAAACTTATAATGAAAAATATTGCAACAAACCTTTTGTTGATTATCTTCTTATCATTAACCTCTTGCAGTAAAGATCCCGGTAATCCTGATACTCCTGATAATTCTAATTTAAGTATTTCTGAAACAGACATCTTGGTTTCTGCCTCAGGTTCTGAGACTAAAACTTTTACTATTACATCTGATGCTGTATGGAGTCTCTCTCTATCTGACACAAAGTCAGCCCCTTCATGGTGTCAGGCTTCTCCGAAGAACGGAAATGCGGGAACTACAACTGTGACAGTTACAATTTCCGAACAGAACAGCTCATTTGACGACAGGAACACCTATATAAAAGTCACATCTGGAGAAAACAGCAAACTTCTGACAGTGACACAGAAGAAAAAAAATGCGATAATCCTGACAAAGGAGAAGTTTGAGATAGATGGTTCAGGAGGTGAAATTCAGATTGAACTGCAGGCCAATGTTGATTATAGTGTATTAATACCACACGAATGCTCATCCTGGATATCGAAGATAGATTCAAAAACGAAGGGACTGTCATCAAAAAAAGAGATGTTTCAAATAGAAGAAGGAGATATTGAGGGTTCAAGAAGCGGTATAATTGTTTTCGCCAGTGCGGAATTAAAAGACACCGTACATATATATCAGACTCAAAAAAATGCACTTATTCTGAGTAAAAGAGAATATGAATGCACTTGTGATGCATCAATTTTAGAAGTAGAGCTGAAATCAAATATTGAGTATGTAATAAATATTCCAACAGAGGCTACGTGGATTAGAAAAGTGGACTCAAAAGTGTCACGGGTTGATAAAATCTCATTCAGTATAGATAAAAATACTGATTATGACTTCCGTAGTGCTAAAATTATAATAAAAGACAAGAATTCCTCTCTATCAGACACTCTTATTGTCAGACAATCTCAAAAAAACGCTTTTATACTGGGCTCAAACCATATAGATAAGCTCTCCTGCTGTGGTGAAAACTTCTCGGTAAGGATAAAGACCAATACAAGTTTTACCTGTGAAATTCCCTCATCAGCTTCACAATGGTTATCTGTTGTAGAGACAAAAGGACTTAGGGACACTTCCGTCAATTTTAAAACAACTGCAAATACGGATTTTGACAGAGAAGCGATAATCATATTTAAGGGAAAAGGTGAACTGAGAGACACTCTATACATTTCTCAGGATGGGACTAAAAAGCTGCTCATGGATTTCTATGATGCCACCGGCGGAGATAACTGGAAAGATAAAAGTAATTGGGGCAGTTCTCTGCCGATTAGTGAGTGGTACGGTGTAGATGCCAGTGGTGACAATAGAATTTATCTGAACTTATATAACAACAATCTATCAGGTTATATACCCGAATCACTGGGGAGATTAAACAACTTGTCTTCTCTAAACCTGTTTAACAACAACATAAGTGGTGATATAGGCGCTTTAATTGATACTATATCAAAAATTCAGGGATTAACTATTATAAACCTGCGTTCAAACAAATTCACAGGAGAGATATCTTCAAAAATTGGCAACTTCAAAGAATTGACTGCTCTGGATTTAAGCAGGAACTCCCTAACAGGGGTGATTCCGGCAGAAATATGCGGTTTAACCAAGCTTACAACATTATCATTATACAATAATAGAATTACGGGTAAAATTCCGGATAATATCGGGTTATTGCCATTATCAAATCTGAACCTTACATACAACTTATTGACAGCTCCTCTGCCGCTGTCACTGCTCAAGATGACAAATTGGCCCTTATTGATGGATTATGTAATTAATCAAACTGATTATACCATTTATCCTCCGGCAGAATATGCCAAGATTCAAAATCATCAGAACAAAGATTTCAACCTTCAGCCATTTAAGGCATACGATGTTATATCTGCATATAAATACACAATCCTATATTTTTATGATTATGATTGTGTCTGGTCTAATACATTTACCCCTCTTGTCGTAGATCTTGTCAATAAATACAGAAGCAAGGGATTGGGAGCCATCTCATATCATGCGTGCATTCTATCTGAATACGGAAAGCTAGATAAAATAAAGGAGTATGTAAGGCTGAAGAAAATGGACAATTTCGTAAACCTGTTGCATGCCGGAGAGTATATTGACAACTATGGCACTACAAAGTGGGATGACAGTTATTTTTTCGGAAGTTTGGGAACTCCGGCGGTCATGGTAGTTGATAAAAATGGGACTCTTGTTCGTGGCTATACAGAAGACAGGAGTAAGCTACCTGAGTTTATTGCGTCATTGTTGGGAGCCCCAGATAATATGTACGAATCTACCGATTATTCAAAGGATGGGGCGGTAGTTACTCTTCAAAGGGCAACAATTGGAACAGGGATAAATATAGTCATATTGGGAGACGGTTTTGTAGACAAGGATATGACATCCGGCGGGAAATATGAGACCTGGGCAAAAGATGCCATGGAGGCATTTTTTAATGTAGAACCGGTTAAAAGTTTCCGTAACAGATTTAATGTATATTGCGTAAAAGCTGTTTCGAAAAATGAGGGTATAGGAAGTTTTAGAGAGAGCGTGTTCTCGACACAATACGGAGATGGTGCTCTAGTTGGAGGGGATAATACAAAATGCAAACAATATGCATTGAAGGTTCCTTCTTTAAATGATTTATCAAACACAACAATTATTACCATCCTCAATGACCCGAAATATGCCGGGACTTGTTATATGTATGCAGACAATTCTTCTGTATCGTATTGCCCTTATGTAGGATATGACAAGGAGCAGTTTTCGCAGATAATTCACCATGAAGCAGTAGGACACGGTTTTGGCAAACTTGCGGATGAATATTCATATAATGGCACAATCAAGGCAAGTCTGGTTAAAAGTTACAGGGATGATTACTATACAATGCAATGGTGGAGTAATATTGATTTTACTAAAGATGCTCAGAAAGTGAAATGGGCCTCTTTTTTAAATGATATTCTGTATTCTACAACTGTAGGAATTTTCGAAGGTGGGGCAACTTATCAGCTTGGTGTATACAGACCATCAGAAAACAGTATAATGCGTTATAATGTCGGAGATTTCAATGCTCCATCCAGACTTGAGATATATAGAAGAATCCTGGAATTTTCCGGAGATGAATATTTATATAACAACTTCATCCAATATGATGCCATAAACAGGATCACAACAAAAGCTCCTTTTGTACCACCTGTGCACTTTGTTCCCCTGGCACCTCCTGTGGTTATGGATTAGTCGGATGAAAAGGGATCCTTATTAGGAATGTCGTACCCACTTCCGGGACAGAGTTAAGTTCTATCTTCCCGCCGAGTAAATCGACAAGTCCCTTAACAATTGAAAGTCCCAGACCGGTTCCTCCGTATAGACGATTCGGATGAGGACTTATCTGGACAAATCTCTCAAATACGATTTTCTGCTTGTCGGAAGGTATTCCAGGGCCAGTGTCTTCAATATAAAACGTAAGTAAGTCCGGGCTATCCTGTCGGCAGCCGAAGCGGATATAACCCTCATCTGTGAATTTCAGCGAGTTTCCAATAAGATTTGTAAGGATTTGTCTTAGTTTTACTGTATCAGTAATAAATACATTTTGGCAATTATCACACTCTAATTTATATTCAAAAGCTATATGATCTTTGCCTTGTCTCTTTTGCTGAGCTTTGAACATCGCATATAAATCCTGAAACAAAGACTTAGGATCACACTCCTCGTACTTAACAGGTAATTGCCCCGATTCGATTTTAGCTATATCAAGAATATCATCTATAATAATAACAAGATCCCGGCATCTCTGATTAATTATACCAGAGAAATGCTCCAGTTTTTCCTTATCCTCAAAATATTCTGGTAAAAGGTCACAGAAACCCATAATAGCATTCATGGGTGTACGTATTTCGTGACTCATGTTTTGAAGGAAAGCAGTTTTCAATCGGTCATTCTCCTCCGCTTTTTGTTTAAGCTTTATAAGTACCTGATTTTGCTCCTCCAGCTCAATATTCCTTTGTTTTATTGTATCATCTGCTTTTTTATTCTTTTTTACATAACCTTTAAGCAGAAAATAAAGGAGAAAAGAAGTTATGATTACATAGGCAAAACCCTTTATAACATTAAATAAAATAAGATTTTGCTCAGTCTTGGCTATCGCCCCGAAAAAAGTATCTGAGAAATAGATCCACGATATACCAATCATGAAATATATAACAGGAATCTTGTATTCAATCCATTTAGGTTTCATATCAGCTCCTTATTTATTGAATCTAATATATATAAAAACTGTATAATTCACAACATTCTGGTGACCTTAAAGTTTATTCCGGCTTTTCGCGCCTGAGAGTGTTGAAACTTTCTCATAATCCTGAATAGCTTGCCATCTTTTAGAAATCTTGCTCCGGTCTGGTGAAACCAGAATGGAACATCTGCCTCAACACATTGTTGTCTGATGTCAAGAATCCATTTATAGTCACAAATTCTGGCATCATTACCTGACTCCCCTCCTGCCGAAACTTCCTCGATTCTGCCGGGATTCAGGTATTCCCTGAGATTAATTGCCTCCAACAAAGGTGCACACACAATCAGCTTATGTCTAATCGGAAGTTTTGTATAGATAGGCAACCGATAGTCCGCCATTGCCTGATTCTCTACAGTGCATGCTATAGCAACATTTTCATACCCATCTCCCCAATCATCCGGAAGAGAGACATAAAACCGGTCAACCCGCTTTGTAATTATGAAGAACAACAGATCCGACCTCTCTTTTATCATATTCCAGGCTTCCTTTCTCCATTCATCCGCTCCCTCCACAAAAAAATCAGATGTAAAACAGGTGTATACCATCTCCCCTGGTGGAATCCTGTAACTTTTATCCCGTTTCCGCTTAACAGGGAGATTAAAATTAGCGGTTTTAGTTACAACACTACTCACTTTTCCATGCTGTTCATCCTGCCTGTAAACATAACAATACTTACAGCCGGGGCTTATCTTCTGGCAACCATGCCATAAATTCCAGGAAACAGACATTATTTTTTGCTTAAATGTACTATATTTTCCGAATTTGGATAATTCACTGCTCAAAAACGTCAATATATTGGATAAAAACCAATTGAGATATTATCTTTGCTATTATGAATAGTAATTATGTAGCTGATAAAAGCTTTGAAAAGACAGACTTCAGGATTATAGGGTTACCCTCCGGGGAGTATGAGGCTTGTCGTTTTACTGACTGCGATTTTTCAGAGTGTGATTTTTCAAATTTCTCTTTTACTGACTGTGAGTTCGTTGAAAGTAACCTGAGCCTTGTAAAACTGATAAGTACCGTATTCAGGGACGTCAGATTCACAGGTTGCAAAATGATCGGACTCCATTTTGACCAGTGCAACGATTTCGGACTCTCTTTTTCATTTAACAAATGTGTTCTTGATCAATCCGTCTTCTTCAGGAAAAAGCTAAAGAAGAGCATTTTCAACAATTGCCAATTAAAAGAGAGCGACTTTTCCGAATGTGATCTTTCGGGCAGCGTCTTTGAAAACTGCAACTTGTCGGGCTCGATATTCGACAACACAATTCTCGAAATGTGCGACTTCCGGTCTGCTTACAACTTCTCGATTGATCCTGAACAAAACAGAATAAAAAAGGCAAGGTTCTCACGTCTGAACATCGATGGACTTTTGAATAAATACAGTATAATTATTGATAATTGACTATAAAGCTTAAAAAAAAATATATCAAGCATGAAAAATAAATATATCACACCTAATTTTATCATAAGATTTATTTCTGTCATTTTATTGTCCATAATTATGATATTAAGTGGAGATTCCTCGGTAATGAAAGCTCTTCGACTTATTGTGTCATGCTTAATATTTCTTTATCTTTTGAACATATACAGAGCACTTGCCACTCCTAATCAATGGGCTTTTAAAAATAGATTTATAATTGAGGGTATGCTTTTAGGTATATTTTGTTCATTTATTACTTTTTTCACTAACGATATTCCGGATATCCCCCTTTTTATAATTATATCAATTTCAATAGGATTAACTTTAGGATTATTACTATTCGGTTTTTTATATAAAATGGATTACAAAAGGAAAATTAAACGAATAACGGTTGATGACTCAATACTAAAAGATGAAATACTCACAGATTGGGGTGCGTTTCTTGATCCGGGAGGAAATATTGAAGGAAGAGTAATTCTTACAAAAGATAAGTTCTATTTCGCCCCTATCTTCATTGCAACTCCGATTAAAGAGTATATTCTGGATGATTCCGCAAAGGTTGTTTTATTACATAAGTATGGCCTCCCAGTTGGATTTTCCATCAACAATGATAGTTATAAGATAAACTACACAAGACTCTGGATAAAAGAAATAAGCAAGATAACACATAGAAACTTTTTATAAGAGGTACAATGGAATTCTCAGAACTAGTCAAAATAAGGCAAAGCGACAGGAAATACTCAGACAAGCCTGTTGAAAAGGAGAAGATCATACAATGTATTGAGACAACAAGATTGTCTCCTTCGGCCAATAACTCTCAACCATGGAAATTTATTGTCATTGATGAACACAATCTTAAAGAGATGGTTGCATCAAGCGCTTCCGGTTTGGGAATGAACAGATTTACACACCAGGCACCGGTAATAGTGGCTGTAGTCCTTGAGAAGATGAATGGGATGGCACGCATTGGCAGTGCAATCAAGAATAAGGATTATTCATTGATTGATATCGGCATAGCCGTGAACCAGTTTTGCCTTCAGGCCGCCGAACTCGGCCTTGGTACATGCATACTAGGCTGGTTTGACGAGAAAAAGATAAAGAAATTGCTTGGTGTAGAAAGAAAGAAGCGCGTTCCGCTGTTGATTACTGTCGGTTATTCAATCGCCGGGAGACGCGAGAAAAACAGAAAACCGGCTGAAGTAATTAGCAGCTGGAATCAATATTAATATGAAAATAGAACATATCGCAATCTGGACTGAGAATCTTGAACTTCTCAAGGATTTCTATATTAAGCATTTCGGATGTATGGTCTCTGACAGATATGAAAATCCCGCAAAGCAATTTGCATCTTACTTTCTGTCATTTGAAGAGGGTGCAAGAATAGAGATTATGACCCGTACCGGCATAAAGAGCAATCCAGAGCCTCCTGTGTCAGGATTAGCCCATTTTGCTATTATGGTTGATTCAAGAGATAGTGTTGATAGCTTCACTTCTCAAGTGCAACTAGACGGTGTAACTATTGCCGGATACCCCCGTGTTACCGGGGACGGATACTATGAAAGTGTGATTCTGGATCCGGACGGCAATCAAATAGAGATAGTTGCAAAATAATCAGCTGCGGCTTCCTTTTCTGCATTTTTTCCCATTTTGTCAATTCAAACATTAATTTATAAGTTTGTAATTGGCAATTTGTGTTATTTCTCATTTTCTGAAATTGACAATGGAAGAATTTATCGCAGGAATCAATAAGAGGGAAGAAAAATCTTGGGGTATCCTTTTTGATTTTTATTATGCTCCCTTATGTGCCTATGCGGAAAAATTCCTTCGCAGTCACGCCCTTGCTGAAGATATAGTTCAAGAGACTCTTATAAAAATATGGACATCTTCCAGTTTATTTGACAATAAACGCCACCTCACATTATATCTGTACAAAGCCATATATAATAATTCTATCTGCTATCTGCGTTCTAACAAAGAATCAACAGAGATTAACAGTACTATTGAAAATTGGAGTGATACTGATTTTGCTGCAACAGTCAAAGAAGAGTTGTTCCGCCGTTTGTATGAAGAAATCCAGAAGCTGCCGGAACAAAGACGCAGAATAATTTTATTAAGTATAGACGGCAAATCTGGAAAAGAGATTGCGGAATTACTTAAAATCAGCCCCAACACCGTTAAAGGACAGAAATCAAAAGCCTTGGAAGCTCTTAGACGTAATACTAAAAATACCCCTTTAATTTTTCTTCTCTAAAAAGAGAGTTTTTTTTCTCTTTTTTTTCATTTCGGATAATACTTTTATTCGCTTTTTTCATATTATCACTAAACACTACGAAAGAATGTCAGAAGAAACTAGATTTTACAATGCTCTTCAATCAATTATTAATGATGAAGACCAAACTGTAAAACAATTGGAGGAGGTAAGGGAACTTTATCATAGAGGAGATGCATCTGTTGAGTTAAAGCGATATCACTCTTATGATAAGGAAAAGGCCTATTTGGTGTTTCAGAAGCGGACACGCAAAAAGAGCAAAAACAAGGTTATCCGCTTGTCGTGGTCTATAGCAGCAGCTGCTGCTATCCTGATTGGCATTATTATTCCTTTCATCTGGCAACAAGATAGGCCGGCTCCGTCTCCAATATCTCAGCAATCAGCTATCCCGGCCCTTTCTGATTCACTACCACGCATAAAATTGGCCAGCGGAGAAATTATTGAAATACCCGATACCTGCAACTCTATAAATGTACAAGGAGTTAAGGCAACAATAAATAACAGCACACTTCAACTCAGCGGTATTAGTGATAATTCCTCTGCTGTGCAAATGAATGAAATAATAATCCCTCGGGGAAGACAATACAGAATAACTCTGGAAGATGGTACCGCCGTATTGATGAATTCCGAATCTTCTTTGCGGTTTCCGAACAGATTTACAAATTCGAGAGAGATAGAATTAAAAGGTCAGGCATTTTTTGATGTAACAAAAGATGGTCGCCCGTTTCGCGTAACATGTCCGACAGGAACAGTAACTGTATTAGGTACCTCATTCGACATAAGGAGTTATGAGGGCGAATCCACTCTGGTTACACTTGTCAAAGGCAAAGTTAAGTTTGCAGACGCATCTGCAGAAGTCACTCTTAAGCCGGGTGAACAGGTATGCCAGTCAGAAGAGGGACTCAAAGTTTATGTTGTTGATACACATCGCTTCACAGCATGGAAAGATGGTTTAATATATTTTGATGACAACCTGGAAAGTGTTATGCGAAATATTGAGAGAATATATGACGTGAAAGTGATATATAGTAATGAAGGCTACAAACAAATCAGGTTTATCGGTGAGTGCTCCCGGTTCCAAACAATTGATGAATTCATGAAGTTGCTGAGCCTTACACAAGAATTTAACTATGAAATTAACGGGAATATTGTCAAAATCGAGTGACCAAAGGAATGCGCGCTTCTGAAATCATTTCATTGACAAATTTCTGTTCCTATTTTATTACACCTAACAAAAAACAAGATGAAAATAATTGACTTCATTCATCTAAGGCCATTATTGTGTCGTGCCAGAACAAAATGTTTTGTCATAACGTTTTGCCTTACTTGCTTCTTCGCATTACCTTCTCTTGCTCAAAGCCAGAGATATTCGGGAATTTTTAAAAATGAAAATGTCCGTGTCGTACTAGAATCTGTACAAAAAAGTACCGGAGTTAAATTTGTATATAACGCGGCTTTGATTAACAACAGCACTATTGTAACCATCACTGCAGAAAATGAGACTGTTGACAACTTTTTACGACGTGTCCTTAATCCACTGGGACTAGAGATTATATGGCATGATGGTGTTGCTGTAATCAGACGCAAGAATGTTAACAATAGCAAAAAAATCAACATATCAGGATACGTGACTGATACTGAAAAAGAGCCCCTGGCGGGAGTTAATGTTGTTGTAGCAGGAACTGCTATCGGTGTTATGACAGACTCTCAGGGTAAATATGTTATATCGGCCAATCCGGATTGTGTCATGAAATTCAGCTTCATTGGTATGGAGTCACAATTCGTTCCTTGTAACAATCGTGAAATAATAGATGTTGTAATGAAGGAAGATATGATGGTTATGCAAGATGCTGTAGTTACAGGTTATCAGACGATAAACCGCAATCACTTGACCTCTGCCATCACATCTATAAAAATGGATGATATTAAAACCCCCGGAGTAACTACCCTTGACCAGATGCTTGAAGGACGTATTCCCGGTATGATATTTATGAAAAATTCAGGTCAGGTCGGTGCTGCTCCAAAATTACGTATACGAGGTACTTCAACTATTCTGGGAAACCGCGAACCACTTTGGGTTCTAGACGGAATTGTCTTAGCAGATCCGGTAAATGTAGATCCGCAGCAGATTAACGACCCTGACTTTGTAAATTTGTTGGGAAATGCCATTTCCGGTCTAAACCCAGATGACATTGAGCAAATCGATGTACTGAAAGATGCCTCAGCAACTGCACTTTATGGAGCAAAAGCAGGTAATGGTGTTATTGTAATCTCCACAAAAAAAGGTAAATCAGGGAGACCTTCAATCTCATATTCCGGAACAACTACATACACACGTCGTCCTCAATACTCCGACCGTTCTATCTATATGATGAACTCTGCAGAGAGGATGGATGTATCAAAAGAACTTGTGGACCGTAAGATGTACTACAACAATATATCTCAATGGTCTGGTTATGAGCAAGCCCTTCAAGATTACTACAGAGGTAAAATCACCTATGCTGAATTCAAGAGCCAGAGTGACTACTATGCATCAATAAATACCAATTGGCTTGGAATGTTATGCAGAAATGCAATCTCACACAACCATACATTGAGCCTTTCGGGAGGAACCGCCAACATCAAGTATTATGCATCACTAGGTTACTCTAATGAGAATGGAGTTATAAAAAACGAAAAGAGTAACAGGTACTCAACAACACTTAATGTAACAGCAAATTACGACAAGTTCAATGTTCAGTTCTCCTTATTGGGAAACTATTCTGAAAGAGTCTATATTCCTGCAGATTTGGGTATTATGAACTATGCATACAATATGAGTAGGACGATGCCTGCATATAATGAAGATGGGAGTCCTTTTTACTATCCCAAAGCGAATACAACAGGAATGATTATTTATAATTATAATATTATGAATGAGATTAATAATTGTGAGGATTCATCCACAGGAAACGGATTGAACATGCGTACCCAGATTCGCTATAACGTACTACCATCTTTGAATATTGACGGGTTGCTCTCATATGGTATCACAAACAATACAAGAGAAACATATTATACCAAAAACTCATATTATGTATTCAACTTGAGAGGAGACCAAACGGAGCGTTGGGATCAATGTCCGGTAGGCGGGGAATTTAGCCGTAATGAGAGCACTAATCATAGTTATACAGCCAGATTACAGGCAAATTACTCTAAATTGTTCGGAACACATCAGAGTCACCTGGTATCCGCTTCAGCTGGTATTGAGGTAAAATCTAACGAGAATAAAGCATTTGATCTTACACGCAGAGGTTATTTCAATGAATTTGGTGGGTATTTCGATGCTGTCCCTACAAAATACAGCGGCTATTACAGTCAATGGATGTCGACCAAGAAAGCGCTCGGCATCAATACACGCCAACTCAACAATGAATTGTCATGGTATGCCACAGCCGGATACGGGTGGAAAGACAGATATATATTCAATGTGCATATTAGAGGTGAGCAATCTAATCTGTTCGGTTCCAGGGCAAATAGTGAGTTTATGCCGATATGGGCTGTATCAGGGCGTTGGAATATGAAAAAAGATCTGTTGAAAGAGGTTTCATGGATTGATGATATAGCCATGCGTGCATCTTGGGGATGGCAGGGTAATATGCTGCCGGGACAAACTTCTCGCATGATCATGCAGATGTCAACTCTTAACAATCCAATATTTAATTCAGGATATGCAACTATATCAAAATATCCAAACCCGGATTTGAGGTGGGAACGAACTTCCTCAAGCAACCTTTCTGTTGATTTTGCTTTATTTCAAAATAAAGTAAGAGGTTCAGTCTCATATTTTTATAAGCATACCCGCGATGCCTTTCTTACAAAAACAATATCTGAAATCAACGGTATAAATCAATATGTAGTCAATGGTGGTACTCTTGAAAACCAGGGTTTTGAATTGGCTCTTAGTTTCACTCCGATAGATAACGCAAATCTTGGAGGCTCTTCCCGTGGGTTTGTGTGGCGAGTTGATCCCCAAATAGGTCAGGTATTGAATAAAGTATTGAATCGTGCTATAAATAATAAGACCCACATTTTGCGTGATGAGGTGACATACAATGATTTCCTGAGCGGAAATATTGAGTTGGCCGGTAAACCAATAAGCACCTTCTACTCCTATCGATACAAAGGACTAAGTCCTGTAGATGGCTCTCCTGTTTTTTATGGGTCGGAGAATGAATTATCTGCAGAATATATGTTGAAATACTCACAGATGAAACGTGAGGATGTATATATGGCTGTTATGGAGGAATCTGGAACACGTGAGCCGTATATCCAGGGTGGTATATCAAACTACTTCGGCTACCGTAATTTTGGTTTGTCATTTAATCTGACCTACTCTTTGGGCAACAAAATAAGACTTATGAAAATTTGTTCAGGATATGCCTCAAATATAATTTATCCTCAGCAGAACTTACGTAAGGAGTTCACAAAACGTTGGAGAAAACCGGGAGATGAGGCATATACTGATATTCCGGGATTGAGTGCAAGCAATACAGTAAACTCTCCATGGTGGAATGTTTATCCTGCAACTCAATATTCTTTCGGAGGGACAGTGTACGATATGTACGACAATTCAAACCTGCGTGTAGTAAGTGGAGACTATCTGAAACTGCAATCCCTGTCATTCCGTTACAATATAGCAGAGAACATTGCGAAGAAAATGGGTGTGCAGTCTGCATATATAAGCCTTTCTGGCACAAATTTATTCACGATCTGTAATAAAAGACTGAAAGGCCAGGATCCGACACAATCCGGTTCTACACCTAACATCAACCTCTCTGAACGACCAACATTTTCACTAAATATCAATTTCACATTATAAAGGTTTGTCTGATATGAAGAAATTTACATTATATATTCTTGTGTCAATCTTATTGACATCATGCAGCAATTTTCTGGAAGAATACTCGACGGATTTAAGGTATTGCGAAACAGCCCAAGATCTCGAATATCTTATGATTGGCGAAGCTTTTCTCAATACTCCATCACTATCTGTATATAATCAAGCCACTATGAGTAAAGTTAATCTCGAAGGATTGGTTAGTAGCTACAACTATCCGTGGCTTCATGTAATGGATGATGATGCCGAGGTTTTTGTTTGGGACAATGTTGCCGTTGACCAGGAAACCCCGCTCTATAAATTAAGTGGATTACATAACTGGTCTAACTCTCCATTTATGGATGTTTTTTCGAAAAAGTGGGAAGATACCCAATGGGAAAAAATGTATAAAAAAATAGGAGCCCTCAACTCAATTATCTTTCAGGCAACACAACTATCAGATAAAAAGGGGATAGATAAAGTATTGTTATCACACATAACCGGCGAAGCATATTTCCTGCGTGCCTTTTATTATTTCTACCTGAACAATATATATGGACTGCCCTACTCTATGGCAACGGCTTCATCAGATTTTGGGGTTCCATTAAAAACAACCGAGGTAGTTGAGGTAAAATATTTTTCACGTGCAACTAATGAAGAGGTGTACAACCAAATTATCTCTGACCTGGAACAGGCTGCCACTAACTTGGAGGGATATACACCTGATAAAAAGATTCGTGTAGGGATTGGTGCCGTCAGGGCTTTTCAAAGTCGTGTCTACCTGTATATGGAAAGATATGATGAAGCCATCAAGGCAGCAGAAGAGATCGACAAAATGAGCTATGCCCTTCTAGACCTTAATGCTGTAGCACCCAAATCCAGTTCAACGTTCTACTCTTCAACTGAGACAATATTTACTGTCAGTGGTAATGAAATCCCGGTCGTTTTCATGAACGATTCGCTCTCTGCATGGAATGGCAATGATAACCGCGTATCTGCCTTCAAGGCTTCCAACAACTTGATGGACAAATATCAGCCAGGTGATCTGCGAATGACTAAATTCTTTTATGCTTCAGCTAAAAACAGGGCACCTATCCCCGGGAAATATACAACTTGGAAAACCTACAATGATCCTGAGGTTGTATCATCAGTCTTTGCAATCAGATATCCAGAGGTTATCTTAAACCGCGCTGAGGCTTTAGCTATGCTTGGAAGAACCGAGGATGCACGCCAGGCTCTAAATAAGTTACGCATAAAACGCTTTGCTTCTGGAGCAATGAGTGATGTACCTTCAACAGAAAGTGAACTGGTTTCATTTATTCGTGATGAAAGACGTCGTGAACTCTGCTTTGAAGGACACCGTTGGTTTGATCTGCGTCGTTATGCAGTAAACAGCAAGTATCCACTCGACAAAAACTTTGTTATTCGCCACCCATCATACTCATACGATGAAAATTCAAAAATGAATTACCTGACAGGGTATTTTGAATTGGAATCTTATGATAAGGATAAAGCTGCATGGGTAGTCCCTGTTCCCGACTATGTAATATCATATAACAGGGGTTCTATTAAAAATTTGGAACGGAAAACACGTAACCTGATTAAATATTAAGATATGAAAAGATTAAGTATAATAACTCTGGCTCTTGTGATTTTTTGTACATCATGCCAAAAAGAAGAGGTAACTAAGTTTCCGGATTATGATAAGGATTGGTTCGTTTTAGTGGACAATCCTTCTGATCCGGCCGACCATGCAGCATATCAATTTTATAAGGAATTCGGAATTCCCGTATTCTATAATGACACAATCGGTGTTCAGGAAAGAGTTGACGTTTGGGGAAATAAGTATATGCATTATGAGCTGCTTTCGTTGAATTATTCTATGGGTGGAATGGCTACTTCAACCAGCTCCCCTACTATCAGTTCCCTGACATACTGCTCAAAACAGAGTGTGCCGAGTGCTCTCAGCTATCTTAAAGAGAATATCATGCCTCTTATCCCGAAGGCAATTCACATACACAGCTTTTTTCTTGTAGAGAGTATGAGTAGCCAGTCATTTGGCAACGCTGCTTTCAAAGGTATGAATACATTGGTTGTTGCCTCAGCATCAAAACTATCAACCATGACCGATGATCAAAAGAAAAAATTCAATGGTGCTGTATTACGTGCTGCCCTGTCAGATTATATCATCAATCAAGGACGTTTTGACACTGAACTCGAAAAATTTTATAAAGTATCTACTGTTTTGTGTCCGACAAAAAATATTTACGGGCTATACACCTATTATTTAAGTTCTTCATACATCACAGGTCTGCCGGCAGGTGTTCCGATAAATATCAATACCGTAGGATTCCTTTCGACCGATCCAGTCAGCACCTATTACACTCCAACCAGCACTTGGATGGATGTGAATATGTATTTGGAAGCCATTCTCTCCGGGCCTCAAGAAGAATTCATAGCCAAGTACGGAACATTTGCCAACATTATGACCAAATATGGAATTATAAAGAACATCCTTCAAGAAACAGGTATAAATCTTAAATAAAAACATAAATATAAAATGAAAAAAATTTTTTTAATAGCACTTTGTGTTATTATGGGACCCGTAACCATTGCCTCTGCCCAGAACTCCATACTGAAGGGCTCTTTCAAACGAATTGCCTATCAGAACGTACTATGTGATGATATTCATGTATACCTTATGGATAGGGGCCAAATGAAACCTGTATTGGAAAATTTAATGAAGAAGGGTGCGTATACCTTCCAATTTGGAATCGGCCCCGATCAAAATATGTTCAATAAGATTTGCTATGTAGGAACTAATGGAGAATATTTTCCAGTTTATATTTCTCCGGACAATACAGTAGAAATTAATGTCGAAAACAGCAAAATAAATTTTGCAGGCAAACTCAACAAGGAAAACCAGGTAATTGCCAACTATTATAAAATCATCAGCCCATTGCACGAAATGATGTACACTAACAAAGCCAGGGCAGTGAGTGAAGATGAAATTGCCAAGGTAATAAACGAGATAACTCCTCAGGCATTGAATTTTGTGAAACAAATCAAAACCGGCAATGTCAATTTTGACTCTTACATGAGATTTATGTTGCCTTACAGTCTGCAGAATGATGTACTGCAGTTATATGCTCAAGGACGTTCATTCCCGAATGGGGCTTATCCTGAATATCTCAAAAAACTTTTTTCTACGGATAATTTTAATTCCATGAAAATTCTGGATCTTCCCTTTGGCTACGACCTGATGTTGATGTACGGCTTTGCCAAAGAGTGTATTGGCAATAAACGAATGGGGACGGGTGTAACTTTTGCAATCGAGAGCATTTCATGCAAAGAGTTGAAAGGTGAAGTGGCACTATGGGGTATGGAGAATAATTGTATAAATGAAGATCTGAATGTTTTCTCAGAAAAATACAAAGAATTCCTTGTCACAAAGGAGCAAAAAGAGCGTTTTGAAAAGTTTTATAGAATATTGTCTCTTAGAAAGGTTGGCGGTAACTGGGTGGATTTTTCATATCCGGACATTGACAACGTACAACGAAAGCTTTCTGACTATAAAGGCAAAGTTGTTGTAATAGACGTTTGGGCTTCATGGTGTGCTCCATGCCGCGCAGAATTTCCAAGCCTGAGAAAACTTGAAGAGGAGTTACAAGGCAAAGATGTAGTATTTATCGGTCTTTCACTCGATACAAAACACAAAGATTGGGAAGATATGGTGAAGAAAGAGAATTTACTCGGAGTCCAATTATATACCAATCGTGAGGGTGTAATCGTCAACGATTACAAAGTTGAAGCGGTACCTCAGTTCATTGTATTCTCAAAAGAGGGCAAGACAGTTGCCTTTGATGCACCAAGACCATCCAGCCCTAAGCTTAAGGAGATTATAGAAACTGAATTAAAGAAATAGATATGAAACGCACAATCGCATTAATATTATTTATGGGTTCCATTTTGTTCAACTACAGCCTGATGGCTCAGGAAAAAGGAACCAAATTTGAACATATAAGTGTAAAAGAGGCTATTGCCAAGGCATCAGCCAGTAAGAAGATGATTTTTATTGACTGTTATACAAAGTGGTGTGGTCCTTGTGCTAAAATGGCGACGCAGATCTTCCCGCTGGAGGAGTGTGCCAACTATTTTAATCCCAAATTTGTTTGTCTGAAAGTTGATATGGAGGTGGGTGAAGGAATAGAACTCATGAAGAAGTTCGATGTAAAGGCATTCCCTACATTCCTTATTTTGGATTCTAAGGGGAGAGAATTAAACCGTATTGTAGGCGGAGCGGAAAATGCATCTTCATTCATAAAACGTGTAGAAGAGGCTTTGAATCCTGAAAATTCACTGGTTGGATTAAAAAAGGCTTATGAGACAGACAAAACGATGGCAAATGGCATCAAATATATAAAGGTCATGATGGAGTACGGAAAAGATACCGGTCCTGTTTTGGACAGCGTATATAATAATGCCGGTGACTTTGAACGCTACAACACAGAATTTATGCAACTTTTCTTCAGTGAACTGGATTACAGAAGCGAACGTTTCGACAGGCTAATGCTTGATAAGCCTTACCTAAACCGCGCTTTGGGCACAGAAAATGTCAATTGGATGATTTTCAATTTGTACCGAAAAGGGATGTATCTCGTTGCTGCAGAACGTCCGCATAACTATACTGTAGAGGATGTACGTAAAGCCGCTTTGCTCACATCATTGTTGGATATGCCTATGGATGAAGCAGAAAAACATATTAGTATTATTGCCCTGTTTGTTATTCAGAAAGACTATGATGGGATGATTAGATATTATGATCATTATGTTTGGAATTTGCCTAATGGGGCTTATAAGGGAATTCTTAACGGATTTTTGAGTAGTAAAGTTTCTAAGTTTTCTCCTGAGCAACGTAAGGCAGTAAAGGCTTACTTTGAGAAAGCAGCTAAAAACTACGGATATGAAGCGAGTCAATACTCCAATGCGCTAAGCAGTATGAAAGAATAGTCTAGTAAGTAAAATACTCTTAGCTGAATTCCCGGAGCGGTTTTGGAGTTTGAATTTCCGAGGCCGCTCCTTTGCTAAATATAGATTAAAATATAACTCATATTTTATTACAAACAGATGAAAAAAATTTTATTGTTAACTACCTTTTTGCTTGTATTCGCCTCTATATCCGCTCAGGACAAGATGCTGGACCTTTTAAAAGAAGAACTTAAAAGCCAGATGGCTACTCTTCAAAAGGGGGAGTATCCTCCTTACTATATGAATTACAGGGTAATTGATAATTACACCCGTGTTATTAAATCTTCCATGGGAGGAATTAATACAGTTGAAGAGGATAAACAGGTTATATTTGTACCTCAGGTTAGAATAGGATCTCCCGATTTCGACAATTTCCATGAAATAGAAAGTGGGGCTTCTGCCATTAGCTATGGTGGGCGATCTTCTGTCTTGTTACCAATTGATATAGAAAACAGTCAGGATGCGTTTAAGGAGATTATGCGAGAGGAGGTCAACAACCGCTATAAAGTAGCAAAAATAAATTACGAAAGTGCAATTGCAAAGAAAGGTGTTCAGAGGGATAATGAAGATACCTCTCCGGATTTTACAGCTGCTGAAGCGGAGAAATATTATGAACCGCCTCTTAAGAATAATCAAATCGCATTTGATATAGATCTATGGAAAAAGAGACTGAATAAATACTCAGCTTTTCTCGCAGAAAACAAAGATATAATTTATGCCAACGCCATTCTATCCTTTGAAATATGGAGAAAATACTTTGTATCTACTGAAGGGGCAGAAATAGTTGAAAACAGGGTATACATTCTTTTAACTATAAGTGGATCCTCCATGGCTGAAGACGGAATGGAACTGCCATTGAATATAAGCTATATGGCATTTACTCTGGATGAACTTCCTTCCGAAGCAATAATCAAGAAAGATATAAAAGCAATGTCTGCGAAACTTTCCGAGCTGAAGGTTGCCCCACTTGTTCAGCCGTTTTCAGGGCCGGCTTTATTATCCGGTTCCGCTAGCGGAGTTTTCTTTCATGAAATATTTGGGCATAGGGTCGAGGGACAAAAGATGAAGAGTGACTCAGACGGCCAGACATTTAAAAAAATGGTCGGGGATTATGTACTCCCTAAAAACCTTAGTGTCTATATGGATCCTACAATGCAAAGATATCACGGTCATCCGCTTAACGGATACTATATCTTTGATGAACAAGGTGTAAGAGGAGAGCGTGTAGAGGTTGTAAAAGACGGAAAGTTGGAAAACTTTTTGATGACCAGAACCGGAATTACAGGATTCAACAAATCGAACGGTCATGCCAGAGCTGAATTTGAGTATGATCCCACATCCCGCCAATCAAACTTGATAGTAGAAACGAACGAATATAAAAGTGAAGCTGAACTGAGAAAGCTGTTAATTAACGAAGCAAAAAAACAAGGTAAGGATTATGGGTATTATATTAAATCTGTTACCGGTGGTTTCACCCAGATAGCAAGATCTGTTACGAATTCATTCAACGTGACTCCACTTGAAGTATATAAGATTTATGTTGATGGTAGAAAAGACGAACTGGTAAGGGGTGTAGATATGATTGGCACTCCCCTCTCAATGTTCTCTAATATTGAATATGCCGGCGGAGATTTCGAGGTATTTACCGGAATTTGTGGTGCCACATCAGGAAATGTTCCTGTTACGGCTGTTTCACCAACAATTCTTGTAAATAAGGTAGAACTGCAAAAAAAAGCAAAACCGACTGTAACACCGGCAATATTGCAACGCCCCTGATAAGAATCGATTATTTAATATTTAAGAAATGAAAAAAGCACATATCATAAGAACAATTTGCGCGCTCCTACTAATTCAGATTGTATCAATTTTTCCAATGATGGGGCAAAAAAGCGATGAAATTCTATTTAAAGCCATGCAGGATGAGATGTCCCGAACAAAAAACGAACTCCGACTTCCAGGTGCTCCATCTACTCTATTTATTGGTTACACCTTGGCAGAAAACAGGTTTTTATCTGTAAGTAGCACACTCGGATCTGTTACTTATATAAAAGAGAATCCTATCGAAAGAGTCAATACTGTAAATCTCTATGTTGGAGATAATCAGTTTTCAAGCAATTACTCTTATACTGGAAAAGGTGTAAATTCCAATTTTTTTACATGTGCGGAAGATAGTTATAACCAAATAAGGAGTAATTTTTGGAGAACATCTGACTTAGCCTATAAATTCGCTGTTGAAGCATATAAATCAAAGCAAACAAATTTTAAAACAGCAAATCTGTCTGATGAGGAAAGAGCCTTGCCTGATATGTTAGAATTAAAAAAAATAGAGGTCTCTACTCCCGAAATACCCATTTACAATCCAAGTAAAAAGGCCTATGAAGATCTTTCTAAGTCCTTATCAAAAATTTTCATAAAACACCCGGATATTTTCTCTTCTTCTGTTGATATTAACGGCATTCAGACTATTTATTATTATTTAACGACAGAAGGCACCAGGATTAAAGAGCCCGTTGAATATGTAGCTATAACAATCAGTGGCAAGATTCGAAACGCCAAAGGACAGGTTTTGGAAGACAGAGATGTCATTTATGCAAAAGCCTTTGATAAGCTTCCTTCAAAAGAGGCTCTCTCATCTGTTGTGGAAAAATTTGCATCTAATCTTGATACGCTTCGTAATGCCGGTAATGTAGATGAGTACTATCTTGGTCCTGTCCTTTTTGAAGACGCTGCCTCTGCTGAGATATTTGCGTGGAATCTCATATCTCCTTCAGGTATAATGGCATACAGAAAACCGATACAGGTAATGTCCTCTATATACAGACCAGAGAACGTAATCGGAGCAATAAACACAAAACCATTGGAAGATAGAATAAATAAAAAAGTTATTGATAGCAGGCTTAATGTAACGAACTTTTCAGGTTTATTGGAATACAACGGAGAACCTTTAATTGGATCCTATAATTATGATGCCCAGGGTATAGCTCCTGTCAAAGAGCTGAAAATAATAGAGAATGGCATTTTAAAATCTTTATTGAGCACCCGATTCCCAACAAAGAAAATCAAAGAGTCAAGTGGTAGTCTGAGGTTTGGCGCAACGCCAAGGGCAATTCCTGTTGGAGTTGCTCCGGGGGTTCTTGTGATATCAGCTCCAAACGGTGCAGCATCTTCAGAACTAAAGTCACAACTTATCGCTGCAGCAATTGAAGAGGGTTTGGATTATGCATATATTGTAAGAAATATAAATGGAGATTCAAATCAGTTTATATACAAGGTATCAGTAAAAGATGGAGCAGAAACGCTTCTCATAGGGGCGCAAATTTCCCCTGTTCAATTCTCTAAATTGAAAAGAGTCCTTGGAGTAAATAAAGAGCAAACCGTTTATAACTATTTATATAATGGAGCTATTCCTACATCAATTATTGCCCCCAGATCTCTCCTTCTAGAAGATGTTGAGATAGTGGATACACAGCTTAATGTTCAGGAAGAATCCCCTTTAATCCGAAAATAAGGTAAATTATTAAACCAACAATATTTTTTACATTCTATAATTTGGGTTGAGTTCAATTAAGAACTCAACCCAAATTTTTATTCTTAAAACATTTCATAAGGCTGTAAAAGAACAATTATAATAGGGCAATGAGATGATAGAAATGTGAAGGTTTTCAACAGGTTGAGTCCTTGTCGGCGGTCAGGCTGGTTCAATATTCCATTCACTATTAACCGATTACTCCGGAACCAATCATCTCATCCGCATCATACCAAGCCGCGAACTGCCCCTCGGTAACACCTCTCTGAGGCATGTCAAATATTATATAGAGACCATTTTCCCTCATGAAAAGCCGGGCCTTTTGAAGAGGTTGCCTGTACCTGATTCTGACAAGATAGTCCCGAACTTCTCCGAGCTCCATTTTCAAATCCTCCCTAATCCAGTGAATCTCCTCTCTTTGTATCAGAAGTCCTTTGCGATATAATCCCGGATGGGTCTGACCCTCCCCTACAAATATTGTATTCTCAGCAACATCTGTCTCAATTATGAATATTGGTTCAACATGTCCCCCGATATTCAACCCCTTCCGCTGACCTATCGTATAGAAATGAGCCCCCTGATGTTTACCTATAATCTTCCCCTCTTCTGCTTTGTATCTGTATTTTGCAGAAAGTTCATCCAGCAAACTATCGCAAATCACATCATAACCGGGCACATTGTATTTGAAAAAAACGTTTCGTTTGTAAAAGTTTCTGAATATCTCAACAACAGGCCCCTCTTTAGGTGCAAGTTTCTGTTGCAGAAAAACGGGGAGATCGACCTTACCTACAAAACAGATACCCTGAGAATCCTTTTTCTCCGCTGAGGGCAGCCCGGCCTCTGCAGCAATCCTGCGAACCTCCGGTTTCAAAAGGTGACCAATTGGAAAAAGTGCTTTGGAAAGCTGTTCTTGAGTCAGTTGGCAAAGAAAATAGCTCTGGTCTTTATTGGGATCAGAGCCGGCAAGTATCCTGAATATCTCCTTTCCCTCACCGTTAGTAAAGCTCTCCTTCCTGCAATAGTGTCCCGTTGCAACAAAATCAGCTCCGAGATCCAGTGCCTCCTTAAGAAATGCCTCAAATTTTATCTCACTGTTGCACATCACATCCGGATTCGGAGTCCTTCCGTGTTCATATTCCGCAAACATATAGTCAACCACACGTTTACGATAAACCGAACTCAAATCCACAAAATGGAAAGGTATACCAATCTTTCTGGCAACCATCTCCGCCACAGACCTCTCCTCTTCCCACTCGCAATCTCCGTGCAACGTGCCGGTAGTATCACTCCAGTTCTGCATAAACATTGCAATCACATCGTAACCTGCCTGTTTAAGAAGCAGGGCAGCTACGCTGGAATCAACTCCGCCAGAAAGACCGACTGCGATTTTCATTTTATGTATTGTTGAGAATTATCGATATAATATAAAGAAAAAGGGGCAAGCTGAATATATCGCACCGCTACAACCACCTGCCCTTGCTGCCTTCCGGCCCTGGGGGAGTTCAGTGGGAGCTGGTCGTATAAGACTTACCCCGCACAAAGATACAACAATTTTACAAAGTGAAGAAAAAACTATTTGGGAAGATTATCAAAAGTGAATGGCAACAAACCTTCCACACTATCAATAACCTGTATAATCTTCTCTCCTCCAATTATTATCCTTATATTATTTCCGGATCTTTGCTCTGTTTCAGCCAGTACCTGCCGGCAAGCTCCGCACGGGTATGTCGGATTGTCGCATATATCGCCATTCACAGATGCTGTTACAGCCAATGCCTCAACCTTAACATCCGGGAATCTGGAATTTGCGTAAAAAATTGCCACCCTTTCAGCACATAATCCTGATGGGTAAGCTGCGTTTTCCTGGTTGCTTGCAGAGATTATTTCACCGTTTGCCAATCTCACGGCTGCTCCTACATTAAAACGGGAATATGGGGCGTAAGAGTTCTTTGTGGCCTCTATGGCAACATCAAGCAACTCTTTATCCTTTGCCGGGAGCTCATTGTTGGAGTTGTATTCCGAATATGATATTGTGATACTCTTTCTGTTCATCTGATTTTTAATTGCAATTGATGCAAAATTAGTATTTTTGCACGATTGAGTAACACCTCACTATGTTATTTCTTAGAAATTCAATAGCAACCCTGCTTTTACTTCTCATGTTCAACAGTCCGGTTCTATCACAGAAGATGGACAGAACAGAGTATATTCTCAAATACAAAGATCTTGCCATCAAGCAAATGCAAACCCACGGCATACCGGCAAGTATTACTCTTGCCCAAGCTTGTCTTGAGTCTTCTGATGGTAATTCCACGTTGGCTAGAGAGGCAAACAACCATTTCGGTATCAAATGCCATAACTGGACGGGTGATACCTTCCTGCAAGACGATGATACAAGAAACGAATGTTTCAGGAAATATCTCACTGTCGAACAGTCTTACCAGGATCATTCAGATTTTTTAAGATACAGAGAAAGGTATAAATTTCTTTTTGACCTTGATCCAACAGATTACAAAGGTTGGGCGGAAGGTCTTAAAAAAGCTGGATATGCAACGAATCCAAACTACGCCCAGAGCCTTATAAAGATTATAGAAGATTATAATTTGTCCAGATACGATCAGATGTCAGGCCCAGTACCACCTAGCCCAAAAGAGATTATTGCCGACAAAGAGTACAAGCCGGTTGAAACCAGTTCATTGTATAAAATTTCGCTCACTCGTGAGCTGTTCAAAAAGAATGGAGTTGCATATATTATTGGCAATCACATGGATACATACGAAAATATTGCCAAAGAGTACAGCCTGTTTACAAAGGAACTCCTCAGATTTAATAATCTGGACAGAAATCAGCCTATCGAAGACGGTACTGTAATATATGTTGAAAAGAAGAGGGCAAAAGGTGACAAGTTTCTTGATAAACATATAGCCGAACAAGGAGAGACAATGTACGAGATATCACAAAAATACGGTATACGTCTTAACGAGCTCTATAAGATCAATGGAATGAAAAAAGGTTTCAAGATTTATGACGGTCAGGAAATCAAATTAAGATAATGATAGCCGGGAAAAAAACATACATACTAATTGCAGCTGGAGCAGTTGTTTTGGGTCTGCTACTATCAGTCATGGTATACAGAACATTTCTTATGTCAAATATAATCGGAGAAGGGACTTCTCTTTACATACCCCACAATGCAGGATATAAGCAACTTTTGGACAGTCTGGAGAAGAGCGGGTGTGTCAAGTCAATGAGATGCTTTAAAAGAGCTGCCGCATTTGAAAGTCTGGAAAATGAGATAAAACCGGGCATGTACACTTTAAAGCCAGGTATGAGTAACCATCATCTTATAAGGTTCATAAAAAAAGGTTGGCAAACTCCTGTAAGACTCACTTTGTCGGGAAATATAAGAAATATGGAGAAGCTGGCTTCTCTGTTGTCAAAAAAGATTGAAAGCGACTCAACACAGATTATATGCATACTGAAAGACACCTCATTTGTTGACTCTCTCGGGTTTAACCCTTTAACGTACCCTTCAATGTTTCTGCCCGATACTTATGAGGTATACTGGACAATCACACCAAAAGAGCTTCTTTTGAGATTCAAGAAGGAGTATGACAAATTCTGGAATAGGGAGAGGTTAGAAAAAGCTGTCAAAATAGGACTTTCACCAATAGAGGTAAGCACCCTTGCGTCTATCGTCTCCGAAGAGAGTAACCTTAAGGAGGAACAACCTCTGATTGCCGGGGTTTATTTGAACAGGCTAAGAAAGAATATTCCATTACAAGCCGACCCTACAATAAAGTTTATTCTAAATGACCCCTCTGTCAAGAGAATACTCAACAGGCACCTCTCAATAAACTCTCCGTTTAACACGTACAAACATGCGGGTCTTCCTCCAGGACCGATTGTCATACCACAGAAAAGCACAATAGATGCAGTTCTGGATTATAAAAAACACAACTACATCTATTTTTGCGCTAAGCCAACTCTTGACGGATCACATAATTTTGCGGTAACTCTCGCTGAGCATAACAAGAATGCAAGAGCCTACCAGCGGGTTATAAGCCGTCTTTAGAACGCACTACTTCCAGTGCTTTGGCAAATGTTGCATCTCTTTCCGAGTTTATAACTCTGTAATAAGCCGTATTGCCAAAGATTGTCCTTGCAGCAAGTGCTTTCATGACAATTGCCATCTCACTCCTTGAGGTCTCAAAACCTTTTGAATCGAGCGGAAGGTTTTTCTTTGCAGCATATTGAGTCAGATCGTCCATTATCTTTTCATCAATACGGAAATCCTTCTCAAACTTCTCGAAGGTTTTATATTTTGCGCTCCAGTCTGTTCTGTTTTGATCCCCCAGATTATTCATGAACTCATTGATTATTCCCCTTCTTATGAGGTTCATATAATACTCTGAATAATAAGAAGTATCAGCAGGCACGAAAATATCAGGCATTATACCTCCTCCTCCATAAACAGTGCGTCCTTTTACCAGAGTCTTATATTTTAGCGAATCAGGAAAACTTATACTGTCTTTGTTAAACATCTCACCCTTTTTATACCTTTCAATAAATGACATATAGTACTTTTCTGCCTCTCCTGCTTTATAGGGACTCTGTATTACGCGTCCGGATGGTGTGTGATACCTTGCAATCGTAAGCCTAAGCTGAGAGCCGTCATTTAACGGGATTATCTGTTGAACAAGTCCTTTTCCGAATGATCTTCTGCCTATTACGACTCCCCTGTCCCAATCCTGTATCGCACCGGTTACGATTTCACTTGCTGATGCAGAATTTTCATCAATCATGACAACCAGAGGCCCTTTCTTGTAAAACCCGGTTCCATTTGCCCTCTCGATTCTTTTAGGAGATTTCAGCCCTTCAGTATATACAATTGATTGGCCTGCATCCAAAAAGAAATTAGATATCTCCATTGCTGTTCCTAAAAAACCTCCAGTATTTCCACGCAAATCAAGGATTATTCCGTTTATCTTTTCCGCTTTCATACCAATTAAAGCTTCCAGTATCTCGTTGGCAGAATTTTGGGCAAAACGGCTTAACTTAAGATAATATATTCCTTTACCGACCTCATAAGCCGCATCAAGGCTGTTAATAGGAATTTTGTCCCTTACCACCTCAAATTCCAACATGTCTGGAACACCTTTCCTCATTATTCCCAAATTTACCGTAGTACCCTTTGGTCCTCTGAGATATTTATAGACACGTTCATTTGTAAGGCCGGTACCTGCAATCATCTCTCCATTAACCCTGACTATTCTGTCTCCGGTGCGGATACCTACCCGCTCACAAGGACCGCCGGCAATAGGTGCAGCTACACTCAAAGTATCCTTTATAATTGCAAATTCAATCCCAACTCCTTCAAAGTTACCCTCAAGAGGCTCATTCATTGATTTTACGTCCTTAGCTGAAATATAAGCAGAATGAGGGTCCAGTTTTGAAATTACAGAATTAATGGCATCCTCGGTCAGGGAATTAATATTTACAGTGTCAAGATAATAATTGTTCAGATACATGAGAGTCTGCCCGAATTTTGACATTTGTCTGTTTATATCTGTAATATTTTGTGCTTGTATGGATTGAGACAAAAAAAGCGCTGCCAAAAGCATCAATCCGTTTTTAATTATTTTCATAAACATCATTTTCTTTATTTTTCATAGGTATATCAAACTCTGTGCCCTCCTCGGCCAGATATGTATCAGGAAAGATATTTCTTGCCTCTTTCAGTAAAACCGTCAACTCCTTGTAGCGGGATGAATAGTGCCCTATCACAAGTTTCCCGGCGCAGGCTTCCTTGGCAACTTGAGCAGCATCAGATGCCGTTGAATGCATTGTGGCCTTTGCCATCTCAGCCATATCTGATGTAAAAGTAGCCTCATGATACAGTAAATCAACACCTTTAATATAACTTTTCAAAGCCCCGAAGGGAGCCGTATCACTGCAATAAGCAAAAGAACGCGGCTTATACGGGAGGTAGGTATACTTGTTATTCTTCAGAATTTCGCCACTTCCATCATCTCTCGTCACATCCTCCCCATCTTTCAGCCTTGCAATCTCCTTTAATGTGAGCGACTCTTTCTCTATAAGATATTTGTGAACATTTCTTCTGGGATATTTTTCACGGAACAGAAAACCGTAGCACTCTATTCTGTGATTTAGCGGGAATGAGAGGACCTCGAAACTTTTAGTTTCAAATATCGTATTCAAACCCTCTCCTTTAAGAGGTATGTGGCTTATATCATATTTGAACATCCCTCCGAAGTGCCGGAGAAAATCAGAAAGTATAGCTGAAAATTCAGTCGGGGCATATATAAACACCGGAGCTGTCCTCCCCAGCATTGACATTGTGGAAAGTAATCCGTATATACCAAAAAGATGATCTCCGTGGACATGTGAAATGAAGATATTCTGGATCTTCAAAATAGAAAATCCATATTTTCTCAGTTGCATCTAGCAACCTTCTCCACAGTCAATAAGAAACAAGCGCTCATGAACATTAAGGACATGAGCGCTTGGAAATCTGTTCACCGTAGGAAGTGCTGATGCGCACCCCAATGATGAGAACGAAAATTTCATCTATTACTTGTTAGCCTGATCTTTGCTCTCCATTTCGCTCTTAAGAGCTGCAAGTTCGCTGATGTCACCAAGTGTTGTTTTTTCAAGGTTGGCTTTAAGTTTCTTAACTGCTTTTTGAGTTGAATCTGCCTCACTGTCAGTTCTTTCTCTAGGCTCCTCTCTCTTGGTGTCTTCGAAAAGTTTTGAGTGTGAGAGAACGATTCTCTTAGTACTCTTATTGAATTCAAGTACCTTGAAATCGAGTTTTTCTTCAACTTTTGCAGTTGTTCCATCCTCTTTCACAAGATTTCTCATGCTTACATATCCCTCTACTCCATAAGCAAGTGCAACTGTAGCGCCTTTGTCAACGAAAGAGGTAATTGTACCTTCATGAACCGAACCTACTGTAAATACAGACTCAAACACATCCCAAGGATTTTCCTCAAGCTGTTTGTGACCAAGGCTGAGACGACGGTTTTCCTGATCTACTTCAAGAACCAGCACATCGAGTTTCTCTCCTACTGAAGTGAACTCTGATGGATGTTTGACTTTCTTGGTCCATGAGAGGTCACTGATGTGTACAAGGCCGTCAACGCCTTCTTCGAGTTCAACGAAAACACCGAAGTTGGTAAAGTTACGGACAGTTGCTGTACATTTTGTACCTACAGGATACTTCTCTGCGATTGTAGCCCATGGGTCAGATTTAAGCTGTTTGATACCTAAAGACATCTTTCTCTCGTCTCTGTCAAGGGTAAGTATAACTGCCTCAACTTCGTCTCCTACCTTAAGGAAATCCTGAGCACTGCGCAGGTGGAGTGACCATGACATCTCAGATACGTGGATAAGACCCTCAACACCAGGCTGAATTTCAATAAATGCACCATAGTCAGCAATGACAACTACTTTACCTTTTACCTTGTCACCTACCTGTAAGTTTGCATCAAGAGCATCCCAAGGATGCGGGCTGAGTTGCTTCAAGCCTAAAGCTATACGTTTCTTTGTATCGTCAAAGTCAAGGATAACGACGTTGATCTTCTGATCAAGTTGTACAACCTCTTCAGGATGATTAATTCTGCCCCACGACAGGTCTGTGATGTGGATAAGTCCGTCAACACCACCCAGGTCTATAAATACACCATATGATGTAATGTTCTTAACTACACCCTCAAGGATCTGGCCTTTCTCGAGTTTACCGATGATGTCTGCCTTCTGTGCTTCAAGCTCTGCCTCGATGAGTGCTTTATGAGAAACCACAACGTTGCGGAATTCATGGTTGATCTTCACGATCTTGAACTCCATTGTCTTGTTGACAAAAATATCGTAATCACGTATTGGTTTAACATCTATTTGAGATCCAGGGAGGAATGCCTCTATTCCAAACACATCCACAATCATACCACCCTTAGTCCTGCACTTGATATAACCCTTAACGATTTCATCCTTGTCAAATGCCTCGTTAACTCTATCCCAAGAACGGAGAGAACGGGCCTTTTTGTGTGAAAGAAGAAGCTGTCCTTTTTTATCCTCGGCATTTTCAACATATACTTCTACCTTGTCACCTATTGCGAGATCCGGATTATAACGGAACTCATTGATACTGATAACACCTTCACTCTTGTAACCGATGTTTACGATTACCTCTCTCTTGTTAAGGTTTACCACAGTACCTTCTACAACCTCATTCTCAATAACTTTTGAGAGTGTCTGGCTGTAACGGTCTTCAATCACTGATTTCTCAGTGTCGTACACTGTCTCTTTTTCGAACGCATCCCAGTCAAATTTGTCAATTGAAACTGATGCATTACTTTTACGTTTTCTTGTTGATTCCTCTGCTACGGCAGCAGCGTCATCCTCGATGAAAGCTTCGAGCTTCTCCTCTTTGTTGATTGCAACAACCGGCTCTTCTTGCTCCATCTCTTCTTTTTTTAGATCTTTTACCATTTTAATTGTTAGAAATTAAGTAGTTAGACATTATTTATAGAGTGCCTTATAAGTTGGCAAATTTAAAGATATTTTTTTGGTAATCCAAAATTATTGAAAAATAGGCCATTTGGGCTATCTTTGATTTTTAAAATTCTTGTTATGAGCAAAGCAAATGGATTCGGCTCCTTCTCGAGGAACTTCTGGACAGCAATCATTATGGAATTCTTTGAAAGAGGTTCCTACTATTCCGTCATGTCAATTTTGTCAGTTTACCTGATACTTTCACCTGATGCGGGCGGGCTCGGTTTTTCAAAGGAGCAGGCAGGTTCCGTCCTGGGAATAATTCCGCCTCTGCTCTATCTCTTGCCGATAATTTCCGGTGCCATAGCGGAAAGATACGGTTACCGTAAAGTTTTGTTCTTTGCATTTTTATGTATTATTGCAGGTTATATGTTCGCTGGTATTTCTGCCACTTACGCAATGATACTGCTTTCACTACTGGTCTTGGCAACAGGTGCCGGATTCTTCAAGCCTGTCATCTCCGGAACTATTGCAAGATCAACCAATGAAAACAATTCAAGTCTCGGTTTCGGCATATACTACTGGTCTATAAACCTCGGCGCGTTTCTTTTTCCGCTCATCCTTGTCCCGATGCTGAAAAAAATATCCTACAGCTATATTTTTTACATGGCATCCATTGCCGGCATCATTCTCCTTTTACTTAACATCTTTTTGTATCAAGAGCCGCAAAAAAGGCAATCGGACAAGAGTCTTCCTCAGGTATTCAAAGAGATGCTACTGGTGATAAAAGACTGGAAATTTCTGCTTATGATACTTATATATTCCGGCTTCTGGATTCTCTACTTTCAGATGTACGGGACTGTACTGTGGTATGTAAAGGATTACATGGATATGGCGCCTATAAACAATGTCGTAAATTCGTTTCTCTCTGTTTTTACAGTAAATCCATCATGGAAGTTCGACGTTGAACATGTGACTGTAATCAATGCAGGTGTCATTATAATGTTGCAGCTTGTAGTCTCAAATCTGGTGAAAAACTGGAAAGCATTACCAACAATGATTATTGGCATCGGGTTAGGAACTGCTGGAATGTTCATTCTCTCACTCTCTTCAGACCCGTGGGTGTTTATATTCGGCCTTATAACCTTCACTTTGGGAGAGATGACTACACATCCGAAATTTATATCATACATTGGATTGATTGCGCCATCTGACAAGAAAGCACTGTATCTCGGATACTCTTTTCTATACGGTGTTATAGGAAGCAGTGTCGGAGGATTTCTTGGTTCCCGCCTCTATGTGAAATATGTGGATAATTTGGGAAATCCATCACAATTATGGATGATTTTCTCTTGCATAGGAGCTGTCAGTATTGTCTCCCTGATACTTTACAATAAGATCATAGCTACCAAAAAGATCAGTTGAGCATTTTCTTCCGAAAGAAGATAAATGTCACTATCAATACGGCAACGACCATTATCAACATTATAAACAGAAAGTCCATATTTCCGAATCCGGGAAGCTTGACATTCATCCCGAATACGCTGGCTATTAAGGTTGGAGGAAGAAATAATAAAGACACAAATGTAAAAATCTTCATAATACGGTTCTGTTCAAGGTTAATCAGACCGAGAACCGTGTTCTGCAGATATTCAAGTCTTTCAAAACTGAAGTTTGTATGGTTTATCAGGGAGTTAACGTCTTTGATGAGAACATCCAGTTTTGCAAAAAGGTCTCTCGGGAACTTGTCACTTTTCAGGATCCCGGATATCATCCTTTGCTTATCGACTATATTCTCTCTTACCAACATTGTGTTTTCCTGTAACTGTGTTATATCCAGAAGAAGATCTTCTCCCATGGTTCCTCCCAGACTCACTTTTTTACTATATTGAGCAATCTCCTTGGACATCAACTCAATCATGTCAGCATCAAGGTCTATCCTGTTTTCAAGAATTCCGACTAAAATATGATACCCCGTCGGGAGTATCCGGTAATTAGCCATTATACGGCGTTGAATATCGGTAAAGCTCCTTAGAGGCACGTGGCGTATGGTTACTATTATTCCTTCACACAGGATGAACGATACTGCCTCCATACTGTAACTCTCAGGACCGGGTATAAGAAAGTTAGTGTTTGCGAATATTGTATTCTCTGTTTCAGAGTATCTCGATGAACTTTCAATCTCTTCTGCCTGAGCACGGCTTTGCAGGTTTGTATTGAGAAATTCCTCTATTGTTCTCTTCTCTTCTCCGGTAGGAGAAAAAAGATCAATCCACAAAACGTCGTCATAACCCAGATTGTCAAGAGCACTTATTTCATCAGTAGTTATTACCTGTCCTTTATTTTTGTAAAATATTTCGAGCATGGTCAATTCCTTTAATGGTTTATAACTAAATCATCTACCGTTAACTAAACGGCACAGGGTTTAGCCGAACCATCGGACTTTTGACTTTAACTCATCAAGGGCAAGCGACCAGAATTCAGCAAGACCTTTTCTTTTGTCCGCACTGAGATTAAACGACACATTCTCTGCAAGGTATTTCAATGCATACTCTTTATTGAATCCGTTAGAATATTTGTCTACTGCTTTGTCGATATTCATCACTCCCAACCTGAGCGCATCATTGAACTCATTTACAAATGAGGGATCAAGATCTCTGTTGGCAGTCCAGCAAGCAAAGACAAAAGGAAGGTTGGTGAATTTTATCCACTCTTCTGCCAAGTCATATACATACTTGAAATCACCACCTTTTCTGAGTGCCTTGTCTCCTATCAGGAGGTAACTTTTCTCCGGATCAATTTCAGACTGAGAGAAATTATACGGGATATATTCGGGTGATATCTTCCAGAAACTTTTTGCCAATAATTTTGTCAACAACACAGATGTTCTTGACTCAGTATCAAGGAATATCTTATTTACCTGATTAATGGGGATTCCGCTGCATAATAAGACAGATGCGACCTTATCTTCTGCCCCTATACAGAAATCTGAGAAAATCAGGTTATTGTTTATTTCTGGTATGGCAGCAACCGGAACGATACTTATATCT
This sequence comes from Bacteroidales bacterium, assembly GCA_023227835.1. Classification (GTDB taxonomy): domain Bacteria; phylum Bacteroidota; class Bacteroidia; order Bacteroidales; family UBA932; genus Bact-08. Next base: position 106,532 of record JALOCI010000003.1, read on the forward strand.
GTAAGACCGCTAGCTAATTTATAAGCCGATTCAGCCGGTGTGGAAAACTCCAGATCAATATACCTGCTTACGGGATGGTTTTGTAACCCGTAGACAAATGGAATTGTATTCAGATATGATATGGCTGATACACGGATGAGCATTACTTATCGGTTTTGTAGGGCGCTATTCAGGCCGGCCGCAAAGTTAAGATAAAATATTTAAATGCTCAACCAATATTTTCACACCAATAATTACAAGGATTATCCCTCCCAATATTTCGGACCTTTTCCCGGCCTTTATTCCAATCTTCCTTCCCCACTTCAATCCTATGGCAGAAGCGATAGCAGTTGTCAGGAAAATAGCCATAGCCGTTACAAAAATACGGGCTACCGGAATATCAATTACCGCAAGTGTAACACCGACAGCAAGAGCATCTATGCTTGTAGCAACTCCTGCAGCAATCATTATTTTAAAATTCCTTATGTCGATACATTTATCATCTTCAGCACTGGAAAAAGCCTCCCATATCATTTTACCGCCGATATAAAAAAGTACTGCAAAGGCAATCCAGTGATCCACACAACTGATCAGACTTTCAAGTCCGCTTCCCAGTAACCATCCGGCAAGAGTTAAAAATGACTGAATAAATGCAAAAGTCAGTGTAATCTTTAGAAATTCCGCCCGCTTTATCTGAGGCAGACATATTCCGGAAGAGAGAGAGACCGCAAATGTGTCGAAACAAAGTCCTACAGCCAGTATTATAATCTCCAGAAGATTCATCAGGCCTTAACCTTACGCTCTCTTAATAGATACATAGCTGCAAATGTTATGAGACCGTTCATGATAAGAATTGTGAAACCAAATCCGAACCCGAGGAACTCTTTGCCGGCAAAGTCAAGGATATAGCACAAAAGAGGAGAGCCGAGAGCCACATAAGGCATATATCTATCCTTCACATTGTGCTTTGTCAGCAACCCGAAAAAGAAAAATCCCAGGAGAGGCCCATAAGTGTAAGAAGCGAGTAGGTAAACCAGATCGATAACTGTTTGGTTATTTACTGCGTAGAGGACAAGTATGATTATGAAAAACAACAATGCAAAGCCTGCATGAGCTAGTTGTCTGATATTCTGTTTTCTTTTTTCAGACAGGTCCTTTCTTTTGTTAAAGCCCATGAAATCTATGCAAAACGATATGGTAAGGGATGTCAGTGCTCCTCCCGCACTAGGATATGAGGCAGAGATAAGGCCTATAATAAAGAATAATCCGACCCCAAGACCAAGATACTGACTCGCTATTACAGGGAAAAGTTTGTCCGTCTGTGCCTTTGTAAATACTCCAGCTGCATCTGCAAGGCCGATATTGTGCATTCCGCCGAGTTTGGAACTTACAAAAATTGCCAGAAGAGCACCCATCAAAAGGAAGAAAAAGTTTACAACAACGATTGTGATGCTGGTTGTATATATATTCTTCTTTGCTTCCCCTATGTTCTTACATGAAAGATTTTTCTGCATCATCTCCTGATCAAGGCCGGTCATTGCCACGGTTATAAACATTCCGCTGACGAACTGTTTGATAGCATTCGTCCCATGAGACCACTCCCAGTCAAACCAACTTGAATAATCAGTAGATGAAACGGCAGAGAGCATCTCTCCGAAATTCCAGCCCATGGCTTTTGAAATCGAGACTATAGTCAAAAATACGGCTAGCAGCATGAATGTTGTCTGAAGCACATCTGTCCATATTATTGTCTTTACTCCTCCCTTGAAGGTATAAAGAAATATAAGCAGCATAAATATAAATGCAACAACCCAGAATGGAGTCGAACCCGCAGGAAGGAATGTGTGAAGCACAAGTACAACAACAAATATCCTAACGGCAGCACCCAGTACCCTCGATACCATAAATACCGATGCACCCGTCTTATAGGTAAAGAATCCGAAGCGATGCTCTAGATAGGTATATATTGATGTCAGATTCATCTTATAATACAGCGGTATCAGTACGGTAGCTATAATTATATATCCGACCACAAATCCCAGAACAAGAGGCATATAGTAGAAATTCTGATTCAACACATTTCCCGGAACAGAGATAAATGTCACACCTGATATGGAGGTTCCTACCATACCATAGGCAACTATATACCAGGGAGATTTCTTATTGCCGGAGAAAAATGCTCCTGTGTCAGCTTTTCTTGATGTATACCACGATACTGCAAAGAGCATTATTGTGTAGACTGTAAAGGCTATTAGCAGCCAAGATACCGGGAATTGATGCATGATTATAGTTTTTATTATTTAATTGGCACAAATGGTTGTCGGTTCTGAATCGATCTTCCAAGAGTAATTTCATCAGTGTACTCCAGTTCATCTCCAAATCCTATACCTCTTGCAATAGTACTTATCTTTATATTGAACTTGCTTAGTAATTTATAGAGATAGAATGATGTCGTCTCTCCCTCCATAGTAGTACTGAGAACAATTAATACCTCTTTTACCTCCTCTTTTTCAGCCCTTTTTAAAAGCTGATCTACAGTAAGGTCTGAGGGGCCTATCCCATCCATCGGAGAGATGATTCCGCCGAGAACATGATAAAGACCGTTGTACTGCATTGTATTCTCAATGCTTATTACATCCCTGACATTTTCTACTACACATATTATGGATGAATCTCGTTTTGTATCACTACAGATATCACAGATATCGTTGTCTGATATCATGCTGCAATTTTTACAAAACTTCGTCTCTTTACTTAATTTGATGATAGACTGGCCGAACCGTTCGACATTATCCTTAGGTTGCTTAAGCAGATGAAGCGCGAATCTGAGTGCGCTTTTGCGGCCGACACCAGGCAGGGAAGACAACTCATCAACTGCGTCTTGAAGTAATCTGGAGGGATAATTACGGGAGTACATCTACCCTCTTTTATTTATAGAATTAAAAAAGTCAACAGCTTTTCTAACAGAACCGTTATTTAACAGAAGAGATTTTGCATATTCATAGTCATCCGAACCAATCTCTTCCATAATCATTTTAGTACCACGGTCAACCAATTTTGCATTTGTGAGCTGCATGTCTACCATTTTATTTCCCTTGACATGACCGAGCTTTATCATAGAAGCCGTTGATATCATATTCAGGATAAGTTTCTGAGCAGTACCGGACTTCATTCTTGTGCTACCTGTAACAAACTCAGGTCCTACTATGGCAACTATAGGGATTTCAACCTCAGCTGCCAATGGAGAATCAGGGTTACATGTAACGCAAGCTGTAAGAATGCCCCTTTTCCTGGCCTCTTTTACTGCACCGATGACATATGGAGTAGTTCCCGAAGCAGCGATTCCGACTACCACGTCATCCTGATCCACACCATATTGCTGCATGTCAAGCCAACCTCCTTCAAAACTGTCTTCGGCAGCCTCCACAGCTCTTCTTATAGCCTTGTCTCCTCCGGCAATAAGACCTATCATAAGGTCATACGGAGCTCCGAAAGTCGGTGGAATTTCAGAAGCATCCAATATTCCAAGTCTCCCGCTGGTACCGGCTCCAAGATAGAACACCCTTCCTCCGTTTTGTATTCTGGACACTATTCCGTCAACAAGTGCCTCTATCTGCGGTATACACAGTTCAACAGCATTAGGGACGGTCTTATCCTCCCGGTTTATATTCTCAAGAAGCTCTTTTGTTGACATTCTGTCAAGGTCACTATACTTTGATGATTGTTCTGTTACCTTCATTTCTTTGTTTATTTGGTTAAGTGGTACTCAACTAGCCCATCTATGGGTGATTTCAAAATTTTTCCTAATGTAATGCCTTGTTCAGAAGCAACCTTTTTTATCTCATCAGAATAGTAGTATGCCACAGATCCTACAATGTTTAACGGATAAAGTTTATAATCGTATTGCATTATATTGCGTGTTATAAAATCCTCAAAGCTTTGTTTGAGTAGCTTTTGGATATATGGATTGCTCTTATTCTCATATATAAAAGGAGAGAAAGAAGCCAGAAATCTGTTCGGGTACGGCTGTCTGTAAACTTTTTCCACTATGATACCATAATTAAGCCCAAACTGATTATCGAATTTCTCTCGTATATCCTGCGGAATTTGTCTCTTTAAATAATCCGACAGAAATTTTTTGCCTATAACGGCGCCACTACCCTCATCGCCAAGAATGAAACCGCAGGCAGGGACATTGTCCTTTATTGCTTTTCCATCATAAAAACAAGAGTTTCCACCCGTACCAAGTATGGCTGCAATACCCGGTTTATGTCCGCACAGTGCTCTGGCTGCTGCCAGCAAGTCGGTATATGCAGAAACATCAACCCCGGGGAACACATTTTTGAAACACTCACATAAAGCCCCGGTTTTTTCAGGGGTAACTCCTGCTCCGTAAAAATGAATTTCATTGACAGTCCCGGATATGTTTGGCAACAGATTTTTCCTTAACTCCTCAACGATTTGCTCTTCGCTCTGGTAATAAGGATTTATACCCGGAGTCGTTATCTCTTTTACTGTTCCTTCATTTCCTATAGCTCTCCAGTCTATTTTTGTTGAGCCGCTGTCAGCAATTAGTAGCATCTTAAATTATTTAATGGGCAAAAGTACGTTTTTTGGTATTTTAATGCAAGTATCATGCTATTTTTCGCCAATGTCTGTATCCGATCAAAGCGGCGAGAAGATAAACGACATATAGAAAAACTGTAGGGTAAAGCCCCTGACTCGCATAGAGATAAATTGCCACAGCATTGTTGATGATCCATACAATCCAGTTTTCACTATGCTTACCGGTAACCCAATATGTCGCCAACAGACTGAGTACGGCTATAAGAGAGTCTGTATATGGCATCGGGTCTGAGCTGTAATTAATAAGAATAAGTGTGACAACCACATATAAAAGAGTTGCTGAAAGGATTGACAGAAACATTTTTTTCCAGCCAAGGGAATTGACTTTAGGAGAATTCTCTTCATCTGCAGCCTTACCCCATACAATCCACCCATATATGCTCATGAGTAAAAAACATACCTGAAGAATTGCAGCGGCATACAATCCTGAATCCAGAAAAACGGTCACGTAGATAAGGGCGGAAATTCCGCCCACTATCCACATTGATTTTTTTTGAATTATCTCCAGATATACATATAACAAACCGGCTATTGCCCCCGCAATTTCGACTAACATATATACTTATTTAATTTAAAATCTAAAAGAAGCCTTGAGAGAGAAGTTCCTTCCTGCCTGAGGAAAAAGTCCCTCCTCAATATATCTGGCACTGTTATCGGCAAACTCTGCCATATAGACCCAGGCATTGGAAAAATACATTCGGTTGAAAAGATTATCTACATAAAAGTTTAGGTCCAGCGTTGTACTGGTGCTTATATTAAAACTTTTCCCCAAATGCAGGGTTGCTGTGTAATAAGACGGAATAGAACGTGAATCATCAGATGTATTGTCATAATACTGTTTACCTACATATTTCCCGATTAATTCCATCATATACCCTCTGCCCGGCAGAAATTGAGCCTTACACATACCAGTAACCGATGGAGAGTATGAGATGTCTGTTTTTTTATAAAATGAACTTCTTTGTTGGAGTCGATTCCAATCATCCGGATTATCAAAAAGATCCGTCCAGGATGTGTAATTAACTATCTTGTTGTTGCTTAATGTCAGATTCCCGTCCAGTTTCAGCCATTTCATAATTTCCCAGGCAGCCGCCAGTTCAAGGCCTCTCCTATAAGAACTCTTAACATTCTCCTTTATCACATAACCTGTCTCACTTAATTTTCCTGTAGGTACAAGTTGATTTTTGTACTCCATAAAATATAGGTTGGCAGAAAGAGCCAGTCTGTCAGATACAAATTTATAGCCGGCTTCATAGTCAAAAAGTCTTTCGGCAAGAAGCCTGTCTGCCATGCCCGATTTGACAGATTCTTTTATATCCGACCTGCTGGGCTCTCTGTGAGAAACCGAGAGTGAGAGATATAACTGATTCTTTTTGTCAGGAGTGAAAGAGATACCCAGCTTAGGGTTGAAAAAACCATATCTTTTATTAAAGTTCATAATGGCAAAATCCTTGTCGTTTCCCTTAATCATATATGAGACTCCGCGATATTGCATATCTGCATAAGCCATGAATTTATCCGAGAAATCATACTCACCCTTGGCAAAAACAGAATAGTCATTCTTATAACCTGTATTAAGATACCATTGATAATCCGGATCTATACCCCCGTTATACATGGACCAGATCAGCCTGCCAAAATGGTCTCCGTCAAAATAGGTATAGGTAAGGCCTGTTGTTCCCGAAAATTTCTCTCCGTTATATATCATATTGGTTAACAAATTTATAGACCTATTATCCATAGCTTGTCTTATAATCACGTCCGAACGCTTATACTCAGCTCCGTCCACCGTCTGATTGGCAAGTCCATATTCGGAAAATTTCTTTGAAGCCTTGTAGTTTTCATAATAGCCGTCTCCCAATGTATAATGTATGGTTGAATTGAATACAAGGCCGGAGTTTGTGCTGTATGTATGACTAAGTTGGAAATGATGCTGCTTGTAATTGTCCGTCTCGTTGTTATAGTAATGGATATTACCCGCTTTGTCATAATAGAGTCCGGATGGGTTATATTTCCTGTCCTTTTCCATCTGCTCGCGGCTAATACCTTCCCATGTCAGTCCGGAAACATGATCTCCCAGAATATATGTAAATCTTAATGAAGAGTTATTCTTCATCCAGGCGGCAGATGCAAACAGAGAGTTTAAATCGGTCATGGCATTTCTAATATAACCGTCTCCCGAATTATGAGAGAAAATTATATCAAAAGAGAGTCCGTTCCTGAGGATACCTGTCCCGGCCCCTATTGTTGACAGATAAGTATTATAACTCGCCACACCTACCTCTGCAATGCCATAGGGAGATGGGGAGGAACAGAGTGTCCGCATGTTAATACTGGCACCGAATGCGGCAGGACCGTTTGTAGATGTACCGACACCTCTTTGAAGCTGAACATCCTGTAAGATTGAGGTAAGAGATGGGATGTTAACCCAAAAGACCTCCTGCGACTCAGCATCGTTAAGGGCTACTCCGTTCAAAGTGACATTGATTCTGGAACCGTCGCTGCCTCTTACTCTCAGAGAGGAGTAACCGAGTCCGTTACCACCTTCGGTAGAACTGACCACCGATGGCATTAATGAGAGCATCATAGGCAGAGACTGGACAGGAGACGATTGTTTCATCTCTTTAAGGTTCAATTCGGAATGAGCAATCGGAGTTTTCTCTCCGGCTCTGGTTGCCTGAACAACCACACTGTCCAGTTTGGTTAATGATGTTTTCTCATTCTGCCCGTTTGTCTGGGCATGGGTTAGAAAAGGTAAAAACAATACCCCGCAGAAAAAAGTTAATCTTTTCATAATTAATTATTTATCAGCAGGGGGATAATAAGAAAAAGACACTTTCCCTTCGCTGGCATTATCCAGATCAGGTTAAAGGGTATAATCTCAGCCGTAACGGCACCCCCAAGAATTATTATATGCCACAAATATACAAAATATATCGGAGTATCCTCTTTTTATCTACCTTTGCGGCAGGTGGGCCGCTCTATCGCTCTCCGAAAAGAGGGAGGAAAGTCCGGACAGGAGAGAGCAAGGCTCTGTGGAAATCACAGATGGGGGTAACCTTAGGTAAATCGTAACAGAAAACAACCGCCTTGAAAAAGGTAAGGGTGAAAACGCGGGGTAAGAGCCCACGATGATATATGGCGACATATATCAGGTACGACCAGCCTCCTGCAAGGCCATGTATACCAGTTCTAAAGGCTGCTCGTCTTATGCTGGGGGGTAGGCTGCATCAGATAAATGATAGAGGCCTCTTTGAGGTACAGAATCCGGCTTACAGGCCCACCTTTTTAAAAAAGTCTTGGATGGTCTTCCTCGAATTGTCTTAAAATAGTAGATATAATAGCCTCCCTGAAAAATTTGGATTCTGAAGTTATTTTGTATTTTTTACAATACAACTCCACAGCCTCCAGTTCTTTATCATTTAACAGGATTGCTTTTCTATGACGTCTCTTTAGTGCCTCTTTCTGCTTCAAGTCACCTGTTTAAAAATTGTTTATAACCCTCAATAAGCGGCAATGGATACCTCTTTTCAGAATACTTAAGCCAATCATTGGCAAGATCTTTCTTATCCTGCATTTCGCACGCTACTGCTAAATTATATGCAGCACAAGCTGCAATCTTGTTATTGGGTGACGATGTTGCCTCCAACCATATCTGAGAAGCTTTAGTCCAATTGAAATCTCTGGCTGCAATTATAGCTTCTTGCCATGCGGAACCAAACATATAATAGATGCTTCTTGAGTCTTTCTCCCATTTATCAAAGAAATTTTGTGTTATACTCTCTCCAATATCATTGGCGGCACTTGTTAATGATTCTCTTATCTTATAATTCAGTACAGCCGTTTTAAGCTCATTTCGTGAAAGAATTTCCCAAAGAAGGGTATCGCTTTGAACAATATCCGCAACTCCGGATCCTGTTATTCCGTCATAAAGGAAAAGCCTTAATCGGAAGGGAAGGTTGACATATGTTGTATGATAATCTGAGCCAGGGTACTTATTATGATAGATACCGGGATCAGACACTTTAACGTCACTTAATATGAATACAAAATCTGAATTGGATTTGACAGAAAGATCTTTGACAAGCTCCGGGTTGTTTAGTAACGAAGAGTCACTTTTAAAGTTGAACACAAACACAGACCCCTCTTCTCGGGAAAGCCTCTTTTCAAACGAAGAGGCAATTCCCATTGAAAGGTCAGATATAATTGCAGAATCACTTCTGCCGTCTAGAGCTGAGAAAATAGCGACGCTTTTGCCGGAAAACTCTACATTATAACGTGGAGCCACTCTTTTCTCCACATCAATCAATTGAACACCCGGAGCGCACGAGCACAGAGTAAACAGAACAACTGATATTAATCCGATGGTTGAAAGGTTGGCTTTCATAACATTATCTCCTATTTACATCTTCATACCGCCACAGACAGAAATGACCTGCCCGGTCACATATGATGACATGTCTGATGCAAGGAATGTACAAACATTTGCGATATCTTCAGGTAAACCGCCTCTGCGCAATGGGATTTTTTCAGCCCACTCCTTTTTAACCTCTTCAGGAAGTTTTGCGGTCATGTCTGTAATAATGAATCCTGGAGCGACAGCATTTGCCCTTATGCCTCTGGAGCCAAGTTCCTGAGCAATTGACTTTGCAAGTCCTATCATTCCGGCTTTTGAAGCTGAGTAATTAGCCTGGCCGGCATTACCTGACACTCCGACAACCGAACTCATATTAATAATACTGCCGTTTTTCTGCCTCATCATCACGGGTGTGATTGCATGCGTGAAATTGAATGCCGATTTCAGATTTACACCGATAACGGCATCCCACTGCTGCTCACTCATTCTCATCATCAATCCGTCTTTTGTGATTCCGGCATTGTTTACCAATATATCAATCTTTCCAAATTCCTTTACACTCTCTTCCACTACCTTGTGCGCCTCATCAAAAGAGGCGGCATTGGAGGCTATAGCCAACACTCTGACGCCATATTCAGCTATCTCCTTTTTTGTGGCCTCACCATTCTCATCAATAACAAGATCCGTAAATATAATATCCGCACCCTCTGATGCAAATTTCAAAGCAATTGCCTTTCCGATTCCTCTTGCAGCTCCGGTAATGAGCGCAACTTTTCCTTCTAATAGTTTCATAACGTTTCTATTTTAGTTATTTTTCATCCTGGCGTGCAGATCATATTCTTCCGCACCCGTTATCTCAACATCAACAAATGTACCAATAATATTTTTAGATTGGTAATCCTTTGTCATCTCACTTGTATCTATAAGTATCTCACCATCCACCTCCGGACTTTCACTTCGGCTTCTGGCTACCAGATATTTGTCTGTTTCAGAGTCAATCAAGACTCTCTGTTGTGTACCCACTCTCGCCTCGTTGTACTCCAACGAAATTTTTGACTGAAGTTCCATCAGACGACCGTATCTCTCCTCCTTTTCTCTCTTGCGGATGGTGTCTTTGAGATTCTGTGCTCCCCAAGTACCCTCCTCTTCAGAATATGTAAATGCGCCTAATCTCTCAAACCTTGCCTCAGATACAAATGTCATAAGCTCTTCAAAAGCGCGTTTGTCCTCTCCAGGGTGTCCCACAATCATGGTGGTTCTCAGCGTTATTCCCGGCACTCTGTTTCTGAATTTTTCAACAAGTCGCCTGGTCTGCTCTCCGTCAACGGAACGTCTCATTTTTGCCAAAACTTTATCAGAAATATGCTGTAAAGGAATATCCAGATACTTACATACCTTAGGATTATTTGCCATGACATCCAGAAGATCGTCCGGGAATGCTGCCGGATATGCATAAAGTAGACGTATCCACTCTATTCCTTTTACATCCGATAGCCTGTCAATCAGCTCTGCCACATTTCTGCGGCCATAAAGATCAACACCGTAATAGGTTGTGTCCTGTGCGACAAGTATGAGTTCCTTCACCCCCTTTTGTGCCAGAAATTCTGCTTCAGCAACAAGATTTTCCTGCGGCACGGATATGTGTTTACCCCTGATCAAGGGAATGGAACAGTAAGAGCAGATCCTGTCACAACCTTCGGAGATTTTCAGATAGGCGTAGTGAGCCGGAGTTGTAAGAAATCTCTGATTGCTGTATTTTTTATCCCATGAAGAGCCAAGTGCTTCAAGAACCTGCTGAGTATCGAATGCCCCAAAGAAGCCATCTACTTCAGGAATAGACTGAATCAGCTCCTGGCGGTATCTTTGTGACAGACAACCGAATACAAGAACCCTGGATGTATATCCTATTCTTTTGGCCTCTGCTGCTTCAAGTATGGCCTGTATGGACTCCTCCTTTGCATCCTTTATAAAACCGCAGGTGTTTATGATAACTGTATCTGCTGCAGCTTTTTCCAAAGGTTCGTTTTCCGGGGAGATCTCAATATCATTGGCCAATATTTGTCTCAGTAAATGTTCCGAGTCTACCCTGTTTTTTGAGCATCCTAATGTGATAAGCTTAATTTTCCTTGGTTTCATCAGGCAGTTCGAAGTCGAGTGAAGCATTGTCTTTTAGTATGTTGTACCACTCTACCACCTTCTTCATGTGCGAGGCGTAAAACCTGTCTCTGTCATAGTCAGGCAGAACTTCAGCAAAAAACTTTTTAAGCATCTCTGCCTGGGATTTTCCGTCAGGAGCACTCTGCTCCCCAAGTTTTTCCTGCATTTTTGTAAGGACAACATGAAGAGGAATCTCCTCTTCTGTTGTGTATATGGAAATATCCGACAATGCTGTTAGCCTTGTTGTCGAACTGCACATTGTTCTTTTTTTGGTAATCAGTGATTCAACTATCACACCCGAATTTGCGTGTGACAGATAATTGAACAAACCCGGCTGACCGGAAATTGAAAGGATCTTCTGTAAATTTGTTTTCATCTTCTAATTGTTATACAATTCCTCTATCTTTTTTAATCTTTTCGTATGCTTCTGAAATACTCTTGAATCTCTCCTCTGCCGCTCTCTGTACATCCTGACCGAGATTTGACACCTTATCAGGATGGTGCTTAACCGCAAGTCTTTTGTATGCTTTTTTAACCTCCTCGTCAGACGCACTCTTGTCTATTTCAAGTATCTGATATGCTGCATCTATACCTTTGTCAAACATGGCAAATACTGATTCGCTTTCGTCTCTCGAGATACCCAACGTTGCTGAAATGCGCCTTAAAACATCCAGTTCCGGTGTACTGACAGTCCCATCCGCCTGGGCTATTCCAGTAAGATAGTGTAAGAGCTGGATTCTTGCTTCAGGATTCATATAGCGTTGTATCTGAAATCCTACGGCATTTATATCAACATCTTTTTTCAGAAGGTCCCTCAACAGAACTGTAGCTTCTCTCGCCGCATCTTCTCCAAAACTTTGAGTTATAAACCTTTTAACATAATCAAGTTCGGACTTCATAATCCTTCCGTCTGCCTTCATAACGGCAGATGAGAGGACTAAAAGAGAAACCAAAAAACTGTTTCTCTGCTCAGTATCAGAATAGACTCTTCCAGGCACATAATCTTGCTGATTTTGCGAGTATTCCCTTCCTTTATCAAATATAGAACCTACTGCAAAACCCAATATACCACCGATTGGCCCTCCCAACGCCCATCCCAGGGCTCCTGTTATCCACTTTCCGTATCCCATTTCAGTTGTTAACCTTTACGCTGTTTACTATTTCAAGAACCTGCGGGAGAACAGCCCTCCTGCCGTCCGCATGTATTATATAATCGGCCATGGAAATTCTCATTTTATCGTTCCATTGACTCAATATCCTTGCTCTTACCTGCTCCTCACTTACACCGTCTCGTTTCATCACCCTCCCGATTCTTATATGCTCAGGTGCCACTACAACAATAACCTTGTCCGCAACCGTCCAAAACAGAGGTGTCTCAAAGAAAATTGCAGACTCATAAATAATTATTTCATTCCCCTCTTTTCTTCTGCACTCCCTCCACTCATAAAAATCTTCCAATAATCTAGGATGAACTATTCCGTTGACTCTCTCCAACACATTACGATCAGAAAATATTTTCTTAGCCATAATATGCTTCTGCAATATCCCATCCTTAAGTATTTCCTCACCAAGTAATTCTACCAGCCTACCAAGCAATTCACTGTCCGTGTTGTATAGCTCTTTAACCCTCTCGTCTGCTATGAAGGCAGGAATACCTATTGCAGAAAAAATCCTTATCACATAAGACTTTCCCGAGCCGATACCTCCCGTGCAAGCAAAACAAAACATATACACAAATATATTATTTCCCGATAACCTTACACTGGATGAATCTCGGATCCAGCTCTACTGAAAGGACATCTTCCGGCAAACCTGAAACCCTGGGTTCAACAGTATTGCTTATCGAGGAAGTTATGTCATTGTAATCAATTGTTGCCGCAAAGATAGCATTTTCCTGACTATGCGTATTTTTTAAAGGGACTCTGTAAACAAGCATGATTTTGTTTGGAAAGAATCTGACAAATTTATCAGGAGGGACATTTTGAGTCTCTACCTGTATTTGTACAGTATTCTCAACATATCTTACTACTTCCAGTGTGTATTAAAATTCCTTTTGCTCATAGCGTATACCCGGAATAGGCATAAGATCCACCACACCGCTTCTCGAAGATGACAGACGCTCAAACGCTAACGGTTTTGTGCGTATAGAGTCTATTTTATTCAATATTGATAATTCGCCGTACACAGTAACCGTTGATGGTGATATTTTAATCTTTCCGGAAGGCATATACTGATCCTTGAATCTTGCCTTGTAATCCACCGCTACAGGCATCTCCCGGTGAGACTGCATAGGTATTGTGAGATATAATGTATCGGATGAAAATGATTCAATCTCCAGATGTTCTCCAACAATACCGGATATGACATCTGTTATATCTCTGACCACTATGTAAAATCTGTCATGAGTTCCCTGAAGCGGTCTTATCAGACGCCCCTCGACAGGAATTTTCACTTCCGGCTTTTTAATTCCCAATCTGTTCTGAAGTATATAGAATCCGGATGCCACACCGGTAACAGATAATTTATTATCTGCAGTAGTCTCTCCGGCATAACCACGTTTTTGCGTAATTACCTGTACTGTATAATCCAGATTTGTGCTATAACTTGCAGATAAGTTATGAATCGCCCATAAAATAAATGCAAGAAAGAGACAGAACAAGAAAAGCAATGCTTGTCTGCCTCTTTCGTAAGAGATTCTGAATCGTCTCAGCTTTATCATAAAGCCGGAATTTATTTGCCTGCCGCCTGAATATCCGAACTGTCCTTAACTATGGAACCTTTGTCTACTCTGAGTTTAACATTGTTGTCAACTTCGACCAATACATATTGTTCCTTAACTTCAACTATAACTCCGTAAATACCTCCCATAGTAATTACTTTATCACCTTTGGCCAGACTACTGCGGAATTTCACAAGTTCTTTCTGTTTTTTCTGCTGAGGACGTATCATGAAAAAATACATCACAACAAAAATAAGACCCATCATTATCAGAAAGCTCCAGTTTCCACCGGTTGAAGCCGGTGCAGCATTTGTTTGAAGAAATACTAAAAAATTCATCTTTGTTTTATTTAAATATCATACAAATTTAACTAATCTATTGAGCCCACCAAACCTCTTCCGGACTTTTGAACCACTCCTTCCCGCTGCAGGCCTATCAACACCTTGTCCAATATACCATTGACAAATACCTTACTATTCTGGGTACTGTAAAATTTAGACAGCTCAACATACTCATTTATGGTAACCTTAAGCGGTATGTTAGGAAAAGCAATCGCCTCCGCGATTCCAAGAACTATCAGGTTTGTGTCAGTAGCAGCAAGACGTTCCGGTTCCCAATTAAGGACATATCTGGCCATCATCTCCACATACTCGTCATAATTAAGTAAAGCCTTAGCAAGCAGCCTGACTGCAAACTCCCTGTCCTCATCTTTAATAAACACTTTTGGGAAGGTGACTTTTGACTGCTCTTTCATCATAGACAGTCTTTTCAGTATTATGTTTATCACATATGCAAGATCATCAACCCAATATAGACTGGCATCCTCCAGCATGGTATACAAATCCTCACAATCTTCCAGCTCCTGTTCGTAAATATCCATTATCAGCTTTAAATCCCGGTCGTAACCTACTTCAGGCGTATTCATATACTCTCTGTAATAATCACTCTTTATCATTGAGGAATGTATCTTCTTCACTACAGAGTCATAATCATTCCATGACAATCCTTTACTTTCGCAAAATTTTGCAAGTTCCTCGCAATTCTCCAGCTTAGCTATTACGGAATTATCCACAAAACGTCTGTTTGGATTAAGTTCCTCATGTGTGGGATGGAACTTCTTTAGTCCCGCTTCAATTTTTGTTTCTGAAAGTTTTTTTAGTGCTGCTGGTAACCCCAGGAGGAAGTAGTAAAGATCCAGTGTTTTCTCACAACTCATTATTAATTCCTTCTCCGCCCCGGCTATTGAATCCGATCCGGAACTTACCCTGCTGAAAAGAACTTTAAAGACCTTTACCCTAATCAATCTTCTGCTAATCATAATTAATTATTTCAAATATTTTGCAAAGATAGGTTTTTGTGCACAAAAAATAATTTTATCTTTGTAAGAGAAATTTAAAAAAAACAAAAATGTACTTCGAAGATTTTGATAACGCGGATACACAAGAACGCAACGGAGATGATGTATATTCAAAACCGGTAAGGGCAGGAAAGAGGACATACTTCTTTGATGTAAAGGCGACTAAGAACAATGATTACTATCTGACAATCACCGAAAGCAAGAGAAGACTCGACAGGGACGGCAGATTTGTGTACGACAAGCACAAAATTTTTCTGTACAAAGAGGATTTTGAAAAGTTTTCACAGGGACTAGAAGAAATAATCCAATACATAAGAGAAAAGGCTCCAATAGTAGCTGAAAAAGTCGAAAAAGAGGGAAATGACGAAGTGGCTCCTTTCTCCGATGTAAATTTTGAGGAACTTTAAAATTTCATCCAACAATTTATAATAAGAGGGTCAAAATTGTTTTGACCCTCTTATTATTTATACGACTCTCAATAAGATGAAAATTTGCGACAAGCAAGAAAACTGTTGCGTTAAATTTTTTACATTTCCGGATTTCGGATTACAATTCACATTTATAGTATAATAAGCAACAGAAAAGGGCTGCCTTTTCAGACAACCCTCTTCCACCCCTGAATATTTATCTCTTACTCGTAGTTAACGGTAATCTTAAGGTCGGTGGTGTTTGTATATGTTCCTGCAACTGTGTTCGCCGGTATTGCAAGTGTGCCTCCAACAAGAATCACACTTGAACCTCCTGTTAGTACATTTCCT
>JALOCI010000107.1 GCA_023227835.1 Bacteroidales bacterium
CCGCCTTCCTCCACACCCTCTCCCTCTCGTCGGTGAGGAGTTGGGCGATACCCATTATCAAGCCATCCGTGATGTCTACGCCGTCTGGCCCACAACTAATTTCTTCTCCCGATGTCTGGTTGTCGATAACTCTCTCCGCCCTCTCCACGTCCTCCTTGGTTGGGGTCTCGCTCTCTTGGGTGGGCATAACGGTGGGGGTTACTGCCGGATGTTAGGGTCGTCTCCCCAACGAGGACACGGTATCCGCGAGACTTCCGAATTGGTGTTAGGCTCGTTGTGGCACTCGATGACGGCAGGGCAGGTAGTCATCGGGCCGGTGCCGTCCGGGTTGTAGCAGACGACCGCCCTCACCGTGTAATCCTTGACGGGACGTGTGATATCGACGGTCGGCATGGGTTGAGCAACGGCCTCTACACAATAAGCGCGGCATATCTCGCCGTTCATGGCTTTGTCGAAACCGACGCCAAATCCTGCTGAACGGCAATCTTCGGAGACGTTTTTAAGTTGTTCAGGCCACTGGGAGCACCCGCACCCCAGAAGACACAGGGCAACGAGGGTGAGTATCAGGAATTTGGTCATACGCCCTACATCGTTATCTCGCCCCTCTCGGCGAGGTTGATTAGGCAGGTGGCGAGCTGGTCGGCGCGGGACAGGGAGGAGTCGCAGTTCGAGCAGTCGTCACCGTTTCCGTCGAACGGGAAAACCCAAGTCGCCTTCGGCCCGAACTCGACACGACGGACTCCCCTGCCAAGTTGGTCAAGCATCTCGGCGACCGAGGGGGCGGGGATGTCCTTGTCGCACTCTTTCCCGACAAACCTCGTTAGGGCTCCTGCGGCTTGGCACCAGACAATCTCCGTCTCCTGCTTCCAGCCAAGCTCCTTGAGCCTCTGGCAGAGTTCAAGGCTGGGGTAGTGATTGGGGTTGGGCATATCATTTCTCGTCAACCAACCCCATCTCCCTGCCCTTGGCTAGGAGGGCGGAGCGGGCGGCGCGGTGTCCTCTGGTCCACGCCATGTCGTATTCATTAGGCAGACCGCGCTTCTCCCATCCTTCTGCTAGTGCGTTCTTCGGCACAACCTCCATCAGCTCGGAGAAGGCGGACTTGAAGTGCTGGGCGATGAAGGATTTAACTCGGCTAGAACTGGCCTCTCGGCCCATTTTGTCGTCGGGATGGAGCCAAAAAGCGTCAGCCATTTCCTCATCAAACTCCCCCAGCACCCCGTCCAGCGTGAAGGGTTTGGCAGGGTCGCATGGCTTCTTACATTCCGAGCATTCGTAGTATCCGGTCCCCTCGTCGGCTTGGACTGGGGTCATCGGGGCGTTGCAGCATTTGGAGTGGGGCATATTTACTCAATCAGCTTAATAATGGCTTCCAGCGTCTCATCCGGCCACTCGGAGACTGGGAGGGCGAGGGGGATTAGCAGGGCTATTTTCTTATTAGTTCTTTGGCAGCGTCTTCTATCGCCCCCGCCTTTTCGAGGGCCTTCACGACCGAGGCGACGACCTCCCACGAGGCATTGCCCCACTCGGAGAAGCCGCGCCACTCTACCGGGTCCTGCCCGTCGCGGAGGCCGAAGCTGGTCGGGCGGTGGGCGATGGCGTCGAGCATTACCCGTCCCCAGTCGAGGGAATAGAGCGTGCGGCGCAGGTCTCCCGCCTTCACGGCCGCCTTGAGGTTGGCCTCCCGCTTCTCCTCTCTGGTCATGTCGGCCCATTTCTTGCGAGGCATAGGCTATTCACTCACCTCGCCGCAGACGTAGACCACCAGCCCGTCGCTCACGCCCATGCTCTGACAGGTGGAGTGGGGCATATCAGCGGTAGCAGTCAGGATTAGTACCTCCCTGTTCGAGGAGGTGGCGCATGACGGCCTTCATCTCGACCGAGAAATAGGCGGAAAAGGCGTAGGGGTGGGCGTTGAGGCCCATCGCGTAACTCCGCGCCTTGATGTACGCGGCGCAAGCCTCCTGCGTGAAGAAGACGCCGTGCTCTAGGTCAGGGGTTCCAACGCTTCGATAGTCGTAGAAGCAGTCTTCGTCGCAGTCGTCGCAGTCGTCGGGCAACACCGCACCGTCAATGCTTAGCGCCCGACAGTTATCGCATGTCAACTTCCAGCTATCCTCACGCCTCTTCCGCCCGTCGCTGTAGTCCGAAGACGTGGGGTGCTCCACGTCCCTCATCACGACCCAGAAGGGGTAGCTGGTGGAGAGCTTGTCCTGCGCGGCCATCTTCGCGCCGAGTTCCTTGATGTAATCTTTCTCCTCCATATCTCTACCAGTTACCCGCCAATCCCAGCGCGAAGGACACGATGAGGAGGGCGAGGGGGATTAGCCATGTCCATTTGGGCCAGCTGTCTGTCGTTCCGACTGTGGCGTTTGCCATTGCCGTAATGAGCGTGAAGAAAAGTCCCGCTCCGCCGCACTGCTTCAAGAATTCCTGTAGTTCAGGGGACATAGGCTATTTCCCCACCGCCTTAACCCCCTCCAGGGCCTTCTCCACGTCGGCCTTGCGGTAGGTCTTGCCGCTGACCTCGACAGTCTCGGGCTTGATGAAGTCGTAGGGGAGGGGGATGTAGACGCCATTTTTTAGCTCGGCGATGGTGAGGGGCGTGGTTGCCACCAGAGTTTTTTCGTCAACCATCAAGACAACCGCCAAGTCACCTATTCCGTGGACGGCTTGGACCAAGAGCGTTGAATGGGTCTCAATCCTATCCCCAGCGGTCAGCGTCTCCCATGACGGGGGGAGGATTTCCCATTCCTCCTGGAGTTCGGGGAGGGAGGGGCAGATTTCGCTGATACACCCCTCCAACAGGGCGGCCTCTTTGTTACTATGAAACTGAAACCGCGCGAACTTGCCGTTTGACAATTTCATGGCCTTGGCGTACCTTTCTGCTCTTTTGTTCTTGAGTAACATGGGGGTGGGGGTTAGGGGTTAATCTTCTTTGCGACGGCCTCGATGACGTTGCTGGCGAGGCCCGTGAAGATGGAGGCGAGTTTCATGGCTTCATTGCCCCTAGGGGCGGTTAGTCCTCGCAGGACTCTATGGCGTCCGTAATGCGGTCGCGCTTCGCCTTGTCCATGAGGTTGGCGTAGGTGACGCCCTTGCCGAGCTTGGAATTTATCTGTCTTGCCAGTTTCTCGTCCTCGACGATGAAGACGGCGATTGTGTCGGGCATATCTCTCCCCTATCGGGGTTTAATGCTTAGTCCAGCCCCCCAATCGAGGGGCCGGGGAGGTCACAGTTTCGTCTCTACCGTCACAAGGGTGTCGTTTTTGCTCCCGCCGTGCGGAACCAGAAGGACCCTAGACATCTCGCAGTTCCTTCCTTTCCCCAATCCCATGCTAGACCAACCGAAGCAAATTGCCTTGCCGCCGGGCTTTAATGCCCTTGCGGCCTCGTCCTTGATTTTCGACATCCAACCGGCTGATGTATGCCACCCCGTTACCTTCACTCCAGCGGCTTTGTAGTGTTCTGAAACCTGACGAAGGGAATAAGGCGGGTCAAGCAGAATGCCGTCCAGCGACGAGTCTGGGATTGACTGAAGAAAATCAATCGCGTCCATGTGGCTTGTCGCGGCACGTTTGGTGTTGATGTCGTTCGTCATCTCTGCAGGGGAATTATCCCCAGCAAAAGGGTCGGCCCACCCAACCCCGCCTTGACCGACCTCTTCATCGAGAAGTTCCTTAATCGGTTTGATAGTGAACGTCCATGCGCTCGGCATGGCCCAAGTGCGCTCTATCCTCATAATTTTTAGTTAAGGCCCCCGAGAACAGGGGCCAAGTTAAATCCACTCTATAGTCGGTTTTCCAATGTAACCTTTCTCCCAGACGAACCACGCGAAAGCCATTGTAGAAGCCCACGGCTTTCCGTTCTCGTCTACCGCC
>JALOCI010000108.1 GCA_023227835.1 Bacteroidales bacterium
GGCGTCGGCAATCTGTGCCTTAGAGGCGACGGGAGTTCCGCCCGTACCAGCGCCGGTAAGCAGCGCCAGCTCGGTCGTGTTCGGCGTGGCCGCAGACTGCAAGTCGGCGTACCATGTGAGGAGCGCCGTGCAATGGAAGGTCGCGAGCTTGCCCGGGCCAACAGTAAAGGCCGCGTTCGCGCTGCCACCGTTGATGGCCGCACCCGTTGCGGGGTAGACCGGCAGGACCTTGTTGGCGACGGTGTTGATGACAATGAACGTCTGGCCGATGACCGCCGTGGGGAGCTTGACGGCCGTGGTGTTGTCGGCGCCGGTGACAAGCGTGACCTGCGATGCGAGCGCGGCGGCGGTGCCTTGGCTGCTGCCGGTCGCTGCCAGGACAGCGCCCTTGAGCGGGATATTGCTCGAGGCGTCGCGGGTGACGACTTTGCTGGCGGTGATCGAGCCGGCGGTGCAACTGTTCAGGAATCCAAGCTCGGTAGCGTCCAGGCCGTTCAACGCGGCCAACTCGGCTATGAGGTCAACGCCGGCGACCTCGACGGTACCACCGGATTCCACGTTGATCTTGCCGCCAGATGCGACGACGAGCTCAGAGCCGCCTTGCTTGCGATATATCTTTGGCTGATAAGTGGCGTCTGCCATTTCTGTACTCTCCTTTGCTGCGAGCCCGCACGGGCTCTAGCGCTGTGCGCTTTGGAGTGGACGCGGGCGGCCAGGTGTCATCCCCTGACCGCCCGCAGGCGAGGATTAGGCGAATGCGAGGTGCTTGACCGCGAGGGTGTCGATGGTCGCGGCGTCGTGCCACATAGCCCAGCGCGCCGTGGTCTCGAATGAGGTAAAGGCGAAGTCCCTACTGAGGTCTACCTGGATGCCGCCGATCTGGCGCACGATGTAGGCCGCGTGCACGTCGCCAAAAACCACGCACTTGTTGGCGCTGCCGGAGGCGTCAAAATACGCATCCTCGTACCACGGCTTTCCGAACACGCGGTCCGGCTCAGCCGCAGAGGCGGAAGGCTGCATCATGTAGCGGCCATCGCCGTCCTTGGCGAGCGCCACCTCGAGGGTCACATCGCTGTTGCCGACGAATCTCCCGACGGCGCGATAAGCCGGCAGCACGGAGTACATGAGCTCCTTCAGCTCGTCCAGCGTCACCGAGTCAACGGCGGCGGCGGTTTTGCCTAGGGTTGTGCCGACGGTAATGGCGGCGGGGTATGAGTTGCCGGTGCCAGTGTCCGCGTTACCGTAGTAGGGCGCAGCCGTGGCCGCGAGTGAGCGCAGCGCCAGTTCACGAAGCACAGCCTCGATGTCGACGCCGGAGTCGCGGAACAGCTCATCCGCAAGCGGAGTCCATCCGTCGACCCGGTAGCTATTGAGGGGAGTCGTTCCGAATACCGGGTTGGTCTCCGTCGCGGCTGAGCCTTCGGTGCCTACGGCGGAGCTCATGTCGGTGGTCAGCTTCGGATAGTTGATCTGGTTCCCGTTGGCCGTGGTCAGGATCGTCGGCCCGGCCGCTAGGACGCCGGACTGAGCGATCTGGAACATGTACAGCTCGCTCGCCCAGCGCTGCGGGACGGTATAACTGGAATACGTCGTGGTGTCGCTTGTAGTCCAGTCGGCAGCCTGTGGAGCGGCGAACTGACGGGCCAGCCCGGGCGCTACGTGCCCCACAATCGGGATTGTGAAGCTCAGGGTCTCGCCGTGCTTCTTGCTCTGGCCGTATGCCCGCACATCATCTACCGGGAATGGGCTTACCTGAACAGGCGCAAGGCCGGCGACCAGGCGAGCGGCGCGATCACGTGCGGCCTCAACCTGCTCCTGCCGGCGCTCGTCGTCGCGCACCTGCTGCGCCTCGATAAGCGCGGCGTCGAGAGCGTGCCGCCTGTCGAGCATGTCGTCAGCGGCCGCCTTGCGCGTCTCCGGAGAGGCGGTCTCATCACGAGCCGCCTCGCAGGCGCGCCGGTACTCTTCGTGCAGTCTTTCAAGATCCATTTTTGTGGTCTCCTTAGAATCCGACGGGGAAGGTGTATGGAGTCGGCTGTGGAGTCGCGTCCCGCGCTCCGTCCCGCTCGACATCCCGTCGAGAGGCAGCCGCGCGGCCAGCAGCGATGTACTGCTTAGCCGCTATCTGTGACAGGCCCGCATCCCGCAAGGCCCGCTCAAGGTCTCTAATCGTTGGGTCCGCTCGCTGCTCTTCAAGGAGCGCGTCCGGCACGTTGCCGAAGATGGCGAGGTCGAAGGATGCGGCGGCGGCCAAGTCGTCGGCTTTGTCTTTGACGACCACGGCGTCGACGAACCCGGCATCGAGCGCATCGGCGGCGGTAAACCAAGTCTCGGAGTCCATCCACGCGCCGATTTCATCCGTGCCCTTGCCGGTCTTTTCGGCGTAGGCCATCACAAGCGAGCCGGTCACCTTTTCCAGCAAGTCGGCTTCTTTGCGCAGATCGTCCGCGTTGCCGATGACCATGACCCACGGGTTGTGAACCATGTAGAAGGCGTTTTCAGCCATGCGCACCTCGTCGCCGGCGAGTGCGATGACCGAGGCCATTGATGCCGCTAGGCCGTCGATGTGGCTAACGATGTGAGCCGGGTGGTCGCGCAGCGCGTTGTAAATGGCCAGCGAGTCGAAGATGTCGCCGCCAGGGGAGTTGATGCGGAGATTGATTGTGGGCACGGTGATAGCGTCGAGCTCGCGCTTGAACGCCTCCACTGTGACGCCCCACCATGAAATCTCGTCGTAGAGCAAGATCTCTGCCGTGGTCTCGGTCAAGGCGACGCGGAAGTTGACCTGACTGCGGCGGAACGGGCTGCGTTTGTCTCGCGGTTCCTTCACTTGGCGCTCCTTTGGGCATGAAAAAACCGCCTCTGTGGGCGGCCTGTCATGTGGCTCTGTCGTGTCGGCGCTTAGGCCGGCGGGTCGGGCGGTGTGTTCTCCTGCCACTGGACGGAGTGCAACGGCACATCGCCACCAGGCAGCGGATTCATGTCTTCCAAGTTGCGGATGTCGTTGACGGTCAGCCACTCACCGAGCTGCCCAGCTTGGTAGAAAGCGACGCGCTGCTCGGGGTCCATGCGCAGCCATGAGCTGACGTTGAGCTTCATGTATGCGGGTCGCGGCAGCAGCGACGAGAAGGCGCGCTCGTTGCGCGTGATGCGTGCGAACAGGCCGGTTTGATACCAGAGCATCTGTCGCTGGTAGAGCCCAGTGACGTATCCTTTCGCGCCCTCCATCGCTGCCGTCACGTATTCAGCCGGGATACCGAACAGGGATGAGATCTGGATGTCGGTGTACTTCTGTGTTTCGAGCCCTTGCGCCTTAGTGGGGTCGTGCTCTACCGGAATCCATTTGGCGCCGCCGAAGAGAATACCGAGGGCGTGCGATTTAGAGACGCCGCCGTGCTTCTTCTCCATCGACTCCTTGAGACGGTCGGCGGTGTCCTTGCTGAAGGCTCCCGGCGCCTCGATCATCCCGCTTACATGCGAGCCCGCGCCAAAGTAGCGCGCGCCGAACTTCCGCGCCGCCATGCCGGTACCGATAGTCTCGCGAGCGGCCTTGACTGGCGAGACGCCGCGCAGCGCGCCTGGAATCGGCAGCCCGGCCTTGATGTGGAGAATTTCATTGTAGGCAAGAGTGACGATTCCTTTGGTGGTCGCGAGGTTGTAGATCACTATCGGCTTGCCCATACCAAGATCGGCATACTTCATTTCGACAGCGCCGGGGTCGAGCACGGACAAGCCGACGATCCGCCCGGATGGGTCCACGGCCTTGAGCAGGAAAGCCGAGTCGTAAATCTCTTGTGATGCCTGCGCCT
>JALOCI010000047.1 GCA_023227835.1 Bacteroidales bacterium
ATTAAACAGACCCAATCTTATTTTTTTCCTCGCTCGAGATGAATCTTCAGTTTATGTCTCCATATTCTTACTTTATTCTATCTCTTTTTTTCTTTACCTCTTTATCTCTCTCAAAACTTCAAAGAACTGTCCGTTTTTTCTCAAACGGGCTGCAAAGGTATGCACTTTTTTTAAATCTCCAAATATTTTTTGGTCTATTTTTTCCTATCTTGGGCCAAAATTGAAAACAATGGCAAAACAGACATTATTATTAAGTTTTATTCTCATTTTCCTCCCTTTTATGAAAGGTGAAGCATGCACAAATCTCATCGTTACCAAAGGTGCCTCGGCTGACGGCTCCGTAATGGTAAGTTACTCCGCTGACTCACATACAAGATACGGTGTGCTGGTACACTATCCTGCAAAAAAATACCCGGCAGGAAGCATGCTGAAAATTTATGAGTGGGGTAAGGAGAGATATCTGGGTGAAATACCGCAAGTGAGAGAGACATACGAGGTGATAGGAAACATGAATGAACACCAGGTAGTGATTGGTGAGACAACATGGGGCGGTCTGAAAAGTCAATATGATCCGGAAGGTGTTGTTGATTACGGATCTCTCATGTATATAGTGCTTCAAAGAGCTAGAACAGCCCGGGAGGCAATAACAGTCTTCACAGAGTTATGCGAAAAATATGGCTACGCCTCCAGTGGAGAGTCCATTTCAATCGCAGACCCTAATGAGGCATGGATTCTTGAAATCATTGGCAAAGCGCCTAAGAAGGTAAATGGTGTAAACGTAAACAAAGGGGCAGTTTGGGTTGCAGTGCGAATACCTGACGGATATATATCAGGCCATGCAAACCAGGCCAGAATTACGACCTTTCCCCTCAATGACCCACAAAATTGCCTATATTCACCTGATGTTATAACTCACGCCCGTGAACAAGGGTTATATAATGGGCCTGATGAAAGATTCAGTTTTGCCGACACATACGGTCCTGCAGACGGAGGAACTATAAGAGGTTGTGATGCACGCATCTGGAGCTTTTTCAACAGATTCGGAGCCGACGACATGAATAAGTATCTCGACTATGCACTAGGAAAGAATCCGGGAAACAGAATGCCTCTCTATATCAAGGCTAAGGGGAAGTTGAAGGTAAGCGAAGTAGCGGCCATGATGCGGGATCATTACGAAGGTACACCGATGGATATGACTCAGGACATAGGTGCCGGTGGAAATGCACGTCCCTACAGATGGAGGCCCATGGACTGGGAGGTTGACGGCAAGAGCTACCTGAACGAAAGAGCAATAGCCACACAGCAGACTGGTTTCTGGTTCATTGGACAATGCCGGTCTTTTGTTCCTAACGAGATTGGAGGTATATTCTGGTTTGCAGTTGATGATGCAGCCACATCACCACTCACCCCTGTCTATACTTCTTCAAAGGCAATCTCATCTCATTACGCTTTAGGCAACGGCTCAATGATAGAGTACTCCGACGAGTCGATGTTCTGGATTGTCAACCGTATAGCACAGTTTGCATATCTTCGTTACAATCATATTGGAAAAGAGGTGCAACAGGTCATCGCAAAACACGAGGATAACTGCATTAAAGATGTTGCAGCGCTTGACAAGAAGCTTCTTCAGATGCTCTCTGACGGCACCTTAAAACCCGTATCAAAGAGCGCCAGGAAGATATCAGGAATCACAACAGCTTTTTCCGTATCAAAGGCTGACTCCCTGTTTTATCAGTGGAAAAATCTTGATAAATATCTAATGGTGAAATACATTGACGGAAATACCAAAAAGCAGAATCCGGATGGTTCATTCATGAACAACGGCCACTCCAAGACAATTCCACCTCAGCCGGAGTTCCCCGGATACACTGAAACGTGGAAGAAAGCTGTCAAGGAGTGTGCCGGAGAGAGACTGACTCTTTGATATTTAAATATGTGCCGTTTGGCGTGAGCTATACACTAAAGGTGTTCCAACTACCACCGTTGTAGACCTTATATCCAAGCTTGCTTAGATATGACGATGCACTTTTGCTTCTTGCCCCGCTCTGACAGACAGTGATAACCGGCTTGCTTTTGTCTAGTCTGGAAATTTTTCCTGCAAGTTCGTCAAGAGGAATATTGACTGACCCCTTGATATGTCCGTAAAGGTTGTATTCTGTTGTTGTTCTTACATCGACTATGACTGCACCATTTTTGACAAGAGCTGCATAATCCGCATCGTCTCTCATTTTAAATAAATCACTAAAGAATCCTGGCATATTTTTTTGTTTTTTATTTTGTTGATTTTGTTCGTTCGTTTTTAAACAGACCTCCAGCAAGGGCCCCCATAAGGGCACCATACAGAGTACTATTCAATGGTGAAGAGGTTATGGGACAGGTTCCGGAATTGCATCCTACAAATCTCCAGTAGAGGTATCCGGCAAGTGCACCGACAATCGTCCCGATTATGTATGAGATATATTTTTTAATGTAACTTTTCATCCTTGCAACATTTGAGAGTGCAAAGATAGTATTTATTTTCCATTGGAATATATTTCTTTAAGAAATTTACATTAAATTTTTAGAATTTTCTTCTATTCTGGTTTTAACCTTTTCCCATGCATGAGATTCTGTCAGGCATGATTTCTCAAAGGTATAATACATGGTTCTGAATCTGGACATGGGTATAGCCAGGCTTAGAATGTCGGGCTCCACATGTGGCCTGACAGACGGGTCAAAAAGTCCCAGAAATACTCGGTCTCCCGCCCTTCTGTTCTCCACAACAACCTGAGCAACCAACGAAGAACAACCTGAACCGAAAGGAACAGATACGGCATCGGGAGCATTTGTGTCATAAAGAGCCCACGATACCAATCCGCTCAGAACATCGGGAGTGGCAAAGAACAAGAGCCCCTCAATGTTATCAAAATTCCCGATATTGCTTATTGAGGAAAAGTTTATATATAGTCCTGACTTATCAGGCATATCTAAATTCAGGATGAAATCTGCGACCATCTCAGGAGACTCCTTGTACCTCTCTTTATTGGATACAAATGCAGGTATATGATTCGGCGGGGTAATAAATCCGGTATAGGTCTTACCACCTCCGCAAGAAATCAACTCGGCATTCAGACTCACACTCCCCCCCAATCTCGCAGGCTTAAGGTCCTTGATGAAACACCCTTTTGTCTTCTCCGAATCAACCAGCGGTTTCTCGGAGTACCAGAAAGCAACCGGCAACTCGTAATCCCCGAAAGCCTTTCTGAAATTCGCGACAAATCTTTCTTTTTCCATTTATTTAATTCTTTTACAAATCATTTTAAATATTTCTCATTGCCCTTAATAATGAGGCTGCCCACCAGAAAACATTGTGTTTAAGGATTTCTTCTCTCATTTGTTCCATTCTTACATGCTGATCTTTCGATGACATCTCCAAAGCAGCCTTTATAGCCTCAGCCATCTCTTCAATATCATAAGGATTCACTATTATCGCCCCTTTAAGCTCATGTACGGCTCCGGCAAAACGGCTCAAAATCAAAGCTCCGTCATTTGTGACTCTCGATGCAATAAACTCTTTGGCAACCAAATTCATACCGTCATGCAAAGAGGAAACCATACAAAAATCAGAAGATGAATAGAATGGCTTTATTTCTTCGTGAGTATGATGCCTGGTGAGTAGTAGTATTGCCTTCCAATTTTGGTGTTTAAACCGTAGGTTTATTCTGGCAGCCTCTCTTTCAACAATGTCTATCATGTCGGAATAACTTTTAAGATAAGTCCTGCTAGGTGCACCTATTTGCACAAAAGTAAATTTACCTATATATGAAGGATTCTTTTCAAAGAACCTTTCAATAGCCTGGAATTTCTCCGGTATACCTTTAGTATAATCAATCCTGTCAACACCGATGCCTGTATACTGAGCTGTTATACCATATTTTTCAAGTAATTTGGAAGGTTGTATCTTCTGTTCTGTCAGTTCAAGATCTTTTGAAGAGATATCGATACCAATTGGAAAAGGCTTTACCACTGTAGAATGACCTGCTCTCTTAACAGAATAATTAGCCCACTGAACTCTTGATTCCAATGCATTATTCACTGTTTCAAGGAAGTAATTACAATGGTATTGAGTATGAAACCCAATCAGATCGGCACCAAGCATTCCTTTTAAAATTTCACTTTTCCATGGACATATACCAAATGATTCGGGATTTGGCCACGGGATATGCCAAAATATGGCAATCTTGGCTTCAGGTTTTAGTTTTCTTATCATTTCAGGTAGAAGAGCAAAATGGTAATCTTGTATTAATATAAACGGCGCTTCTTCATCTTTTGTCTCTTCAGCTATTGCTTTGGCGAAGCGTTCATTTATTTTCTTGTAATAATGCCAGTCCTCAATCCTGAATATCGGGCGAATATGTGCTATCAGGCACAATGGGTAGATGCCTTCATTAGAAAATCCATAATAAAAATGCACCTCCTCCTCTTTAGAGAGCCATATCCTTTTCAAAGTATACTTTGGATCGTCCGGGGGTACTTGAATTTTATCTCTATCATCAACAGTCTCCTTATCTGCATCTCCCGTCCCGGAAGCAATCCATAATCCCCCACAGGCTTTAAGAATAGGTTCCATTGCAGTTATCAGTCCACTTGCAGGTGTGATGCAATTTATTTGATTTCCTTCCCTTACATGAATATATGGCTCACGGTTTGAGACAACTATCAACTGTTTATTTTGCAAGAGGGCTTTCATTTCCTCCTTTAAGCGCCCGGGTGTCCAGATTGCATTAGTCCCGGCTCTTACCCTGGCTTCTTCCTGGGCTTTTGATTTTGCCTCAAACATTGCTTTTGCGACATGAATTACCTCTTTTTGCAATGGGAGGAGTAATTTTGTATGAGGTTGCCGCTTTAGTATATCCACATCGCCAGCCCGTGCTGCTTTAAGCCAATTTATGGTTTTATTCATAGGATTTAAAACTCCAAAACGAATTATCATTGTAGTAATAATCGAGATTATTAACACCTGCATAAACCATCTCAGAAAATTCCTGAACCATATTTTACTTATTATATTGTCTATATATCCTGCATCTACATAATATATTACTGCATAATGAGATATATTATCCTCACCTATAGGTTTAATAAATTGATATATACTCTCTTGATTTATATTAATAAAACTGCTGACATTTTTTTTATTAATTACAGACATTGAAATGTCATCAAGAGAATACTTTACAAATCTACGTGTTGAACTACTGCAGACAATGCTGTCTTTACTGAAATAAATTGCTATCCCGGATAAATTGTATCTGTGTTTAATACTATCTGTGAATGATTCTATATCATATTTACTTGAACAAATATAGAAAACATCATATTCTGACAATTCTCCGGCAACTTCAGCAACGCGGGTTTCCAATTCGCTGTTCAGTTTAGAACGCTCTACTGTAATTTGATAATAAGTGAAGCCGAAAGCCACTATACCGACAGCAATAATAATAGAAAGAATAAGTGCAAGATTCAGTCGCATAATGATAAGTTTTTAAGTAGTGAAACAACTTCAGTAACCTCTTCAAGCCTATACTTTGCACAGGTATGTCCGTCTCCTACCTTGACTGTATATGCATCAGGATTATCCTTGAGAACCTCAAACATCTCCTCATCCGTTGCCTCATCTCCAATTGATATAATAAAATCATTTATGTTATGGCTGATTAATTCCAGAACAGTATGTCCTTTTCCGATTCCTCGCGGTAGGATTTCAACATTTTTAGAACCAATATGTATTTTAAGATCGTGCAATTGCAATAGTCCACCATCTTCCAGCTTACTGATAATCTCCCTGGATTTTAAAGATCCTGACTCCGGATTAGAGGATCTATAGTCCCAATTTAGAGAAAAGCGCTTATTTTCAATATATGATCCGCTACAATCTCTTGTCATTTCTTCCAATACAGCAATAACGCTCTTTTTCCACACATCACTTTCCGCTACAACACTATGCCACATATTAAAAGATTTGATCATTGCTCCATGCTCGGCAATCAATGTAATCGACAGCTTGCCAAACAATTTATCCATATCATCGCTACTTCTGCCGGAAATTATAACAACCTTCGTATATCTATTATTTTCCAATCTTATTAGAGTATCCAATAACTCTTCTGATGGCAAAGCATTAATTGGTATTGATGAAAACTGTACCAATGTTCCATCATAGTCAAGGAGTAACAGCCTGTTTCTTGATTTCCTATATTTTTCAATAAGATCCTTCATTATATATTTAAATTATTTCAGCAGAGGGCAAGGTACACCCAAACAAGAGTGGGTTCCGGCAGAATATTCAGCAGAGTATTATAACCCGATATTTTTAAATATACGCAATTATTCCCGGATAGCATAATAATGGACTGCTAATCTTGAAGAATTAAGTTTTAAAAAAAAGCCTTATTTAAAGAGTATCTGCTTTTTATAGCATTTGCCGGCAACTGTTGAATCCATGAGGTGATATACCGGACGAAGAGGGTATTGTTTGCTGCCGGCCTCTTTTAGTCTTATTGGCTTGTCAGATAAAACTCCCATAACAAGAGGCCCTTTCATTATCTTAAAGAATTCAGAGGTACCTGCCTTGTTGTTTGAATTTGAGCTTAAGTTTGATTTAGAGCTACCTGAGTATTTGCCGACAGCAATATCATTATTCAGTAGCCTCTCTTTATGCACGATATTCTCAAACCTTAGTTCAATAATGTCTCCTTTTCTAAACGGCCTCTCAATCACTACAAAACCATCTTTTATAATTAAAGGTATTTTGACTCCATTGATATGCAAAGAGTGTTTCCGCGCCCATTTTATGTTACCGAAAATTTTAATGCTGTTCAATCCTTCCGGCTCTTCGTTCAGTACAAGCTTTACATCTCCGGAGAACGGGTAGCCGGATGTCTGGCTGATATCAACCTTGAGACCTGTGTCGGAATTTATACGGGCAGTGTTATCTCCGAAGAATGGCACCAATAATGTGCTCCCATTTGTAAAATAAGAGTTCCCGGCAATGCGTCCCAGCCCCTCTCCCCCACGCATAGTGCAGCACCAATGAGCTTCGTATGCATGAATTCTCAGATAAGGATCACCCGGGACAGGACAGTTATCGCAACCGAAACCTCCGTTCACTCTTTGAGTATGAGCTATAGCGTTATAATATATTAGCTCGGCATCTTCGAGGTATTGCACCTTTCCGGTGTGTTGCCACAATTGAACGGCAAGCATATAAGAGTCAATAATGGCACAAGGCTCTGTCCAGGTATCATATCGTTTAAACCAGTTATAATTCTCATAGTTTTCTGTCATTCCCCACTCTTTGTACAACCCCCATACATTCTCAACGAAGTTTATATATGTTGTGCCCTCCCCTATTATGTCAGAATAGCGTATCAGCCCCCTCAGTCCGGTCAGCGTAGCGTGAGTCTGCGCATGAATCTTCACAAAATCCACCATCTGGAATTTTTCAATTATCTCTATGATGGCATCCTTTATCCCCTCTTCCCTTAGAATGTCATAAGCTTGGATAAGCCCGTCCATACCGATGAATAAACAGCCTATGTCTGTAGACAATTTCCAGTTTCCCAGCCTTGAATGAATGGAGCCGGACATCTCACCTGTTCCCTTTTCCCTCTCTTCCGGTTTGATCGGGTATGTGTTGTAATAACTTTTACCCGCTACAAATAAATTATCTGCAATTGATTTTATTATTTTCAACACTCCGTCATCCTTTTTCCACAGGTAATACTCGCAAAGTCCACGAAGCATCCAGCCGTTGCCAGACAATTGTTGCTCATCCATTATACCGGGATGCACTTCTCCCATATACCCATCGGCATTAAGATGCTCAGGGAGTAGATTGATAATTGTTTGCAGATATTCCGGAGTTCTTCCCGTAGCCCGTGCATCCATAACCAGCCCCAAGATGGTACGCCCCTCAGTGTCCCCCGGCCATCCGCCGGACTCCTTATCTGTAAGAAACACGTGCTCCGGCTGATATTTCTCTTCTTCAAGACGATTGAAGTTCCGGTTAAGCCTTTTAGCCAAATCACCTTTTATTTGAATCTCTTCATTTTTCACAGAGTGAAACTTTAATAATCCGGCATTTTGTCCATTAAGAGGCAAGTAAAATGTGATTAAGCAAATTATTAGCATAAAAAAATTACTGGGAACAGAAATCCTATCTATTTTAAAGGATTTAATATATTTCATTCTATCAGTCTTTTGCATTTTCTATTTGCTAATTTGCTTTATGAGTGTTGAAACTTCCGGCAAATTAAAAAGATTATTTTAATTTTTTTCCTCTTCTTGTTGATGATTATATTAATATCGATTTTATTTATATTTGCATACACTCCGGTTTTATAATGAAAAAACAGCCTGATATACTTGCAAAAGAGATATGCAAAGGTGATCTTGAATCATACGAGCTGTTCTTCAGATTGGAGTTTGATAATATAGTATACTTTGTAAACGGATATCTTCATGACCCTGATCTGGCCAAGGATATCGCCCAGGAATCACTTCTTACCCTCTGGGAGAAAAGGGGAATCATCGATCCAGAAAAAAACCTCCGGGCTTTTTTATACACAATCGCCAAGAACAGAGCTATTAATGAGTTAAAAACCCGTTCATCATCGGTAAATTCCATCAGTATTAATGAAATTAAGGCAAATTTAAATGCCTTGATGGATGATTCTCTTGGCGAAGAACTGGAAACACTTGAACTTAAACAACTTATTGACAGCACTATCCGGAATCTTCCCGATACCGTAAGAGGAAGTTTCATAATGAGCCGCAAATTGGGGATGACAAACAAGGAGATAGCAAATGCAAAAAACATGTCTCTGACCGGAGTTGAATATCACATGAAAATATCATTAAACATTTTAAGAAAAAAATTAAAAGAATTTCTAATCTTTTTTCAAGGTTGGATGCTCTTTTTTCTGTATAATAGTTAGACACCAATTATGGATCAAGATTATATATTAAAGATAATAAAAGGAGAATGCCCTTCTGATGAAAGAGAACGTTTCTTTGAGCGGCTTTCATCGGACAAGGCACTCATGCAAGAGTATGCACGCCTGAAGAATAAATATGTTATTAACACTTTACCATACAGCCCAGGTATAAATACCTTGTTAAGCAAAAGACAACCAAAATTCCGGGTTGTTCAGGTATTTACAAAAATTGCTGCGGCACTGTTCATACCTCTGTTAGCATGGTCTATATATAATCTTATTCAAGAAAGGAATAATGCCGGCAATGTTCAAAATTCAATTACTTCTTACGAACCGGGAACAGGTGTGAGGTACGAAGTGAATAAAGGGATTAAAGCAATGTTGACGCTGCCGGACAGCACTATCATCTGGCTTAACAGTGGAAGTTATTTAGATGTCCCTAAGAATTTCACAAAAGACAATCGTATAGTTTACCTTTCCGGAGAGGGATACTTTGATGTTGAATCAGACAAAAAATCACCATTCCTGATAATGACACCCAAATCTATTCTAGTGAAAGTTACAGGTACACAGTTCAACCTCTCTTGTTATGAAAACGACAAAAATATGAAATTGACTCTTTTAAAAGGTTCGTTGGAACTAATTAAGAAAAATGATAAAGACACAATATCAGTCAAGCCGAATGAGGAAGTCATCATAAATTACAAGACATTGGAAGACAAACTGGATACTACAATTGACACTAAATATGCAACAGCCTGGAAAGAGGGAAGTCTGCGTTTTATTGACTCTCCGATGGATGAGGTAGTGCGAAAAATGGAACGTTGGTTCGGTATACAGATAACCGTAGACAATCCAGATATCTACAAACAGACTTTTACTGCGGACTTCGATTCGGAATCTGTAACTCAGGTATTGAATTTGCTGGAAATAAGCACAAACATATCTCACGAAATCAAAGGCAACAGAGTCAGATTGAGTATGTCTTCAAAATAGGCGAGAGCCGGAACTAATGATTAAATAAAAAAACTTATCTCATTCTTTGGGGTAAGTTTTTTTTAAAATTGTATATAGGTTAATCACAAAACTTAACTTTATGAAAAAACCTTCAATCTTCAGATTTATCCGGCGCTCTATGGCGCTGATTGTTCTGACAATGTGGTTATCGGGCTTGTCTGTCATTGCTCAGACACAGACCATTACGATAAACCAGACAGATACCCCAATCGAGACTATTTTAAAATCAATCACTTCTCAGGCAGGATACAAGTTCGTATATTCTGGGTCTGTTATTGATACAAAACAACTGGTATCGGTAAAAATTCGAAGCAACAATATTAATATTGTTTTAGATGCTGTTTTCAAAGAGACTAAAATCGCCTATACAATTGAAGGGAAACAGGTGGCTTTAGCTCTTCGCAAAGATACTAAAGCAACTCAACCGGCTTCAGGTTCAAGGATAATTACGGGAAGAGTTACAGATAACGATGGTTCTCCGCTAGTTGGGGCATTAGTCAATGTAGAAGGGACTTCAGCGGCAGCTTATAGTGGTATATCAGGGGAATATAGTTTGACTGTTAAAGACGACCCACAGGTCAGACTTTCATACAGATATCTGGGGATGGCAAGTACTACCGTACAAATAGGCTCTCGTTCCAGAATAGATGTTTCCCTGGTCGCAGACAATGTCTCCCTGGATCAGGTTGTAGTAACAGGCTATCAGACTATTTCGAAGGAACGCAGTGCAGGAGCGTATGCGATAGTCGGTGGTGCAGAAATTCAAGATAAAGCAATTGCCAGAGGTAGTTTATTAGAAGGTCTTGAAGGTAAACTGGCTGGTTTTAGGATCAACCTCGGTGCTGAAGGAGACAAATATCTTGTACGTGGAATAACCTCAATCAACTCAAATCGCAAGCCATTATTTATTGTAGATGGAGTTTCGGTCCCGATAGAGATGATAGAAAGCACCCTTAACGGAAACGATGTAAAGAATGTAACAGTTCTTAAAGATGCAACTGCAGCTTCAATCTGGGGAGCACAGGCAGCAAATGGTGTTGTGGTTATTACAACAAAAAGCGGATCCAGAAACAACCGGACAGATATTTCATATAATGGTTCATTTACATATAAAGGTATGCCCGATTACTCTTATAATGATATGATGAACAGCAGTATGTTTATAAAAAACGCATCAGAGGAATTTGATCCTATTGGCTACCCTTGGTCATCAATCAGCACTGGAATTGATTATGCTGTCCTTCCTCACGAAACTCCCCTATACAAATATTATCTTGGTGAAATCAGCAAAGCAGAGTGTGACGCACAACTTAAAAAACTTTCAGGACTTAATGGGCGTAAGGATTATGAAAAGTATTTAATGAGTAACTCCTGGCTTACAAACCATTCGGTTGCAATCTCCGGTGGAAACAACAATCAGACTTTTTATGTTTCATTGGGTTATCAAGGACAGAAAGGTATTTCTAAAGAACAGACAAACGAGTATAGAATCAATGCGAGAGAAAATATTGACATTACAAAATGGATGAATCTCGACTTTACACTGAATGCTTCATACTCCACAGAAAAGTCTAATCTTAACCAGTTTACTTTAGATGACAATCCTGGAGCAACCGGCCTTACAGACCTTCCCTATGCTGTATTTTATGATAATGACGGGAAAGCTCTCTCTTTTACCAATTATCTGATAAACGAAAGCGTACGTACTTCTGCCCAAAATATGACGGGTATAAATCTGGATTACTATCCTATTACAGACTTCAACAATACAACGCAGGAGACTATTTCATCAAATATTCGAGCGAACGCAGGTCTTACAATTAAAATCATTGACGGTTTAAATTATGAGGGGCGTTTTTCATATTATATCACCAACGGTGAAGCCGAAACATATACTCCGTCTGAATCATACAATGTTCGTCTGGATCGTGTTTATGCAACATCAGAAGAAGGTACCAGTTATTTACCTTCGTCAGGCGGTTATTTCAGAACAATTAATTCGGGTGTAAATTCATACACAGTAAGAAACCAGCTCAGTTATGACAAATCGTTTAAGGATGGTCTTCATCAAGTTACAGCACTTCTTGGACAAGAGGTAAACAGTACAAAGATGGGAAGTAATACCTTCTCTATGCGAGGTTATGACAAGCAGACTATGAAGAGCATTTTCTATGATGATTACTTTATTAATGTTTCTGGTGTGAGTAATCCTGTTCTTAATAAAATAGGAAACAACCGAAATTTCTTTGACTCGAATAGATATGATCAAGCAGAAAACACATACCGATTTGTATCATTTTACGCTAATGCGGCATATACTTATAATAAACGATATTCCTTGAATGCCAGTATTCGTGTGGACCAGTCAAATCTTTTCGGAAGCGATCCTAGTATACAGTTTAAGCCTATCTGGTCTATTGGTGGAATATGGAATATCAGTCGTGAAAAATTCATGGAGAACAACTCTTGGATTAATGACCTTAACATTAGAGCGAGCTATGGTTTTTCCGGCAATTCACCATCTCCGGGACAGGGAGGCCCTTATAATATAATCAGCGCCACATCAGATCCTTCATACAGTGAGTTTGGCTTGGGATACATAATCGCGACTCCCGCAAACAATAAACTGACATGGGAAAAGACCCGTACCTGGAACTTCGGGACATCGTTTAGCTTATTCAATAATAGACTCAGTGGTTCGCTGGATATATATGATAAAAAGACTACAGACCTTCTTGCTATGAGCCCGGTAAATCCATCAACCGGTTACACCTATGTTTTTCAGAATATAGGGGAAATGACAAACAAAGGTTTTGAGGTTACATTGAACTCCCGTAACATATCCAGCCAAAATTTCATCTGGGATACAGAGCTTATGCTCTCATACAATAAGAACAAGATTTCCAAAATGTACTTTCCGACACCGTTGACACCGGCGGGTTATGTAACAGAAGAATATGCCGAAGGGTATCCGGCCAACGCACTATTTGCATATAGATGGGCCGGACTCGATCCCGCCGACGGTGCAGCCAGAGTCTACGATTCTGAGGGCAATATTGTGCGTACATACGAAGATATTAAAGACATCTCTGCGCTTGCCTACATGGGTACAACAGTTCCGCCATGGTCTGCCTCCCTTTCAAACACAATACGTTACAAAAACATAGAGCTCTCTTTTATGTTTGTTGCCAACTTGGGGCATAAAATGCGCAATGATACATATACTCAAACAAATTACCGTTTTACATCCAATATACATAATGATTTTAATAAACGGTGGCGCCAACCAGGAGATGAAAAGCTGACAAATATCCCATCTTTCTATAAAAAGGCTGATGCTGAAGACCGTGAAGGAGGGTATACATTCCTGCGGTATTCCGACATAGGTATACTGGATGCATCATATATAAAGTGCAGAGATCTTTCTATCGGTTATTACCTACCTAAAAATTTGTGTCAGGGAATCTATGCAAGAAATATTAAGGTAAGGGTTCAGGCCAGTAATCTTTTTACGATTGGTTTCAATAAGAAGGGCATTGATCCTGAGGCTTTCAGCCTTCGCAACGGGTATCGTTTAGATAGATACAAACCCTCTATTTCTGCAAGTGTATTAATTGAATTTTAATTATATCAGGAAATGAAAAAAATATTATCACTTTTGGTTTCAGCTATAATGATCGGTAGTATAACAGGGTGCTCCGACTATCTTGATATTAAGCCTCGCGGATATGATGTACCTCATAAGCTAAGTCATTATGAAGGACTTTTATATGGTGCTGAATTAAATAGTCTTTGGACATATCATTATGGCACCTTCGAACATACTATTGATGAGTCAGGGTTCTCCTCTTTCTACATTAATGAAAGATACAATGCTTCAAAAGCTTTCCTATGGCAGGCAGATATTTTCCGAGCTGATGATCAATGTCCGGAATGGAACACTCCATGCTCCCGGTTCTATACTTACAATGTTATTGTTAATGAGGTCATGAAAGCCGAGGACGGGACTGAGTCTCAGAAAATGGCTGTACAGGCCGAAGCTCGCTTTATGCGCGCATGGTTCACATACATGATGGCCCAGTTTTTTGGGAAACCTTATGATCCGGCAACCTCGGTAACAGATCTCTGTGTGCCAATAATTACCGAGTCGTCAACGGTGGGTACAGACTTCAGTCGTCGTACTGTTAAGGAAGTTTATGAGTATATCATAAATGAGATGACAGAGTCTCTCCCATATCTTCCCAAACGTCCAGCCCATTCAAAAAGAATTTTCCATGCGGCAGGCAATGCAATGCTTGGGAAGGTTTATTGGATGATGGGAAACTATAATAAAGCTCTGCCATATCTTGAGTCGGCGAAGTCCATTCTGAGCAGTGACAACAATAAAGTCTTTATAAACTTAAATGAGAAAATTGATACAGAGAGTGGGGATATATTAGATTATCCCAACCTATCTCTCAACCCGGAAAATGTTTTTGAAGTCTTATCAATGCCCAACCTGTTTTCTGCTCTTGCTCCAATGATTTATGGAGTTGCACATCGCACATTCCGTCCAGATGTCATTCATAAGTATTTTGATGCATCAGATTACCGTCTTGCTTTTTTCAGCGGAGTAGATTCTTGGATGAGTGCCTACGCTAGCTTCGACCCTCAGGAAAGGTATTATACAAATATGACGACTATGACTGCAAATGAAGGAATTACGATTCCGGACATTTACCTGATGTACGCTGAATGCCTTGCAAGAGTAGGAGAGCTTGGGAAAGCGAAACAGGTTTTATATGAACTTCGCAGTAATCGTATGCCAGTTGAACAGGCCAATGTACCAT
This sequence comes from Bacteroidales bacterium, assembly GCA_023227835.1. Taxonomy (GTDB): domain Bacteria; phylum Bacteroidota; class Bacteroidia; order Bacteroidales; family UBA932; genus Bact-08. Next base: position 14,825 of record JALOCI010000047.1, read on the forward strand.
CATCTGTCTCTACAAAAGATGATCTTGTAAAATTCACCGTGGCAGAGCGTATCCGCGAAAACTTCGGGACCGGCATAACATGGTATGATATGCGTCGTTTATGGAATGATCCACTGTTTCAGGACATGAAGCAATATTATACCAGGACAGATGGTACCAATACTTATACATTGACAAAGGAGCGCCTGACATTGCGTATTCCACCTTCAGTAATGGTTTGGAATCCAAAATATATCCAGAATGAATAAAAAATATGGTTGTCGCGGTTGATAAAACATGAAACTGCCGCGACAGCTAAACAATCATAAAAATTGACAATCCACATCAATAATATATGAAAAAAATAATCCTTTTTTCTATTTTTTGCCTCTTTGCAATTACGATTAAAGCACAAACAAGCTATACAATAAAAGGCAAAATCCCGTCAACCATAAAGGCTGATGTTGCTATAATGTCTTATCCCTCTGACGAAAAGGGCGGCCCATGGAAAGATGATACTACAGCTATCCGGAATGGAGAATTCGAGTTTAAAGGAACCATTGGAAGACCACAGATGGGTGAAATAAATTTAATAGTACCTCGCCCTGAAGGCTTAAAAGCTGGTGAGCAATCAAGTGAAGATACAAATAATATGAAAAATGTGGCTTTATTCTATCTGGATGGGGATATTGACATTTCATTTAACTCTGACGGAATGGCCTCATATACAGGTGGAGGCAGAGAGGAGACAGCCTGGCGGGATTACGACAAGATTTGCACAGAGCGTTCTAAAACCTTAAATGGTGAGGCACCCGGCATTGAATTCTTTGAAGAGGTGATTACTGAATTTATTAAAGGTCATCCAGATAGTTATGTAAGTGTTGATTTGATGGATCTCTTTACTCAAAGCTCAATACAGCCCAATATTGTTGAGCCCATGTACAATGCCTTGAGCAAAAGAATGCAAAACTCAGAGAAAGTTTTAGGTTGGGTAGAGAAATTGAAAAAGGCAAAGTTAGCTGTATCCGGCAATCAAACAGCTCCTGAATTTACCGTGAATGATGCGGAGGGAAATCCGATTTCACTCTCAACTTACAGAGGAAGCTATGTGTTAGTGGATTTTTGGGCAAGTTGGTGTGTGCCGTGCCGTGCAGAAAATCCAAACGTATTAGCTGCTTATGAAAAGTATAAAGACAAAAATTTCCAGGTAATCGGTATTTCGCTAGATAGCAATAAGGGTAGTTGGCAAAAAGCAGTTGCCGAAGATAAACTTCCATGGAAACAGCTATGTGATTTTAAAGCTGACCAAAGCGAAGTTGTCAAACTATATGAAATATACAGTGTCCCTGCAAATGTACTCATTGATCCTAATGGCAAGATTATTGGCAAGAACCTAAGGGGCAAGGCATTACACGACAAACTTGCTGAATTGTTAAAATAAACTAAGATAAAAAATCAAAACATGAAAAAATTAATAATACTAATGATATTATTTGTGTCCAACACCACATGGGCACAACAATCATCCCAAGAAAAATATAATCTTGATGATTTTAATCTGATTGTTAAGGTTGAAGACCAGGAAAAATATTATGACGAAATGCTTCAGGCTGCCACTTTAAATAATTCAAAGCCTGCCTTTCAAGATGAGTACATTACAACTTTGGCGACCGGTTGGCTGGCTAAAGGTAATCTGAAAAAATACAATTTCTATATGAAGAGCAATCCTGAAATTTCGTTCGTCAAACTTCTTTATTTTGGGTATGCATTGGAATATCTGGAAGATAACAGTAAGTATATGTACGTAGTTGAACAGGCCTCCAAAGATCTTATATCTAGAATTGAGAAGGATGCCGGGAATGATGAGATGACCAGAGGCAGACTACAGGTACTACTGGAGATAAATGCAATGGCTAATGCCAAATTGGGGAATGTTGATGTTGCGAAGAAAAGTATTGAAAAGGCATCAGCAATTAAGGGTGATCGGGAAATGAAATATTTCAAGGATTCAAAAGCCAATTATTATAAACGTTATGCAACTGTTCTATCTGCTTCCGGAGAGAACAAAAGAGCTCTGGACACATTAAGCAATGCTGTAAGACATGCAGATTCAAATCCTGCCTTAACAACTACGTTAAGAAATATCTATATCAAAGTGTATGGAAGTGATAAAGGCTGTGATAAATTCATAAGCTCCCTGCAGGAGGAGGCTTATAATAAGTATTACAAAGAGGTAGAAGAATTGTATATCACAGATTCCAATATCCCATTTCAGGGGTCTTTGTCAATGCCTAACAGCGGTGAGAAAATGACTCTTTTTACCGCCAAGCAGCATGCTCATGACATTTCATTACCGGATCTTAATGGTAAAATGGTTCACTTTGCGGATTATAAAGGAAAAATTTTAGTAATAGATTTCTGGTCCACATTGTGCACTCCATGCGTTTCTGCATTTGCGGGATTTGAACGTGTTGTAGCCGATTATAAAAAAGAACCTTTCCAGCTATTTGTAATCGACCTTTTTGAACCGCAGGAAACGGTCAAAAGTTTTGTTGCCAAAAAAGGAATTACCCTTGATGTGTTACAAGATGAACCAAATGAAAAATATGACATTCAGGGAACACCTACCAAAATAGTTTTTGATCCAATGGGTAATATAAGGTTTTACTCTTCTGGTTATGCAGGTTCTACCGATAGAGAGTACTATAAGTTGAAAGCCATGGTGGAAGTTGTTAAGGCTCGTTTTTCGAACAAATAACCGGGACAATCTAAGTATAAATAATGAAAAAAATATTTCTCGCAATCCTTATGTTCTTTGCCATAAATGCTATGGCACAACAAGAGCAGAATACTAATACCAAGTTGGAAGCATTACAAAATGAAAAAAATAAAACAGCTCTCCAACAAAAGATAAAAGTCTTGGAAAAGGGTACGGCTGAAGATCTGGACTTATTAATCCAATATTATAATAATGACTCGATCAATAAGGCTGTCGTCACTAAAATGCTTTTAAAAAAATACCCGGATAGTCAACAGGCGAGGATGGCAAGAATGACCTCCTTCCTTAATGTAAAAGGAGGTCCTGAAGAGATTGAAAAATCTCTGTTTTCAATGATCAAAGAGTTCCCGAATGTTAATCTTGATATGGAAAAAACATTAGTGGCTCTTGCTTACGCCGAAATTCCAGATAGTGCCAAAGCCATGAGTTTTATAAATTCTATGGAGGATTCGGTATATAAAGTGGCGGCAATATCTATGATGGTTGAGATTATAGCTCAAGTCAACAGCTCCTTGGCTTTGAATATAGCCACAAAAGAGCTTGAAAGGGTAAAGAAGATCAAGAATCAGACTAATTTAAGCTCCTCATTGAAGATTGATCCTAAAATAGTTTACAATGAATATATCAATAGATATGGTAAACTTCTTTTTAATGCAGGAAAAGATGAGGAGGCGTATAAGTATATCACAGAGGCATATAAAACCATGAAAGAAAAAGATGAAGAGCTTGTCGAGTATTATGCTCTATTATCATCTAGTCTGAATGGTAACTATCAGGAGGCTTTTCCTGTTTTGACCAAAGCAGTAGAAAAGGGTAAAAGGGATATAAGATATATTAAGCAGTTGAGAATATGTTACAAGAATCTTAATCCTGGCATGGATGCTGATGCTTTTATTGCTTCTTTACAGCAAAGGCTTACAGAACAGATCAAATCTAATTTAGAAAAAATGATGGTCAATGAAGCTGCTCCTGACTTCTACCTTACGGATGTAAATGGCAAAAAGGTGACTTTGGCTGATTTTAAAGGAAAAACAATTGTATTGGATTTCTGGGCTACTTGGTGCGGTCCATGTGTTGCCTCATTTCCCGCCATGCAAATAGCTGTAAATCATTATGCAAATGATCCTGACGTAAAATTTCTATTTATTCATACCTGGGAAAATGCAGCTGACCCATTAATAGATGCCCAGCAATTCCTAAGCAAACGTAATTATAAATTCGACTTATACATGGATACTAAAGATCCTGTTACAAAGAGACCCCCCGCAATTACGGCATTTAAGGCAGAAGGTATCCCTGCCAAATTCATAATTGACCGCAATGGCATGATCCGTTTTAAATTGGAAGGTTTTGAAGGCACTACCGAGGCTGCAGCTGAAGAGGTTATCCAAATGGTTGAAATGGCTCGAAAGTAAAATATTATAACACGTAATTTATGAAAAGAATCTGTCTATTATTGATAATGAGTCTGATGACTCTTTGGGGATTTGCCCAGAACAACCAGCTTGTGTCATGGAAAATTGACACAGTAAAAATTGGCCCCTTAACCTATGAACTAAAAATAAAGGCAACAATAAAGGAGTCATGGCATATCTATTCTCAGGACCCTTCCAGAGGCGGAGTGGCAATGCCAACCCAGATAATTTTTGAAGAAAACAGGAATATCGAGATGATTGGCAAAACCCAAGAAAAAGGAGTGGAACAAGAAGATGGAAAAAGCTGTTCTTACTATTCAAAAGAGGTTACTTTCACTCAAAAAATAAAATTGAAATCTGAGGACAAGACGAACTTGAACTTTACCATAAAATATATGATTTGCACGGATCAAATGTGCCAGCCACCTTCTTCCAAGAAATTCTCTGTAATAATATAATGAAGAGTTAATAGTGAAAAGTTAATAGTGAAAAGTTAATAGTGAAGTTAAGTTATCTAATGCAAATGGGCATGCCAGACGAGTCAGGTGTGCCCATATTTTATTTCCATGATGTATCAGCTATTTTATATAATAAATATTCTATATTTCTGTCTGGCAAGCCCAAATAATATATATTTGTTAAATAGACACTTATAAAAGTGTCGAAAAAATAAACTTTAAAACAGCTTTGTTAATATGAAAAGATATATAGAAGCAAGTCTGAATAACGCTTTAATATTCATTGTCATAATATTTACCGCATTGTCTTGTCAGTCAAATAGAGATCCCCTCTCATTTTCCCCTCCTGTTTTCAAAGAACAGAAATCAGTAAATATCATTGACATAAAGATTGACAAGCTACTGTATAATATCTTAAACCTAGATATCATAGAAGATAAAATAGTAGCTACTGCATTTGACGGGACTAATGCTGTAAGTATTTTCGATAAGAATAACGGGAAACTGATTAATAGTGTCATGCCTGTTGGAAGAGGCCCGGGAGAATATACATCTCACCATCTTTTGTTAAATGCATCAGGAGACAGTGTTTATGTTTATGACTTACAAAACAGATCTGTTTCCACCTATGCCTCCGAGGAATTTATTAAGGGAAGTTTACCAAACAGAGTAGTGATGCTGGATAAATCAAATACGTATCTAAATGCTACGCCTTTAACAGACGGAAAGTATCTCTCATTCCCAATTAAAGGCGCCCGTTTTGCGAATCATGAAGCAGACGGAAAACTTATAAGTTCATATAATAAATATCCTTCATTTAAAGAGATAACTGACACTCTTTCTATTCATTATATGTATCGTGGCTTGGAGAAAACAGATGTGAAGCCGGACGGTTCAAAATTCGTATCTACCAATTCATTAGGTTCAATTTTAGAAATCTTTTCTATTAAAGATGACTTAATCACACTTGAAAAAGAACAAAGGTTTTATGCTCCGAAAATTACAATAAACGACACAAAACGAGTTGTTGTTCAACCCGATTGTCTTATTGGTTTGATGGATTTAAAAACAACAGATCAGTACATATATGCAATATTCTCCGGAAAGCAGAACAAAGAGATAAACGGTAATAAAGTCTCAGGCAAATATGTTTATGTTTTCGATTGGAACGGAAAACCTGTAAAATCTTACAATCTAAATAAAGACATTACCAAACTGGCTATAGATGAAGCCTCCCAACGAGTATACGTAGTCACCAAAGATCAGGACAGCACCGAGGTGTTCGGGTATTTTGGATTGTAGATAATTAATTAATTTCTTTTGAGAATTAAGCCCTGAGGCGAAAGGAGGGTTGATGGAAGGGCGATCAGTTGCAACGACAGCATTTCTTAGCAAAATGCGTCTGTCTGAGCCGAAGGTGAGTCAGCATTTTGATTGGAAATGCTTAGGCAAGCAACAGCCCTGACGGAACCCCTCCCCGAGCCTCAGGGCTTATTCAAATCTGAAATCCCACCACATCCAGGCAAAACAAATAATCGTAGAACATTTTCCTATTAACTGATTTCTGTTGTAGGAATTAAGCCCTGAGGCGAAAGGAGGGTTGATGGAAGGGCGATCAGTTGCAACGACAGCATTTCTTAGCAAAATGCGTCTGTCTGAGCCGAAGGTGAGTCAGCATTTTGATTGGAAATGCTTAGGCA
>JALOCI010000109.1 GCA_023227835.1 Bacteroidales bacterium
TGGGTGCCCATCGACCCCACCTACCCAACAAGCAGCTACGGGCGCCCGGAAAACTGGACGGCCCGCAAAACCCTAGCGGAGGGCTGAAAATGGCCGTTCTCGAAACTCTCGAAGGTGACAACATGGAGCCGGAAATCCTGAACGCCGGGACGTTCGGCGTCAACATGGCCCGCGCCTCCCTGAAGGCTTGGGAACCCTCCATGGCGGACGTTCTCAACCGCAAGCCCCGCCGGCCTGCCCTGACTTCCGGGATTCCCGCGAAGTTCCGCGCCGCGGCAGCCAACAAGGGAACCGCGACCCGTCGCCCCGTTCGCCGTCTTCCCGCTCGAGGCGCCGCCGGTGCCCGCCCGTGGGGCGGATCCTCGGGACGCTTCGTCATGGTCGGCGACGAGTTCGACCCGGAAAGCCTCGAAGGCTGGTTGACCGATCTCAAGAAGGGCGCCAGAAAGGCGGTTCGAGCCGTCGGGAATGTCGGGTCCGCCATCGTGCGGCCCGTCGCATCGGTCGGCCTGAACGTCCTTCGCTCCACTGCGAAGCCCGTCGGAACGCTGGTCGGAACGGCCATCGGTTCGACGTTCGGAACCACGCAGATGGGAGCCGGAACCGAGGGAATGCTCGGGAACATGGCGTCCATGTTCGGAATCGGCGGCAGCACTGCCACCGCTCCCGACGGAACGCCCGCAGCGATGCCGGCCACTGGCGGCGGAATCCCCCCGGCCACTGGCGGCGGAATCCCCCCGATCTACTTGATCGGTGGCGGCGCTCTCCTGCTGGTCCTCCTCCTGCGGAAGTAGCGGGCAAGCCGTGAACGTCTTCGTCGGTGAACCCATGAGCGAAGAGGAGAAGCGCGGACGCGCCGCGGCTGCTGCTGCGGCTGGCGCCGCGGCTTCCGCTGCTGCCAAGTCGGCCGCGGCTGCTGCCAAGGAGCGCGCCGCGGCTGCGGGTCGTGCCCAGGGCATGGCCGCCAGAGAGGCAGCGCGAGCGGCTTCCGCGGCTGCAACGGCCGCGGGACGTGCTCCCGCTCCCTCCTCGAGTCTCCCGAAATGGCTACTCCCCGTCGGCCTCGTCGTGGTCGGCGGCTTCCTCTTCATGCGTGGAGGGTCGCAGAATGCCAAGCCTCGCGGATAAGATCAAGGCCGAAGCCATCGCCGGCGGCCTTGGCGAAATGTTCGGCAAAAAGCCGATGGTCTACGAGTCCGGCGGCCGAATGGTCGTCGGCTGGCGGGACACCGACGTTCCGACGGTCTCGGCGATGGTGGAACGGAATTTCAAACGCCTTGCCGATCAGCCCCCCGGGCCGGTGCAGGTTGACTTCGCGCCCGTGCTGGTTCCCGTCGCGGCCAAGCTCTACGGAACGAAAGGCCTTCTCATGTCCGGCGGTCTGATCGCCTTGGGAGTCGTGGGCGGATACATGCTCGCGAAATCCAAGTGAGTACCGCCCCGGCAGTCCGCACGATTCCGGCGGGAACTCCTGTCGTGGTCCAGACCCAGGAAGCGCCGTCGCTCCTGGCGCGCATCCTTCCGCCCCTGGCGTGGGCGGCCGTTGGCTTCGCCGTCGGCTACTACCAGGGGAACCAATCCGGAAAGCGAAAGGGGGCCACCCATGGCGGCACTGTCTGACGCTGTCGGATTCGATGCAGCCGTTCGAGCCCTTCGGGACTCGCTCAAGAAGTCGGACCCGAACATCTTCGGAACGTGGAAGGACGACCAGTTCCGACGGTACCTCGTGCAGTACATGGCTGCCGCGAAGCAGTTCGGCGCCGGCGTGTCCTTGAATCCGCTTCCGGGGAAACCGTCGTGGGGTTCGTTCGTCGCCGTCCTGCAAAACGGCCTCGGAGCTCCGCAAGAGACGGCAAAGCGATTCCTCGCCGGAATCATTCGCCTCTATGCCTCCGGCGCGATCTCGTTCGAGGTCTTCTCGCCGGCTCTCACCGAGAAACGAGTCGCCCAGGAGAAAGCAGCAGCCGCGGCCGATCCCGGAATCCTTGACCGCCTCACGTCCGCCGGCAAGACGGCCGGCGCGTTCGTGGAGTACGCCCCTTGGATCCTCGGGGGAACCGCGGTCCTCGTGCTCGGATTCGTCGCGTTTCCCTACCTCCAGGCCGCCCGCGCGCCCGCCAAGGTCGCGAATCGCTTCGCATGAGCCGGGACGCCATCAAGCGAGCCGAACGGATCCGGGCCGCCTTCCAGGGCGAGGCCGTCGATTCCGCGCAGGAAGTGCGGAAGCCGGCGCCGCTGGTCCTCGTGGCGCTCGGCCGGGCCGTCGCCATCGAGTACGAGTCGGACAAGCTCAACGGCGGCGGAGACGGCACGAAAGCCACCTACCGGCACGAGTTCGCCCCCGGCGACGTGCTCGCGACAGACCAGGACGGCCGGACGCTCTACGTCATCGGTCCACGGCTGCGCGTGAACTCGCGCGGGATTGTGGATTGATTCCGGGTAGTGTTGATAGATTCCCGCCCGATTGTGGATAGATCGGGGATAACCTGTTGAAAAGGGGTTGACAGTGCCGAATTCCGAAAGTATTCTCCTACTCAATCCGGGGCCACGCGCCCGCGTCATCATTCCAACGAACAAGGGGCGACAGATGGCCACGAAGAAGAAGAGCAAGAAAGGCAAGATGCCCGCAGCCCTGAAAGCCTATTGGGCCAGGATGCGGGAGAACCCCAAGAAGAAGCGCAAGACCAAGAAGCGCAAGACCCGCAAGAACCCGACGCCCGCCCGTCGCACTGCTCGCAAGGCCGGTTCGGCCATCAAGAGCGCCGGCCGTCAGGTCGCGCCCCTGCTCATCGACGCCGGCCTCGGCCTGCTCGGCTACGGCGCCGCCCGCATGATCGCCAACCAAGCCGCCCGCATGTTCCCGCGCAAGCCCACCGACACGAAGGATCCTTTCGTCCTCCGCATGGTCGGCGTGGTCCAGTTCGCGGCCGGTGCATTCCTCGCGATCAAGGTTCCCAAGGCCCGCGGCGTCGGCCTCGGCCTCTGCATCGCCGGATTACAGGACGGAATCCGCCGGAACGTCGCCGTCCTCGCTCCCTACCTCGGCAGCGATGACGAGACGATGCTCGCCTATCAGCCCATCGAGGCGCCCGTCGATCTCAACGGAGATTACTACATGTCCGCTCCGGTGGACATGGGCGCCGACGACAACTTCCTCGCCGCCCCCGTCGATCTCGACGGCGACGAGTCCGAACGCTACGGCTACTGATCCAGTAGCCGAGCTCCCACCATCCCAACCTCTCGAACGGAGTTTCCACCATGGCCGAACAGCTCAACCCCGCCGCCCGCGTGAATCGCGTCGTCCCCGGCAGCGCCCAGGCGACGATTGCCCGCCTCGGCGCCGGCACCTTCGGACCCGGCGCCCAGGTGCTGGCCGACTACCTGTACGACACCGTGACGCTCGCGACCGGCGTCCAGCAGCTCGACTTCTTCTCGGTGCCCCAGGGCGGCGCGAAGACCATCGCCGACACGAACCTGAGCCTCCCGGGCCAGCTTCCCCGCGGGCAGGCCTTCGAAGTCCACTACATCGACTTCCGCCTGATCCGGAACACCGCCGTCGCCAACACCGCGTTCGTCTCGGCGTTCTACGACATGCTCGGGGCCTCGGCGTGGCGCCACTTCTTCCCCGGCTCCGACTTCTGGCTCCGGCACTCCGGCGCGGCTCTGCTGCCCAAGGTGCCGGTTCACTACGAAATCGCCGCCGGATCCATCGCGCAGGTCGCCACCT
>JALOCI010000004.1 GCA_023227835.1 Bacteroidales bacterium
TTATGTCGGGATTAAGGCATCCCAATTCTCTTTTTCAAGACTTCAAAAAGCTGATCCTGTACTCGGTGTAGATATGGCATCTACAGGGGAAGTCGGTTGTATAGGTGATGATACAAATGAGGCAATTCTTAAATCGATGCTCTCTGTAGGCTATAGAATACCGAAGAAGAATATCCTTATATCATCCGGTGATGCAAAGCAAAAGGCGGATTTGCTCTCTACTTCTGTTTTATTGGCCAGCAAGGGGTATAATTTATATGCAACAGGTGGTACATACAAGTTTCTTATTGACAATCATGTCAATGTAACACATGTGTTATGGCCCAGCGAGGAAGGAAATGAGCCCCAGGCATTGAAAATGATACAGAATAAGCAGATTGACCTTGTGATAAATATTCCTAAAAACCTTACCCAGGTTGAACTTGAGAATGGCTATAAAATTAGAAGGGCTGCCGTCGATTTTAACATTCCTCTCTTAACTAATGCGAGACTTGCATCTGCATTTATCAACGCATTCTGTAGCATGTCATTAAACGACATCCACATTAAAAGCTGGGATGAGTATATCTCATAAAGATTTTTAATTACTCCTCTTCAGGAGTAATTTTTTCACTTTCGCCCAAAATGAGTCTGGAGCTCTCGTCATCGAGAGCTTCAACTCCTTTAAGCTTCCGTCTGATAACATTTGTCCGTGTACCTACAAGCTTATCAATATCGTCAAGTCCTCCCTGAATGTTTTTCTGAGCTTTTTGAAGAAGTCCGCCGAATGTTTCGAATTCAGTCTTTACAGCACCCAGCACTCTCCAGACCTCACTACTCCTTTTTTCTATGGCAAGCGTCCTGAATCCCATCTGCAGGCTATTTAGAATAGCAGCAAGTGTTGTCGGTCCTGTTACAATAACTTTATATTTCTGCTGTATCTCCTCCAATAACGAGGCTTTCCGGACAATCTCCCCGTAAATGCCTTCAAATGGAAGAAACATTATTGCAAAATCTGTTGTGTAAGGAGGATCAATGTATTTGTCAAATATGTCCTTTGCCATTTTCTTAACAGCATTTTCCATATTCTTCTGTTCACTTTCAATTTTTAACGGATCATTTGCATCATAAGCATCCTGAAGCAGTTCGTATGCCTCCCTTGGAAATTTAGCATCTACCGGTAGCCAGATGTTCTTTACGGTATCATCCTTACCAGGCAGTTTTATGGCAAATTCCACAAACTCCCTGCTGTCTTGCTTTGTTTTGACATTAGCTTCAAACTGATCCGGTGCAAGCACCTGTTCCAACAGCATTGAAAGTTGGACCTCCCCTATTCCTCCTCTCATCTTGACATTGCTCAGCACTCTTTTTAATCCACCGACATCCTGCGCAAGAACTTGCATCTCTCCCAAGCCCTTCTGGACCTCAACAAGTTGTTTCCCAACTGTCTCAAAACTTTGTCCAAGTCGTTCGCTCAATGTTTTTTCAAGTTTTTCTTCAACAACTCCTCTGATTTTCTCAAGCTTCTCTTCAGTATGTTTAATCATTTCATTCTGACGGTTCTCAATTTGAGTCAGTTTATCCTTTTGAATATCGGAGAGCATAGCCATCCCTTTTTCTGAAGATTCCTGAAAGTTCTTGATACTTGACCCCACTGAGGCAGAAAACATTTTCAGAGCCTCATTAAGCTCTTCCCTGTTCTCCTTTAAGGAACGGGCATGCTCTTCTCTGAGATATCTGATTTCATCAGAAAATCTGGTCTCGAATCGTTCCAGATTACTTCTGATATCAGAAACCTTTTCACTCCTGATAATTAGAATAATCAACAGTGTAGCTATTATTAACGAAAATACAAGTGATATAATAATTAGTGTGATCATACAAGCAAATTAATGAAAATTCAGTTATATTTGCAATAGTAAATACTTATACTATCGTATATGATACTAAATAAAAAGGTTGGAGTATTCCTTAACCTGGTCCACTGCCGATTTAAATTATATTTAAGTACAATTTTCCAAAGTAACGGATATGACATTACTCCGGAACAGTTTCTTGTACTTGACACCCTTTGGGATGATGGTGTGCAATCCCAGCAGGAGATTGCAGATAAGATCAAGAAAGACAAAAACTCTGTAACCAAGTTGATAGATGCCCTCGAAAAAAAGAATTATGTTAAGAGAACACCTTTCAAACAGGACAGAAGGCTTAATCTTATCCACATTACTGAATCCGGTCTTCAGATTAAGGACCCTATTACTAAGATAGCCATGGAAGCTACAAATATGATTATCAAGGATATTCCTCTCGAGGACCTGCACACATTCATAAGAGTCTCCGGAAAGATGTTGGATAATATGATAATACAAGAAGAGGTTAGATAAGATGGGAAAATTGTTTGATAGACTTAATGAGGATTACCGCTTCAGAGAGGGGTTGAATGCGTGTATTAATTGTGGTACATGTACGGCAATATGTCCTGCTGCAGAATTTTATAAATATGATCCGCGCATTATAACTGACACCGTTCAGTCAAAAAATGAGGAGGCTATTGAAGAGCTTCTAAAGGGTGATACTATATGGTATTGCGGTGAGTGTATGTCTTGTGTGACAAGATGTCCCAGAAAAAATGCCCCCGGATTAATTATAATGGCCCTGAGGTCTTTGTCTATGGATACAGGTTTATTCATACATTCCGAAAAAGGAAGACAACAATATGCATTAACCGTTGCACTTAACAATAACATTTTGAACTATGGTTATTGTGTTTACCCTAGAACTTTCAAGTATAAGTCTCATCCAGAATATGGACCTGTTGGTAAGTGGATTGAGGAAAATCTTGAAGCTGTACACAAAAAGGTTGGTTCAAATCTGGATGGTGACGGGCCGGGAATCCTCAGAAAAATTCCTGACGAGGATCTTAAAGAGCTAAAGGATATATTTGATGCAACCGGAGCAACAAAAAGAATGGAAACAATTGAGATGTACTCAATTGAAAGAGCTAAAGCGTTAGGAATGTCCCGGGAGGAATATCTTAATCATATATTCACAACGACATTAAAAGAACATCACAGATAATGAATATAAACGGGAAGAAGAAAATTTGGAGTGAATATCAGAAAGAGATACCTGAAGACCACTATTTTTATGTAAGGAGTTGCATTCGGCAAAACTTTTTCCCTGCTTCAGAAAAGTTATTTCTTGAAATAGTCAGGGAACGTCTTAGTCTTGATTTCTTTGAAACAGAGCATCATACAACGTGCGGAGGAATTGCCTATCATAGTGACACCATTCCTCAGGAGACAGTAATGACTATTGTGGCAAGACAGTTTGCTCTTATGACAGAAGCCGGATATAAGAATTATGTTGCATCTTGTATAACTTCATTCGGCTTGTATACAGAAATACTTGACACATGGCATCACTTCCCGGAACTAGAATCTAAAATCCGGGACTACTTGTGGAAAACAACAAAAAGAGAATTTCAAAAACCTGAATATCTGGCACATGCTAGTGATGTAGTATACAAATTACGAAATAAAATAGCCAGCCAGGCAAAATATAAACTTGTAAACAAGGATACTGGAGAGCCTCTGAAGGTTGTTGAACATATAGGTTGCCATTACTCAAAAATGTTTCCCTCAAAAGGAGTTGGAGGTGCTGAATATCCTTACGTTCTGACCGGTATGATTGAAGCCTGGGGCGGAGAGATAGTTGATTATCCTGAGAGAAGACATTGTTGTGGCTTTGGATTCAGACAATATTTAGTACAGGCTAACAGAGGGTATTCAATTTCTAATACTCACAAGAAATTTGAATCAATGGCCCCGTTCAAGCCGGACATGATTATTACAAATTGCCCGGGCTGCCCTTATTTTCTTGACCGGTGGCAGTATGTTATAAAAGAGATGGAGGGTAAGACATACGGAGAAAATGGTGAGGGAATTCCTGTATTTACATATGAAGAGGTGGCGGGATTGGTACTTGGATACGATCCATGGTATCTTGGAATGCAGATGCACCAGACAGCAGTGGAGCCATTACTTGATAAAATAGGTATTAAGTATAATAAGGAAGAAAAATATCTTTTGTAATGAATAGAGAGATTTTGATTATTGGAGGAGGTCCTGCAGGACTGGAATGCGCGAATTCGCTCATTTCTCTTGGTTATAAGGTGTTTATTGTGGAAAAAAGCGCTGAACCCGGAGGCCATCTTAGAAAATGGGACAGGTTATTCCCATATGGAGCTTCGGCGTCCGAAACACTTGAAAAATTATTACAACAATCAAATAAGGCCTTATTCTTTTATGAAACAGAGGTTAAATCAATAAAAAAATCAGATGGAGTATTTATTGCTACGCTTTCTGATGAGACTCAGTTACATGTGGGTTCGATTGTAGTTGCTACCGGGTTTTCTTTATTTCCTGCCGCAAAAAAAGAGGAGTATGGATATGGAATATACAATGGTGTAATAACAAATGCAGATCTGGAAGATGCTTTTAAAACAGGTAAAAAAGAGTTTTTTAAAGCAAATCGTGTGGGTTTTGTACATTGTGTAGGTTCAAGGGATGAAAAGGTATGCAACCGTCATTGTTCAAAGGTGTGTTGTGTAACAGCTGTAAAGCAGGCTTGTGAATTTAAAGATTTAAACCCTGAAGCTGAAGTATATTGTTTTTATATGGATCTGAGAATGTTTGGCAGAGGTTATGAGGATTTATATTTAAAAGCGCAAAACAAATATGGAATTAGGTTTATAAGAGGCCGTGTCTCAGAAGTTGCGGAAGATGTCGATGGCTGCCTGGTATTGAAGGCTGAGGATACCTTAACATCCAGGCCATTGAAGGTAACACTGGATCTCCTCGTACTGATGAGTGGCATATCAAAAAATCCGGATAACGATGAGATAGCTCTGATGCTGGGTATTGATACAGATGAAGATGGATTTCTTTCTTTATGTGAACCTAACCTTAATAACAACAAAACACAAGTTGAAGGAGTGTTTCTGACAGGTTCTGTAACAGGCCCCAAAACGCTTCCGGAGACATTGAATGAGGCAAGAGCCGCAGCTTTGGCTGTTCATAAATATTTATCAAGATAGATAACCATGAAGGAATTTGGATATTCATTATCTCCCAGTTCAAGGGTTGACCTCGATAAAGTTGATAAGAGTAAGCAAAATAGATTGTTTGCATTAGAACCGGGATTCAAAAAATGTATGTCATGCGGGTCTTGTTCTGCTACGTGTAGTGCCGGAAATTATACAGATGTTAGCCTGAGAAGGGCAATTTCATATATTCAGAATGGTCAGGATCAGTTGGCAGTAAATATGCTTAGAAATTGTATGCTGTGCGGAAAATGCCTGATTATATGTCCAAGGGGGATTAACACGCGTAACCTTATTCGGAATATACTTAATGTTTATGGGGAGAAACAGATATGAGAGAACGCTTTCTTTTTGGATATGACCCATTTGTATTGCCATTCACACTTGGAATGGTCTTTATTGTTCTATATCTTTTAATAGGTTCAATAAGGATTATTATAGCCCTTGACAAACAGGAACGGATGTTATTGCTCAAATCAATGAACCCCCGGCAACTTATCATAACTGCCAAGGATGTCTTTGTTGATTGTCTGCTGCATATCAAGATTTTCAAAAGGAATCTTCTTCTTGGCTATATGCATTTCAGTATTGCTTTCGGGTGGTTTATGATAATTCTGGTTGGGCACCTGGAGGTCATTTTGTATACACCTCAAAGAAACGGTGTGCTGTATTATCCCGTTTTCTTCAGATATTTTGTAATGGAGACACAGCAAACTTTAAGGGGGGCCTTCTTTTTCTTCCTGATGGATCTGTTTCTTCTTATGATTCTCTCAGGAATAGCTCTGGCTATATTCAAGCGTTTCAGATCTATGGCGCTTGGCATGAGAAGAACTACCAAGCTTAAACTCGGGGACAGATTTGCTTTGTATTCACTTTGGGCAATATTTCCTTTGAGACTTCTTGCTGAGAGTTTTACTGCAAACATAAGCGGTGGAAGTTTCCTTACGAAATCCATAAATCACCTGGTACATGGCTTTGTAACAAATCCAGACAATGCTTTGCCTATTTGGTGGAGTTATTCCATTGCATTGGGTGTTTTCCTGTTTTCACTTCCATTCTCCAGGTACATGCACATACCGACAGAGATTATTCTTATTTTTCTTCGCAATGCAGGAATTAAAGCTACCAGTTTCAGAAACGGATATGCCGAATCAGAGATTTATTCATGTTCAAGGTGTGGTATCTGCATTGATGCCTGCCCTATGGGGGTGAACCGTGGGGATATAAAATTTTCATCAGTCTATACCATACGTTTATTAAGAAGAAGAGAAGATCCGTCGGAGGGGGCAGAGAAATGTCTGATGTGTAATAAATGCGTAGAGGTATGTCCGGTCGGAATCAATTCTACAAGGTTAAAACTGTTATACAGGCAAAGTATAAACGATTCCGGACAACATAATTTCTCATACCTTTCAACGATTAAAGAGAGAGAGTCTTATGGGAAGGTTCTATA
Organism: Bacteroidales bacterium; assembly: GCA_023227835.1. Taxonomy (GTDB): domain Bacteria; phylum Bacteroidota; class Bacteroidia; order Bacteroidales; family UBA932; genus Bact-08. Next base: position 6,537 of record JALOCI010000004.1, read on the forward strand.
TTATGCGGGTTGTATGACACACCTGACTCCGGTTATATATCGCTCTCTTTTTAATATCCTAGATAAAGCCGGAGTGGATTACACATTTATGGACAAAGATGGTTCTGTTTGCTGTGGCAGGCCACTTATGCTGTCAGGGGACATGAAAGGTGCCAGAGAGCTGATAGAGAATAATAAACGAGTTATCAAAGCTTCAGGATGTAAAACGCTTTTACTCTCCTGCCCTATTTGCTATAAAATTTTCAAGGAAGAGTATCAATTGGATGGAATTGAAGTTGTACATCACTCCGTTTTCATCAATAAGCTGCTAAAAAGCGGTCAAATAAAAATTAAAAAGGGTATAGAGACATATGTCTACCACGATCCTTGTGAATTGGGAAGAGGGACCGGAATTTATGAACAACCCAGAGAATTGTTATCCGTAGCAGGAACTCTTAAAGAGTCTCCGGAAGAGAGAGGAGAAAGCATCTGTTGCGGTGGCAGCCTTGGAAGTCTTACCATGCCTGCCGATAAAAGGAGAAAAATAACAGAGCACTCTTTGGATATCCTAAACACAAATAATCCGGATATCGTAGCAACAGCATGCCCATTATGTATGCGAACATTCTCCCCTCTTAATTATAAATCGGAGACAGCTGATATAGCACAGATAATATCGAAAAACTTAATATAATTATTATAATTCAAATCAAAAATTAATGACTAGCTACAAACTTCAGAATATCTCAACCGGCAGGATATTTGATGATACTGGTTGGCTACTGGCTGACCCTGAGGCTTCTGACCCATCTTTGGTCAGAGCTGTATATAAAAACAAACAATTTACAATAGGAGATGATAAGGATGGGTTTTATAAGTTTTCAAACTGGTTGCCAATTTGCAAAACTCTTGAAAATTCTGCCCCTACCGTGACATATAAGAGCAAGGAACTGTCAAAGGTACTGGGACTTACTAACCTATATATAAGTTTTAGCGGATATTGGCCCGAAATCGGGGCAAAAATGACAACCTGCTCATTTAAAGAGACAGAGGCTTACTCTGTGTGTGCGCGTTTCATGCCGGAAAAAGACAGAATTATGGTTGTCGCGTCAGCAGGTAATACAGCTAGAGCATTTGCCAGGGTTTGTTCTGAGAATTCAATTCCTTTGGTTGTTGTAATACCGGAAGACAATCTGGATGCATTATGGTTTGAAAAGCCACTTTCTAAATGTGTTAAAATAGTCTGTACACCTAAAAATACCGATTATTTTGACGCTATAGATTTATCCAATAAAATTTGCAAATCTCCTCGTTTCTTTGAAGAGGGTGGAGCAAAGAATGTTGCCAGAAGAGATGGTATGGCTACTACCCTGCTCTCCGCTGTTTCAGTTATTGGAAGAATACCTGATTACTATTTTCAGGCAATAGGCAGTGGTACCGGTACCATTGCAGTATGGGAGGCAAATCTCAGATTGATTGAAGATGGTCGTTTCGGTAGTCATAAAATGACTCTCATTCCATCCCAGAACTATCCTTTTACTCCTATGTATGATGCTTGGAAAGCTGGAAGCAGGAATCTTCTCCCTTTTGACGATGACGAAGCCAGGGTAAAGGCTTTACAGATTAAAGCCAAGGTTTTGTCAAACAGAAGGCCACCCTATTCGGTCCCCGGTGGTTTGTTTGATGCTTTGTCAGACTCAAATGGCGATATTGAGTATGCAAATAATCAGGAGTCGGAAGATGCATGTGCGCTTTTCAAAAAAACAGAGGGAATTGACATATATCACGCCTCCGGAATTGCACTAGCCGGAATGATTAAGAGTATAAACTCCGGAAAAGTGAATAAGGATAAGGTTATTATGTTGAATATCACAGGTGGCGGAGAAGAGAGATTTAAATCAACGCATAAAGTTGCTTTAGGTAAACCGGATCTTATAATTGACAACAGAATGGATGCAGCAGCTATTTACACATCCGTTGAAAATCTTTTCTAGAATGAGCTTTATTACCAGACCTATTTTTATACCTAAAATATTAGAAATTTTTCGTAAAGGAGGATACAATAAAAAAACTTTCTCCTCTGATTTAATTGCCGGCATCATTGTGGGTATAGTAGCCCTACCCCTCGCCATTGCATTTGGTATAGCATCAGGCGTAACGCCGCAGCAAGGGCTTATAACTGCCATAGTAGCCGGTTTCCTGACCTCTTTGCTTGGTGGTTCTAACTTTTTGATTGGAGGACCGACAGGGGCATTTATTGTTGTGGTATACGGCATTGTTACCAAATTTGGAATGTCAGGACTAATAATTGCAACATGTCTTGCCGGTGTTATACTCGTGGTAATGGGTGTTTTTAAGTTCGGCTCAATAATAAAATTCATACCATATCCGATTGTTGTTGGTTTTACAAGTGGTATAGCCCTGGTTATTTTTTCCACACAGATTAAAGACTTTCTGGGTCTGCAGATAGACAACCTCCCGGCCGAGTTTATTCCCAAGTGGATTAGTTATTTTCAGCATCTTTCGACTATTAATTACCATGAAGCCGCTCTAGGATTGTCTTGTCTGCTTATAATAATTTTTTGGCCAAGAATCACAAAGACAGTTCCGGGGTCGTTAATCGCAATTATTGTCGGAACTGTAGGCACTTTGATAATTTCAAAAGTATACGGGGTTGAGTTTGCAACCATTGGCAGCAGGTTCCCTGAATTGGCACAAGGGGTTACAATGCCGAAACCGCAGGCTCCCAATATAACTTTTGCCATGATAAAGGAGTTGTCCCAACCGGCTATAACGATAGCAATACTGTGTGCTATAGAATCACTTCTTGCGGCCATGGTAGCGGATGGCGTGACAGGGAAGAGACATGATTCCAATACTGAACTGATAGGTCAGGGAATTACAAATATTGTTACTCCTTTTTTTGGAGGAATCCCCGCAACAGGAGCAATTGCAAGGACAATGGCAAATATTAATAATGGAGGGAAAACGCCTGTCGCAGGAGTAATACATGCTTTAGTCCTGTTACTTGTGTTTTTCTTTCTGATGCCTTATGCAATATACATTCCGCTTGCCTGCCTTGCCTCAATACTGATAGTAGTTGCATATAATATGAGTGAGCTGAAAACATTCAGATACCTTCTTAAAGGTCACAGAACAGATATTATAGTATTATTAATTACTTTTTTCCTGACAGTAGTAATAGATCTGACGGTCGCTATTGAGTTCGGTGTTATCCTTGCAATAATTCTTTTTGTGAAAAGAGTTTCAGAAACATCTTCAATCAGAATTGTTGAGGAGACCACAATTGAAGGGACTGAACTGAGCGAATCTCCCCAGGATGTTGAAAAGTTCCAAATTCCAAGATTTGTTGAGATATATGAGATAGATGGTCCTTTTTTCTTCGGACTTGCCAGTAAGATTGATGAACTGGATGTTTCTTCCCATAAAAGAGTCAAGATACGTATTATCAGAATGAGAAGAGTACCCTTTATCGACTCTACCGGATTGAATAACTTGAGAAACTTATGGAAAAGATCAAAAAAAGAGCATATTCAGGTTATTTTGTCAGGAGTCACCGAATCAGTCAGGAAGAGTCTTGATTCTTCCGGGTTCTCTGAAGAGCTCGGTCAGGAATTTATATTCCCTCACATATCAATGGCTGTAGAAAAGGCTAAGGAGCTTTCTGACAAAATAGCTCTAACTGAAAAGGAGTTATCAGATAAAAGGCATTTAAAGACAAAAACAGAGAAGTTGTCTTAATACACATATATGTTATATGATCTGATATTCATTAGTATATGCATATAATTAAATGGGGCTGCAAAATTTGCAGCCCCATTTTTATTTATATAATAGGATTAGCATTTTTTCACAATAATTGCAGTTCCCATTCCACCGCCTATACAAAGAGATGCCAGACCAATATTCTTATCGTTGGCAATAAGTTCATGTATAAGAGAAACAATGATTCTGTTGCCCGATGCTCCGATAGGATGTCCTAAAGCTATGGCTCCTCCGTTTATATTTGTTCTTTCATCAATCCACTTTCTGCTTACATTGTGTTCGTCTATAAGCTCCTTTATCACTCCAAGGGATTGTGCGGCAAAGGCTTCATTCAACTCGATAAGTTCCATGTCCGATAATTTCATACCAGCATTATTCAATGCTTTTCTGATAGCCGGAACAGGACCGAGACCCATTACTTTCGGATCAACCCCTCCCTGTCCAACAGCAATAATCTCACAAAGTGGTTTTATTCCATATTTTGCAACCGCATCCTCTCCCATCATCATGACGAAAGAGGCTCCGTCATTTACTCCGGAAGCATTGCCTGCTGTCACTGTTCCGTCCTTTTTAAATGCAGGCTTTAGTGCTGCAAGTTTTTCTGGATTACTTGTCCTGTTTGGAAACTCATCTTTGTCAAACACTATAGTCTCTTTCCTGGTGACGATACTTACAGGCACAATCTCTTTGTCGAAGACTCCGGAATCTATTGCCTTGATTGCCTTTTGCTGAGATGTGTAAGCAAATGCATCTTGTTCTTCTCTTGTTATACCATATTTCTCAGCTATGTTTTCTGCTGTTATTCCCATATGATAATTGTTAAAGGCATCAGTCAGACCGTCACATACCATATGATCGACAGCTTTCAGGTCTCCCATTTTAACACCTCCTCTTAACGAGCCATTCAAGACAAACCCAGCATTGGACATTGATTCTGTTCCACCGGCTATTACTACATCTGCCAGACCGGATAATATACCTGCATATCCATTCATTACAGCTTTCATGCCTGAGCCACAAACCATATTGATTGAATAAGCGGGAACTTCAACCGGGATACCTGCTTTAACAGATGCCTGTCTTGCAACTCCCTGCAGCTGCCCTGCTGAAAGAATATTCCCGGCAATCACAGTATCTACTACTCCGGGATTAATTCCTGTCTCTTTTATCAGCTCCTTTATTACAATGGCACCTAATTCCCCGGGATTTATTTGTGACAGGGAGCCCATGAACTTGCCTATGGCAGTTCTTTTTGCGGCGACAATAAATACTTTTTTCATAATTACACTCTCATTTTTATTAGGTTATCAGAAATAATCAATTTTGTGCCAGTTGCATTCTGAACCTCTTCAACAGAGAATTCGGGATGTATTTCGGTTAGCATTATTTTACCTTCTGGCAACACGGTCATTACCCCCATCTCAGTAATAATCATACTTACTTTTCCAGCTGCGGTAAGTGGTAAAGAGCATTTTTCCAGAATTTTATGATTGCCTTTTGCAGTGTGCTCCATGGCTAAAATAACCTTTTTCGCTCCGGTGATAAGGTCCATTGCACCTCCCATCCCCGGGGTCTTTTTGCCAGGTATCATCCAGTTTGCAAGATTACCTTTAGCGTCAACTTCAAGAGCTCCAAGAATTGTGACATCTACATGCCCTCCTCTTATTATCGAGAAGGAAATAGATGAGTCGAAGCAAGATGCATCATTTGTATATGTGATGTATCCCCCTCCAGCATTTGTATAATCATCATTCTCCTCACCAGGGGCAGGTTCCGGTCCCATACCCAGGAGACCATTCTCTGACTGCAGAGTTACACGAACACCCGCAGGCAAATAGTTAGGAATAAGGGTGGGAAGTCCTATGCCAAGATTAACCACATCGCCATCCTTCAGTTCGAGAGCTGCCCGTTTGGCAATCACCTCTCTGATTTGATTCTTATCCATATTGTCTGTTTTATTGTTTGTTTACACTTTGTTCCTTCTTACAAATTCCTGTGCAATGTAGGATGCAACATCGTCAGCATAGGTATTCATACCGAATCCGGCATCGTATCCCAGCTCCTGCGCAAGTTCATGAGAAATTCTAGGTCCTCCGCAAGCAAGAATCACTTTCTTCCTAAGTCCTTCTGCCTCTAAAAGCTCTACAAGCTCTACAAGATTTTTAATATGTACATCTTTTTGAGTAACAGTTTGTGAAACTAATAACGCATCAGCTTTCAGTTCAATAGCCTTAGCTATAAACTCCTCATTCGGTACCTGAGATCCAAGATTGTAGGCATCTATCATCTCATATCTTTCCAGTCCGTAATGCCCCGCATACCCCTTCATATTCATGATAGCATCAATTCCCACCGTATGAGCATCAGTTCCAGTACTGGCACCTATTATAACCAATGGTCGTCCTATATTATCCTTTATATACTGATCCGTTTCGTGCATATCCATTACATCTGACTCTACCTTAGGGACATAAATTGTTGAATAGTCAACAGTATGCATTGTGGATCCGTAACAATTAAAAAAGGTATACCCTGGTGTCAGCTCTTTGTAAAATACTACCTGGGGATTCTCAAAACCCATTTGTTTCAATAGTTGTTTTGCGGCTTCAATAGCCTCTGCTCCGGTTGGAACAGGCAGGGTGAAACTTAGCTGTACCTTGCCGTCATTCATCGTATCACCATAAGGCTTTACTTTAGAGAAATCCAGCGTTTTGTCAAAATCTTTTGACTGCATTGAATATAAACCACCGCTCATTACTTGTCTCCTCCTTTCATTAAATCAATAAATGGGTTGATATAATTTGTTCCTTTTTCAACAACTCCTCAAGACCTTTACCTCCGTTTCTCGGTCTTTTCACATCTGCAAAAATACCTTTTTCAAGGGCAGTAAAGAGTCCCTCTTTTTCTATTCTTTCCAACAGAGAGATAGCCCCTTCCAAAACCTCTTTTGCTCGGGTTCTGATTATTCCGCCCTCTTTATATTCAACCTCGTCACCAATATTCTTTAAATTGCCGAAAATGTATTTAGCATTTTCAATGGATAGATATCTGTCTGACATAAAAGGAGTATGAATTGCCTCAGTTGGCATGCCGAGCAGTTGTATTCCCTGATTTGTCCATATACCTATCATATTGAAAAGTGCATCCTGAATATGCCCTCTGAATATATTCCCAGTCATGAACTTAGTCGGTGGCATATATTTTAAAGGGGCTTTAGGGAAAATTTCCCTTGTCATTTGAGCTTGCGCCAATTCGTAAAGGAATCCGTTTTCAAGTTCCGGATTCATTTCGAATGCATGACCAAGCCCCATTTGTTCTTCAGGTAATCCTGCAAGAAGTGCTAATTGCTCATTTATGAGATCCGAAGCGAGAACTGTGTGAGCCTCTTCATAAGCATCAGCTGTGGTCAGGTAATTGTCCTCACCTGTATTGATAATAACACCGGCATATCCGTTAATTACTCTGGAGAAATACTGGTCTACGAGAGTCCTTTGCATATTTATATCTCTGAAAAGTATTCCGTAAAGAGCGTCGTTCAACATAACATCCAGTCCTTCAAAAGCACCCATTACTGCAATTTCAGGCATACATAATCCTGAGCAGTAGTTGCATAATCTTATGTAGCGGCCAACCTCTTCACCAACCTTATCAAGAGCAGATCTCATTATTCTGAAATTTTCCTGTGTGGCGAACGTTCCCCCAAAACCTTCAGTAGTTGCTCCATAAGGCACATAGTCAAGCAAAGACTGACCGGTTGTACGGATAACGGCAATCACATCAGCTCCCTGACGAGCTGCCGCTTCTGCCTGAATGACATCTTCATAAATATTTCCTGTAGCTACAATAACATATAAATATGGTTTTGGTCCCTCTCCCAGAGTCTTGATATAATTATCTCTTCTTACCCTGTTTGCCTTTATTTTATTCATACTTGCATCAATTACAGATGCAATTGCTCTTTTTCGTTCACTTTCATTAGCTACAGGCAATCTGGTAATATCCAATGTGCCCAGTGCAACTCTTTCAGCTATTTCCTGAGGATTGAGCGAGGTGTTTACCATCGCATTGGAGATGTAGAAAAGAGCCCCATGGGATAGCACTCCCTTGATTTTCAGATCATCTGTAATTACATTTGGCAGAGGAACCTGGTTTGTATCTGTTCCGTCAATACCCATCAGACGGCATAGCGTTCTCTCTACTGCTATCGTAGTGTAATGACCGACATACTGCTGTACTTCATCGGCAATACCTTTTGAAATCCTTCTGGCATATTCTACTCTTGTAAAATCCAGTCCTAGTTTACTTTGCATATTATTTATCTTTGATTTACTATATATTCAGCTTCATTTATCCAACTTTCGTCGATTTTAAGAGAGCGTGCAATTTTTATAGCCTCTCTTGGTGCTTCGTTGCTCTCTGCGGCAACAAGCGAATAATCCATTTTCCCCTCACAATACCCTTTAACTCTTAATCGCTTACAATCAATATTGTCAACATTATAGTGCGTGGTTATGACTATGAATGAATCTTTGTCTGTTAATCTGTGAAGAAGGGCTGATACCAAGGCTGTTCCCTCAGACGGATTAGTTGTTCCGGCTGGTTCATCGATAAGAGCCAAAACCCTCTTTCCTGAACTGATGACTTTAATAACTTCATCAATTTTAATCATTTCAGAGGCAAAAGATGACAGACCTTTAGAAATGTCCTGATAATCCCCGGAGATCAAAAAAACATCATTTACTGCAGAAATAGAGGCTGAAGTTGCAGGTATGCCAAATGAGAAGTGAAAAAGTAACTGAGAGAGGGCTAACGTTTTAAGTGTAACACTCTTCCCACCCATATTGGCTCCTGTTATAAGAAGCGGTTTGTAATTCTCTACGAGTATGTCTATACTTTGAAAATCCCTTCCATCATTAGAAATGTTATCGCTAACCTCAGGATTGAAGAGTCCGGTGTATGATAACTCCTTCTTTGAAATTACCGGAAAAGTTAATTTTAATTCTTTTATTTGTAGGGCCTTGGCTATAATAATGTCTAGATTTGTAAGAGCAGAAAGGGCATTTCTGATTGTTTTCACATCTACATTTAACCTCCCGCACAACTCCTTTCTTACCTTTTCCTCAATTATGGATGCTCTGTAATGCAAATCTTCGTTAAATACCTCCAGGGATTTTAACTCCTTTCTTATCCGGGAAAGCTCTTCGGAGTATGCTTCATATACATAAAAGGAATTGATACGATTACCCTCCGGGTCAAGTATGTCCAATACAGATGAAAGATCACAAAGATTTAGATATTCGATATTCAGCCCTGTTTCTATAAATATATGCCTTATATCCTCAGAAACCAATGCAAGAGACTTAATTTCAAACAGCTCTACATCATCCAGTATAATACCTCTTTCCAACCTGGAAATAGATCCTCTTATATCTTTGACAAGCGAAAGTTTTTCCTGTATTGCCAGTATTGTAAACTGAAATTTTCCCTTTTCAATAAACTGCCGGTAAAACATTGACAAATCTTCGTATCCGGCCTTGATATCCTTTATTGTGGAAGTGAAAGGGGTGTCCATCACAACCTGACGCGAGTATGATGAACTCAGTGAGAGTCTTTCTACAATATATCTGAATCCAGACTGCGAATCTAAAAATGATCTAAGCTTCATAACCATCTTTTATTATATCATAGACAGGTACCTTTATCTCATTTTCTAATTCAGAACATAATAACTCTGAATTTAGTACGGCACCGGTTGGAGAGGCAGGGTTGACACACACTGCAATAAGATTGCTTCTTTGAAGAACTCTGATTTTGCCGCCTCTTCTTTGAAAGTTGAAAATGGTCCTGTGGTCTGCAAAGATTTTAGTAAAATCTCTTACAATCAACTCAAAACCATCAACATTTATTCTATTTATCAAAACATTCAGGAATCTGTCTGTAAGAGCCCCTGAAATAAAAACAGCAACCATCGTCTGTAATATAACAGTTTCTACTTGTTCGATTTCAAGAGCTGACGAAATTTTGAGATTAATTAACTCACTATCTTTCGTAATACCCCAAATACCAGAATGAACATTCTCCAGAGTTGCAAATGTATTGGCAGATGTAAGCGGAAGTCTTACCAAATCCACTAACCTGCCGGTTTTCTGAACGAGGTGATTAATGTTCAGCGAAAGAGATGCCCCTGTGGTAAGTATCATTGCCTCTGAAACGGTTGGAGAAGCCAGACTCATTCTGGAAAGAGCTCCATCTACTATGCATAATGAAAGCTTATACTTTATTCTCATCTCTTCCATCCATTGTTTGAGATCAGATGTTCCTGTAGGGCCGGCAAGCATCACCTTTCCACAGGCAAGAGCCCTTGCTGTGATAATCCTGCCTAAAGAGCCGGTAGAATCACTGATTCCGACAACTTCAGACAGGATCTTTCTTTGTTTATACAGTTTCTCACTTGTCGCAAAAAAGATCCCCTCCCTAAGATAAATCTCAGGTTTTTTTGTGCCTGTAACAGAGTCTATTCGTTCGCCGTCCAATCCGATAGATGTAACGGCAATACTAAGACTTTTGTTTGATAATCGCTTGATCAGGTAGTTGAAACACTCGGTTTTCCCGGTGTTTTTTTCAAGGCCGACTATTGACAGACTTCTGCATTTGAGGATTTCCTGTACAAATGGCATTAGCTTTAATGTTTATGAGAGCGTTCCTTTCTCAAAAGGTGAGCAGGTTCTATAGCCAATCTCTGTCCTTTAAGAAGAGCAGAAACTCCCTCTACACTTTCGTTTTTAATACAATCCGGACAATTGCAGTGGTTTACATAATTGTCAGGTTCGGAATATGTTGTAATAACACCTTCAAAGTTCCTGAGTATAACCTTTCCCGGAGATTGTGATATTACGTAGTTTGGCATAACCGGTGTTTTTCCTCCTCCTCCGGGAGCATCTACGACAAAAGTCGGCACAGCATATCCTGATGTATGTCCCCTGAGGCCTTCTATAATCTCTATACCTTTCGAAACCGGAGTCCTGAAGTGTTCCAATCCCATAGACAGGTCACATTGGTAAATATAATAAGGTCTGACTCTCATTTTAACAAGTAAGTGCACCAACCTCTTCATAATATTAACGCAGTCATTTACACCTCTTAACAGAACCGATTGATTTCCAAGTGGGATGCCGGCATTGGCCATTCTTTCACAGGCAGCGATCGCTTCTGGTGTAACTTCATTAGGGTGATTAAAATGAGTATTTAACCAAATCGGATGGTATTGTTTAAGCATATCTACCAGCTTGTCTGTAATCCTCTGAGGACATACGACAGGTGTTCTGGATCCGATTCTAATAATTTCAACATGAGGGATGGCTCTCAGTTTCTTAATTATTGATTCCAGTTTCGCATCTGATACCATAAGAGCATCACCTCCGGAGAGAAGTACATCTCTTACTTGAGGAGTCCTGGCAATATAATCTATTGCTCTGTCAATATTGTTGGCAGGAGATTCATCATCCTTCTGTCCGGCAAAACGCCTCCTCGTACAATGCCTGCAATACATTGAGCACATATCGGTTATAAGCAGGAGCACTCTGTCAGGGTACCTGTGAGTCAGACCCGGAACCGGAGAGTCTTCATCTTCATGAAGTGGATCCAGTAAATCTGCTGCAGACTGATGCGTCTCAGCTCCTGTTGGAATTGCTTGTTTCCTAATAGGGCAATCCGGATTTTCAGGATCTATCAAGGATAGATAGTAGGGTGTGATCGCCATTCGGAGTGTTGCCAGGGATTTTTTTATCCCCTCCTCCTCCTCTTCTGTCAGTTTAATATATTTCTTTAGTTGTTCCAGGGTCTCAATCCTGTTTTTTACCTGCCATTTCCAGTCGTTCCATTGTTCATCTGAAACTTCAGGAAACAATACTTTTCTTCTGTCAACTGCCATAATTAGATATAAATTTTTTCAAATAAATCACGTATTTCTTTGGATTCTCTCAAAATATTAAGCGTCAGATTTGCATGTCCTTTAGCATAGCCATTGCCTACAATCAGGTTAATATCCTTTCCTACTCCTTCTGCCCCAAGTGCGGCCTTTGTAAAGCTTGTTGCCATTGAAAAGAAATATACACAACCCTGACCTTTTGTGACAAGAATAGAAGTCATCTCTGTAGATGGAACATTAACATTATTGACAGTCACATCGCAACCTCTTCCTCCGGTTATTTCCATGACTTTATTGTAAACATCCATTACATTAGTCGCATCTGCCACAATAACATTTGTAGCAAGATTCATGTCAATGATACGCTGGGCATTTTCCTTTGAATACTCAACAACAATTACTTTTCCAGAAGGACCGACATTTTGCATTGCCTGATAACAACATAAAACACCGGATTTTCCCCCGCCTCCTATAATACATACTATGTCGCCCTCTGTAACTAAACGATCCACCTGAGCCGGAGCTCCGGCAACATCCAACGCTGCTAAGGCAAGCTTCTCGGGAATATCATCAGGAAGTATGGCAAATAGTCCACTTTCGAACAGAATTGCCTGAGCATCAACATCTACCTGGTCTGAGTCCGGAGATAGTCTTTTTATTGAATTGAGCTTTAATGGTGTTAAGGAGAGGGAGACAAGAGTTGCAATCTTGTCCCCTACCTTTAACCTATTTGCAGGAAATGTCTTTCCTATCTCTTTTACTGTTCCTATCAGCATGCCCCCGGAACCGGTAACTGGATTTTGGAGTTTGCCCCTCTCTTCAACAATAGAGACTATCATTGCTTTCATCTTTTCGGCATCTGAATTACAAGCTTTCTTTATCTGTGTATAAGAGGCCGAGTCGATATTAAGCGTTGTTACATCGATTAAAACCTCGTTTTCATAGATATTCATATTATTATCAAGCTGGTAGGCCGGTTGTGGAAGAGTGCCTATAGGAGAAATCACTCTGTGAGTGCCATATCTGCAAATTTTTGTCATATAATTACTTATGCGTAAAGTTCTGTGAAAACTTTTCTGAGTTTTTCACTCTCCCTTAAAAGCTGGAGGGTGATTTCAGCGTGACCTTTTGTATAACCGTTTCCTACGATCATAGTAACATCACTGCCGACACCTTCTGCTCCAAGAGCTGCTTTTGTGAAGCTTGTAGCCATTGAGAAGAAGTATACCACGCCTGTGTCTTTTGTGCAAAGGATAGATGTCATCTCTGTATCGGTGATGTTAACATTGTTGATTGTAACATCACACATCTGGCCGTTTGTAAGCTCCTCAATCTTTTCTAGTATTGCCACAGGTTGTGTTGCATCACCAGAGAAGACATAGTCGCAGAAACCGAGATCCTGAAGTCTCTTTGTGCTCTTTTCACTATGGCAGAGGCCTATTACTTTACCAGTAACGCCGGCACGTTTTTTTGCCTCATAACAGCATAACATACCAGACTTTCCGCCTGCACCTATTATAAGAACAGTATCACCGGGTTTTACCAGTTTTGCTGTCTGAGCAGGTGCACCAGCTACGTCAAGAGCTGAAAGGGCCAGATTTTCAGGCATATCATCAGGAATTTTTGCATAAATTCCACTTTCGAAAAGAATAGCTTTTCCATCAATGTCAACCTGGTCAATATCAGATCTTATATCTTTGATTTTGTCAATTCTGAGTGGTGTGAGTGAAAGAGATACGAGAGTAGCAATCTTATCTCCTACTTTAAGATCTGTTTTGCCAATCAGAGCGTCACCGATTTTTTCAACAACTCCAAGAAGCATTCCGCCGGAACCTGTCACAGGATTTCTGTGTTTTCCCTGCTTTGCAACTATTCCCAACATTATCTCGGCAATCTTGGCTTTATCTCCGCCAGCCTGTTCCTCTATCTGAGTGAAACTTGCAGAATCAATGTTGAGGGTTTTTACATTAATGAGGATTTCATTGTCGTAAATCTCATCCATGTTGTTGTCAATTTTATTTGCCGGTTGTGGAAGAACACCTTTTGGCTCGATTACTCTGTGTACGCCGTATTTATTACCTTTTTTCATTTTTTTATTATTTTGTTGATTCTTTTATTTTACTTTAATGCCCAGTATTTCACGGGCTTCAGCAGGGGAAGCTATCTCTCTTCCCAACTCCTTTGCCATTCTGACAACTTTTGCAACAAGTTCTCCGTTAGATTTTGCAAGAACTCCCTTAGACAGAAAAACGTTGTCTTCAAATCCTACTCTTACATGACCCCCGTCTATTATTGCAGCAGCAGCCAAAGGAAATTCATACCTTCCCACTCCCGCTACTGTATAGGTTGCATCCGCAGGTATACTGCCACGAAGGAAAACGAAATCTCTCAGTTCACCTGAAATTCCTCCATTTACCCCCATCACAAAGTCAAAATGCATTGGATTTTGGATGAATCCATTTTTCCCAAGTCGTAGTGCCATATCAATCATACTTTTGTCAAAAACTTCCAGTTCGGGTTTGATTCCCCTCTCTATCATTTTTGTTCCGAAGTATTTAATCGTGTTTTCAGTATTCTCAAATATGTCATCACCCCCGAAATTAAGAGTTCCACAATCAAGGGTTGCCATTTCAGGGATAAGCTCCGTCGGTTGGAGTCTTTCATCGTTTGTCATACCAACGGCACCACCTGTAGATGGCTGAATAATAACGTCCGGACACAATTTGTAAATCGCATCCATTACATCTTTAAACCGGTTCTTGTCTTGTGTAGGTGTTCCGTCATCATTACGGACATGAAGATGTATGATGCTGGCACCGGCATCATATGCGGATTTCGCCTCTCTGGCGCACTCCTCTATTGTATAAGGTACCGCAGGATTGTGCTCCTTGAGTACCTCTGCGCCGCATATCGCGGCTGTTATAATAAGTTTAGCCATATTTACGATTATTACTATTTCCTTTGACAAGATTTAGGAGTAACACAAGTGCCTGATGCCTTGCATACTATTATTGGCTCATCCAGGATATCTGCAGCAGATGGTGAAATATCCGGTCTTGGTATAATCACTTTACGTGCAACAAATTCCATTTTTCTGGAACTGTTACCTACTGACGTAATTTCACCGGTTGCCTCAATGTAATCTCCTGCATAAACCGGAGCCATAAATTCTATATTATCGTATGCCTTGAACAGACCTTCATCACCATCTTGCTGAATTAAAAGTTCTGTTGCCACGTCACCGAATAATTGAAGCATTTTAGCTCCATCCACAAGGTTTCCACCATAGTGGGCATCATGAGAACTCATTCTCATTCTTATCATTGCTTGTTTTGCCATAATTAAAATATTTTATATGGATATTATAAAATCTATAAGAATTGCAGGAGTGTGGGCATGCTCAGGTTCGATTCCTCCGCATTCAACAATTTGCTCCGGTTCTGCTATTACCAGATCTGCCGCCATAGCTATAATAGGATTGAAATTCTTCTTTGTCCCCTTATAATAGAGATTACCTGCAGTGTCAGCTATTGAAGCTCCTATTATTGCGACATCAGCCTTGAGTGGTTTTTCAAGAAGATAGTCCTTTCCGTCAATGTTGATAACTTGCTTGTTTTCTGCCACTACTGTGCCCAGACCGGTTGAGGTAAGTACGCCTCCCAGCCCGGCTCCATATGAGCGTATTCTCTCAATTAAAGTTCCCTGAGGGGAGAATTCTATCTCCATTTCCCCGGAGTTCATAAGATCTATAGCTGAAGGGTTTGATCCAATATATGATACAATAAGTTTTTTTACCTGCCTGTTGGCGATGATTTTTCCAAGACCCTTATCTGCATAGGCGGCATCATTACATATAAGAGTAAGTTCCTTGACATCTGTTTCGGCAAGGGCTTCCATAAACTTATTCGGTCCGCCTTTGGTCAGGAACCCCCCAACCATGATTGTCATGCCGCTCTTTACCTTAGAGACAGCTTCTTCAAGATTGATTATTTTATTCATTATATAACAGGTTTTTAAGAAATATGCTTCTTATTATTTTAAAATTAGCAATAAATCCCAAAAAACAATTCAACATGCACCGTTATTGCTAATTTACTAATTAACAAATAATGCAACCATTAAGTTACAGCATGCAACACTATGGTTACATTTTGAGGCGAGCTCACTTGCTTGCAAGTAAGCTATTGAATATCTGTTACTTCTACTCTTTCGTTGTTGAATACCGGACCTGCGTAGATTGAGAGGAATATCTCCTCCATTTCTCTTTGATTTTCATCAATATCTGAAAGTTTGTACTTCAGATAACTAAGGAAAGAGAGTTTGTCAGATTCGGTGTATTTTGATGAATATTTGTCTGTGCCGTTAAGCACATCATAGGCAATATAATTGTTCTTCCACAGATGATACGAACTAATGATTTTTCTGTCAATTATCTCTGCTAGGAATTTGAAACGATCATTTTTTTCCATGTTCGAACACATTCCTAACTCTTCCTTGGAAATTGGTTCACAGAAATTTATATGGATATTTCCTTTAAACTGCATTATTCCTGTTAGAATACTGTTTAAATCCTCACCCGGGATTTTTTCGTACTTTCTTCTTCTTGAAACAAATAATTCTTTGGTTTTTAGCAGGTCACAAGGCTCATACTCATATGATACAGAAATAGGAACGATAGAAAGTTCATTAAAATCAGCGGTAAAATCATTATTGGTAGAACTCATATCGAACATTTTCAGCAAACCTTGCTCTGTCATATCGTTTCCATCTTTAGTACGGCCATTTCTCTGTGCTATCCAGACAGAACTGTTGTTTCCTTTTATAGAATCACGTATATATTGTGACAATAACATTGATGAGTTATAAAAATCCCTTGGATTTTTATTTCTCTCAACCTTTATCATTTTGTTGGTGCGTGCAATATCTTCTATAAATATGTCAGTAATCAGGTTATCTCCTACTGCCATTTCAGAGGTCTGAATTCCGTTCATAAAAAATATGATCTGAATTATGCCTGAATCAAGGAGGATATCCCTGTGATTAGATATGAAAAGATGTTTCTTATTGTTTTTATATTGTTCAACACCTGAGTAAGACAATGTTCTGGCGGTGTCGGAAATAATCTTATTTATTGCAGGGAACATGATTTTGGCCTGAAATTCATCAACAGTACCAAGAGATGCAATAAGTTGCCTGATTTCATCAGGCTGCTTGTTTGGAAACAGATAGAGGGATATGGGAGATAGAAGAGGATGTTTGGCAAGCCTCATCATTGCCTCCTTAGCCTCAATGTCATTAAAAGGCCTTATGTCTATGAATTTTTCTTTTTCCATGTACAAAAATAATCATTTTTCTTCCAAACCAAGGTTAAATTTGTTGAAAAGATTTTTTCCCTCGGCTGTATAAGCATAATTAATCCGTTCCATATAGGCCTCCTCAACCTTTGAACGGACCATTTTCATTGTAGAATTTATCATTTTGTTCTGTTCAGTGAATGGTTCCTGAGATAGAATGAATGTTGCCGGCAACCATCTTTCCGGGAACATCCCAGAGAACTCTCCCTTACCCTTGTATCTGTTCAGATCTTCTGACACTTTTTTAATCAGCTCCTCTCTGGACTCATTTCTATTTTTGTCTACAACTATTACTGCAATTGTATACGGAGATTGATTATTATAGAGCAGAATCTGCTGAATCAACTTAGATTGAGTGACAATTGTCTCCTCTATGTCTTCAGGAGAATATTTTTCGCCGTCACTTCCAATCAGCAAAGACTTGAAACGTCCCTGGACATATAAAAATCCGTCATTATCCATATAACCCAGGTCTCCTGTATGAAGCCATCCCTCAATAATTGTCTCTGCAGTTGCTTTAGGATTTTTCCAATAACCGGCCATAACATTCTCCCCTTTTATCACAATCTCACCTGCCTCACCATTTTTCAAAGCATTCCCTTCAGAATCCTCTATCCTTATTTCCAGTGGCTTCACTAAAATACCGGAAGAACCAAGTTTGTGCCTTGAAGGAGTATTTGTAGATATAACAGGAGTGGCTTCCGATAGGCCATACCCCTGGAACATTGGAATACCTATAGCATAATAGAACTTTTGAAGTTCCTTATCTAACAACGCTCCGCCACCTACAAAAAAGTCCAGTTCACCACCCATGGCAAGCCTTACCTTAGAAAAAAGTATCCTATCAAAGATTGCAACCATCGGTTTCAGAAGAAAAGACCATCCGGATCCTTTATTCCACCCGTCTTTATTATAATTAGTGGCTGTCCTCAGCGCAAAATCAAAAAGCTTCTCGGCCACCTTCCCTTTTGCCTTTACTGATTGTTCTATGTTTTTCTTGAAACTTTTAGCCAAAGCCGGGACAGACAGAAGAATGTTGGGTTTTATCTCCTGTATATTAATTGGTATGTTCTTCAAAGTTTCTATTGCTGTTTTTCCGGGTTGAACTGTTGCAACTATCGCACCTTTAGCAATCATTATATAAAACCCGACAACATGGGCAAAACAATGGTCCAACGGTAATATTATCAGATTTTTATATCTTGGTGGTATATCCATGCAAGAAAGTGATTGTTCTACATTGGCTGTGTAATTTCGATGCGTGAGTATAACCCCTTTCGGATCTGCAGTTGTCCCTGAAGTATAGGTTATTGTGGCATAGTCATCATTCTGTATGGATTTTCCAAGCTGTTCAAACTCTTTATTGTTCTTTTCAAGGTATTCAATACCCATTTTTATTACATCACCATAATATATCTCTCTTTCGAGATACTCATCTATCTCATCAAACACCACAATATGCCTGACAAGAGGTAATTTTTCCTTGATTATTCTTATTTTTGCCAGCTGCCTTGAAGAGACCATAATAAGGGTAACATCAGCATGAATCAATCTGAAAAGGAGATCGGAGCTCTCTTCAAGTTTGACTGAGAGCGGAACATTAACACCTGCGGCGTAAAAAATTGCCAGTTCACCAATTATCCACAGATTCCTTCCTTCTGATAAGATTGATGCATTGGTTTTTTTACCGAAACCGAGTGAACAAAGGCCAGCCCCGAATTGTTGTGCTAGTAGCTTTGTCTGAGAGTATGTTGTAGGTTTGTAGATGCCGTTTCCCTTTTCAAGCAGGAATGTATCTTCTGCAAATTTTTCAACAGACTCTTCGAATAGGTCGATAAGTGTTCTTTTCATGTTTTTGTATTTAATAAGCAAATTTAAAATAAATAATGTTCAATACATGCTCTCCATATCTGAAAATGCTCTTTGGCAAGGGAATCAACTGGCATCCATATTTGTCTGAGGAGTTGATTGATTTAGCAGTGAAAGAGGGGAAGCTGATCTTTCAACACATTGGTTACATGAGCAATATGCATGTCAGAGAGATGGCAGAGAAACTCTTTTCAGATCAAAGAGTTGTCAAGATTCTAAATGACAATTTCATGTGTATTGCAGAGGATAAGGAGAGTAATCCTGAATCATATCTTATTGGACTTGACCTGTTATTTCTAAATCAGGATTTCTCCTATGGTCCGATGAATTTGTTTGTTATGACGGATCGAAAGCCCATTATTTGTTTCTCCGACTGCGATCCGGAATATTTTCTGGATGTTGCGGGAAGTATTGTTGAGGCAAATAAAGGAAAGAAACACCTTTTAGCTCAATTGTCGGAAGAGCTGTCAAAAAGAGCAATCAACACCGGAGTCATCACTAACAAGATAACTTCTGATAATATAACTCCTGAAGTAATGGAAGTGAATGCCAGGCAATGGTATCATGCGATGTTTGAGAATGATTTTATATATCAGACAACACCTTTTACCCCGAATCCAAGTTCTTTGATTACTTTAATTGATTACATCCAATACTATAAAGATCAGGAGGTTTCAGACAAAATAGAGTCATTACTCGATCATCTGCAATTTTCTGCATTGTTTGATCCTATAGATGGTGGTTTTTTCAAACAGGCAAACGATTATAGTTGTGAAGTCCCTTTTTATGAAAAAACATTGGAGGAAAATGCCCATTTTATTCACTTATACTCTCTTGCTTATAAACTTTTTAAAAAGGAATCCTACAGAAAGACAGCATTGTTGACATACTCTTTTATTAATGAGAAATTATGCTCAAAAAATGGAGGCTTTATTGGAAGCACTACACTTACAACATCTCCGGAGGATTCAAACTATTATGAATATTCTCTCAATGAATTAATGTTAATGTTTCCGGCAAGATACATGGACATTGCCTTGGCTTTAGGTATGGACATTACGTTAAACAAGTTTGTTAAACAGATACCTGTGCGAAATTCTAGAACTTATAACATAATTCAAGATGACGAAATCAGCATACTCAAAGAGAGGAGGTCTGAACACCGCGGTTATTACTCTGACAAACGTGAAGTTACTTCTTATATCTCTCAGCTGGTGGAGTCCCTGGCAGCTTCTTCCGTGTTACTTGATGAACCGTTTCTTTATAAAGATGCGGTTGTAATTATGGAATATCTTTTATTACACAACAGGAATGAAAATGGAAGGTTGTATCGTTATAACTGTTGTCAGAAAAGTTCAATTCCGGGTTATCTGTCTGATTATTCTGATCTCATAGCGGCGCTGATTGAATTACATAAAGCTTCCGGAGAGGCTAACAGTGATTATAAAGTTTATGCAGGAAAATATATAGACTTTGTATTAAAGCATTTCTACAAACCGGAGAATGGAATGTTCAGCAAGTCGGAATGTTCAATACAACCAGATACAATTCCCTTTAAGCGAGAGTCTAATATTGATTTCCTCAAACCATCCGCGAATTCTATTATGGCAGGAAATCTTATCTCGTTCTATGAAATTAGCAGCAACAAAGAGTATCTGGATATTGCTGCTCAACAAATTATGAATATTGCTCCCAACCTAAACTCGTCCGGGCCTATGCTCGCAAGTTGGGCTCAGAAAACACTAAAATATATCCGGCTTACTAAACAGATGGTCTGAAAAGTATGGAGCTGTCACCATAACTAAGAAACCGGAAATCATTATTCAATGCATATTCATAAATCTCTTTCCAATAATCTCCCACAAATGCAGCAATAAGAAGTAAAAGCGTACTGTTCGGTTGATGAAAATTAGTGATGAGTATGTCTACTATCCTGAATCTGAATGTTGGTACTATTATGATTCCTGTCTTTGTATCTATGTGGTCTCTGTTGTTTCTGTCCATCCAGTCCAAAATAGCACTTAACGCTTCTGTTGTTGTATATTTATACTCTCTCTCATAAGGCTCCCATTGGGTGACCTGTGTCGGATTTCCGTTTTCAATACAATGAATACCGAGATAATATAAAGATTCCAGGCATCTTGTAGATGTTGTTCCAACAGAAATGACCTTTTTACCTCCCCTGTTAATAAGCTTGATTATCAAGTCTCTGGATATAGTAAATGGTTCGTAATGCATGTTGTGGTTTCTAATAAACTCTGATTTAACAGGCAAGAACGTACCGGCTCCTACATGCAAGCATATACTATTTATGTCGATTCCTTTCTTCTTTATATTATTGAGAACATTTTCGGAAAAATGGAGTCCGGCAGTTGGAGCTGCAACAGACCCTCTGTTTTTAGCGTATAATGTCTGATATCGCTCAGTATCGGAATCTTCAGCTTCTCTATTAAGATATGGAGGGATAGGAACTTTGCCACATTTCTCCATAAGTTCTGAAAAAGGTATGCCTCCACTCCATGAGAATTCCACAATGGATTTATCCTCAATTTTATTAATTAATCTTGCCTTTAAAGCGTATTCATCCAATGAAACATGACCATTTGTGTCAAAATAGATGAAACCATCTTTCCATTTTTTGCTATTACCTATGATACATATCCATGAACATGATTCCGTGGCTGCAAAGGAGACATTATATTCAAATGGAAAATGAGGTTCTAGACAGAAAATTTCTATGTGAGCACCACTTTCTTTTCTGAAAAACAATCTCGCCGGAACGACTTTAGTATCATTTATGACCAATAATGAATTTTCAGGCAATAACTCGTCGAGATTTGAAAATTTCGACTCTTGAACCTTGCTCTCTTTAAATATTAAAATCTTGGAATCTTCACGATTTGGAAGAGGGTATTTAGCTATTTTCTCTTCGGGAAGAATATATGTATAGTCTTTAATGCTTATTTCAGGATACACTGTGATTTTTTTTTTTACAAAAATAGATAAATAGTATAATGAAAAAAAATCCGCAAGAAACACATGGTTGTTTACATATGTGTTCAATGCGCAAACATTGTTATGAGTACTAATGTAAACATAGGCTATGATTATTTTAATATACTTATGTTACATTTGTGCGCATTACAAATGTAATAAAATGATTTTTATAAATACGATTATAATATCTTATAACCAGCTATTTACATAATTTATATGAAGTTATTTAGAGCATAAAAATGATTAAATAACCACATTTTTCATCAATTCATTGACATCCGTATGTCTATATTCTCTTTATGCGCAGATAACCAGATATATAAACCATTTTATTCAATCATTAGTTCTGTTAGGAAAGGTTTATTACGAATTATCTGCAATGATTTAATATAAAGGATATTTTATAATATATACATAAAACTTGATTACATTTGTACAACAACACAATGTTACAGATGTAATCAATTATATGCTTACATTTGTACAGATATGTGTTTACAATTATGAAAAACAGATTGCAACAATTTTTAAATGCTGAACAGCTGTCTCCTGCCCGATTGTCAGACATAATAGGAATTCAAAGATCAGGTATGTCTCACATTCTTTCTGGAAGGAACAAACCTAGTTTCGATTTCATACAGAAGCTGTTACTAAAGTTCCCTACCCTAAATCCCGATTGGTTGATAACAGGAAAAGGAAAGATGTATAAAGAAGCTCAGTCGGTAAACCAGCAAAATTTCCAGAATCCAGTTGTTCAAAATAGTATTGACAATGTGGAAAATCAAGCCCAATTAAAAGAAATACAGGAAGATACACGTTTTTTTGAAGATGCTGAACCCTCTGAGAATTCAATAATCGATTCGAAGAAGAGAGAGGAGCGTAATAATTCAAAGCAAATTGTGAAAATGATTCTAGTCTATTCTGATGGGACATTCTCGGATTTTAAACATGAGGATACACTATATCATACAGATTAATTTTTACCTTTGCGCAAACATTCTGTTTAATGTATAAATTTATTCGTCCTTTACTGTTTTCCATACTTCCGGAACGAGCTCACATACTTACTGTGAAACTTCTGATTTTTTTAAGATATGTCCCCTTTTCCGGGATGATTTTAAGATGGCTGTACTCTTATAGCAATAAAGGCCTGGAACGAGAGGTTTTTGGGCTTAAATTCAGGAATCCTATTGGAATGGCTGCCGGCTTTGATAAAAACGGAGACATTTACAATGATCTTGCAAATTTCGGATTCGGATTTGTGGAAATCGGATCCTTAACTCCTGTAGAACAGATTGGAAATCCCAGACCACGAGTTTTCCGGATTGTTGAGGAGAATGCGATTATTAACCGCATGGGAATTAATAATAAAGGAGTTAAGCATGCCGTAAACTATATGAAATCGAATAAACCAAGATTGATTATAGGTGGCAACATAAGTAAAAGCACCTCCAGTGGCAATGAAATGGCTGCGCAGGATTATGAAAAGTCATTTACTCAACTCTATGATTTTGTTGATTTCTTCGTGCTAAATGTCTCCTGTCCAAATGTCAAAGGGTTGGTTAAATTACAGAATATTACTGCACTATCTGAGATCATCGACAGACTTACTGCAATAAGACGATTTAATGACGAATACAGACCAATTCTGCTTAAGGTATCTCCCGACCTTACAAATGACCAGCTTGACGAAATAATAGAATTGATCCTCATCTCCGGGATAGATGGAATTGTTGCAACAAACACGACCAGTACAAGGGATCTTTTAAAGAATAAGAATGCTGCCATTGAGGAGATTGGTGATGGAGGCCTTAGTGGAGAACCGCTGTTCCTGAGAAGTCTGGAGATGGTAAGGTATATTCACAAGAAAAGCGCAGGCATGCTGCCGATTATTGCTGTTGGAGGCATTTCTACTCCTGAAAGAGCCAAAGAGATGCTTGATGCCGGAGCTTCCTTAGTGGAGGTTTATACCGGTTTTATATATAATGGTCCTGGTTTTATAAAGAGTATTCTTAAATATCTATCTAAATAGTTTAAAGAATGTTAACTGCATCTATTTGCACAATTGGTGACGAAATTTTAATCGGACAGATTGTGGATACTAATTCTTCTTTGATTGCTAAGGAGCTTAATAAGTGTGGAATAAAAGTCAACAAAATGATTTCTATTCAGGATGATGAAGATGAAATTGTATCATCCCTAACGGAGTGTTCGCAAATCAATGATATAATAATTGTTACAGGTGGATTAGGTCCGACTAAGGATGATATAACAAAAAAATCATTAGCTGTTTTATGTGAATGTGAAGAGTTCCGGTATGATGAATCTCAGGCCTCTATCATAGCTGATCTGTGTAGTCGCAGAGGTATATCCCTATCTCAATTAAATAAAGATCAGGCTCTTGTTCCTGAATGCTGCAAAGTTTTACCAAATAAAATGGGAACTGCTCCAGGAATGGTATTCACAATCAAGACCAAGACAGAGAGGAAAGTTTTGCTTTTTTCTTTACCGGGCGTCCCGTATGAGATGGCACATCTTCTGCCATCTGTATTACAAACAATTCAAGAGGAGTTCTTGTGCGAGAATATATTTCACAGAACAATACTAACATACGGCATTCCTGAGTCATTACTAGCGTCAAAGATTGAAGACTGGGAGGATCATCTTCCCAAAGAGATAAAGCTGGCCTATCTTCCAAATCCACAAAGCGGAGTAAAATTGAGAGTATCTATATATGGAGGAGATTATATAAAATCCTCTCTCATAGCTGAAGAGGAGATAAAGAAACTTAAAATATTACTCGGAAATGCATTATATGGAGAAAATGATGATACATTAGAGTCTGTAATAGGGAGTTTTCTTTTAAAGAACGGGAAGAAAATATCTGTGGCAGAGTCATGTACCTCCGGCTCTGTATCTTCTCTTCTAACCTCTGTTCCGGGCTCTTCAGCCTACTTTACCGGCGGGGTTGTTGCATATAATAATGATATAAAAATTAATTTACTGGGAGTTAAAGAAGAAACTATTCTTAACCAAGGTGCTGTAAGCTGTGAATGTGTAAAAGAGATGGCTGTCGGAATAAGGAAACTCATGAAAACCGACTATTCTGTTGCCACATCGGGTATCGCCGGACCATCAGGCGGAACTGAAACTAAGCCTGTTGGAACAATATGTATAGCCATAGCCGGGCCAGATTTCATAGAAACTCATATTAAGGTCTTCAATGGAGACAGGATACGGAATGTTCAGAGATTTTCTGCAGAAGCACTTAATCTGTTACGATTAAGGCTTGGCATTCAGCTATTATAACACAAAAGCTACATAATGCAACAATATTGTGACAAATAACTGTATATATCTATATATGAAACACATAGTATTAATTTTCGTTATTATTCTTATATCAATGCAATCTTGTTCATCAGATCAAACAAATAAAGACCGTATAGCCTTAAATAGAATTGACTCTCTTTTCACAGCTTTATATCCAGCAGATGAACCTGGTGTAGCTGTACTTGTTTTGAAAAACGATTCTATAATTTTTGATAAGGGATATGGACTTGCTGATATGGAAAAGCAAGCACATATTGATGGAAATACCTTTTTTAACATTGCATCTGTATCTAAACAATTTTCGGGTGTGGCACTTATGATGCTTGCTGAAGAGGGCAAACTGTCTTTAGATGATAACGTAAAAAAATGGTTTCCTGAATTCAAGGCAGATTTCTTTAATAAGATAACTTTAAGGCACCTTCTGTCCCACACTTCCGGCATTCCGGACTCAAGAGACAGAAGTGACAGAAATTTTGTCCTTACATCCACCGATATCGAGTCATATTCTTATATGCAGAATCTTGATTCTCTTAATTTTGAACCAGGCACCTCCTATGAATATATGAATCCTACTTTCCAACTTATGTATACCATTATTGAGAAAGCGTCAGGAGAGCTGTTTGATACATTTATGAGGAAAAGAGTTTTCGACCCTTGTGGAATGGCTGAAGCAACATATTTCGAAGCTGGCAAAAACATTCCAAGAATGGCTCATGGATATCTGTACGACTCTCTTACTCATAAATATAATGAATTTGATTATGGTGAAGAATCTTTCTTTGCAACAAAAGCAGATGGCGGCCTCTATACCTCCACACATGAGTTTGTTCAATGGGAAAGAGGTTTAAGAGATAATAGGCTGATAAGTGAAAAGATGAGACAATCAGCGCATTCACCGAAAATATCCATTAAGGAGATGCCTTACACCTCATATGGTTACGGTTGGTTTATCGAAGAGAAACCTGGTTATCCCGTAAAGGTATTCCATACAGGAGACAATGGAGGATTTCAGATATATGCTGGCAGATATCCAGAAAACGGAATTCTCTATCTCTTTTTTTCCAACAGGAATGACAGAGACAGAGAATCAACCGCAACAAAGCTGGATGAGATATTCAGTGAAGCAGGTTGGCTTAACTCTGTTTCCGATTAAACAATGTTGCAGAAGCCTGAGCTGCAGGCAATATAACAACATCGCTTATATTAACGTGTGCCGGAGCTTTGACTATGTATAAAATTACATCTGCAATATCGCTTGCAGTCAGTGGTTTGAAGCCCTCGTAAACAGCAGACGCTCTTTTTTCATCACCCTTAAAACGCACCTTTGAAAATTCTGTTTCTACAGCACCCGGACAAACCTGTGATACTTTGATGTTTTTCTGATTGAAGTCCATCATCATCCCTTTAGATAAGGCATCCACGGCAAATTTAGTAGCACAATATACATTTCCATTCGGATAAACGCTTTTACCTGCAATCGAACCAATGTTGATAATGTGACCTCCCCCGTTTTCAATCATGAGGTTTGAAACGATTCGGCTTACATATAGTACCCCTTTTATATTTGTATCAATCATCTGCTCCCAATCATCCATACTCCCGTCGTTTAGTGGAGCAAGACCTGCAGCGAGACCGGCATTATTGATAAGAATATCAATCTTTTTCCATGCCTCTGATAAATTTAAAAGATTTTCCTCTACCTGATCCAATACTCTTACGTCAAAATACAATGGTAGAACCTCTACATTGTATTGTTCCTTTAGTTTTCCGGCTAAAAGGGTTAGTTTTTCTGCTCTGCGCCCGGTAATAATTAGTCTATAGCCCTCTTTTGCAAATGCCTCCGCCACAGCCTCCCCTATTCCGGATGTGGCACCTGTAATTAACGCTGTTCTTGTCATATATTTATTTAAAAATTTAGATCCATGATTCTCATGAAATTGCCACCTAGAATTTTGTGTATATCACTTTCCGAATAACCTCTTTTTACCAACTCTTCTGTTATTACAGGAAGCTTATCAACCCCTTCCAGACCAAGAGGAGTCACCTCAATGCCGTCGAAATCAGAACCAAGCCCGACACTGTCTGCTCCGACAAGCCTGACAACATGATCTATATGGTCTACAACCTCTTTATATGAAGGTCTTTCTATTGCCATCATATTTGCAAGAGCATTATTATATTCTGCTTCATGCTTCTTTTTGTCTTTTTTATAAAGAGCCTCGGCTGCTTCAAATTCATCACACAAAGGCCAGAACTTGTCTGCATATTCCTTATTTAAAAAAGGCGGATAAAAATTGATCTGAATAACCCCTCCGTGAGATGCAAGATCTATTATCATCTGATCAGTCATATTTCTTGGCAAGTCAGCAATAGCCCGGCAACAAGAGTGAGTTGCCACTACTGGCTTTTTAGAATACTTCAATACATCATAGAATGATTCATCAGAAATATGAGAAACGTCTATAATCATACCAAGCCGGTTCATCTCCTTTACGACTTTTTTCCCGAACGGACTTAAACCGTTCCATTTTTTCTCTTTAGGTGCACATGAGTCGCAGATATCATTATTTCCAGCATGAGTCAGGGTCATATAACGGATTCCCATATCATAGAATAATCTGAGTAATGACAGATCTTTCTGAATAGGTAACCCGTTCTCCATACCAAGAAATATCGCTCCTAACCCCTTGCTTCTTAAATCCAGGGCATCTTCCAATGAAAGAGCCACACCGACCTTGTCTTCATTTTGTTCAACAGCATCATAGGTTCTTGCTATCAGTTGCAAAGCTTTTCTTGTAGCAGCATCCGGCTCCAGTTTATTTGAAGTGTAGATAGCAAAAAAGGCAGCATTCAAACCTCCTTCCTTCATTCTTATAAAATCAAAATGCCCTTGTTCATTTTTCTTTCCCATATCAATTCCATCATACAACCTTAATGGGGAATCGCAATGAGAATCAAGAACAAAGGCACTTTCGTGTAACTTTTTAAAATCCATAATACCTTTATTTTTTTCTATAAAGGTAGTAAAAAGAGCACTTAGTTTATCTTTCTGATGTTTGAAATTGAATTAACTGAAATCTTATTAATAACGGCAGATCCTTTATATTCAAGGGTGGATCCTCCGGAAACCTCAGCGTCAAGACTCTTCTGAACGTTCAATATTGCTTTTGAAACGCCGCTGACATCCATTTCCGCATCGTTTACAATAAATTCTATTGCATTTAATTTGGATGCCCCGGTTACTTCTGCTTCCATATAATCTCCGCTACCCCTGAGTTTTACTCCTGTTGCCCCTGAAACTTCTGCCTCCATCTTGGTTATCCTGCCGGTCAGATCCATTTTTGAAGCTCCGCTGCATTCAAATGATAATTTTTCGATATTCTGATTTATCACAGCTGTGCATGCACCTGAAAATTCATATTCTGCAATGTTTACTTTTCCCTTTAACGAGATATTAGAAGCTCCGCTCAAAGATATTTTTGCGTTTTCACATTCAATATCCAGACCTGAAACAGAAGATGCACCACTTATCTGCCCTTTGAATGATTCCGGTTTGAATGAAGATGCTGAAGATAAACTTGATGCCCCTGACAGGGAAAGCCATGAAAGTTCACGTTTCATATTTACCTTAACCTTTATTGACTGAAGCTCTTTTTTCATGCTTCTTGGCATACTGTAAGTGTTAAGATTGAGATTTAATTGTCCCATAACCACTTTAGCCTCTACATATTGCATAATGTCTTTGTCTGTTGTTACAACAACAGATTCTACACCTGATTTTGTCAGTTCAATATCAAAAACATTTGACGCTGTAATTCCTGAAAAATCGTTGGCTATGAAACTCTTGGTAATTTGTTGTGCTGATGCCGCGACGGATATCAACATTACGGTGATAAAAAATAATGCTCTTTTCATAAATCTGTATTTTTAGTTATTCGATACTTTCTGCATAAGCAAGAAGCTTTTTGGCTCCTTCAATTTTTGTTTTATAATAATTTGAAATAATATCATTTTTTTCATCCGCTTTCATGGTTTCAGGCAATTGTTCCTCCAGTGGTATTACCTCTTTCACAAGTTGGTCAAGAATCATGAGGATGTTTTTCTTCTCTTTTTCATTCATGGTTTCTGTCAAGCCACTGATTTGCTCCTCTTTTTCACTCAGGATTTGTTTATATTTCTCCGGGCCGGTGTTATGATAACCCTCGTACAGAATCGGTGAAACGACGCCCAGAATCAATATTGCAGCAGCTATTAGATATTTTTTTATATCTATACCGTTTTTTATATAAAAACGAATTTTATGTCCCAAAGGCAATGCTTCCTCCTCAAAATCATCTCTGTGGTTGTTTATATAATTCTTTAGATTATCCATTTCTGTCATCATTTATACTTTTCATTCAGGTCTTTTAATAGTTTTGCCTTTCCTCTGATATATTGCGATCTTATTGACGCTTCTTTCAGAGAGGTAATCTGTGCAATTTCCTCGTAATCCATACCTTCAAAAAGGTGTAGGGATAGTATCAGCCTATACCCGTCAGGTAAATATGACATTGCCTTTTTTACCATGTCAACAGTTACTCCATTGTAGTTAAAATCTCCGTCATCGACATCTTGCTCCTCAATATTATTATGAGGATGATCATATCCTTCAAGAAAGCCGGACATAGTTTGTTTCTTTCTAAGTCTATCGATTGACAGATTTATGCAAACTCTTCTCATCCAAGCATTCCGGTTCTCCTTTGATTCAAAATCACGTTTTGTTTCAAGATACTTTATTATTGTGTCATGCATTATCTCCTCTGCATCCATCCTATTATTCAAAATTCGAAGACTAGTACTATATAGAAACCTGTTACACTCTTCATAAAGAAGCCGTGCTGTACCATCATTTTTATCTCTTTTAAAAAAAAATCTCTCCATTTATAACAAATCTCTGCAAAATAGACGGATTCTGTTTAAATTTGTTGCACGTGAATTAAAATTTACAATAAAGTTATGAATAATTCTATTAACCATTTTCCTCTTCCAGCAAACGAACCGGTACTCAAGTATCTGAAAGACAGCCCCGAAAGATTGGCTCTTGAAAAAGAACTTCAAAAACAAAGTTCAACTGTAATTGAAATTCCGTTGATTATTGGCGGAAAAGAGATCTACACAGGCAATACTGCAAAAGTTGTCATGCCTCACAACCATTCACATGTTTTGGCAATTTACCATAAAGCAGGTGAAAAAGAGGTTCAAATGGCAATAGATGCAGCAATGGATGCGCACAAGGTATGGTCTGAAATGAGCTGGGCAACACGTGCTTCAATCATGCTCAAGATAGCAGAATTGTTGTCAACAAAATATCGTGCCACTATCAATGCCGCAACCATGTTAGGCCAGAGCAAGAACATTTATCAGGCAGAGATTGATTCAGCATGTGAAACAATAGATTTTTTCAGATTTAACGCCTCATTTGCGGCTGAAATATACAAGACCCAGCCTGCTTCAAATTTTAGCCAGTTAAACAGGATGGAATACAGAGCTCTAGAAGGGTTCGTACTTGCTGTAAGTCCGTTCAATTTTACATCAATTGCATCAAATCTCAATATGTCTCCTGTAATGATGGGAAATACAACAGTGTGGAAACCGGCGACTACAGCAATTCTTTCCAATTATTGGCTCATGAGGATTTTTATGGAAGCCGGTCTTCCTGAAGGCGTTGTGAATTTTCTGCCAGGTAGTGGAGCTCTAATAGGTAAGATTGCTTTGAGCTCTAAAGATTTTGGCGGTTTACATTTTACCGGTTCGAATTCTACATTTAATGCGTTATGGAAAGAGGTCGGAGAAAAACTTGCCACATACAAGTCCTATCCAAGACTAGTCGGTGAGACCGGTGGCAAAGACTTTATTTTTGTACATCCCACAGCCCAGGCACGAGAAGTGGCAACTGCTGCATTTAGCGGTGCTTATGAGTTCCAGGGGCAGAAGTGTTCTGCTGCTTCAAGAATGTATCTCCCTGAATCTTTGTGGGAAGAGGTGAAAAATGAGATGATATCTTTTGCCGCGCAGGCAAAAATGGGGGATGTTATGGATCCTCAGAACTTTATAAATGCAGTTATTGATGAAGCCTCTTTCGACAATATAGTATCTTACATCGAGTATGCTAAAAATTCAAAAGATGCTGAAATTGTATTTGGCGGAACTTATGATAAATCAATCGGTTATTTTGTCGCTCCTACTCTTATTTTAACTACGGATCCTCATTTCAAGAGTATGGAAGAGGAGATATTCGGTCCGGTGCTTACTGTTTATGTTTACAAGGATAATGAGGTTTTTGAAGCGGCAGAATTATGTAATACTACTTCTCCATATGCCTTGACTGGTTCTGTATTTGGGAGGAACAGAGTAGAAGTGATGAAATTGTGTGAGAAGCTGACATATGCTGCCGGAAATTTCTACATAAATGACAAATGTACCGGAGCAGTTGTCGGCAAACAGCCTTTTGGCGGCTCGCGGGCTTCCGGCACAAATGATAAGGCTGGCGGAGAATTTAATCTTATCAGATGGGTAAGCCCAAGAACAGTAAAGGAGACTTTCGTCTCCCCTACTGAAATATTTTATGATTACATGAAATAGTCTAGAATTCAAATTGACTTTGTTTCGGGAATAGTCCGAATAGTCCCCCGGTATGTATGAAAAGTACATTTCCGGGGTTTTTGATTGTTTTTCCCTTTATTTCATCGTAAAGACCCTTCATCGCTTTTCCGGTATATACAGGATCAAGTATTACGCCCTCTTTTCGTGCAAATGAAGTTATAAAATCCAATTCATCTTTTTTACTGATTGCATAACCTATTCCAACATGTTTGTCATTGATTTCCATCTCCTCTTTGTCAATTTCAATTGACTCTCCTATATGCTCAAGGGCATCCTTGCTAATTTTGTATGCAATGTTCCTGAAATACTCAACATCATCACATACAGCCATGCCAATAATTCTTTTTCCATATTTATGAAACTTGTTGGCCAGATATAAGCCGGCAAAAGTTCCACCGGAACCGGTCGCTACAACTATTGTGTTAAAAGTCACTCCCATCTCTTTCTCTTGTACGGCTATCTCCTCCAGACATGAGTAATAGCCCAAAACACCTATCCCGAATGATGCTCCTTCGGGAATAATGTATGCGTTATGACCCTTATCCTTATATTCCTTAGCAATTTGAGCCATTATCTCTTCGCGGGAGTTTCTGTATTCGTCAGGGGTACAGAAATGTATATCAGCCCCCATGAGTTTGTTTAAAAAGTAGTTGCCTTCTATTACAGGCTCTTCGCTTGTCCTAAGTAAAATGGCTGCGTTCATGCCAAGCTTTATTGCAGAAGCAACGGTGGCCCTTGCATGATTAGATTGTATTCCACCACAAGTAATGACGGTGTCGCACCCGGAATCAATGGCTTCCTTAAGTGCATATTCCAATTTTCTTATTTTGTTACCTGAGAACTCTGTTGCTGTCTGGTCATCTCTTTTAATATAAAGATTAATTCCCAATTCAGCAGATATTCTTTCTAATTTCTCAATTTTTGTAGGCAGGTTGGCTAAGGAAATCTTTGATTTCATAATTATGTTTAATCTTAGTATTATTGCATCAAAGGTATTGATAAAATTGATTACTTTTGCCTCTCAAAATAAAGAAAAAGATGAAGAAATCTATAATTTCATTAGTTGCTTCTCTGATCCTGATGGGGCCAATGACTTTTACTGTAAACGCACAGGATAAATCTAAGTTTATAGATATCGCAGACTCTGTTCAGGTTTACCTCAAACCTCTGGCAAAAGTAGGTGGAAAAGTTGCAATTGAAAGTGTTAAAGTCTTAAAGAGAAAAAAACTTATTATTACTTTCAGCCCAGCATTGGGAGAGTATCCCGTAAGAGCCGCTCAGGTTGAATCTATTTATTCCATAGCACGTAAACTTATTCCTCAGGAATATCAGAATTACAAACTATTCCTTAAATGCAACGGCACAGGAATAGAAGAGTTGGTACCCCCGGTTTATGATCCTTCAAAAGAGAAGGCCATAGCCAGAAAAGAGAAACACGAGAAGAAACATCACGTTGTCAACAGCTTGGTGTCAAGAGCCTCCAAACCTTATACCATTGACGGCGGGCTGGAAAACAAGCATATAGCTCTTTGGCAAAGCCACGGGTATTATTATGAACAGAAACTTTTAAGATGGGAGTGGCAACGAGCACGTATTTTTCAAACAGTGGAAGACTTGTATACCCAATCATATGTGCTTCCGTATCTTGTACCTATGTTGGAAAATGCTGGAGCTGTAGTTATGCTTCCAAGAGAAAGGGATGTTCAAAAAAACGAAGTAATTGTTGATAATGACATGATTAACTCCGGCTTTTTTGAAATGAAAGGAGACAGTTCCTGGAAATCATCAGAAATCCCCGGATTTGCAAATAAGAATGAATTCTATACTCAAGGTGAAAATCCATTTAACATGGGAACCGCAAGAGTTATAACATTTGGCAAAAAGGGGGAAAGTGCCGGGGCAAAATACTATCCTACATTTCCTGAAAGTGGAGAATATGCAGTTTATGTATCTTATCAATCTTTTCCCAATAGTACTGAAAGGGCAATATATACAGTTCACCATAAAGGTGGTGATACAAAATTCTTTGTAAATCAGAAAATGGGTGGAGGAACCTGGATTTATCTCGGCACATTTCTATTTGACAAAGGCCAAAACCCGGATGCTTATGTTGATCTCTTCAATGTCTCTTCTGACAAAGAGGAGATATTGTCTGCAGATGCCATCAAATTTGGCGGGGGAATGGGTAATATCGCCAGAAAACCTGCTGAGGCAGGTTCTCAGACAAATGTTCCGAGTTCATCTTCAGATCCGGCTAAAACAATAAAAATGCCTGTAGACATCACACCTGAAACAAGTGGATACCCGAGATTTACCGAAGGAGCAAGATATTGGCTTCAATGGGCCGGTTTTAATGATACTATCTATTCTGCAAATGCCGGCACCAATGATTATAATGATGATTATATGTCTCGAGGAAGATGGGTGAATGTCATGTCAGGCGGTTCAATAAAAAATCCTAAAGAAAAAGGATATAATATTCCTATTGACATGTCATTTGCATTTCACACAGATGCAGGAACAACTCTAAACGACTCAATAATAGGGACATTAAGCATATATACAAGACTATCGAACGGCGAGTCTGTTTTTCCCACAGGAACTCCAAGGATTACAAACAGATATCTTGCCGATTTAGTCCAAACGCAGATAGTCAATGATGTAAAGAGACTCTATGAGCCCCTCTGGGAGAGAAGAGGTTTGTGGGATCGCTCCTACTCTGAGTCAAGATCGCCAAAAGTGCCGTCAATGCTTCTGGAGCTTTTATCACATCAGAATTTTGCGGATATGCGTTACGGTCTAGATCCAAATTTCAGATTCACAATAAGCAGGGCTATTTATAAAGGCATTCTCAAATATCTGAATGTTACACAGAATAAGCAGTATGTTGTACAGCCACTTCCTGTAAAGGGCTTTTCTGCCAATGTTACTGACAACAGAGTTAATCTTAATTGGTTGCCTGTCAATGACACTCTTGAACCGACTGCTAAACCTGCCAAGTATATAGTTTACAAACGAGTTGGTGATGGTGGTTTTGACAATGGACGCATCGCCGAGAAAAATTCTTTTTCAGAAAAAATTGATAAAGACAAGATTTACAGCTACAAAATCACTGCTTTAAATGATGGAGGTGAGAGTTTCCCTTCTGAAATACTATCAGTATGCATATCCTCACAGGATAAAGGCATGGTTCTTATTGTCAATTGCTTTGACAGAGTAAGTGCACCGGCAAGCTATGCAACCAAAGATACAACCAGGGGTGGTTTTGCAGATTATCTGGATCATGGAGTACCATATCTGAGAGATATCTCATATATCGGCAGCCAGTATGAATATAGAAGGGAGATTCCATGGATGGACGATGATTCTCCCGGATTTGGAGCATCGTATGCCGATTACGAGACAAAAGTAATTGCCGGAAATAGTTTTGACTATCCGTACGTGCATGGCAAATCTTTGGCCGCTTTGGGTTACAGCTTTACCTCTTGTAGCAGGGATGCTGTTAATGACGGAACAGTTCTTCTAAATAATTACCCTGTTGTCGATTTTATAATGGGGAAACAACTGCAAACCCGAGTAGGCAGAGACATTATGCCGGTAAATTACACCGTGTTTCCGAAACCGTTACAGAAAGCTATCAGTGACTATGCTGGCAACGGGGGGAGAATTATTATATCAGGTGCCAATATTGCCACAGATATATGGGATAGTATAGAAATGGATGAAGAGAGTAAAAGTTTTGCTCAGAATATTCTGAAATATAAATGGCGTACAAACTTTGCAAGTAAAACCGGAGAGGTAAGAGGTGTGCAGAGTCCTTATAATTTCAAAGGAACATACTCATTCTTCACAGAACCAAATGACACTGTTTATTGCGTAGAGACTCCGGATGGGATTGAACCTACAGGTGAGAATGCATGGACTATATTCAGATATTCTGACAATTCCATATCTGCGGGTGTTGCCTATAAAGGAACCTATCGTTCAGTGGCTCTCGGATTCCCGATTGAATCATTAAAGTCAGAAGAACAAATTCAAAATATATTCAGGAACATTTTTAATTTTTTTGAAAAGTGAAAATTAGCAGAACAAGAGAGCTGGAAATAATCGAGCTTATAAAAAAAGAGGTAAAGCCGGCTTTAGGATGTACCGAGCCAATTGCTGTATCTTTGGCTGTGGCGCGTGCTGCCGAAGCCTTCCGTGAAGCTGGTTATGAACCGGAAAATATAGAAGTAGAAGTCAGTGCCAACATTTTGAAGAATGGCATGGGTGTCGGTGTCCCGGGGACAGGTATGGTTGGATTACATATCGCTGCAGCATTAGGCGTGACTTGCGGAAAATCACAATATAAGCTGGAAGTGCTTAAAGAGATCAACGATTTATCAGTTGAAAAGGCAAAACATATGATTGCCGATAACAAAATCGCAATATCCCTTGCCAAAACCAGGAAGAAGCTGTACATATCAGCAAAGTGCACCAATCAAGACCACTTTTCAACTGCCATTATTGAAGACCAGCATGATGCATTAGTATATGTGAATGTTGACAATATTGTTATTACAGATGAAAGAAAGGGCAGTAAGTCCGGGAATGCATTAAAAGACGAGTTAAACAAAGAGACTTTGGATTACAAACTGGATGTTGCAACAATTTTTCAGTTTACTAACCAAATCAGATTTGAAGACATCGAATTTATTCTGGAATCAGTCACTCTCAATAAGGCTCTGGCTCTGGAAGGATTACAGAACAACTACGGGCTGAAAGTTGGGAAGACAATAAAGGACAATATTCATCGTAATGTTTTTGGAGACGGACTGCTGACCTACTCTATGGCAATGACAGCCGCGGCCTCGGATGCAAGGATGGCTGGATGTACACTCCCTGCAATGAGTAATTCCGGAAGCGGGAACCAGGGTATAACTGTTACAATGCCAGTTATTGCTGCTTCCGAAAAAATGGGCAGTAATCGGGAAGAACTAGCCAGAGCTCTTATTCTAAGCCATCTTGTAGCAATACATATAAAAGGCTATTTAGGCAGGCTATCTGCTCTTTGTGGATGTGTTATCGCATCAACAGGTGCTGCATGCGGCATAGTTTTTCTTCAAGGCGGATCCTATGACCAGGTTTGTTATGCAATAAAAAACATGATTGGTAATATTACCGGCATGGTGTGTGACGGAGCAAAAGTCGGATGTGCCCTGAAAGTTGCATCGGGTGTCTCATCCGCTGTTCAATCTGCAATACTGGCTATGGAAGGAATCTGCATTTCAGAGAATGATGGAATAATAGAGAAGAGCATAGAGAAAACAATAAAGAATCTTGGAAGCATTGGTTCCGTTGGAATGCAAAAAACAGACAACATGATTCTGGACATTATGGTATGTAAATAGATATCTGCCTATTTGTCATAAATTGTCACATTACACCTGTTGGTACATCTTTTGATTTTAGGTTGTTCACAAAGATTAATCTAAAATTACCATATTATGCAAAAAGGAACAATAGGTGTTACAACCGAGAACATTTTTCCGGTTATCAAGAAATTTCTCTATTCTGACCATGAGATTTTCCTTAGGGAGCTTGTGTCAAATGCCGTTGATGCAACACAGAAACTAAAGGCATTGATTAGCACCGGCGAATTCAAGGAAGAAGCCGGCAATCTGAATGTTACAATTACCTCAGATCCAGACAAGGGTGTCATAACCATAAGTGACAGGGGAATTGGAATGACAGAGGAAGAGGTGAACAAGTACATAAATCAGATAGCTTTTTCTAGTGCGGGAGAGTTTCTTGACAAGTACAAAGATCAGCTTAACAATATTATCGGGCACTTCGGACTTGGTTTCTACTCATCCTTTATGGTATCTAAAAAGGTGGAAATACAGACTTTATCATGGAAAGAAGGAGCAGAAGCGGTTAAATGGAGTTGTGAAGGTTCTCCCGAATATCAGATAGCTAAAGGAAAAAGAAAAGAGAGGGGGACTGATATTATCTTGTATCTTGATGATGAGTCAAAAGATTTTGCGTCGGAAGAAAAAATAAATGAACTTCTCTATAAATATTGTAAGTTCCTTCCCGTTGAGATAGTTTTCGGAAAAGACAACAAGGTAATTAACAACCCTAATCCACTATGGACAAAAAAACCATCCGACTTAAAAGAGGAGGATTATCTGAATTTTTACAGGGAACTATACCCAATGCAGGAGGATCCTCTTTTTTACATTCATTTAAATGTAGATTATCCGTTTAACCTTACAGGTGTTTTATACTTTCCGAAATTGAAGGATAAGCTGGATATTTCTAGAAACAAAGTTCAGCTATATTGCAATCAGGTATTTGTTACAGATTCTGTAGAGAATATCGTTCCGGATTTTCTCACGCTGCTGCATGGTGTGATAGATTCTCCGGATATCCCTCTTAATGTATCGAGAAGTTATCTGCAATCTGATGCAAATGTTAAGAAGATTTCTGCTCATATTACCAAAAAAGTTGCAGATCGTCTGGAAGAGATTTTCAAGAATGACAGAAAAAATCTGGAGGAGAAGTGGGATAACCTTAAGCTTTTTATTGAATACGGAATGCTCTCTGAGGAGAAGTTTTATGAAAGAGCAGAGAAGTTTGCTCTTCTCAAGAATTGTGACAACAAATTCTTTAGTTATCAAGAGTATAAGACATCCGTCGAAACAGAACAGACAGATAAGAACAACAAGCTTGTATATCTGTATACAACAGACAAGGATGAGCAGTACTCATATATAGAGTCCGCAAGGAACAAAGGCTATGATGTCCTGGTGTTCGATAGTCAGTTGGACTCTCATTTCGTAAACCTTCTTGAAAGTAAGTTTAAGGATAGTACTTTTGTCAGAGTAGACTCAGACCATATTGACAAACTCATTCAGAAGAATGAAATATCCAAGCCGGATCTGACAGAAAAAGAGATAAAAGACATCTCTGATGCATTTGAGGCTGTTCTGCCTGAAGGCTCGCACTATAGTTTCTCTATAGAAAATCTTGGAGAGAATGACGGGGCTATCCTAATAACAAGGTCAGAGTTTATGCGAAGATACCGAGAAATGGCTGCACTCAACGGAGGAATGAACTTTTATGGATCCCTTCCGGAATCATATAATATAACCATCAATTACGAACACCCTCTGATGAAGAAAATATTGGACTTGAAAGAAGCTGAATTAAAATCTCAGCTGGAAGATCTTGATAAGAAGACAGAGATTCCTGAAGCAAGACTCGGAGAGATTAATAGTTCTATTGCCGGTAGGAAGGATGAAGAAATTGAAACATCTCTAAAGGATGAACAGAAAAGTGTCGAAGAGGAGTTGGCGAATTTGAAGAATCAAAGAAAGAACCTGTTGTCATCTTTTGGAAAAGGTTGTGAATTATTAAAGGAATTAACTGATTTAGCATTACTTGCAAACGGGATGCTTAAAGGAGAAGATCTTGACAGGTTTATCAAAAGAAGCCTTAATTTGATAAAATAATTATTTGTTAAGCTTCTGTTACATTTTTTCTCTTTAACAAAATATTTCTGGAAATTCGTTTGTTCTAGTGTTACTTTTGCATAAAATATGCAAACAGACATGAAAATTGACAGATTTTTCCAATTATTTATTGTTAAAGAGAAAAAATTTTACCCATTGTACATTTCTCAGCTTGAGATTATCAATAAAGCTGCTCTGGAACTGAAATCTCTCTTTCTTGAAAGCAATTATGAAGCTCAGAAAGAGTTGTATAAAAGAATCAACTCTCTGGAAATAGAGGGTGATCATATAACCGGGAGAATATATGAAGAGCTGGAACAAACATTTGTCACGCCGTTTGACAGAGAGGATATTCATATTCTTGCCTATAGAATAGACACTTTTCTTGACTTTATTCATGATTCTGCCCGTAAGCAGGTAATGTATAAACCAAAAAACACCTATAAGGATATGATCTCAATAGTTGATTATATTATTGAGCTTTCTGGACTTCTGAAAGAGATGGTAGGCAAGCTCGAATATATAATGAAACAACATGAGGATATTCTGACTAAGGCGAAGAGAGTTAAAGATATCGAGAGGCTGGTTGACCAGCTTTACGAAAACTTTAATAGCTTTTTATTTGAGAACGAAAAGGATGCAATTGAGCTTGTCAAGCATAAAAACATTGTTCAAAGCCTTGAAGATGCAACTGACAGAGCTAAGGATGTAAGTGATTGCATCAGGTCAATTATTGTCAAACAAGCATAAACAAACCGATTATGTTGACAATAGTCATAATAGCAATAGTTGTAGCACTGCTTTTTGATTTCCTTAACGGCATGAATGATGCTGCGAACTCAATTGCTACAATTGTTTCCACAAAAGTACTCTCCCCTACCTCTGCTGTTCTCTGGGCTGCCTTCTGGAATTTTGCCGCATTTTTTCTTTTCGGTGTTCACGTAGCAAACACAATAGGCAAAGGCATTGTAGATCCCAATGTTGTAAATCCTTACATCATTTTGTCCGCTTTATGCGGTTCTGTCATTTGGGTATATACTTGTACAAAGTTTGGTATGCCAATTAGTGTTTCCCATGCATTGATCGGCGGACTTATCGGTCCTGTTTGGTTTACACATGGTTCAGGTGCTCTGATTTCCACAGGAATACTCAAAATAGGCCTTTTTATTGTCCTTTCTCCTCTGATTGGTGCAATACTTGGTTTTATAATGATGGCCATAACCCTTTTCATACACAGAAACAGACATCCTTTGAAAGTTGAGAAGAGGTTCAAGGTTATGCAACTCTTTTCTTCTGCAATATTCAGCCTTGGACACGGAGGAAACGATGCACAGAAAACTATGGGAATTATTGCGATGTTACTTTTCAGTGTCGCAGGGACAAATGAATTTGTTGCAAAGTACCTTTATGAACCCGGCGTCGGATTCCATGTGCCACTATGGATAACCATAACATGCTACTCTGTAATTGCCCTAGGAACAATCACCGGAGGCTGGAAAGTTATCCGAACCCTCGGTGATGGTCTGGCAAAATTGAAACCAGTACAAGGTTTTTGTGCTGAAACCGCGGGAGCCATCACACTAATTGGAACAGCCCTGACTGGTATCCCGGTAAGCACAACTCACACAATAACAGGATCAATTATCGGCGTAGGCATGACAAAAGGATTCGCAACAGTAAAATGGGCTACAGCTAAAAATATTGTAGGAGCATGGATTTTCACCATTCCTGCCAGCCTCCTTATTTCCGGTCTCATATACGTTGTGATTGACGCAATACTTGTTTTACCCTAGTTTTTAGCGACACTTTCTGCGATATAATCTCCGATGTCGGATGTAGAATAAGCCTTAGACTCTTTTGCTAGTTCTGGTGTGAGTATACCATTGTTTATGGCATCTTCACACCCTTTCCTTATAGCCAGAGCTTCATCATTCAAGTCAAATGCATTTTCAAGTAACATGGCCGCAGATAAAATTGTGGCTATAGGATTTGCTATATTTTTTCCGGCTCCTTGAGGAAATGATCCATGAATCGGTTCAAACAAAGGTGTATGAGCTCCGATTGACGAGGATGGCAATAGTCCTATAGAACCTGTAAGCACACTTGCCTGATCACTCAATATGTCACCAAACATATTTTCTGTCAGAATTACATCAAATCTGGCCGGTTCTGTAACCAATTGCATTGCAGCATTATCCACGAAAAGAAAATCTAGATTAATATGGTGGAACTCGTCCTTATGTAGTTTTGTAACAACCTCTCTCCACAGCCTTGAGGTCGCTAACACATTCGCTTTGTCAACCAGAGTGACACTTCCTTTTCGTTTTTCTGCCAACTTAAATGCTATCCGGGATATTCGTTCAATTTCCACATCGGAATAAACAGAGGTGTCAAACGCCTTCTTCCCGTCTTCACTTCTTCCTCTTGGCTCTCCGAAATAGATACCACCCGTAAGCTCTCGGACAACAACAAGATTAACATCTTTCACTATACTCTCTCTAAGGGGAGATCTGTTTATAAGGTTATTGTATATCTCCACAGGGCGAATATTTGCATATAGTCCCAGACTCTTTCTCATTTTCAGCAATCCTTGCTCCGGACGAATCCTTGCCGCGGGGTTATTGTCATATTTGGGATCTCCGATTGCTCCAAAAAGAATAGCATCAGAATCCATACACAATTTATGTGTATCATCCGGATATGGATTACCACAATCATCTATTGCAGCTGCACCAATCTTTCCATAGATGTATTCAAATTTATGGCAAAATCTTGATTCCACCGATTTTAACACTTTGACACTCTCTGCAACTATCTCCGGGCCAATACCATCTCCCGGAAGAACTGCTATTTTTTTATTCATGTTATTTTTTTCTATTATTTTCAAAATTTTCTGTCTCATGTCTGCAGGATATCAGATATTCAATATCATCAAATCCGTTTATCAGGCAATTCTGCTTATAAGAGTTTATCTGGAAGTGCTCTGTCTCTCCTGTTGAATATATTGTAACACTTCTTTCCGGGAGGTTTATGATAATATCACTCCCTATATTCTTAAAAATTCTATCCAGAAAATTGTCTGACACTTGCACCGGAAGTAATCCATTATTTAGTGCATTGTTTTTAAAAATATCTGCAAAGAAACTTGAGATCACAGCCCTGAAACCATAGTCATAAATGGCCCATGCGGCATGCTCTCTGCTTGATCCGCAGCCGAAATTCCTGCCTGCAACAAGTATCTTTTCCCCTTTGTTTTCATTAAGCTCAGATGATCGAATCATCTTGCCCTGGCTGTCATATCTCCAGTCATAGAATAGGTTTTTACCGAATCCCTCCCTGGATGTGGTTTTAAGAAATCTGGCCGGGATTATCTGGTCTGTATCTATGTTTTCTATAGGAACATTAATAGTTCCCGATTTAAGTATTGTAAACTTTTCAAAACTCATAACTCAATTCTCTAGGATCTGTTATTACTCCGTTTATTGCTGCTGCAGCTGCTACTATCGGACCTGCAAGAAGTGTTCTGGCCCCAGGGCCCTGACGTCCCTCAAAATTTCTGTTTGACGTAGAAACACAATATTTCCCGGATGGAATTTTATCATCATTCATAGCAAGACATGCAGAACAACCCGGCTGTCTTATTTCGAATCCTGCTTTTCTGAGAACATCTCCGATTCCCTCTTCTTCAAGCTGACACTCTACTTGCTTTGAACCGGGTACTAACCAGGCTATTACCCCGGGATGTTTTCTCCGTCCCTTAACTATTGACGCAAAAGCTCTGAAATCCTCAATCCTTCCATTAGTGCAACTACCCAAAAAAACGTAATCTATTCTCTTGCCAATTAACTTTTCTCCGGGAGCAAAACCCATATATTCCAATGCTTTCATAGACGAAGGATTATCCTTAAGATTATCTGCAATACTTCCCGTTACAGAAATACCCATACCTGGATTAGTCCCGTACGTTATCATGGGATTTATCTCTTCTGCAGAAAATTGATAAACAGCATCATATATAGCCCCGACATCACTTTTTAATGTTTCCCAATATTTAACAGATTCTTCCCAAGCCTCACCCTTAGGTGAATAATCCCTGTCTTTAAGATAGTTGAAAGTAATCTGATCCGGAGCAATCAAACCGCCTTTTGCCCCCATCTCGATACTCATATTACAAATTGTCATTCTCTCTTCCATAGATAATGATGCAATTGTTGAACCGGCGAATTCAAGGAAATATCCGGTCCCGGCAGAAGTCCCTAAATTTGAAATGATATAGAGAATTATATCTTTTGCACAAACACCCTTTCCTAACTCCCCGTCAACTTTAATGAGCATCTGCCTGGGTTTTGTCTGCAACAGAGTTTGTGTGGCCAGGACCATTTCCACTTCGCTTGTCCCTACGCCAAATGCAATGTTGCCAAAAGCACCGTGTGTGGATGTGTGACTGTCCCCGCAGACAATTGTCATTCCACAGGTAGTCAGTCCTAATTCCGGCCCGATTATATGTACAACACCATTTCTTTTATCTCCGAGAGGGAAATATGTAATACGATGTTTTTTTGTGTTTTCCGCCAGTTTTTCAACTGGAAGTCTGGAGGATTGATCACTGATAGGTAAATGCTGATTTATTGTTGGTACATTATGGTCACAAGTGGCAAATGTCTGATTTGGCCTGAACACTTCCAATCCCCTTTTTTCCAACCCTGTAAAGGCCTGTGGGGAAGTTACCTCATGTATATAATGCCTGTCTATATAAAGCACTGACGGGCCTTCTGTTATCCCCTTTATTACATGAGCATCCCATATTTTGTCAAAAATTGTCCTTTTCATATCTCTTTAAATAATTTTCGAAA
The DNA here is from genome assembly GCA_023227835.1 of Bacteroidales bacterium. GTDB lineage: Bacteria > Bacteroidota > Bacteroidia > Bacteroidales > UBA932 > Bact-08. The sequence goes on from JALOCI010000004.1 coordinate 50,773, forward strand.
CTGCATCGATTAATGCTTCTACGGAGGCTGTGATGATGTCTGTATTTGCTGAAAATCCGTAGTAAATATTTCCCTTGTTTTCTACTTGAATATGAACTTTTCCCACATCATCAGTTCCCTTAGTAATTGCCTGAACGAGAAATTCTTCAAGATTTATTTTTCTGTGAATAAGTGATTTGACGGCAGAAAAAGAGGCATCAATCGGTCCATTCCCGGAACTTGTAGCAACACACTCCTCTCCGTCAATGAGAAGCTTTACTGTAGCCATAGGTATTGCAGATTTTCCACAAACAACCTGAAGGTATTTCAACTTGATTCTATGTGTCTGGATATTTTTAGTCACTCCTGAAATCATAAGCAAATCTTCGTCGTGTATCTCTTTTTTTACATCGGCAAGCTTAAGGAATTTTTCATATGCAACATCAAGTTCCTCATTTGACAGCTCTATATTTAAACGTGAGAAGTGATGCTTCAAGGCAGCTCTTCCACTTCTTGCAGTAAGAGCTATAACAGATTCGTTAACACCAACTGCTGCCGGGTCAATTATTTCATAACTCTCCCTGTTTTTTAAAACACCATCCTGATGTATTCCGGATGAGTGAGCAAAGGCATTTCTTCCTACTATCGCTTTGTTCGGTTGTACCGGCATTCTCATCAATGTTGAAACCAACCTTGATGTTTTCATGATTAATGGTGTGTCAATATCTGTATAAACAGGAAAGTCTTTTCTGCATTTTATGGCCATTACAACCTCTTCTAAAGCAGTATTGCCGGCTCTTTCCCCTATTCCGTTGATAGTGACCTCCGCCTGACGAGCACCATTCATAATTCCGGCAAGAGTATTTGCCGTTGCCATTCCAAGATCATTGTGACAGTGTGTGGATATTATTGCCTTGTCAATATTTGGCACATTTTCAACAAGATAACGAATTTTTGCCCCATACTCCTCAGGAGTGCAATATCCGGTTGTATCCGGAATGTTGACCACGGTGGCACCGGCTTTTATAACGGCTTCCACGACTCTTGCAAGATATTCATTATCTGTTCTCCCTGCATCTTCGGCATAGAACTCGACATCATCCACATACTTTCTGGCATATTTCACACAATTGATTGCACGTAATATGATATCCTCTCTGTTTGACTTAAATTTATATTTAATATGAGGATCAGAAGTCCCTATTCCGGTGTGGATTCTCTTCCTTTTTGCAAAGTGAAGAGCATCGGCGGCCACCTCTATATCTTTTTCTACAGCTCTGGTAAGTGCGCATATTGTTGACTCTGTAACAACCTTAGATATTTCAACAATTGATGTAAAATCTCCCGGACTGGAAATCGGAAAACCACACTCAATAATATCTACCTTTAATAATTCAAGGGCTTTGGCTAATTCTATCTTTTCAATAGTGTTCAACTGGCATCCCGGAACCTGTTCACCATCTCTTAGCGTGGTGTCGAATACATAGAGTTTCTCATTCATGTTTGTGTTGTATTAAAAAAGCCACCTTTGTTCAAGGTGGCCGGTTCATGTTTCTTATAATATTTTATCACAATATGTCAGATCCCCACCTCTCTGCCTTTACATAGGTTGAGTAGTAGATTAAAATGCATATTTAGATTATTCATTGCTTGCATAACGACTGCGAAGATATAAAAATAATCAATATATAAGCGGAATTATCTTATTTTTGTATAAACCTACAGAAAATAAGTTATAAATTATGGCATATAAATACCTGCACATATCTACTGACAATCAGATTTGTACACTCAAAATAAGCAACCCGTCACAACTAAATGCTTTAAATTCATCAGTATTAAAAGAGCTTGATGAAGCTGTAAGTGAAATAGAAATTAATCCCGACATACGGGTCTTAATCATTACAGGTGAAGGAAGATCATTTGTAGCCGGGGCTGACATTTCCGAAATGTCGGAATTAGACAGTGTTGCAGCCGGAGAGTTTGCTTTTCGTGGTGCCAGTGTTTTCCGCAAAATTGAACTTTTACAAATACCTGTAATAGCTGCAATAAACGGATTTGCCCTGGGTGGAGGCTGTGAACTTGCTCTATCATGCGATATAAGAATTGCGTCAGACAATGCCAAACTTGGACAACCGGAAGTATCATTGGGAATAACTCCTGGTTTTTCGGGAACTGTCAGATTGGGAAGAATTGTCGGACCGGCCAAAGCTAAAGAGTTAATATTCACCGGAAGGGTAATAGATTCATCTGAGGCTCTCTCGATTGGTCTGGTAAATAAAGTTTGCAACTCTGAGAATCTTATGGATGAAGTGATCAAAATGGCTTCTATTATAGCCAATAATGCACCTATAGCTGTAAAAAATGCAAAAAGTTCCATTAATGACTCATCTGACCTTCCGGCTGATGACGCTATTAAAAACGAGATGCGACTTTTTGCACTATGCTTCAGTACTGAGGATCAGAAAGAGGGTATGAAAGCCTTTATGAACAGGACTAAAACAAAATTCAATAACAGATAATATCTAAAACTATGAAAATTTGCATAATAGGAACAGGAACAATGGGAAGCGGGATTGTACAGACATTTGCACAATCCGGCTTTACTGTTGTGATGAAGGGTATAAACGACAAGGAGCTTCAGTCAGGATACAGGAACATTGAAAAAAATCTTTCAAAGCTCGTGGAAAAAGGTAAAATAGAACAATCGGAAGCTGAATTAATTAAGTCACGGATTACAGGTACTACAACTTATGAATTATGCAAGGATGCCGATCTTGTCGTTGAGGCAGTTTTTGAGACTATGTCTGTAAAGAATGAAATCTTCAAATCCCTGGACGAAATATGTGATCCAAAGACTATTCTTGCATCAAACACCTCTTCTCTCTCTATCACTGAAATAGCAGCATCTACACAAAGAGCGGACAGAGTAATAGGAATGCACTTTTTCAACCCGGCACCTGTCATGAAACTGGTAGAGGTAATTAAAGGGCAACTGACCTCACCGGAAACACAAGCCATTGTTACTGAGATAGCCCTGAAAGCCGGAAAAACTCCTGTTAATGTTAATGAAGCTCCGGGTTTTGTCGTAAACAGAATCCTTATTCCAATGGTTAATGAAGGTGTGGCAATATTTGCTGAAGGTGTTGCAAAAAAAGAGGAGATAGACGAGGCAATGAAGCTTGGGGCAAATCACCCCATGGGTCCTCTGGCTCTCGGAGACCTGATCGGATTGGATGTATGTCTGGCAATTATGGAGGTTTTATACAATGAATTTGGAGATCCGAAATACAGACCTCACCCTCTTCTGAAGAAAATGGTAAGGGCAGGACAACTAGGAAGAAAGACCGGGATGGGATTTTATGATTACAGTAAGTAGGGAATATTAGCAAGTGGTTAAAGATGCCAAACAGAAATAGTCTACAGCGAAGTTCAAGGATGAATTATAAGATTCTTATGCAAAACCGCATAAGAAGGGTTCTTATGATTTGTACAAGTTATGATGCATATATACTTGAAGAGGATGGCCGTATTGAGGACCAGATATATAAAGAGTACGTAGATTTAAATCTCAGCAATCCTCCGGCTTTTACGTGGGCGAATTCTTCTATGGATGCCCTGAAATTGTTGGACACAGATGACGATTTTGATCTCATCATCAGTATGATAAATGTCGGTGAGCTGGATGTTTTCAAATTCTCTAAACTCTGTAAAGTAGAACATCCTGATATTCCGTTTGTGCTTCTTACTAACTTTTCAAAAGAACTTTCAAAAATCTTAGAAAGGGAAGACTGTTCGGCTATAGACCATATCTTCAGTTGGCATGGAAATGCCGATCTTATTCTTGCAATAATAAAGCTGTTTGAGGACAGGATAAATGCTGACGATGACATACTAAATGCCGGTGTACAATCGATCTTGCTTGTAGAAGATTCTATCCGATTCTATTCCACATATCTGCCGGCAATATACAGGTTGGTTTTGGTTCAAAGTGCAGAATTTCTTAAGGAGGCTCTGAATGAACAACAGCAGAAGCTCAGAAAAAGAGCAAGGCCTAAAATTCTTCTTGCTACAAACTATCAGGAGGCAGTAGATCTTTATGAAAAGTATAAAAAAAATCTTCTTGGAGTTATATCTGATGTAGCTTTTGTATTACATAAAAATGATCATCCAGAGAGTGAGAAGATTGACGCTGGTATAGATTTATGCAGAATGATTCAGAAGGATGACCCCTATATGCCATTCTTACTTCAGTCATCTCAGGAAAGCATGAGAAAAGTAGCAGAGAGCCTGGGTGTCGGATTCATCCTTAAGCACTCTAAAACACTACTTATTGAATTGAGTGAATACATAAGTGAGGAGTTTGTGTTCGGTGATTTCGTGTTCAGAGATATTAAATCCGGTATAGTATATGGCAGGGCTAAAGATCTTAAGGAACTACAACACTTGATAATGGAGATTCCTGAGGATGTCCTTCTATATCATGCCTCAAGAAACAGGTTATCCAAATGGATGTACTCAAGGGGACTGTTTTCTCTTGCAACGAAAATCAAAGGAGTCCGAGAGGGGCAGTTCAACTCAACAGATGAACTGAGAAACTTTATAATACAGTCAATTATTGACTATCGTATTTTGGTTGGGCATGGTGTAGTTGCCAGATTTAACAAAGAGACATACGGGGAATTCATTTGGTTTGCCAGGCTCGGTGAGGGTTCTCTTGGAGGAAAAGCCAGAGGGTTGGCTTTCATAAACAGTATGCTTCAAAAGCATAATTTACTCAACAAATATCCTGGAGTAAAGATACTTATACCAAGGACAATTGTTATAGCCACAGACTATTTTGACGAATTTATTAAAGATAATGGTCTCCAATATGTAATAAACTCGGATATTACTGATGAGGAGCTTTTATCAGAATTTGTAAGTTCTCGTTTACCGGAGCAACTTGTAGAGGAATTAAAAGTATATATAAGATATGCGACAGGCCCTTTGGCGGTAAGATCTAGTTCCAAGCTTGAAGACTCCCACTATCAACCATTTGCCGGCATATACTCTACTTATATGGTTCCCCACACTCAGAACAATGACCAGATGCTGAGACTGCTAGGCAAGGCAATTAAAAGTGTGTATGCTTCAATTTATTATGCATCCAGCAGATCATACATACAGGCTACATCCAATCTTATAAGTGAAGAGAAGATGGCGGTTGTAATACAGGATGTGTGTGGTACTGAAGATAATGGATACTTCTTCCCCACTCTATCTGGAGTGGCCAGATCTGTAAACTTTTACCCAATAGGATCAGAAAAACCTGAAGATGGCATAGTAAATATGGCATTCGGTCTGGGAAGGCTTGTTGTAGAGGGCGGTAAGACACTCCGGTTCTCTCCTAAATATCCAAAGCATATATTGCAACTTTCAAGTAACCAGTTGGCACTGAAAGAGACACAAAATCACATGTTTGCATTGAATCTCAAACCGGAAGAGTTCAAGACATCAATTGACGAATCAATTAATCTGGTAAAATTTGATATCAACCAGATTAAGCATTTCAGAAACATGAAATATGTTGCCTCTACCTGGAATCCGCAGAATGAGATGCTGATTGACAACAATCTTGAAGATGGAAGAAAAGTTATAACTTTTGCACATATCCTTAAATATGATGTTATACCTCTTGCAAAGATAATCTGTGACATACTGGAAATAAGCCAGATGGAGATGCGGACTCCAGTTGAACTTGAGTTTGCTGTAAATATGGATGTTCCGGAAGGCCAGGATCGGATTTTCAGTTTTCTACAAATCAGGCCAATAACCGATAATCAGGATAACTTACCCATGGAGTGGGATAATATTGACAGAAATGGATGTATAATATACTCCGAAAAGGCACTTGGCGTAGGAAACGTGGAAGGAATAACAGACCTGATTTATGTAAGAAGTGAGAATTTTGACAATACATACACAAGAGAGATTGCCTCTGAGGTAAATATCCTTAATAAAAAGGCTAAAGAGCAGAATAGAAACTATGTTCTTATCGGACCGGGGAGATGGGGATCGAGTGATCCATGGCTTGGCATCCCGGTTAAATGGCCTGATATATCTGAAGCTAAAGTAATTGTAGAGTGCGGTCAGAAAAATTTCCAGGTAGAGCCGAGCCAGGGAACTCATTTTTTTCAGAATCTCACATCTTTCGGGATTGGTTATCTGACAATAAATCCTTTTATAGGAGACGGCTCTTTTGACAAAGATTTGCTTGACTCAATGGAGGTTGTTCATGAAAGCAAGTATCTAAGACACGTCCGTTTCAACAGCCCTTTGTTTATTTATATTGATGGACGAAAGAGCCGGGGAATAATAAGTGTTTCTTAATTCCACCATTTTTGTACATTTGCGGCCAAATAAACGACTATTATGAGCGAAATTCTCAATCATGAGTGTGGGATAGCACTTGTCAGACTTCTCAAACCACTGGAATATTATCACAATAAATACGGTTCATATCTTTACGGTCTGAACCGTCTTTATATAATGATGGAAAAACAGAGAAACAGAGGTCAGGAAGGAGCAGGAGTGGTTGGAGTTAAACTGGACATGCCTCCTGGTTACAAGTATATGGACAGAGTACGTTCTTGTGACGCAAACCCGATACAGGAAGTTTTCAAAAGAATAAACGAGCCTTTTGATGCAGAAACATTAAGAAAAAGAGACTCAAAGTGGGCCAAAATGAATATTTCGTTTGTCTCTGAAATATATCTGGGACATTTAAGATACTCAACATTCGGTAAAAATAACATTGATCTTGTCCACCCTCTTAAAAGGGCCAGCAACTGGAGAAGCAGAAATTTAGCCCTTGCAGCAAACTTCAATTTAACAAATATCGATGAGTTATTCGAAAGCCTCATTCAAGCAGGCCAACATCCGCGATACTATGCAGACACAGTAACCCTTCTGGAAAAAGTAGGTTATTACCTGGATGATGAAATCCAGAATAAATACAGAAAATACCGTGATGAGGGATTCAGCAAGATTGACATTACACCACAAATAGAAAAAAACCTGGATATTCAGGATGTGCTTAGAAAGAGTACGGAAAAATGGGATGGAGGATATGCTGTTGCCGGTGTTCTGGGACACGGAGATGCATTTGTTGTCAGAGATCCATGGGGTATAAGACCTGCATACTACTATCATGATGAAGAAGTTGTTGTTGTTGCTTCAGAGGCTTCTGTTATAAGAACCTCTTTCAGAATTGACGATATAGGCATAAAAGAGATAAAACCCGGTAATGCTCTTATTATAAAACAAAACGGGCATGTTGATGAAGTAATCGTCAGGGAACCTATGAAAAGGAGCAGTTGTTCCTTTGAACGAATATACTTTTCCCGTGGTAACGACCGCTACATTTACAAAGAGAGAAAAATGCTCGGAGAGCTTCTTACCAATCAATTGATAGATGCTGTTAACGGAGATCTGGAAAATACGGTGTTCTCTTTTATCCCTAACACTGCAGAAACCTCCTTCTACGGAATGGTGAAGGGAATTCAGCAGTATATGGTCAATAGAAAAATTGAGGAGTTGCGCTCTTCTAACGGGCATATTGATGACACCCTCATTGAAAAAATTATTTCTGCAGAACCCAGGGTTGAGAAAATTGTAATCAAGGATGCGAAATTAAGGACTTTCATAACTTCCGACGGCGACAGAGATATGATGGTAGGGCATGTGTACGATGTAACCTACGGGGCAGTAAGACCGGATGATAACCTTGTAGTTATTGACGACTCTATTGTAAGGGGGACAACTTTACGCCGCAGCATATTAAGAATTCTTGACACTCTTCATCCTAAAAAAATTATTATTGTTTCTTCTGCCCCGCAGATAAGATATCCTGACTGCTATGGGATTGACATGACTAGGATGGGTGAGTTCATTGCATTTAATGCTGCAATAGAGCTTCTTAAAGAGAATGGTCTTGAATCTGTAATAGAGGATGTTTATCAGAAATGCAAGAGTCAGGTCGGACTTCCTAAAGAGATGTATGTTAACTATGTAAAAGAGATTTATAACCCATTTACTGATGAACAGATTTCTTCTAAGATTGCCGAAATGGTTAAAAGCAGAAGTGCAAATTGTTTATCAAAAAATTGAAAATCTGCACCTTGCATGCTCCGACAACAGTGGAGACTGGTATTTTTCAGGTAATTATCCGACACCGGGAGGTAACAAAGTTGTTAACACAGCGTTTATTAACTGGAGAGAAGGACGGGACGAAAGATCATATTAACGGGCCAGTATAATTCCGGTATTTCTTCCGGTACCTTTCACATATTCACTGAGAGTTCCCTCATGAACAACAACCTTTTCCATTTTGGAAGATGCATGAATGAATGTGAGGGTCTTACCTTTTTTATAGACAATCCCCACATGAGATATGTCTATTCCAGGTATAGTAGTGACAAAGCCCACCATGTCTCCTGTATGTATACGCCTGAACCTCCTGTCGATTTTTCTTGTGGGTATATAATAATGTTTTCTTTTGTTTATCTCCTGCTCTTTAACGGCAATCCTTTCTTTCAATACTCTATTTTGCAATAATTGCTTATAACTATCAGAATTGGAGGACATTATATAAAGATTCAGTTTTAATTTTTTTCCGCCGCATTTCCGTGTAACATTATTAATCAGGCCTTTTCTCTGGTTTTCGTATATCCAGTCTGACGTATAGTGTAATCTGTCAGTATAATCGTTGATTTTATCATTCCGGTATCTGTAATGCATCAGATTAGAGCAATAGTTCTCAAATGTCATTTCTCCTGACAAAACAGTTGTTGTCAACGTCAAAACATTCTCAACAAATGTGGTGCAATCCAGCTCTCTCAGGTTTACAACCAGACCTTCTGGCTCGATTTCCAATGTATGAGCCACATAAGGAGTACCCAGAAAAAACATGGCAGTTTTTAATATGATGGTATCACGTGGTTGATTTTTCCATCTTGTGATATAATTGCAATAGTCGTTGAAAATCTCCTTGTCCTTAGTTGTACAATAAAGAGTATCAGCAGGAAATGCCTTTGACATTGTGGATACATAAGTCATTACAAATATCACTAAAAAAAACTTTTTCTTCATATTATATGTTCTTGTATTTTACTTATAAGAAACTCTTTTTCAATAGGTTTTGGAACAAAATCCAAAAAACCTTCAGATAGTGCCCTTCTTTTTTCTTCTTCACCGGCAAAAGCAGTTACAGCTAATACAGGTATTTCCGGTCTCTCTCTTTTTATTATTTTATTAGCCTGATAACCATTCATCAAAGGCATATTTAAATCCATAAGAATCATATTTACATCTTTCAGTTCCCTACATGACTCAACTGCTTCGTTACCGTTTCTAGCCCTAATGACAATGTAATTTTGAGGAGAGAGAATTTTTTCAATAAGGAGAAAATTAACATCCTCATCTTCTGCAACAATCAATGTTTTAGACACATATCCGGTTAAATGACGTTGATTGCTTTCCTGAATTATATCTATAATATTATTATCAGCTTCATTGTACGGAAGGGTAAAATAAAATGTTGTTCCCTCACCGACAACCGAATCAAGCCAGATCTCTCCGCCAAGCAGTTCCACATAAGCCTTGCAGATCGGAAGTCCCAATCCTGACCCGCCATACTTCCTGCTATCCCCGACTTCAATTTGTCTGAACCTTTTGAATATCTCATCAAACATATTGTCTGGTATACCTATTCCTGTATCTTTAACAAAAAACCTTATTTTTTCAGGAATCAGTTCATATCCTAATTCAACAGATCCCTCATGTGTAAACTTAAACGCATTCGTTAAAAGATTAGATATAATCTGAATAAATTTAATCTCATCACTATTTAAAAATGCTTTGTCATCAGGAAGGGCAAGATTCATATTAATAGCCACACCCTGTTCTTTTGCCTTTATAGAAAACTGATCACAGATTTGCCTTATGATACTATTTGCATTGAAGTGTTTTTTATTACAAGTCTCCTGCCCTGCCTCCAATGCTGATATGTTTACAATATCCTTGATTATAACCAATAATTGCTGACCACTTTTCTGGATAATTTCTGAAAAAGCAACCCTCTCACCCTGCGATACCTCCTGTTCAGTGAGCATTTGAGCAAAGCCCATAATAGCATTGAGAGGGGTTCTTATCTCATGTGAGATATTGTGAAGAAATGCTGTCTTCAGCCGATCACTCTCTTCTGCTTTTTCCTTCGCTTTTATAAAATCTGCAAGTAAAGTCTTTCGCTCCGTAACATCCTCCATAATAATAATATACTTGGAAATTTCCCCATTATCATTCATGATTGATGAAATGTCAGTTTTAGCCCAAAACACCTCACCGTTTTTTTTCTTGTTCTGAAACTCTCCCTGCCATATATTACCTGCATCTATTTTTTCAATAAGCTTATTATAGAAATTGCTCTCATTTATGCCTGAGTTGAGGATTTTTGAATTATCCTTAATCAGATCCTCTAATGAATAACCTGTTAATTCTGTGAATTTTGGATTTACATATTCAACTATACCACTTCTATCTGTTATTATCACGCATACAGGGTTTTGTTCAACAGCCCTGCTAAGAAGTCTGATTCGGGATTCAGACTGTCTCAGGGATGTAATATCCCTTACAAGTACGTGTCTTGCCGGTCGGTCATCAAATGAAAAGGGATGGGAACTTGTCTCCATCAGTATAATATTTCCGTCTTTACGGACACTTTCTATATCTGTTTCATACCTGTATTTAGGGCCATTCCTTGTATAGTCTGAAATAATATAATCTTTTTCATTAACTATTATATCATTTACCTTCATGGAAAGGAACTCCTCTCTGGTGTAACCATAAAGATTCAGTGCAGATGTATTAACTTCCAGGAAGAACAAGGTCTCGACATCATATATCCACATAGGTTGTGGATTTTTTGCGAACATATAACGATAAATTCTCTCACTATCGGTTAACCTCTTCTCAGCCATCTCTTTTTCACGCATAACCCGCTTCTGGTCCAAAGCATTCATGATTGCGCTGTTGAGCCGTCTGAGATTATCTTTCAAAATATAATCATCTGCTCCTGACTTAAGAGAATTTACAGCAGTCTCTTCATTAATCGATCCGGTTATTAGTATAAAAGGAGACCCGGGTAACAATTCATTCCGGATTTTAAGAGCCTCCATGCCGTTGAAATTAGGCAAATTGTAATCTGAAAGTATAATGTCCGGTTTATATGTGTCTATTGCATTTAAATACGCCTGACTTGTTTCAACGGCTATTGATTCGAATATTATATCGCCATCAAGGATAAAATCCTTAATCATTCTTAAGTCAGAAGGGTTGTCTTCGACAAATAATATCTTCAGCTTCGTATCCATAAATGAAAATCACTAAGCTTAATATACAAATATATTAAAAAAGAGGAAAAGTTTGCTGATTTGTTTTGCCTTTCTGTCGATCATAAACCATTATTCGTATAATAAACAGTTTTTGCTTTGGGATTTCTTTTTACAGGGTACAGTAGTTGCTGAATTCCGAAGAAAATAATCAACAAAACAGAAATGAGACATAAGTTATCGACACTCTTATTACTTGTAAATATTACAATATTCACAATTTTCACGACATCCTGTGAAAAAGATGATAAAATACGAAATGATGGTATAGCCACCAGTTCTGCTATATTCAACACATCTCTTTCATATTCTGCACTTGCGGACATTGAGGGGAATAATTACAAAACCATTACAATCGGAACTCAGACATGGATGGCAGAGAATCTACGTACAACATCTTACAATGATGGTTCTGCAATATTAAAAATAGAGAGTGCTTATAACTGGCAAAGCGATGAAAATGGAGCATATTGCGAATACAAGAATGAAACACAAGAAGATACCATCGCAACTTATGGAAGATTATATAGTTGGTATACTGTTCAGAAAGGGAATTTATGCCCGTCGGGCTGGCATGTGCCTTCAAAAGATGAATTTCAAACGCTTTTTGACTGTATAAATAGCATACATAAAGGCGGAGCATTAAAAGAGGCAGGGAAGTATCACTGGTATTCTCCTAACAGTTATGCAACGAATGAAAGTGGATTTACAGCCCTCCCCGGAGGAGCCCGTTTTAAAGGAGGGTCTTTTGGGAATCTCAATTATTATGGATATTGGTGGACATCCACATCATACTCTCAAAGTGGAGCATATGCAATGGGACTTTATTATTCAGACGGTGATGTCAGTTTCAACGGTAGCAATATGCATACGGGGTATTCAATCAGATGTATCAAAGATTAAAATATCTATCTTATATCTTCGCCTCTGAATGGTTGTCTGAAATATTTGCCGACTGTAGTGTTAAATAGTTCCGGTTGTTCTCTTGGAACCCTGTGAGTTGCGTCCGGAAAAATACAGAGATTGGCATAAGGTATACTTTTATAGATGAATAACGTATGTTCAAGTTTAATAATATCTCTGTCTGCCGAAAGAACCAATACCGGAACCTTGATCCGTCCAAGATCTGCTGATGACAATCTTGGTTGGAACTCTACCATTCTGTATCGTTGTTGAATAACTTTCCAGTTTTTCGTAGTGTCCTTTTTGGCCAGCATTTGCTCGGCCTGTATCCTTTTTCGTTTAGTCGGCTCTATAAAACCGGGATAAAGAGCATTGGTATCAGGTGTTACGTTGGCTCCGTAAACTGCAATTTTCTTAACGGATTTAGGGTGTTTAATCCCCATTATAAGAGCAATTATACCTCCGTCACTATATCCAATTACATACGCAGAGTCAAGTCCGATTTTTGTTAAGAGGCCAGCAACATCATCTGCTAATATGTCGTATGTCAGAGAATCGGGTCCTAATTCAGATTTTCCACGGCCCCTGCTATCAATTGCAATTACGTGGTAATCTTTTGAAAAAAAAGAGATTTGATGGCTCATGTCTTTGATACTGTTTCCATTGCCGTGAAGAATAACCAGCGGCTCTCCTTTCCCATAAGATTCATAGTAAATTTTAACGTTTCCGACTTTAAGGGATGATCCTGCTTCAGGATTATTCCCATAATGCGTATCGGTTACCTGTCCCGGGAGATTGCCCAATCCTAAAAAGGTTATAAAGCATTGTATTAATAAAACTGTCTTATAAAAATGCATGTTAAAATGTTTAATAATTAAAAAGAATAGCCCATGTTTATAGTCAGGGGGATTTTTACTCCACTATTTGCCGGAAAGATATTCCCGTTTGAATAGTGAGCAATGCGTAATTCAGCATTTAAAGACCTCTTTTTGCCGAAGAAAAAACCAAGTGCCATAGCATCATAAAATGTGAATTTTTTACCAGTATTTTCTCCATCAAGTATGGTTTTTGAAATATATGTAGGTCCTGCCACTATATAATAGAAATATGTGTCCAGAGGTTTGGTGTGCAATAAATTCAGCCTAAATACAGGGAAAAGTGATAATGCAAAAAAATCTTCTCTGTTTTTATTTGTCTGGAGAACGGAAATATTTGCACCCCAATCCAAAGCAAAAACTTTTGGAGAGTGGAATATATTTCTTTGATATGTTATAAAAGTACCCCTGCTTATTTCAGAATTTCCACCCCAGAAGATATTTAATCCTGCAACAAAATTGTTTATATTATAACCTGCAAAGTTTGTTGTATAACCAATCTGGATCCATTGTCTCGGATATTTTATATCCCTTAAGAGTGATTTTTCAATCTTATCTTCTTCTATTGGCTGGAAACGGTACTGGATACCGGCTCCCACATAAGAAGTGTATGGTTGGTCGTACCTTTTTTCTGGAGGAGAATAATTTGCAACAATCTGAATCCCTGTTTTTTTACTGAGATTATACATGACACCTCCCCCGAAAAGAAATGTAGCATAATTGGCATCAGCAACTACTGTGTTACCAGATTCATCATTAAACCCGTTTCTTGTAATTATTCCCAAACCGGCTTCCCCATATAAATTTATATTTTTCCCGACAGGAATGGTCGGTTTGATGGTCAATCCCCCGACATTAGCCCATACGGTTTTAGAAAATGTTTTGTTATAGTCCGGCTGTTTATAATATTTATAATTTACCCATAAAACGGGTCTCATATATGTAATTTGGGCTGAAAGATAATCATTGAACTTATAGCCGAATAAAACGAGTCTGACAGCCGCGTGTTTTACAGACAGAGAATGAAGAGAATAACCGGATTCCAACTGCCTTTCAGAGAATGGATATGATATGTATCCTGTGGTTATTTCAAAATACGATTTTTGCAGAAAGTTCGGTACCTGGTATCTAATATCGGTCTTTTTCCCGACATCACAAGTAATGTTATGTTGAGCTTCTGCTAAATCAATATTCAGGACAGATATTAATAAACAACAGGCAAAAAATTGAGAAACACTCATTTTCATTGTCTTAGTCAAAGCATTGTCATTATTACTCACACCAAATTTATAAATAAATCCTTTTGGTGATATATATATATAAAGAAAGGCAGGTCATTTCTGCCTGCCTTCGCTTTTTTGCGATCATAAACTTTTTTGGATTTGTGAATTTTTTTGTGGCAAACTGGGTGACCATGATTCTCTATCTCTGCATTTCTGCTTGCTGTCCGGTTTGCTTTGACATAATCATTCAGAGTAATACGTCTTTTCGTTTTCATGATAATCAAATATTTGGCAAATAAATAATTATTTAACAAAATATCCAAAAAGTAGAAATGAATATTTTAAAAAAATACTTATTTCTATTTTATTTACATCTATTCCTGAGTAAAAACTCCCATTTCCAAGACTATTTTTGAAAAAAATGAGGCGAGAGATGGAAGCGATGGAAATAATTCATAACAAGATTCAGATCGGGCATATAAATATATTGCCATGTCACTTCCTTCACGAGCGTCCTCCGGATATCTCTGAATATCGCGAAGTCAATAATCTTTATAATATCAAATAAGTATGAATATAAGAATATTAGCATTAATGGCAGTATTATATATTTCTGCCTCATGCGCAAAGATAGAGAGAGCCCTGGTTTCTGAAGAAAGGAATGTCACAGACATTGTAGACAACCGCAGTAAGAATGACACCCCGACGGTTGAGGTCTATTTCCATATTAAAAGAGTTGTTAAGCTGCACAATAAAATTTATTATGATGAAAATGGTATAAAACACTTAAAAGAGGAGGTAGATGAAATAACCGACCGTCTGTATATAAGATGCATTGGTTCAAGCTATGGGTATCGGGCACTTTATGATCTTGAAATTTATTGTGAAAATGAGTCTCCTCTTGTATTGTGGAATGAAGAGACACGTACAGTCAGTGGGCTGAATAAAGAGTTATTGTGGATAGATCATAATATATGTGATTATAACGATCCTATTCCTTCCATTAATGTCACACGTTTTTTTGCACAGAAAATTTCCAAAACAATTACTCGATCAGTTATTTACAATCCTTTACTCAACTCTTGGGAATTGTGCAAAATAGCAATATGATTCTCCATGAAAGCCATTTTGAAAATATTATATCTTTCAATGATGCTGCCTTCTTGCTGTATCTGTGATTATCCGTATGATATACCTACAGAACATATAAGATTCAAATGTTCTATAGATAATGAGCATACAAAATCATACACATACATGGAGAGTGGTGTTGTTGCTCTGATTTATACTTTTAATGAAAATTCCATTTATTATCCTGTCGGAGAAGGGTCAATAACAGCAATTTCAACAGGCTACGGAGATTTATCAACAAATAGTATGTTGAGTCTCCCGGATGGCGTTTATGATTTTTATTCGTTTTCCTGCAATTCACCTGTAATGCCGTCTGTAAGTAATTATCTAGGTTATATTTATGGCCTGGATAACGGACAGGATTATCTTTGGGCTACAGCACGACAAATGAACCTGGCAAATGGCAGAGAGATATATTTGAATTACAGGCATATTGCATGTAAGATACAACTAAGTGTGAATGCCGGAAATAATGTAACTTCTATTTCAATAAACGATATTAGATGTACATATCCATCCACCAGTGGTGTAGCACTGGATTTATCACAGGGCACTATAACGCCTTCATCCTTTGTTGAGTCACCATCTTCTATTCCTGGTACAGGTAACAGCAGAACATTCATTTTATTGCCTTGTTCATCACCCTTAAACATAGTCGTATTAATGGATGCGAATATTGACGGAGAGTATAAGTCTGGAAGAAGTTTCCAATCAATGCTTGACTTTAATCTTGAGGGAGGCATTTTTTATGACATAACACTCACGCTTAATTCTGATAACACATATACAACAACTTGCTATAAAAAAGAATGGGAAATTTTATCGGAAACAATAACTTATTAGTGTCTCTGTTATTCCTTACGATTGTTGGCTGTATTAAAGAAGATACAAATAAATGCCCATTTTTCGGGAAATATCCGGTTACTTTTTTTGATGAGGACAGTTCATCGAGCCAATATAATCAGAATGTATTGCTACACATCACAAAAAATAATGACACTTTGCATATTGAATCTCCGGATTACATAATAAATGCAGGCGAAAGAGAGCTTAAAACAGCTTGTCAGTTACACCTGTATCCAGGACAGTACTTATTTAAAGCTATTAAATCGCAAAACAAAATGTCTCTTGATGACAAACATGTAAGGCTAAAGAACGGAGAGGCGTACACTTATGCATCTTTTCCAGGGAAAATATCCAAGTCTCCCGATAATAAATTCGGCATTCGTTTCGGCCTTTTCAATTCATTAATAAGAGTTGCCTGCACGGTAGGCATAAACAATGATCTTAATCAGAATTTTGAGATTACAAAAGTAGAAATATCCTCCCCTGACGATACTTCTATACTCCTTGACATAGAGAACGGAAAGTGTAATTATGCACAAGAAGTAACAGATTTTTATGATAGCTGCACAATAGAAAATGATCCTTTCGTTTTCTATTATTACTGCGTTCCGATTATCCGGTCAAAGTATATCGTTTTTAAAATATCAATAAAGGAATGCGGATCAGACAAAAAGAGCATACTTTATTCCAGAGCTTTTCTAAAAACAGACATTGAACAAGGTAAGATATATGATTTTCATTTCAATGTCACTCCCTGGAGTATAATATACAAAACAACCACAATATCGGACTGGTCTACATTTAT
Organism: Bacteroidales bacterium; assembly: GCA_023227835.1. Classification (GTDB taxonomy): domain Bacteria; phylum Bacteroidota; class Bacteroidia; order Bacteroidales; family UBA932; genus Bact-08. The sequence continues at coordinate 67,964 of JALOCI010000004.1, forward strand.
AAACAATCAGGTACATCATCTTAAATAACTAAATATCAACCATCATGAAAAATATATCATTACCATTAAATACAATAATAATATGTACAGTAATACTTATTTCATGTGAGAAGGGCGACTCCTCCTCAGTAAAAAATGAAAAAACAGACTTTTACGCCTCATATTTCGGAGAACCCGGTACAAAGGCAACAAAAACATTCACTGCTGCCAATAAAGTTACAATTTTCGGATATGAAGCCGGAGCTATCCTTACTTCCGCAGTACCTGTAGCAGGAACTCCGGTTGAGGCCACATGCGGATCTTCCGGTATACTTACACCCAGTTCTCCGGTTTTCCTCCCAAAGGGAACTTATGATTTCTATTCGGTTTCAATAAACAATACCAATTCCCCTAATCTGACGTTTTCGTCGGGAGTTTCAGGCCAGTTAAGCAACGGCGTGGATTATCTGTGGGCTAAGTGTACCGGAATAGCTCAGGGAGGCACGGTCTCTTTTGTCTATTACCACAAGGCTGTGGGGATTGAGATAAATGTTGCTGCCGGCACAGGAGTAAGCAATCTTGCCGTCACTTCTATAAGTATAACTCCAGCAAACCCGTCAACAAGTTCAAAAATGCAATTATCAGATGGCAACATCGGGGTGTCTAACAGCATAGGAGATCAAACCCCTATGTCGCTGGACGGGCTTAAAGGTACATACATTATGTTGCCTTTGTCGTCAATAGGAATAAACATTGAGTTAACTGTGAATGCGACTATCGGGGGAACATCTGTCTCATCCAAAAAATACACAGCATCAATACCGGCTCAAACCTATACTTCAGGTTACTACTACACAATTAATCTGACAGTTTCATCTACAGCCCTTCAGTTCTCCGGTACACTTATAGAGGACTGGACCGGTCAGACAATTACCGGCATATCATTAGTTGAACAGTAAATATATGAAGTCTCTTATAACAGTTATACTATGTCTTTTATCAGTACCGATTGCCTCCTGTATTGGTGATGGTGAATGTGATTGTTCGGGTAATGAGGTTAAAAACCTGAAAGAGGTTTCTTTCAAAGGCTTTATTTATCCTGATAAAAGTGTTAAATCTTCTGCTACAATTCCTTCAGGCATAAGGGCGGTAGTCATTGCATACCAAAGCGGTGATAATCCTGTCAGTAAATCATGCTACCCAGCTACTCCATTATCAGTAGTATCTGATCAAAACGGGAATTTGTTGATTGAATCAGAGAATCCATTACTTATGCCTGTTGGTAATTATGACTTTTATGCATTTTCTTCGAATTCCGGCAATAAAGAAGGCTTTGAACTAAAAGCAGGAAAACTTTCAGGTCTGACAAATGGAAAAGATTATTTATGGGCAGCAAAAAAAGAGACATCCGTAAATAGCAGTACATATGTAACATTCGATTTTATTCATAAGTGCACAGCAATAGTACTGAACTTTTTCGCAGGTAACGGAGTAGATTCTTTATTTGTAACTAATGTTCTGGCAGCGAAGAGCTCTGATACAGGAGAGCTGCTCCTCTCTTCCGGAGAAATTACCCCATCACGAACACTTTCAACCATTATGGAAAAAGTTGCAGTCTTTGAGAACACCTGTCAATGGATTATGATACCGCTTTCCGGGATAGCTGAACTGCCTTTGATTATAGATGCTGTTGTTAAAATAGGAAAAAGCACTGAATATAAAAGATTTAAAACATCACTTCAAATCGAAAACAACAAATTTATGGCCGGGACATTGTATAAGTATATGATTATTATTGATACCGAATCCATAACTCTTGGAAATACTGTAATATCAGAGTGGGCAGGGATTTGTTTGGAAAATATATACGCAAGAGAATGATGAAAAAGTTAACAATCCTGATTATTTTCTTGTTTTCAAAGACAATCTGTACGGCTCAGAAATATGGGATTGGAACAGATCTTATATCTTTAAGTAGCGGATCTTTAAATATTGAGACCTCTTTAATAGTTTCCAAGAAAGTCACACTTCATTTTCCGTTATCCTGGAATCCTTTTGCAATAAATAATTACAAAATTAAACACATTGCTATTCAACCGGGGATACGCTGGTGGATTTGGCACAGCTACTCGGAATTTTTTTTCGGAGTACACCTTTTCTCCTCTGTGTTTAATATTGCTGTCTCTGATGAAAGAAAAGAGGGATGGGCTACCGGACTAGCTTTCACTAGTGGATATGCATGGATGCTGAACTCTCGCATAAATCTGGAGATTGAAGCAGGTGGCGGGCCATTATATACGATGTACGATAAGTATGAAAGAGAGACCTGTGGAGATTATCTTGGTTCAGTAAAAAATATAAAGATATTCCCCACTCGCCTCTCCTGCTCTCTGATTTTTTTGTTTTAACCTGATTCTGATGAAAAATTATTCTATTGTATTAGCTATGACACTCATATTAATTGGATGTGGCAGAAAATTCTATCAGATTGATCGAAAGGATGTTACTATAAATATAAGACATGAGGAAAAGAGAGACGGAAACGCCATCATACTGTCAGGAAACAATGTAAATAAGAATAAAGAGTTATCTTATACAGATCCTGAAACAGGTAAGAGTTATCTTATCGAAAATACAGTCAGAGACGAAAAAAGCGGTGAAATTATAGGCGTGAGAGAATTAGGAGAGGTAGTTGTAACGGCTAAATCTGAGAACATTTCAGAGAGAAACGGTATTATTAGCATGGGATTTATAATCAATATCCCTTCAACCGTACTTGACAGCAGATGGCAGATTGAGGTTCAGCCTGTCCTAAGTATAGGTGCCGATACACTACATTTCAAAAGTATTGCCATAACCGGCATTGGCTTTAAAAAAGCCCAGAATAAAGGATACTTGAAATACGAAAAGTATCTGAGGAGTATAATTCCCGATGAGGCTGACTTTTATGAGTTCTATACAGACTTTCCAAATCTTGTTTTGTTCCTTGGAAGAAATCTTCCTGAATCCAAAATCCTACAAGGAGTCAACAACGATGAACTGAAAAGTGAATTCGGGATAACTGAAAAACAGATTGTAGACCATTATGTCAGAAGTTGGCTTATTGAGCGGAACGAAAAGAGAAAGAGGGAGAAAGTTCTGTATTTCAATAAATATGTGAGAAATCCAAAACTCCTTGGGTGCAGGCTTGATTCTGTCATTAAAGGAGTTAACGGAGACTTTGCATACCATTATTCCCAGGAGATTATTGCATGTAAAGAGTCATCCAGACTTTACCTTAACCTCTACGGAATAATTAGAGACCAAAATGGACTCTCAGTAAGATTAAGACCATCAGACACATTACAATATAATGTCTCCTCAATGATTAGTTTCATTGACACAACAAAAAAATATAAACAAAAGATAGTATATAGGACAGTAAGCTCCGGCATAAGTGCATCAATTGACTTTAAACCAGGCAAATATAAAATTGACACCTCAATTTCATCAAATTTACGACAATTAACTATCATCAAAGACACAATCAGGAACATCCTTAGCAATGACGATATAGTACTTGACTCTCTTATTATCACAGCTGCTGCTTCTCCTGAAGGGAATTACCTGAGCAACAAACTTTTGTCTGTCAGAAGGGCCTCTTCAATAGCACAATTTCTAAAAGAGATGCTTTCCTGTAGTAATGATGAGAGTAAAATCATAACTGACATCTCACTAGTTCGCGATGAAAGAGACTCAATTATAAAAAGAAAAGATCTGCCTATAATTTCTAAAAGCATCCCTGAAGATTGGCCGGGACTTATCCGTTTGATAGTGGTCAATGAGGACATAAGAGAAAAGGATAATCTAATTGGCTGTATGGATATACAAGACCCTGATGAAAGAGAGGTCGCTATGATGAGATTTAAAAATGATTATAAATATATTAAAGAGTGCCTTTATCCCGTTTTAAGAAAGGTCTATTTTACATTTCATCTTCACAAGAGAGGAATGATAAAGGATACAATCCACACGAAAGAGGCAGACACTACATATCAGAGAGGAGTAGATTATCTGAGGGAAAGAAGATATCAAGAAGCCCTGAGAATTCTATCCGCATACGATGACCTTAATACGGCAATAGCACATATGTCATTGGGGCACGACTCTTCGGCCGAGGAAATTTTACGCCGATGCAAAGAGACGGCGAAAAAAGTATATTTACAAGCTATTCTGGCCGCCAGAAAAAAAGATGAGCAGAAAGCCGTACGATACTTCTTGCAATCAAAAACAATGGATAATTCCATGGCATATAGGGGTAGTCTCGACCCTGAAATAAGTTACTTAATTAATAAATACAATTTAAATGAGGATCTTTTCAAATGAGATTAATCAGATTTATAATATGCTTTGTGACTATAACCGGATTATTAAGCTGTAATAAAGATCCCGGAATCAATCATAAAGAATCAGAGATAGTTGCCCGGATAACATTAAAATTGAAAAATGAGGAGGTGATATCCAAGTCGACAGCTTTGGTTGATAACGTAATCGGCAATGTTAACATTCTTGTATTTGATATAAACGGGACTCTTCTGAAGCATTATTATTTTGAAGAGTCGTCATACATGTCGATAGAATGTTCTAGTGGAAGCAAAACTATTGTTGCCGTGGCAAATGTGGGTTATATCGGGTTATCATCCGGTACCTCCCTTGACAATCTGCGAAACACTCTTACCTCAAATATGGCAAACTTACAGAATCAATGTATAATGACGGGAGAAGAGAATATCGAACTCAAAAGCAGCGACAATATTACAATTGAGATGATAAGATTGATTTCTAAAATAACTGTTGTTTTTAATAAAGAGCAACTGGATGAAGGAACAACAATAGCAATCAAAAATATTTCCCTGAAGAATGTACCCTCTGTTTGTAGCCTGCTCTCCAACAACAAACCTGTTACTATCGGGGAGATTTCAGAAACAGGAGACTATATTGATTTTAATCTGGAACCTTCTGCTCATGAACAAGCAACCCCGTTATATTTGTTTGAAAACATGCAGGGGGATATTGGTCCCGCTTTAGTTGAATCCCAGAAATCTCCGGGTGAATCATCTCCATTTTGTTCATACATTGAGATTAAAGCAGATTATATAAATAAAGCAAGAGAAGGAATAATTAAATACAGGTTTTATCTGGGCAATAATATCACTAATAATTTTGATGTAAGAAGGAACACGTGGTACCAGCTATATGTGGTTTTTAAAGAAGATGCAATAAATGAGGTTTCCTGGAGGATAGATACAACGGAGATTACAAATGTTTTATATATGATAGAGGCTGCGGCACAACCGGAAGATGGAGGCACTGTTGGAGGAGGAGGTTTCTATAAATACGGGGTTTTACCGGAATTATCCGCCATCCCAAACACAAACTACACGTTTTCAGGCTGGAGTCCGGCTCTTGCTACGGTAACAGAAAATACAACTTATACGGCCATTTTTCAATACACAGATCCCACAATACACGTTTCAGGTGTAACATTATCAAAGGATACTTTAAGTCTGAATTCAGGATTTTCATGTCAGCTTACAGCAAATGTGCAGCCCGGCAATGCAAGCAATAAAAGCGTAGTATGGTCGTCATCCGACACGAATGTTGCCATTGTAGATCAAAGTGGTTTTATAACAGCACTGAGTGCCGGTACTGCTTCTATCAGTGTTACTACTAGCGATGGCGGGTATACAGCATCCTGCAGCGTTAAAGTATTCAGAGTAATTAAACTATATTTTCACATTGAAAGAACGGCAAAAATGGAATATAAAAATGATGATGGTGGATATTGGTATCTTTGTGAACCCATCCGTGATGATATATATGTCAAATCAAACAGTGGCGATGGAATACCGGGGACAATAACATACTCTATTGACTGGGCTTACGATCCAGCTTCAGGATTTCCACCTCCTGAGCCATCTTCCGCGACCGAATCTATTATAATTTCCAACACATTAAACAAACTACTTGAAACAGGGAATGCATGGGGAAACGAAACGGATTTTACAATTGGCTATCCGACAATAACTATCATCGGCATTTCTCCATCAATCATGACAAACCCTCCGACAAAAATCATTGTCGATCAGGATATTAATACATATCATTATAATGAAACAGGACGATAGCCCTATTATCATATTTGTTTGGCAACATTTATCCCATCAAGTGCAGATGATACAATACCACCTGCATAACCGGCACCCTCTCCGCAAGGATAAAGATTTTTTAAAGTCTGATGATGTAACTTTTCTGTGTCTCTTGTAATTCTTACCGGAGATGAAGTTCTTGACTCAACGGCAAGCATTAACGCTTCCGGGGTAATATAACCGCGCATTCTTCTGTCAAAAATATATAAAGCCTGCTTAAGCCGTGTAGTTATAAATCCGGGTAAAATTTCGTCCAGTCTTGCAGAAACCACTCCGGGATGATAAGATGTCTGAGGTAACCCTGAGGAGAGCTTGCCCTTAAGAAAATCCGTCATTCTTTGAGCGGGTGCTTTTATATTCCCTCCACCATACAAAAATGCAGCTTTCTCTATGTCACTCTGGAATTCCATCAAAGCCAGCTCTCCATATTTCTCGTATCCAATCACATCAGAAGGCTCAACAGATACTACGACCCCAGCATTTGCCCACTTAGAATTTCTGGCTGAGTTTGACATGCCATTTAGCACCAACTCTCCGGAGGATGTTGAAGCCGGGACTAGTATTCCTCCCGGACACATACAGAATGAAAATACCCCCCTGCCCTCAATCTGTGCAACCTGACTATACTCAGCTGCCGGCATATATGGCTGATAAAGTCCATGATACTGAATTTTATTTATAAAAGACTGCGGATGTTCTATCCTTACCCCCAGAGCAAAACCTTTGCTTTCTATTTTCCATCCATTTTTAGAAAAAAGTCTGTAAATATCCCTGGCAGAATGACCTGTGGCAAGAATAACATGTTCTGCATAATACTCTTCTCCGTCAATACATTTGACCCCTTTAACCAGATCTCCCTCAACTATAAAATCCACAACTCTGGAATTAAAATGATACTCTCCTCCATGCTCAACAATAGTATGTCTCATATTTTCAATTATACATGACAATCTGTCCGTACCGATATGAGGATGAGCATCAATCAATATACTCTTATCTGCTCCAAAAAAGACAAAATGATTTAAAACTTCATAAATATCTCCTCTTTTGTTAGAACGAGTATAAAGTTTTCCGTCAGAGTACGTTCCGGCACCTCCCTCCCCGAAACAGTAGTTGGAATCAGGATTTACAACCTGTTCCCTTGACAATTTTGCAATATCTGCTTTTCTTTGATGAACATCCTTACCTCTTTCGAGAATCACTGGTTTATAACCTCTCTCTATCAACTTCAGGGCTGCAAAAAGTCCGGCAGGCCCCGCTCCTATAATAACGACTCTCTTTCCTTCCCTGACATTTCTGAAAGTGGGTTCCTTATACCGGTGTGTCGGTTCTTCTCCTTTTTTGTATCCCTCAACTTTAAGCCTGTATAAAACATTTTTACCTCTTGCATCAAGGGAACGTCTTACAATTATAGCTTCACTTACAGATTCCGGTGTTATACCCATAGCTCGAGCTACCAAATCAAATAACTCTTTCTTAGATAATTCCAGATTAACCGGGACTGTGATCTCTATCTCTTTCATTAATTTGTGTTATGTTTTGCAAAAATGGCCATTTTTTGCATAATAATTAACCTTATCTTTGATTATAATTAATATTATGAAAAGGATTGTTTCTACTATGAAAATATTCAGGAAGTCTGAGTTTCTCATTCTGGCTGCCATAATAATCGGCGGATTTCTATATGTTTATAATACATGGAACAGAAATAAGAACAACCAAAGAGCTGAAGTTCTTCAGGTAGCAAGGACAGCAAAGGCATCTCTTCCTCTCTACCTTTTGGACAGCTTAAATGCGACTTCAGATGACACTTTAAATCCCTCATATAAGTTATTAAAAGAGAGGCTCATTAGCCTTGTAAGTGCAAATCCGGAAGTAAGCTTTGCTTACCTTTTCTCACAAAAAGAGGGGCGGATATATTTCTATGCTGATTCTGAATTAGAGAGTTCCGAAGATTACTCGCCTCCGGGTCAGGAGTTTTCCGAAGCTCAGCAAGAGGACAGGCAACCATTCATAGATGGCATGGAGAAAATTACCGATCCTTTGACAGACAGATGGGGAACTTGGGTCACAGTTTATATTCCGGTTCTGGACAGGAGCGGTAAAGTCACATCCGTATTTGGTATGGATTTCGATGCTAAAACATGGAATTATTTTCTTTTACGGGACGTATTCAGATCTGTATTATTAGTCTTCCTGATTATTCTTGCCTGGTTTTTTCAATATCGTATTGTTATTAAGAACAGATCCTTGAAAAAAATGTTTGAGGCAACGATAAAGGCAGACAAAGACCTGCAAGTAAGTGAGGCAAGAATAAGATCCATAACAGACTCTGCAAATGATGCAATTCTGATGATAGATCATCACGGGAATGTCTCATACTGGAATCCTGCCGCAGAAAAGATTTTCGGATATACTAAAGAGGAGGTATTCGGAAAGAATCTTCATAATCTTATTGCCCCCGAAAAGTACCGGGAGTCATACGAAAAAGCCTTTCCTGAATTTTTGAAATCCGGCAAAGGATCGGCAATAGGAAAGACCCTTGATCTTGAAGCGGTAAAAAAAGACGGAACAGTAATTTCTGTTCAGCTTTCTCTTTCGTCTATCAATATAGATGGCAACTGGAATGCCATAGGTATTATGCGAGATACTACCGAACAAAAGAGGATTGAGGAAGCTTTGATTAAGGCTAAACAGGAATCAGAGGCTGCCAATAAAGCAAAGAGTATTTTCCTCTCCAATATGTCACACGAAATAAGGACCCCGTTAAATGCAATAATCGGGTTCTCGCAACTCATGAAACGAGACATCAATCTGTCAAATCAGCAAAAGGAGTACAACACGGCAATAATCAGAGCAGGAGAACATCTTTTAGAATTGATAAACGAGATTTTGGAACTATCAAAAATCGAAGCCGGGCGTATTGTTTTAAATCCGACAAGCATTGACTTACATGCATTGTGCGATGACATATATATGATGTTCAGAGAAAGGGCGAACGACAAACATCTGCAACTCATATTCGAGAATTCGGATGATTTACCCAAATACATAATGGTTGACGAGGGGAAATTAAGACAGCTCTTCGTCAACATTATAGGCAACGCTATCAAATTCACAGATGAAGGAGGTATTGCCGTAAGAACCCAGATTGCCTGCTCCGATGGAGATAAGAGTTTTCTTATAGTAGAAATTCAGGATTCCGGGCCGGGAATTCCAGAAGAGGAGATTGGAAAGTTATTCAGGCATTTTGAACAAACAAGTACTGGAATCAAAAAGGGAACGGGAACAGGTCTGGGCTTGGCTTTAAGCAAAGAGCTCGCCTTGTTGATGGGTGGCGACATTACAGTATCCAGCAAAGTCGGAGAAGGATCGGTTTTTACTTTCAAGGTTGAATTTTCGGCGGGAAATGAAAATGAGATAGAGATTCATGACACCAAGCGTGTTGTTTCGATTGCTGACAAAACTAAAATATACAAGATACTTGTCGTTGATGATAAAATCGAGAACCTGCAAGTAGCAGTAACCCTGCTCCAGTTGGTCGGCTTTAACACTGAAGAGGCGGTTGACGGTAAACAGGCAATAGAAAAAGTTACATTATCAAAACCTGACCTAATATTAATGGACATGAGAATGCCAGTTATGGATGGTTATGAGGCAACTAGAATAATAAAAACGATGGATGATGTGAAAGATATACCTATTGTTGCATTAACAGCAAGTACGTTTGAGGATGAGAGAAAAAGAATCGAGGCATTGAAGATGCAGGGATATATCAGAAAGCCTTTCAGGGAAAGCGATTTGTTTAGCACAGTAGGCAAAATCCTCAACATATCATATATATATGAAGATGAACCACAGGAGATTGTCCCGTCAAATAATGACAATGAGACAACCTTATCTGAAGAACAAATAAACAAATTGCCGGCTTCATTTATCAAAGAGATGCAGGATGCAATATCTGTTGCTGATATTGACATGGTAATATCACTTATATCAGACATAGAGAAGGATTGCCCGGCATTATCCTGTAAATTAAGGGAGATGGCCAACAAATATGAGTACGGACAAATAGAAGAATTATTACAAAAAAGGGAGGAAAAGAGATGAATAGTATTGAATTTAAGGATGGATACATTCCTGACATATTGATCGTTGATGATATTCCCGCAAATCTTGCATTATTAGGACACATTTTAAAGAACTTCGGCTATAAGGTTCGTCCTGTACCAAATGGAGCTCTTGCACTGAAAGTAGCAGAAAAGGAGAAGCCTGACCTTATTTTTCTTGATATAATGATGCCTGAAATGGACGGATTTGAAGTATGCAGAAGATTAAAAGAAAATAAGGATCTGAGTGATGTGCCCATTATTTTCATAAGTGCTCTCAATGAAACGAATGACATAGTAAAGGCACTCGAAGCTGGAGGATCTGACTATATAACCAAACCTTTTAAAGCAGAAGAGGTTAAAGCCAGAGCGGCAACACATATAAAACTGCATCTCCAGACTAAAGAGTTACAAAAGGCTAACGCCGAAAAGGATAAATTCTTCTCAATAATTGCTCATGATCTGAAAAGTCCTTTCAGTAATTTTCTCGGTGTTACACAGACTTTAGAAGAGATGCTTCCGGTTCTCTCAATGGAAGACATTCAGTCCTTTGCATCAAGCATGCACAAGTCTGCAATAATTCTCTTCAGACTGTTGGAAAATCTGTTGCAATGGTCCAGAATTCAAAGAGGAATGATTCCTTTCGAACCTCTCGAAACTCAGATCAAACCTATTATAAGTGAAGGCGTATTCATGTCACAGGAAGCTGCCAATAAAAAAGAGATTGAAATTATCATGAATATTCCGGAAGATCTGACAACTTATTCGGACAGGAATATGCTTCTTACCGTTATCAGGAATCTCTCGTCCAATGCCGTAAAATTCACCCCAAGAGGTGGAAAAATTGTTATATCCGCATATTGTACCGATGACAATTATGTAGAGATATCAGTAAATGATAGCGGTATAGGAATGCCTGAAATAATGGCTAAAAACATCTTCAGCATTGATGTAAAGTCAAACAGAGATGGGACGGAAGGAGAACCAAGCACCGGACTGGGACTTTTACTTTGCAAAGAATTCGTTGAAAAGAACGGCGGGAAAATCCGTCTTGATAGTGAAGAGAATGTAGGTTCTACATTCTACTTCACTATCCCACGGACAAAAACATCATAATTACTAACCTAGACTTCAGGAACGATACTTATTGCGTAGCCCCCACCCGGTGCGGATTTCTGAGTCAATTTCGTCTTACTGGTAACATTCACTCGTTTTATATGATATGACTGCGGATTTTTCTTGTAATCGGCATCTTTAGAATCAGAATATATTGTAGCAGTATATTTCATACCCGGAGTTAAAAAATCCAGAGAAATCACTGATTCAAAACCCTTTTCTCCACAGACATTGCCTACAAACCATTTTTCGCTCCCTTTCGCCCTTCTGGCAACAGTAATATACTCTCCCGGCTCTGCTTCAAGATAAATACTCTCATCCCAATCCAAAGCAACATCTTTGATAAACTGAAATGCATCTAAGAACCTGTTATAATTCTCCGGTAAATCAGCTGCCATTTGAAGTGGCGACGACATCACGACATAAAGAGCGAGTTGATTGGCAATAGTGCAATTTGCGTGAGAAGTATTTCCGGGGTTAATCTTTTGAATATCCATCTCAAATACACCCGGAGTATAGTCCATCGGCCCACCGATAAGACGTGTAAAAGGAAGAATGGTAACATGATTTGCCTTACTGCCCCCGAATGCCTGGTACTCGGTACCTCTTGCCGACTCATTTCCAATCATGTTCGGATAAGTTCTGCACAAACCTGTAGGCCGTACAGCTTCATGAGCATTAACCATGATTTTGTAATCAACTGCTTTCTTGATAGCATACAGATAGTGGTTATTCATCCATTGTCCGTAATGATGCTCTCCTCTGGGTAATATATTACCAACATAACCACTTTTAACTGCATCATAACCATTATCTTTCATGAATCTATATGCTGTATCCAGATGCCTCTCATAATTTCTGGCAGAGGCGGATGTTTCATGATGCATGATAATCTTCACACCTTTTGAAGCAGCATATTGCCTTAATTCATCTACATTGAAATCCGGGTAAGGAGTGACAAAGTCAAACACATAGTCTTTTGAATTACCGAACCAGTCCTCCCATCCGATGTTCCATCCCTCAACAAGAACTGCATCGAAACCATGTTTTGCTGCAAAATCAATATACTCTTTAACATGCTCTGTGTTGGCACCATGCCTCCCGCTAGGTTTTACCTTTGAATAGTCGGTAACTCCAAGTTGAACACTCGGCAGGTCATCCGTATAAGCCCAACTGCTTTTTCCGGTTATCATCTCCCACCATACACCGACATACTTTACAGGCTTAATCCAGGAAACATCTTCTATTTTACAAGGTTCATTCAGGTTAAGAGTCATCTTCGAACTTAAAATATTCCTTGCGTCATCACTAACAATAATTGTTCTCCAAGGGCTTTTGCAAGGAGCCTGAAGATGCCCCTTATCTCCCTGGGCATCAGGAGTGAGCCATGATTCAAAAATATAATTCTTATCATCAAGATTAAGACTCATACAAGAGTAGTCTATCAAAGCAGCCTCATGAAGGTTAATGTACAGCCCGTCATCTGTCTTCATCATCAGGGCTGTCTGTACTCCGGTAGGAGAAAAAGGAGTCTGTGAGGCATTCGGAGTAATTGCATGAGGCATAAGTGAACGTATCTCTGACAAGCGGGAAGTTGTATAATCATATTCTTGTGTGTCATAATCCCCTGCAATCCAGTATGCAATATGGTTTCCTGTCATTGCAAACTGGCTGTGTTCCTCCTTTATAACAAAATAGACAAGATTTTTCTGTTCAGGGAATTCGTATCTAAAACCCAATCCATCGTTAAAAAGGCGGAAACAGAGTTTTATATATCTATCATTAGAGGCCTGATACAAGCTAACTGTCAATTCATTATACTGATTGCGGATATCTTTTGATTCCCCCCATACAGGATGCCATACCTGGTCAAAAGAGGTCGTTTTAGTTTCTTTTATTACAAACCCGCTATACAGGTTTGATTTAATGTTATTAGTTTCGGTGTTAGGTTGTAGTGCCGGGGCAAAATCATCAAAGTCACGACGCACACCTTCGGGAGATAGCTCAATACCTAGTTTACTTGGTTTGATAACTGTTTTTCCTTTGAAATTCAGAGAATAAAGAGGAGCCCCCTCGTTAGTCAGAGTAAAAGTCATTTCACAATCCCCATTTGGAGATTTAAGAATCTGTAAATTTCGGTTTTGTGCCTTAACCGGAGTAAAGGAGATTAAAGCAAGAAGACCACCTATTAAATTCATCTTAAGAAGGTTATACATAATAATATAGTTAATTATTTAATTATTTCTTTTCTATTTCAAGGATATATATTCCTTTTGGCTGAATTTTCAAATCCCCTTTTAAAGGAATTATACAATCTGTTATTACATCTTTACCGGATACAGAATCTCCAATTACATCATAATATCTTTCAAATGAAATAGTTTGTGGCTTTGAACTTCCGTTTAGAATAACTAAAACCTTTTGATCATCCGTTATCCGGGCATATACATAACAAAAATTATCCCTGGTTTCATCAGGGGCATAGTGTATAAGCCTTCCCTCTGTCACAGCCTTACTAGTTCGTCTCCATCCTGCTATTTTTCGTAAAAACGTGTATGCCTCATTCTGAAGATCACTCCTGTTATCAGGAAGAAATGCATTAATGCAATCCTCCTTCCATCCTCCCGGAAAATCTTTACGCAAAGCTCCGTCACCTTCACTCTTCTCTCCTGTCAACAAAATTTCCGTACCATAATATAACTGAGGAATTCCTCGTGTTGTTAATAGAAACGTAATAGCCTGTTTATATCGGGCAAGATCAGTTTCTTCCTTTTTATTAAACCGGCTAACATCATGGTTGTCCAGAAAAACAAGAATGTTATCAGGATTACTGTACAAATAATCCTGCGTTATTATCTCATACAGATTTCGTAAATGAAAATCCGCATTATTTATATAGGGAAAGGTCTGTTCCATAGATTTGTACAGATTAAAATCCATTACTGTTTTCAGATAAGTGCTGCTTGGATTCACTCTGGAATCAGCCTGCCACCATGGTAACGTAAACCAACTCTCCCCGACAATATTGAAATCCGGATACTCCTCCATGACTCTTTTACACCATTTCGACAAAAAATTAAAGTCAACATAAGGGTGTGTATCGTGACGGATACCGTCAATCCTTGCATACTCAATCCACCATATACTATTCTGGATAAGATAATCAGCAAGCAAAGGGTTTCTTTGATTTAAATCCGGCATTGCTTCAGAAAACCAGCCATCTGTCATTGCACTCTTCTCAGATGCCGGAGCATGGATATCTGCTATAACAAATGAGTTGTGAGTTGTCTGAACATAGCCTTCCTGGTGATTAAGCCAGTCTTTAAACGGCAGGTCATTCATCCACCAATGATAGCTTCCGCAGTGATTAAAAATCATATCCATAACCATCTTTATTCCTTTTTTATGGGACGCAGATATTAATCGACAATAATCTTCATTACTCCCCAGGCGCTTGTCAACTTTGTAATAGTCAGTTGTTGCATAACCGTGATAAGAACGATACTTTTCCTCTGGCATTTTGTTTTCCAGTACTGGATTAAGCCATAAGGCAGTGACCCCCAGATCTGCAATATAATCAAGATGATTCTCTATACCGGCAAAATCGCCTCCGTGTCTCGCATCCTGAACAAATCTGTCAATCGTGTCTTTTCCCCAGTTATCATTTTTTGGATCTCCATTTGCAAAACGATCAGGCATAATCAGATAAAGAAGATCTTTAGATGAAAAGCCCTGTGCGCCGGAAGATCCTGATCTCGGTAAAAGATTGTATCCAATCTCTGTTTTGCCTGATTCTGTCTTAAATGTAAAACGTATTTCTCCGGGCTTTGCCGCTTTATTTATTTCAAGATATATGAACAAATAATTTGGATTTTCTGCTTTAACAATCCTTTTTATCGTTACACCCGGATATGAATTCATTTTAACTTCCGCTGTACCAATGTCTTTCCCATAAACCATGATCTGTAAGTCCTGAGATTTCATACCTGCCCACCAAAAAGGGGGCTCAACACGGGAAATCGTTTCAGAAAAGCCAGTGTACCTTATACCTGATATAAGAATTAGTATTAGAAATAGATTTCTCATTTTTCAATATATAATCTGTATTCCCCCGGAAGGAGGGTGATTGTCTTATTTATATTTTCTGTCGTTATCTCTTGTCCACTAAAGTACTCTTTCCAGGTTGATGACTTTCCGAAATTGACACTCTTGCTTAATGTTGTGACATCAAAATTGGCCATGGAGACAGCACTTTTTTCTGATGAGATCAGGGTTACATATTTAAAATTATTACTTAAATCAGCATTATAGCTTTTAGTTGAGAAACAACTCTCTTCTTGTCTCAGTTTCAGCATTTGTGAGAACAGATCATATAAAGACCTCCTTTCTGCAATATCGTAATAATCCCAACGTACCGGTTTTTTTTCTAGTCGTCCCTCCTCCATTGATGAACCCAATTTATAATCATATCCCAATTCTCCAAACTGCCAGATCATCTTTGCTCCGGGCACGGATAGCAGGATAACTGCTGCCGCCTTGGTTCTCTGAAGTCCAACAGCAAGATCCCTGACATTATAACCTGCTATTGATTTTCCGTACATCTCATTCTTGTACATTATACGTTCTTCATCATGGCTTTCCATGTATGCTATCAGATTAGGAGAGTTCCAACCGCGCTGTCTATATGATGCCCCTGACAGGTCACCTTTGAGAGAATTCCCGCCTGACTCTTCTCCCCACCCCATTGTAGCCTCGTTTGTATTGTAGTTAATATTACCCCACAATAATATATTATAATCAGAGAGTTCTCTCTCTTCACTATTATCAGCTAAATGCTCAAATATAATGATTGCATTTTCTTTACGTTTACGAATCTCATCTGCCATACGTTTTAAGATGGTGATTCGTGATGGGTCATATTGCTGACCGTCTCCTGATCTATTTGTAAAACCTTTGGTGAAGTCAAATCTAAAACCATCTATTTTATACTCCTTAATCCAGAAAGCACATACACTGTCAACGAACCGTCTTGTGTATATACTCTCATGATTAAAGTCATAGCCCCATGAATAGCTTGTGTTAGGAGAAGCCGTATTGTACCAAGGATTATCTGAAGAGACCTGATCTCCATTTTTATACATACGTACCATAGGACTCTGGCCATAGCTGTGATTTAACACCATATCCATTATTACGGCAATCCCGCTCGAATGGCAGGCATCTATAAATGCCTTGTAATCATTTACAGTTCCGTAAGCTTTGTCTGTAGCAAAGTAGAAAGACGGATTATATCCCCAACTGTCATTTCCCTCAAATTCATTGAAAGGCATTAACTCTACGGCATTAATGCCAAGCGTTTTTAAGTATTCTATTTTATCTTTTACCCCTTTTATTGAACCCTGTTCTGTAAAGTCTCGTATCAGAACCTCATATATGTTTAATTTCTCGACGGTTACAGGAATGAATGTTTGGATTTTCCAATTATAGTCTGACTGTTGTGTTGAAACTGTCATGGCAATTTCATTGGTTTTGCCTGTCGGATAGCCGATTAAATCCGGATAAACCAAAGGAGAGATCTCTTTATCATATACAGGATCTGAGATTTTTACGGCATAAGGATCTGCAATCCTTATACTGTTATCTATAAGATATTGACATATATACTCCTTATCTGGAATCAGATTCCCGATCTTAATCCAGAAATAATCCCCGCTTTTCTTCATTTTATATGTCTCTGTAGTCTTCCAGTCGTTGAAATCGCCAATCAGATATACAGACTGTTTTTTTGGAGCAAATAGAACGAATGCCAGAGAATCCTCACTAATCCGGGTAATCCCTTCTCTGAATGTAATACCGGCTTGATCTCCACCATCCGGTCGATCTGACGGCTGACAAGAAAAGAGAAGAAAAGAAAGGGAGAGGGAAAATAGTATATATTTCATTGCGACAAAAATAGCTGTGAACGATGGAACAATTTTCCACCATTCACAGCTTTAAATTAAACTATTGAATTGTTCCTGTTCCGGCGTTGAAGTCCAGTGTTACTGTTTTTCCAGCACCGACAGTAACTCGTTCCTGATCACCACCATTACCACGATACTCAATTTTACCGTTAAGAATTATGAACTCCATTCTCCACCAGTCTCCACCTACCGTTGAACCGGAAGAATTTGCATATAGGCGTAATTCTCCTGATGCTGTTGTATTAATCTTCATTTTATTAGCATCAACACTCATCGGATATTGTCCTGTATTCCAACCGCCAAAGCAATTTCCCATTCCATAAACCTTTGCAGGTTCAATAGTTATCTTATTAACAGTATAATCAATATAGACACTATACATACCTGGTGCAGATACAAAAGCATTTCCGTCATGAGTTGTAAATCCCACATTTGTGCCCAAGCTGAAGAAGTCACCATCCCATGCTTTTTTTGCACACCATTTGAAACCATCCGACGGATTGCTAAAGTATCTTACGCACCAGAATTGTCCCTCCTTACCATTAACAGGTGTCAGTTCAGCAATACCGGGTGAACCCCAGTTCCAGCCTCCGAATTCAGATCCAATCATATATACGTGGTCCGGATAGAGTGGCTTGAAGGCTGTTGTCTTGACCCGAAGCGGAAGAGATGTTATTATTCCATGCTTCTCACTGACAGATGCTTTAAGTGTAAACACAATGTTTGTTGCTACATTCGGTGTAGCTCCAAGTTGAATTAAAATCTTATTTAAATCTTCAAGTTTGACATCCAGAGAGTCCCCGTATGCTGATGAGACAAACATAGGATCCGATGTGCCCAGACTTGCATATAAATCATATTTTACGGCTGCCGGTACTCCAAAATCCGCCTCTTTCCATTTGAATGTAGTAGTACTCTTAAGATTGTCCAACGTAATCAAGATCTCCTCGTGTACAGTAAGTACCGGAGTGGTTGCTTTATCCGCCGGAAGAACTGTATATATATACTGATCCTTTTCACATGATGTGAATAGTAATGCGAAAAGAAATACTAACAGATTAAATTTCTTCATCATAGTATATTTTAATATTTATCATTTTGTTTCAGGTTCGGATTTGCCATTAAATCAGAAGATGGAATTGGATAAAGGTTATAATGAGAGTCAACAGAACGACCATTCTGTACACCACCTTTCCATTCCCATATATAATTGTTTGAAGTGAATTTTCCGTATCGGATCAGGTCTGTACGACGTAAACACTCCCAGTATAGTTCTCTGGCCCTTTCATCAAGGATAAAATCTGCTGTCAGCTGACCGCTGTTTATTGATGATATGTTTGCCCTGGTACGAAGTTGATTTATATAACCTAAAGCCTCCGAGACTGAACCGCCAGAACCACCACGAACGACAGCTTCTGCATAAGTGAGATACATTTCCGCCAGTCGGAAGAGAGGAAAATCAGTATCAGCAAACTCAACATCAGACCCATAGACAGGATTTGCCGCGGTTGAAGAAGTTTTAATATTGCGGAATTTATATGTTGCCATTCCATAAGGATATTCAGTCGGATGCGCTCCAATCGACTTATTCTCACCTACAAAAAGGAAACGTTTGTCATTTGAGTCAAATTTATCTGAAAACTCTTTTCTTGCACGGTAACCTGCCCAGTTTGCGTTGCTGAAGATTCCGTAATGTATCAGCTTGTTTTTGTAGGTTGTCTGATACTCTCCGTTTGAGCAACAATTGATCAGAAAAGTTGTTCCGCCAAATAAGCGTGTGTTTTTTCCATCATAATTAATTGACAATATAACTTCATTGTTATTCTTGTCATTGTCAGCAAGGAAAAGATGTTCATAGTTATCCATAAGAGTATAACCTGAATTAATGGCATTTTTACTATATGTGACAGCTTCTGTCCATTTTGCCTTACCGGTATATACCTCTGCATTCAGATATAGGCGGGCAAGAAGCGCATAGGCGGCCCCTTTGTCTGCTCTGCCATACTCGTTTGAGCGGGCACCTTTCATATCGCTTCCTGAAATCAAATCAAGCAGTTCTGACTCTATATACCCAAACAGTTCTGATTTTTCAATTTGTTTAGGAAGAATTCCAAAGGCATCCTTTTCTGTAATAAACGGAGGATAACCAAAGACATCCAGAAGCACCCAGTAGTCGAATGCTCTCAAGAACCTCGCTTCTGCACGGAAAGATTTAATCTCTTTTATTTCATCATCGGTAAAACCTTTTCCTGACGCATTATCAGCTGTGTTTTTAATAAATTCGTTTGCATACATAATCTGCAGGATACATTTATCATACAACCCGATTGTAAATTTACCGTCAGATGTGAAATTCATACTGTTAAGTTCAGGGATACCCGGGTCACTTATCCAGAGACAGTGTGCTTCATCAGTAGGCAAAACCTGATGGTTAAAGAAACAACGGAGAAAGTCCGCGTTACTTCCCTCATCAAGTCCTACTACGTCCGGTTTACCAGCCGGCCCCTGGTTGCCGGACAATGTATAACCGGCATAAATCTTTGCCACAGCGGATTTATATCCGTCAAAGGTTGAATAAACCTGTTTTGAGGTGTTGTCATTTTCCGGAAACCGATCCAGATCCTTCAAGCAGGAAGTTGTAAGCAAAGGAGAGAACGACAACAACAGAATTGTGTATATATATCTATATTTTTTCATATTTATCTAATTAAAAATTTAAGCTTAGACCTAAAGTGAAAGTTCTTGGATTCGGGTAAAAATTGTTGTCAATTCCACCGGCTATTTCAGGATCTATTCCCTTGTACTTTGTTATTGTAAAAACATTCTGTATGGATAAATTCAATTTTAAATCAGCAAACCCTGAAACCTTACCGAAGTCATACATAAACTGGAGATAGTCCATTTTTAAAAATGAAGCATTTTCAATGTAGTAATCAGAGAAGAGTTGTTTATTGTAAAAACCGGTATTGTTAATGTCTTTTATTGTGTTCATCAGGAAATTATTCGGATTAAGAGTCTGAGAATAGTTCCCCATATCAGAATTTACGTTATTATATGCATAATTACCTAAGCTGGCCCTTAAAGCTGTGGATATAGTAATTTTTTTATAAGAGAATGATGAGTTTAATCCCATATATACATCTGGTTCTGGAGATTTGTAACGATATAGGTCTCCGTCATCCAGTTTCCCGTTTTTATTCAAGTCTGCGTATGCTCCTTCAATAGGCTTGCCGTCAACATCATACAATTGCTTATACACATAGAATGAATATGGAGCATAGCCCACTGAATGAATCTGAATTGTACTGCTGGTACCTCCGGAAATTTTGCTTACAGGTGCCCCGATATATGTTGATTCAGGCCCGTCATTCATTGAAAGCTTTGTTATTTCCGTATGGTTATATGTTATATTAAATCCTACATCCCAGCGCATATCCTTTTTATCAACAGCCACGTAATTAACATTTGCCTCTATTCCGCGATTATCAAGACTTCCTATATTTTTGACAATTTTATTAATAAAGTTGCTTCCCATAGGTACAGGAATCTCATTCAGCAGGTCAGTGGTATGTTTGTAATAGTAATCGACATTACCGGAAATTCTGTTGTTATTAAAACCCCAGTCAACACCGATATTTGTAGTTGCAGTCTGTTCCCATTTACGTTGAGGGTCATATCCGTCTGGCCTCCACAGATAATAGAATTGGTCTCCAAACTGAACTCTGGCTGTAGGGTCACTATATGTGTATTTAGCTATATGGTCATAATTTCCTATACCCTCCTGCTGTCCGGTAACTCCGTAACCTATTCTTAATTTGAGGTTTGATATCACATCAACATTTTTCAGGAAGCCCTCCTCTTTGATTCTCCATGCTAAAGCTACAGACGGGAAAGTCCCCCATCTGTTGTCGCTTCCGAATCTCGAAGAACCGTCTCTTCTTATTGTTGCAGTCAACAGATACTTATTTTTATAATTATAATTCAAACGGCCATAGAATGAGATTAGGGTGTTTTGATTTGTTGTCTTTGGGAATACTGATGCCGCAGTGATAACTGTCTCTTTTGAATAATCCGTAACGGCAAAGCTATAATCCGTTGATTTCCAATCCTGGTATGTATATCCGGCCATAACCTCAATACGGTTGTCCTCATTAATCTCTTTTGTATAATTAAGATAGTACTCAAGTAATATATTCTGTTTCTCTTGTTTGAATTGAGAATACTCACCCTTTTGAGCATATTTTTCAGGTGACCAAGGCAAAATATATTTATCTCCGGTACCTTGTGAAATATCATATCCGAAATTGACATTTGCTCGTAGTTCCGGCAAGAAGTGCAGTTTATAATCAAGCTGGACGTTACCTATGCTACGGTAAACATCTGCCTGATCATCCTTTCCGTACAACAGGGCAACCGGGTTTTTGGTCGCCATTGTATTAACATTACCATTACTTCCGCTCAGCCAGTTCCAATAACCATTATAATTATCAAAACCATCCGCTTTAACAGGTTTTGTAGGATCCATGCGAAGAGCAGCTCCTATCGCATCCCCGTTTCCAAACCGGCTATGAGAATAGGTCCCTTTTAAGTTCACATTTACAGAAAGATGATCTTCAAAAAATTTCGGGGAAAGATTTAAAGAGAGTGTTCCCCTCTTCATGTTATCAGTCTTTAATGTCCCGTCCTGACTTAAGAACCCTGCAGATACTCTGTACGGGAAAAATCCACCTATACAATCATTGATACTGATATTATTGTCTGTTGTGAATGCATTCCTGAAAATCTCCTTCTGCCAGTCAGTTGATGCATTTCCGAGGTAACCAAGGTACATCTGCTCTGTAAGAGGATTCTTTGCAGCCTCTCTTGTTACTGCCTCCCTGAATTCGTCTGCGGACATAAGGTCAACTGTTCTGGCTATAGTCGCAATAGAATTTTGAGAAGAGAAGTCAATCCTGAATTTTTGATCTCTAGATGCCTTTTTTGTAGTGATAATTATAACCCCGTTAGATGCCCTAGAGCCATATATGGCGGTAGCAGAGGCATCTTTAAGGATATTCATGGACTCTATATCATTCGGGTTAATGGTTGACAAAGGGCTGGTCATACCAGAAATTGAGTTGTTATCGATAGGAACACCATCAATGACTATCAACGGATCATTACTGGCATTCAATGATGCTCCGCCTCTGATTCTTATACGGTTTCCGTCTCCGGCCCTTCCTCCGTTAGATATAATCTGAACACCAGCGACCTTTCCCGTGATCAGCGATGCCGGATTTGACACAATACCTTGTGTGAATTTCTTTGAGTCAATAGCAGTAACGGATCCGGTCAGGTCACTTTTTTTAACAGAACCATATCCGATTACAAGGACCTCACTTAAGGACTGAGCATCCTCCTTCATAACTACGCGAAGAGTTGTCCTGCCTTGTACAGGAATCTCCTGGGTAAAAAATCCTATAAAAGAAAAAACTAAAACAGAATTATCAGATACTGTCAGTTCAAAATAACCGTCAGCATTGCTGAAAACCCCTTTTGTAGTTCCTTTTTCCAATACTGCTGCTCCAGCAACAGGTACATTGTTCTCGTCTACAATTGTTCCCGTAATGCGTTTTTCATTCTGGGCATAGAGACTAAAACTGAACATCATGAACACTATGGAAAGTGCACAGAGATGTGAAAGTTTTTCTAAAAAAATATTCCTACATTTCATTGAATATGAATATAATAAGTTTGGTTAAATAGTGTTTTAACAAAATTAAACACAAAAAACAGAGAAAAATAATTCTCAAAAGCGAATCTAAATTTGCCTTAGGCTTAAAAGTCTGAAATACAAAAACATGACTCAAACTTCAAGGGTAGATAATCTAAATTTTATCTACCAATTTTCATCACCTGCTCCTCAAAAGAGTCTTTATACAGAGATTTGTTTTTTAGCTTAGAACGGTATGTGTATACTGTTGTTATAGAAAAACGTAAAAAGAGAGCTATCTGAGAGCTGTCATTAATACCGAGTCGTATAAGAGCATAGATACGTAACTCTGTATTAAGTATCTCCCCGGGTTTGGAATTTTGTTTCTCCCCCTCCGGGAAAAGAGCATTGAACTCTTCTATAAAAGATGGATACAACCGGAGAAAAGTCTCATCAAAATTTGTAAAGAAATTGTTTAACTCATTATTTATAAACTGGGGAGACCTCAATTCGCTGTATAGTTCATCCATTTTCCCCTCTCGGGTATAACGGTTCAATGTGCGTCGGTAATTGTCCAGTTTTTCAATATAATGAGAACAAAGGTCAATGAACTTTGTCAAATATGTGTCTTTTAAAAGGCTTGCTTCAGAAAGCTTCCTATTCACATCCAGCAGCTCAGTGTTCAGGTGATATAACTGCTCATTGGATTTATGCAGATCCTGATTTGTCGCTGAAAGCTTGCTCCTTATATGTGTTATTCGTTGCATATACCTGTATACAAATATGATTGCAATCACCAGAAGGATAGAGAGAATACTTACAAGTAAGAGATAAAGTTTGAGCTCTTTTTTCTGAGTTTTTGCTTTTGTTTGATATGCAGAATCTATGATGGGAAAAATTTTTGTAATCTCGTATGTGCGAAAGCGGGAGTTGCAGAAAACAGCATCTTCCATTGATGATTGTATGCAATGGTATGCGTTGTCAATATCTCCCTCTTTAAACAACAGTAAAGCAAGCGATTGCATAGATGTATTTTCCTTTACAGCATTCTTTATGTCATAAATAGCCGAAAGGGCATAGTACTTCTTCTGTAGTTCAATGTTACCCTCTTTTTTATATATGTTTGCCAGAATACTTGAGAGAATAGCCCTGTTATGGTCCTCTTTTGAGGAATTCTTCAGAAGCTCCGAAACAATAGCTTCAGCCTCTTTTGTTTTATTCTCCTCGGAGAATTTCTCCGCAATCCATAACTGATAGTCCCTCGTATCAGGAGAAGCGGTAATGATCAAAGAGTCGGCATATATACGACTTAACCTGAAATAATCATTGTTCCTGTCATTTTGCGCCTCAGCATAATATCTGTATAAACGCTTGTATGCATTATAGTAACTGAATAAATAATCTGTCGGCAGGGTATCAAGCTGTGATCTGTTTATGCTTGCTATCTGCTGGACTGCCTCAAAGAATTTACCGCTTTGCCAATACATAAAAGAGAGCTTAAGCTTGGTGTCCACCAGATAAACCGGATTGTCCATCCTGTATGCAAGCCTCATATTCCATTCAAGATATTGGGTTGCGGAATCTATTTGATACGAGCTGTACTCATCCTGAATGCGATTATTGAGAATAAACCGCTGATTATCTGAAATATCAGGCATTCTCAGTAGTTTTTTAATATCATCAATGCGTTGCTCTTTTTCTCTTACATAATCTTCCTTATGCCTAAGTGTCTCGAAAAGAGTGATTAACACAGAGTCTTTCTCGGTATTTGCATAAACCGGGAACAGGCTGAATAATGAAAAGAAAAGAAGAATGAGAAATCTCATAAAATTGTGATTGTATTACGAATATAAGGAAAATTCACAATTTGGGCAAGGATAATATTAAATATGTCGTGGTTATTATAGAACGTTTAATATTCTATAATTCGGGATTACCTCGCTGTCGCTCGGTGATCCCTGGTTGGGGGTTCCAACAAAGCAAAAACTAAAGGGCTTCGCTCCTTTATTACTTACGGCGTTTACCCGCAAATAAATCTACAACAATTCGGGATTACCTCGCTGTCGCTCGGTGATCCCTTTTGGGGGTTCCAACAAAGCAAAAACTAAAGGGCTTCGCTCCTTTATTACTTACGGCGTTTACCCGCAAATAAATCTACAACAATTCGGGATTACCTCGCTGTCGCTCGGTGATCCCTGGTTGGGGGTTCCAACAAAGCAAAAACTATAAGCTCCGTTGGAGCTGTTTGTTATGCGTTTGACGTCTTCAAGCAAGCTTGAGCCGTCATCGCATAACAAAAAAGCCGCAATAAATTGCGGCTTTAGTTTTTGCTTTGTGATTCGGTTGGGATTCGAACCCAAGACCCACAGCTTAGAAGGCTGTTGCTCTATCCAACTGAGCTACCGAACCGGTTTAAGCATCCCGTTTGGGGAGTGCAAAGATAACAAATATTTTGAAATTACTCAGATTCGTCGGCTTTTTTTGGCTTTCTGAATGTTTTATATAGCAAATAAAGGAGGACTAATGCGCCTAAAACTATCATTCCGTTAGAGATCTCACTGCTGTACTCATGAACTTTACCCATAAGCTGATCTTTCGGAACGACACTTTGAAGGGAGTAACCGACAATGGCAAGTATCATGTTCCAGCACAGTGCTCCCAGGGTTGTGTACAGAACGAATTTCCTGAGACTCATTTTTGCAAGGCCTGCCGGTATTGAAATCAGTTGTCTTATAGCGGGAATAAGCCTGCCAACAAAAGTTGAGACAGCACCGTTTTTTATAAAGTACTCCTCGGCATTGTGAATCTTATGCTCATCAAGCAGACACATACGCCCGAAACGGGTATTCACCAGTTTGTATATTACAGGCCTTCCAAGAAAATATGCAATGTAATAGTTTATAAATGCACCTATCAATGCGCCAAATGTTCCAAAAAACACCACCAGAAAGATATTTAATTCACCTGCAGCTGCTTTGTAGGCGGCCGGCGGGATAACCACTTCAGACGGGAATGGAATGAAGGAGCTTTCAATCGCCATCAGGAGAGTAATTGTCCAATAGTTGAGATTTTCAAGGCACCATTCAATAAAATGCACAGATTCCATAATTAATTATATCATTGTTTATTTATACTTGTATCCGGGAGAAGGTTGTGTAACATATCCTGCCACACGATATCCTGTTTTAATAACTCCTCATAGCCTGAAGTCAGCCCCTCGTTATCTTCTGTATAGTACATGGATACTATATAGTAGACTAGAAATTCCGGTAATTCTGAAGTTCTATATGATTTTAAAAGATCTTCCGCAATTAAATTGAAATTTATGCTATTATCCTTAATTACCTTTCTAAGGAAAACAAGAGCTTCATTATAATAACCTTTTAACATCATCAGATAGGCCATATATGTATTTGCATCTGGGCTCTCTGCGTCAAGCTCAAGTGCCATTTTGACATATTTCTCCGATTCTTCAGGCAATCCGATTTTAAGGCAGGAATCTGCCAAAGCAGTTATGGCAAAAGGGTCATAAGGCTCCAGTTCGATAAATTCCTTCAATGTTTGTACTGCTTTATCATACTGTTCAGTATTGATATGAACTATTGCCTTATTATACATCACAGATGAATTCGAAGGATTCAGAGCGAGTGAGTAGTTGAATGCCTCTATTGCCTTGTCATATTTTTCCAAAGTCGCATAAATAGTACCTACGTTAAACCACACATTATCATTGAAGGGCTCCTTATCTAGATATTTTTCATAAAACTCAATACTCTCATCATATTTCTTTGTCCTTTCCAGACAAAAGGCAATATCATTAAATACAGCTATATTCTCAGGATTATCCTTGTTTATTTTTTCAAGGTATTCCAGCGCAAACTCATAGTTCCCGGCATCTATATAATCAAGTGCGGCAGTATAGAGCATCTCCTCCTGTTCTTCCGGGGATAGGGTCATGGCGTGAGTAATGTAATCCCTTGCAAGCTCATTATTTCCCATTTTCAGCTGACTCCTGCCAAGCAAAAAATAGACATCACTGTTACTAGAATCAAATCCCAATTGTTTTTCCAGTATCTCTACAGCCTTTTCCGGTTCCCTGTTCACAATTAATGCATCTGAATATCTTACGGTCAAATCGGAAGAATACGGATGTCTCTGGTATGCTATTCTGGAAAGCATCAGAACAAGTTCGTCATTGTACTCGTCAGCAAAAAAACCTAACAGGTAATCAAATTCCTCTTCAGAAAAGTCGAGCCTGGTAAGATCTCCGTCTTTGTATGCCTGACGACACAACTCTACTTTGTCTGAATAATCCTCCTCTTCATTGAAGTTTAAAAAATTGTCCGCTGACATTATAATGGTCTGATAGTCTTTAAATAAAAGAATGCTCTCTTCACAAAATCCAATGCACAATCCCTTTCACTATTGTTTGTAATAACAAGATCGTAAGGGTTTGGTTCAGGTGAATGCCTGCCAACTTTGAAAGAGGATAAGGATGAGAGGGAAAGATACTCTCCGATAAAGCTGTAATTTTTAGAAAAATCAATATATAGATCTGATACGTCATTAAGAAACCTGGACACCATTTCTGGTTCGGGAATTCCTATCTTTGAGAGGTTTTTCTTTGTAATCAACCTTATACCATGTCCAAGTACCGCCTCTGAAGATATATCCTTACCCAGGTTTATTGCCAGACCGTGGTATTCAACCTTATTATCTGCCGCAAATGAAATCAGGAATTTAACAGCCTCCATATTATCCGGCTCAGTAACATCAAAAATGAAAGATATCCTCCTGACATTTTCAAGAGAGATAAACTTAACTTTTCTCTGTATAGAAATCCTTTCTAAAGCTTTTTTCTGAAGTCTCTGTTTAAAAAACATACCAACCCATAATTGATAAACCGGTGCAAAAATAACAAATTATAATTGCTATCTTTGATTAAAGATCAAAATTCTTATGTTAAGCGAAATATCAGAATTGACTTTGGCAGACCTTTTTTCAAAGAGTATCATTGATTTCCGTGATCGCCCGGCTTACTCTTTTGCAGGAAAGAACAGCATCACATATAGTGAAGTCGGAGATAAAGTCGAGCGGTTAGTCGACATTTTTAACAAGGCAGGATTAAAAAAAGGCGACAGGATATCTATACTGGGAAGCAACATGCCTGAATGGCCTGTAAGTTACTTTGCCATAACCACATCATCAAGAATTGCAGTACCAATTCTGCCGGATTTTACAGCTTTTGAAATCGTAAACATACTCGAGCATTCGGCCTGCAGGGCATTAATTGTATCAAAGCGTCTCCAGTACAAAATCCCGGAACATCTCTTCAATGAACTGGATTTAATTATCTCCATGGATGAATTGGAAATATTAAAATTTTCCCCGGGTACAGAGTATGTCATAACACCGGTTCCAGACCCGTCAGACCTTGCTTCAATAATTTACACCTCCGGAACAACAGGAACTTCAAAAGGAGTAATGTTAAGCCATAGTAACATCGTTAGTCAGGAATTCATGACAAATAAGCTTTTCGGAATAGTAAAAGAAGATATTCTGCTATCAATATTACCTCTGTCACATACATACGAGTGCAGCATAGGGATGATTCAACCGTTTACGCATGGGGCACAAGTTGTATACCTTGACGGTGCCCCTACCCCGTCATTATTGCTTCCAGCCCTCAATGCAGTGAAGCCGACAATTATGCTCTCTGTACCGCTGATTGTAGAAAAGATATATAAAAACAAAATCAGACCAATGTTTACCAAGAACCTTGCTATGCAGGTGTTGTATTCTTTTCCACTAATCAGGAGGCTCTTTCATAAAATATCAGGAAAAAAACTTTACAATACATTCGGTGGAAAATTAAGATTTTTCGGAATAGGCGGCTCCAAGCTTGACGGAATGGTTGAGAGATTCCTTGCTGATGCAGGTTTTCCGTATGCTATAGGATATGGTCTCACAGAGACTTCACCTCTTCTTGCCGGAGCAATACCTGGAAAAACCCGATGGCAATCAACAGGCCCTGTTCTTGAAGGTGTGGAGATAAGAATTGACAACCCCAATTCGAGGAGAATCGGAGAGATTGTAGTAAAAGGACCTAATGTGATGGCTGGATACTACAAGGATCCTGAATCCACAGCCCGGAGTTTTACTAAGGACGGATGGTTCAGGACAAAGGATCTGGGTCTCATTGATAAACGGGGCTATTTATATGTTAAAGGACGGGTGGACAATATGATTGTAAACTCTAACGGTGAAAACATATATCCGGAAGAGATTGAATCCTTGCTTAATGAACATGATATGGTACTGGAATCACTGGTAACTCAGAAAAACGGAAAGATGGTTGCACTTGTACACTTTAATTATGATCAGATAGAGGCAATCCACCAACTCCGGAATGCTGCTAAAGTGAACATTGATGAGCGCGTGCAAAAAATTAAGGAGGAATTACTTGACTTTGTCAACGACAGAGTAAGCAAATCCTCCAGAATCTCAGAAATCACAGAGCAACCTGTTCCATTCGAAAAAACAGCTACTCAGAAAATTAAAAGGTTTCTTTATACGGATTAATTCCTGAAAACAAGTGCATCATCAAAGCAGTCAACGACAATAGGCTTATCTTTATTTAATTTGCCCTCAATCAATGATTTTGCAAGTTCGTTAACCAACTCCCTTTGAAGGAGCCTCTTAACAGGTCTAGCTCCATATGAAGGGTCAAATCCCTTACTACACAAATAATCTGTAGCATATTCGGTAATCGTCAGAATCATTCCCTTTTCCTCCATCAACTTTTGAATTGCGTTGAGCTGCATTTTTAGAATGTCTTTTACATCACTCATTGTCAGAGGATGAAACACTATAGTTTCATCAATTCTATTAAGGAACTCAGGTCTTACACTAGCTCTTAGAACATCTATAACCTCCCTTCTGGTCTTCTCAAGAATCTCTTCCCTGTTTGTAATATTCATACTTGACAGATTTTCCTGAATAATATCTGAGGCAGCATTTGAGGTCATAATCAGTATTGTGTTCTTGAAATCAGCGGTCCTACCTTTATTATCTGTCAACCTTCCGTCATCAAGGACCTGAAGTAGTATGTTAAAAACATCGGGATGTGCTTTTTCAATTTCATCCAACAATATTACAGAATAGGGTTTACGCCTGACCGCCTCTGTCAGTTGTCCGCCCTCTTCATATCCTATATATCCCGGAGGAGCCCCTACCAGTCTTGATACAGAATGTCTCTCCTGATACTCGCTCATGTCTATTCTGGTAAGCATATTCTCATCATTGAACAGAAATTCGGCAAGAGCCTTCGCCAGTTCTGTCTTTCCAACTCCGGTGGTTCCCAGAAAGAGAAATGATCCGATAGGCCGTTTTGCATCCTGAAGTCCTGCCCTGCTTCGTCTGATAGCATCTGAAACCGCCTTAATGGCTTCATCCTGACCGACAATACGTTTATGAAGCTCCTCTTCCATTCTAAGCAACTTCTCCCTTTCACTCTCAAGCATTCTCTTAACAGGTATTCCTGTCCATTTTGCAACAACTTCGGCAACATCTTCCGGTTCTACATATTCATTAATAAGGGTGAACTCACTTTTGGCCTTTTGTTCCATAAGCTCTTTTATCTGCTTCTCAGCCGATACTATTTTACCATACCTGAGTTCGGCAACCTTCCCGTAATCTCCCATCCTCTCAGCCTCTTCCGCTTTAAATTTTAATTGTTCAATCTCAATTTTCTGCTTCTGAATCTGTTCTAATATCTTCTTCTCTTTTACCCATTGCTCGTTATCCTTATTACGCTCCTCTGTCAACTCTTCTATTTGTCTGGCAAGTTCTCCTAGCTTTTCCTTATCACCCTCTCGTTTTATAGCTTCCCTCTCTATTTCTAACTGTCTTATCTTATGATTCAACTCGTCAATCGATTCAGGAACTGAGTTCATCTCCAGCCTGAGCTTTGATGCTGCTTCATCTATAAGGTCAATGGCCTTATCCGGAAGATGACGATTCGAAATATAACGGTTGGAAAGATCCACTGCGGCTATTAGTGCGTCATCCTTAATCTGCACTTTATGGTGGTTTTCGTACCTTTCTTTCAACCCTCTCAGAATTGAAATGGCCTCGGCTGGTGTTGGCTCATCCACAGTAACCATCTGGAATCTTCTTTCCAGAGCTTTATCCTTCTCAAAATACAGCTGATACTCATCAAGAGTTGTAGATCCGACGGCCCGTAATTCTCCTCTGGCCAAAGCAGGTTTCAGAATATTTGCAGCATCCATGGCTCCGTCGCTTCTTCCTGCCCCGATAAGTGTGTGAATCTCGTCAATAAAGAGTATAACCTCTCCGGCACTGTCGATAACCTCTTTTACAACCCCCTTTAGTCTCTCTTCAAACTCTCCTTTATATTTTGCCCCGGCTATCAGGGCTCCCATATCAAGGGAGAAAATCTCTTTTGACTTTAAATTTTCAGGCACGTCACCA
Source organism: Bacteroidales bacterium (assembly GCA_023227835.1). Classification (GTDB taxonomy): domain Bacteria; phylum Bacteroidota; class Bacteroidia; order Bacteroidales; family UBA932; genus Bact-08. The sequence continues at coordinate 99,504 of JALOCI010000004.1, forward strand.
TGCACTATTCTTTGAGCAATACCTTCGGCTATTGCGGTCTTACCAACACCCGGCTCACCTACCAGTATCGGATTATTCTTTGTTCTACGGCTCAAAATCTGCAGAACCCTCCTGATCTCTTCATCCCTACCAATAACAGGATCCAACTTGCCGGATTTTGCCTGTTCGTTCAGGTTAATGGCAAACTTGCCAAGAAATTCCCAATTTTGTTTATTCATTTTGTTTTGTTTTTCAGTATATACTGCAACATATCTGCCATCCGGCATTTTCTGACAAAACGGCACATTTTATTATCTTTGCAAAAAAAAAGATGAAATTCCCTGAACTGAAAGACGGTGAACTCCTCCCTCTTGCTGAAGCATTCTATACAATACAAGGAGAAGGATATCACAGCGGAAAGCCCGCATACTTCATAAGGCTGGGCGGTTGTGATGTAGGCTGTAGCTGGTGTGATGCAAAAGAGACGTGGAATCCAAATTTATATCCTCCTACATCTGTAATTGATATAGTTAACGCTGCAGAGAAGTGCCCGGCAAAAGCTATTGTCATAACCGGAGGGGAGCCACTCTCCTACCCACTAGACAAATTATGCAAATCATTAAAAGACAAAGGATTTGAAATATTTCTTGAAACATCCGGCTCTAAGAGTATCAGCGGTCGGTTTGACTGGATTTGTCTCTCTCCCAAAAGAAAAAAACCACCTATCAACGGTATGCACCAGTTTGCATCAGAACTGAAAGTAATTATTGAAACTGAAGGCGATCTCCTTTGGGCTGAACAAAACAGGCTGTTAGTCAGAAAGGACTGTTTTTTATACCTTCAACCTGAATGGAGTAAATCTAAACAGATTTTACCTGTCATAATAGATTATGTAAAGAAGAATCCGTCCTGGAATATATCGCTGCAAACGCACAAATACATGAATATTCCATAGGAAGGTAAGAGTTTTTTAATAACTTTGAAAACTTAATTTTTATAGTTATGAAAAGACTCTCAATACTTGTTGCCTTTGCAACAATCCTAAGTTTACCATTATTTTCCCAAGAAAAGCCTAAAAATCAGACAGCCTATCAATTTACAACTGTTAAGGAACTTCCTGTAACACCTATAAAAAACCAAGCAAAGTCAGGTACCTGCTGGAGTTTTTCAACACTTGCATTTCTTGAATCGGAGCTTCTCAGGAACGGGAAAGGAGAGTATGACCTTTCGGAAATGTTCATTGTATCAAACTCATACTATGATAAAGCCGACAGGTATATAAGATCGTACGGAAAAATAAGCTTCTCCGGCGGAAGCTCATTTACTGATGCTATTACAATCATTAAAAACTATGGAATTGTGCCGGATTCTGTTATGAATGGCCTAAATTACGGAGAAAAGCTACATTCACACGGGGAACTGGATGCAGTGACTAGTGCTTATGTAAATGCCATAGAGAAGAATCCAAACGGAAAACTGTCAACAGCATGGAAGAATGGTTTTAAAGGAATTCTTGATGCCTATCTCGGAGCAGTTCCCGAAAAATTCTCATATAAAGGCAAAGACTATACTCCAAAAACTTTTGCCACCGCGCTTGGCTTAAATTATGATGATTATATTTCTGTCACCTCATACTCACATCACCCGTTCTATACAAGATTTGCTCTGGAAGTTCCGGACAACTGGAGGAATGACTTGTCATATAATGTCCCTGTCGATGATATGATGTCAATTTTCGACTATGCAATAGAAAACGGTTATACGGTACTTTGGGGTGCTGATGTCAGTGAAAAAGGGTTTACAAGAAAAGGAATCGCAATCGTCCCGGAACAGGAGGTTGCCAATATGAATGGCTCTGACCAACAAAAATGGATAGGCAAAACCCCTCAGGAGATAGAAAGTAAGCTGAACACTCTGGACGAAATCTTGCCTGAAAGGGTTATTTCACAACAAGAAAGACAGATATCTTATGACAATCTTCAGACTACTGATGATCACGGAATGCTTATTTTTGGTATAGCTAAAGACCAGAATGGCAATAAGTATTACAAAGTCAAGAACTCATGGGGAACCAATGCCGGATTTGAAGGATTCTGGTATGTATCTGAAACATATATAAAATATAAGACAATGAATATTGTCGTAAACAAAAATTCGGTTCCTAAACAGATAAGAAAAAAATTGGGTATTGATTAATTAATAAAATCATGAAAAAGACGATATTAACAATTTCGCTGCTTCTTCTGGCGGTAATTTTTAATCTTGCTGTCGGGCAGCCATACCAATTCACGGATATTTGCCGTAATAAAGTAACTCCGGTTAAAGATCAGGCAAGGACTGGTACCTGCTGGTGTTTTGCCACAACTGCGTTTATTGAAAGTGAACTTATCAGAACAGGAAAAGGCGAATTTGACTTGTCTGAGATGTATGTGGTATACCAAAATTACCTCAACAGGCTTCAGGACAATTATTTAAGAAAAGGGAAAGGCAACATTGGTGAGGGAAGTATAGCACACATGCTTATTGATGTTTACCGGACAAATGGGATTGTTCCCGAAGAGGTTTACAATGGTATAAAATATGATTCTCAATTTCATAATCATAGTGAGCTAAGTGAATACATGGAGGCTGTTGCCAATGTCTCTGTCAAGCTAAGACAAAGAAGTCCCGAGTATTATAAGATTATGAACAACCTGCTTGATTCATATCTTGGCAAAAGACCTGAAAATTTCATATATAAAGGAGCTTCATACACCCCTCAGACTTTCCTTAAATACCTGGGAATTAATCTTGACGATTATGTCGAGCTTACAAGTTTCAGCCATTTACCATACTACAAGGCATCAGTTCTTGAAATACCGGACAACTGGGATTACGGCAGGTTGTACAATTTACCTATAGATGAATTTATGGAGGTAATCAATTATGCGTTAAAAGCCGGCTATTGTATTGCGTGGGACGGAGATATCAGCGAAAAGGGATTTTCTCATAAAAATGGAGTTGCAATAAATCCGATTCTTGAGAAAGGTGCGGGAGAGATTGATTTTTCAAAATTATATATTGAGAAAAAAGTTGATCAGAATAGCCGCCAGAATGGATTTGAATCTTTTGTCACTACAGATGACCATCTTATGTTACTCACAGGAATTGTTAAAGATCAGAACGGAACAATATATTACAGAACCAAGAACTCATGGGGAACAGACGGAGCGTTCGGAGGCTATCTGAATATGTCTGAAAGTTATGTGAGAGCTAAAAGTGTATCTATGTTGGTTAATAAAAATTCAATCCCAAAAAATTTAAGGGAAAAACTAGGCATATAAAAAATCCTTTATGAGTATTACCAGACATATTCCCAACACGATAACAAGCCTTAATCTTCTTTCAGGAACACTTGCCGTCATTTATGGCTTTAAGGGAAATGCTGAAATAGCAGTCTATCTGGTAATTGCAGCAGCCATTTTCGATTTCATGGATGGTTTTACTGCCAGGCTTCTGAAGTCATACTCCCCGATGGGAAAAGAACTTGACTCACTTGCAGACCTTATAAGCTTTGGACTTGCTCCCGCGGTATTATTGTTTCATCGTTTTGAACTTATTCATGGCATTTCTCTGCTGACATTTATTCCTTTAGCAATAGTCATTGCTTCAGCACTGAGACTGGCCAAGTTCAACATTGATACAAGACAATCTGAGAACTTCATTGGAATGCCAACCCCTGCTAATGCACTATTGATTTGCATGTTAATTCACTTATCCTTGTATAATGATTTTTTAAATCCATTATTGGATTCTAAATTCTTCATTCCTATAATCTCGATTGTACTGTCATTTCTCTTGGTTTGTAACGTCCCTATGTTCTCTTTAAAATTAAAAACGTTGAAATGGACTGGTAATGAATTGCGTTTTTCGCTAATAATTTTATCTATTGCCCTTACCTCTCTTTCGTTTATTTTAGGATTCACCTGGTCTATAGCCATTCTTACAATATTTATATTATACATACTGATTAATCTTATTAATTATTCACTAACACTTTTCAGGCAAAGAAGATGAAAGGACGGACCAATACTGACACGATGGAAATCATTAACAAGAAATTGTTAAGTCTTACACCGGCTCATAAAGTTGAGAAAATAGAGGAGCTGTCAGAATGGCTTAACGATCTCTTTACAGACCTTAATAAGAGGAACAGCCTTTTACTTGAAGCCTCCGTCAAGGCCAGCCAGATCCTTATTTCCAATCATAATTTCTACGATGCCGTCAACGAGGTTATAGAGATTGTCGGGGAGTCCATACCAAACAACAGAGTCTTTATTTATGAGTTTAATAAAGATATAATCAACGGTGATGAGCTTATCAGCCTGAGATTCGAAAAAGAACAGGGAAAAGAGTCAAAACGAGTTTTCGAAAGTAAGCATCAGAATATTCCTGTTAGTTTTTTGCCGGAAGAGATATTGAAAAATCTGAAAAAAGGCATTATAGTCTCTTCTGAAAGCCATCCTTTCTCTGAATGGGGTGAATTCTTAATAATACCAATATTTGTAGAGTCATCCGAGTGGGGTTTTCTGGGTGTTGAATGCAAAAACTTTGATGTAGATAATTATTGGAGTGAAAGTGACAAAAATGCAATGAGCAGTATTGCGTCATCTTTGGGACAATACATTAACCGTCATTTTCAAAGTCTGGAACTCATAATGGCCAAGGAGCTTGCAGAGGAGAGCGAGATATATGCTAATTCTTTATTTGACCAGTCTCCGTTAAGCATTCACATTGTAAGTACATCCGGTGTCATAGAGAAGGTTAACAAGTCATCCGAATCCATATTCAGTGTTCATCAGAATAAAGTCATATCAAAATTTAATATCCTTACAAACCAGACATCCATCGAATTTGGATGGAATAAGTTTTTCAAAGAAGCTCTGGCTTCTGAAAATGAGGTTTTTAAAAAAATAATTTTTGATCCTGGAGCTTTTGGATTCAGAGGAGAGAGGAAGGTATTAAGTGCTGTTGCTTTTCCTATAAAATTTAAGGGAAGGGTTAAGAAGATTGCAATAATGTATCAGGACATTACCAACAATACACGTAACGAGCTTCTTCTCAAGATTCAACGAAACCTTGCTTATTCAATCTTATCGTGCAAAAATTTCCCGGAGTTTTACACAATAGTATCAAACGAGATAGATTCAATTATCCCTGACAACAATCTATACGTTGCCTTCTATAATGAGCTTACTGACACATTTTCAATAGGCGGAATAAATCGTAATGATATTGACATACATATAGAAAGTTGGCCGGCAAAAAAATCCATGACAGGCTATGTCCTTTCTCAAGGCAGAACAATCTTTGCTAAAAAAGAGGATATTTTAAATCTGTTTTCTGAAGGAATAATAGAACAGGTAGGGGCAATGGCCCAGGTATGGCTTGGAGTCCCTTTCAGAAGCGAAAGCGGGGTATCAGGTGCGATTGTTATCCAGAATTACATCAATCCTGATGCAATAAATGCTTCTGACATTGAAATAATTGAATTGATAGCCAACGAGATAAAGATTTTTCTCGACAAAAAAAGTGCAGAGGAGAGCACTGTAAAACTCACAAAGGCTGTTACAGAGAGTCCTGCCTCTGTTGTAATTACAGATGCCGATGGCAAGATTGAATATGTCAATCCTAAATTTATTACGACGACCGGATATTCATTTGAGGATGTTAATGGCACAAATCCAAGAATCCTGAAATCTGGGGATACCCCCCATGTTGTATATAAGAACATGTGGGACACTATTCTCTCTGGCAAGGAGTGGCGTGGTGAACTGAAAAACAGAAAAAAGAACGGGGAGTACTATTGGGAAGATATATCCATCTCTCCTATAATAGGAGATGATGGGGCAATAAGCCATTACATTGCAATAAAAGAGGATATCTCAGATCGCAAAATTCTTATTAATCAACTCATTGAAGCTCGTGACAGGGCTCAGGAGAGTGATAAGCTCAAAACTGCATTTCTTCAAAATATAAGTCATGAAATCCGTACTCCGATGAACGGAATTCTAGGTTTTATAGAGCTTTTGAGAGATCCAGCCCTCTCCTTACAGGATCAGAACACTTATATAGATATAATCGAAAAGAGCAGCCACAGAATGCTCAAAATTATCAACGATCTGATTGACATTTCTAAAATAGAGGCAGGTATTATTCAGATTAAACTTTCTGAGGTTTGTATATCATCCATGCTTCTTGATATTGTAACGTTTTTCACGCCTGAAGCTGAAAAAAAAGGGATAAAAATTGAGCTTAAATTTGGAGCACAAATCACAGATCTTACAATAACTTCAGATTATGAGAAAATATACGCCTCTCTGGTTAATCTTATTAAGAATGCCATCAAGTATTCTATTAAAGGGGAAATTATCATAGAAGCCGATCTTTGCGGAGATTTCATCGAGTTATCAGTGAAAGATACTGGAATTGGCATTCCGGAAAGTAAGCTTGACAAGATATTTGAGCGTTTTGCACAAGTCGAGTCCAACTCTATCAGCCGTGCAGAGGGTGCCGGATTAGGCCTCAGCATAGTCAAGGCATATATTGATATCCTGGGAGGTTCTATTTGGGTAGAATCAAAGCTTGGGTCTGGATCCAAGTTTTCTTTCACAATACCTCTCTCCTATCAAGGTGAAACCGGAGACGAGTATGTTGAAAAATCTTCTATAAATAAATCTACAGAAAACATGGAAGAAAACAGAGCTTTAAAAATAATAGTCGCAGAAGATGAGGAGACTAATGCGCTATATATTAAGACAATCCTAAAATCTTCGGGCTATAACCTTATCTTTGCCCGTAATGGAGTGGAGACTGTTGAATTATTCAACCAAAATCCCGACACAGATATAATCCTGATGGATCTGCGTATGCCGGTAATGGATGGTTTTGATGCTGCAAGATTAATCAGAGAACAGAATACCGGTGTGGTGATAATTGCCCAGACGGCCTTTGCATTTACTGAAGACAAGGATAGTGTGCTTGAACAAGGTTTCAATGATTATATCTCCAAGCCCATAAGAAAAGATGAGCTTAAAAATATCATTATTAAGCACGCCTCTAAATAGATGTAATAATCGTCTGAATTCTGTCCAATCTTTCTTCAAGATCATTGTTCAATCTCAAGAAATCTTCCGGGTTATTCAATTCAGCCTTAACTCCAAGATAATACTTGATTTTGGGTTCTGTTCCGGAAGGCCTTACAGAGACCATAGAATTACCATCACCTATAAATTGCATAACATCTGATTTAGGTAGTGGTATTGAATATCTCAGATCACTTATAAGATCAACCGTTTCGGATTTCTGATAATCATGAATCAAAACAACCTGTTCTCCGGCGAGAGTTATTAATGGCTCATTCCTGAATTTTTTCATTATATCCTTTATCTGCTCAAGACCATCAATACCTTTTTTTGTCACGGACACCAGCCTTTCTTTATAAAACCCGAATTGAGTATAAATATCAATTAAAAGAGTAAAAAGAGTCTTCCCTTTTTCTTCAGCCCATGCAGCTGCCTCTGATATTAGAACAGCAGAGAGTACGGCATCTTTATCCCTGACAAATTCACCGGCATTGAATCCGTAACTCTCCTCCCCTCCTCCTATAAATACTCTTTTCCCCTCATTTTGTCTTACTATGTCTGCTATATATTTAAATCCTGTCAAAACATTGAACATTTCAACACCGTATGAATCGGCAATACTCTTAAGCAAATCCGAGGTAACTATAGTCTTAACCATATAAAAGCCGGGGTTCTTTTCAGTTCTTTTAAGCTTTCCAAGTTCACAAAGCCTTTCCAGTAAGTAATATGTAAGCAATGATGATGTCTGATTCCCATTAAGCAGTACAAAACTGCCATTGTTATCCTTAACGGCAACACCAATTCTGTCTGCATCAGGATCAGTTGCAAGTACAATATCTGCATCAACCTCAACAGCTCTTTCCACCGCCATTTTCAGAGCTGAATTCTCTTCCGGGTTTGGTGAAGCCACAGTAGGGAAATTCCCATCATTTATATCTTGTGCCGGCACATTGTATATCTTGGTAAATCCGGCTCTTCGGAGAGCTTCCGGTACTAGCCTGACACCGGTACCGTGAAGAGGAGTATATACAATCTTCAACCCGTTGTGCGTTTTAACTATTTCAGGTGACAAAGCAAGCGAAAGAACAGCTTTCAGATAAGCCTCATCTGTCTCACTTCCTCCGACATGTATCTGAGCCTCTCCTCCGGTAAACTTAACTTGTGACGGATCTTTTATTAAGGATACCTCTTTTATGATATTCTCGTCATGTGGAGCAATAATCTGCGCACCATCACTCCAATAAACCTTATATCCGTTGTATTCCTTAGGATTATGAGATGCTGTTATCATGACACCACCGACGCATCCGTGATGTCGTATAGTAAAGCTTAATTCAGGTGTCGGCCTAAGTTCATGAAAAAGCAGGACTTTAAATCCATTAGCAGCAAAAACTTCTGAAGTGATTCTTGCAAAGTAGGCGCTGTTATTTCTGCAATCAAATGCTACAGCAACAGATAATGAGTTTCTGTTCTTGTTTGCCTTTATAAGATAGTTAGCCAGGCCCTGTGTTGCCATTCCGACAGTATATCTGTTCATGCGATTTGTGCCGACACCCATGATGCCTCGCAAACCGCCAGTGCCAAATTCCAAAGACTTGTAAAAAGAGTCTTCCAGCTCTTTAGGATTTGTCTCAATCAGCCGCCTAATCTCCTCTTTAGTTTCATTATCGAAACTTCCTTCAAGCCACGACTGGGCTTTTAATAAATAATCCGTAGCCATAACATTGGATTTAATAAATTACTTATAACAAATTTAATCAATAATAGGACAAATTCAAAAATCAAACTATTGTATATTTGTCCCATGAATATAAAAGAGTACATACCATTCTATCGTAGAAATCTCAAGCTGGCCATACCTGTTATGCTTACTCAGGCAGGACAGATAACGGTTAACCTTGCAGATAATATCATGGTTGGTCACTTGGGAACATCAGAACTTGCAGGAGTCACATTTGCCAACTCAATTATCATATTGGGAATGGTTTTCGGGATTGGTTTCACACAAGGAGTCACACCACATGTCGGCCATTGTTTCGGCAAAGGAGACCACAACAATGTAAGCAGATTGTTGCAGGTATCCTTCATAACCAATATTTTGCTCTCTGTATTTCTTACCTCCATTATGTTTTCAATCGGACTTTTTATGGATTCCATGGGACAGCAGGAAGATGTTGTGAGCATAGCAAGAGAGTACTATTATATTATATTGGCATCAATGATTCCCGCACTGCTTTTTTTTGGACTGAGACAATTTTCTGAAGGTATCGGAGTAACTAAATATGCTCTATACATTACAATTACCGGTAACTCCATGAATATATTCCTAAACTGGATACTTATATATGGTCATTTCGGTTTTGACCCCATGGGAGTAAAGGGAGCAGCAACAGCCACATTAATAAGCAGATATTTAATGTGTGGCGCTTTTATTGTTTTATACCTTAGACTACATGCTTACAGACAATATGTGAAATTATTAAGGAAGCCATTGGTTGACAAGAAAACAGTCAAAAGAATACTGAAAACATCCGTTCCCCTTTCATTGCAAAATCTTGTAGAGATCACTGCATTCAGTCTCAGTGCCATAATGGTGGGGTGGAATGGCAAGATAGCACTTGCTTCCCATCAGATTGCAATGAGTATGAGCAGTTTTTCATTCATGCTAGCATTGGGTATAGGTGCTGCAGCCACCGTCAGGGTTTCTCACCAATACGGATATGGCGATTATAAGTCAATGAGATTGGCGGGATTTGCAGCTATACATTTAAGTATAGGACTTATGTCAATTTGCGGCATCTTATACATTCTGCTAAGAAGCTTTATTCCGTTAGCTTTCACGGCTGATTCTCAAGTAATATACCTTTCTTCGCGGCTTCTTATTATTTCTGCTCTGTTCCAGGTTTTTGATGCAACCCAGCTTGCATGTCTTGCATGTCTGAGGGCTCTGGCAGATGTCAGGAAACCTTTGTTGTTTTCTGTTATCTCATATTATTTAGTTTGTCTACCTTTGGGTTATCTTTGCGGGAATATACTTGGGTACGGTGCAATCGGAGTTTGGGTCGGACTACTTTTGGGTTTGGTGTTTGCTGCATCTTTGTTTCTGTGGAGATTCAATATAATTAGTAAGCGTTTAGTTAAGATACATTCTATCTAAAATGAAGAAAACAAATTATAAAAGAGAAATCATTTTTCTCATAGGTCTGGCAACTATTATCCGTTCAGTTATGGCCTACTTCATCGATTTAAGCGGAGAAGAGTCATATTGCTGGTCTTTTGCCTTATACCCCACACTAAGCCAGATGGAGAGCACCCCTATGATAGGGTGGCTGATACAACTTACAACGTGCAATCTCGCATTTAACAACCCTCTTTTTATCAGGGCAGGAGCGATTATGATATCGGCCCTGTCAACATGGCTCATATACATTATCGGAAGACGTATAAAGAGTGAGACAACCGGCTTCTACGCAGCTGTATTATATACATCATCATTGTTCTGTTCATTCACGACAGGAACATTAGTTGTTGCCGAAACTCCCCAGCTACTCTTTCTCCTCCTTTCCATATACTTCCTGCATGAAGGACTTATAATGAAATATAATCTTGGACTAGAATCAAGGACTCTGTCAAATATATCGCTTTCAATGAGCGGCATTTTTATAGGCATGGCTACTCTTTCCCATTTTTCATCAGTTCTCTTATGGGTCGGAGCGTTACTATACATAACATTATATGATAAAAAAGCTTTTGGAAGGCCATATCTGTATATTTCAATGTTAATAACATTACTACTTACATGGCCTGTTATTGTTTGGCATAATCTGCAAATATTTCTTGGCCTTGATACATTATATAATCATCTTCTGAATTCACCTGACCCGATAAAACTGATCATTGAAAACAATCCTGTCAATATCATTGTCATTATTATATCGATACTGTCATTTAAAAAATTAAGATACATCAATAGCCAGCAATTCAAATTTTTAATAACAATATCACTTCCGCTCATACTTACAGGAAATATCTCAACAGGTATTCTTCCGTTGTTTCTTTTAGCGGCTGCTTCAATAGAAACAAGGAGTTACAAGCTGAATCTTACATTTCAGTTCCCAAGAGTCCTGAAGTACAGTCTCACAGTTTGTATTTCCATAATATTAGCCTATATACTTCAATTATACATAGGGCTATTCAGTATAGAGGTTAAAAAGAATCCCGATGCCACAATAGGAAATTATGATCCATCCATTGACAGATACGGGATGAGAGAACTGTCCGAGGAGTTTAAAAAAATAAGGACAATGGATGTTGCTATAGGTAAAATGCCTTTACATGCATACATTGTATCAGACAATTATCTTTTTGCGGCGCAGGCTGAATACTACATCGCTTATCCGGAAAAAATCCCGGTTAAAGCCATTGGTTCATCGTCAGATATAAGAAAGTACATACTCACCACAATGAATAATGGAGGATTCAAAATCGGCGAAAGTGCTTATTATCTTGAACACTCAGGAAGGAGTCGCTCAGGAACTGAGATTGGAAACCAATATTTCAAAAGCGTAGAGGTTGCCGGACATATCTACATTCACCGTCTTGGTAAACCCGTACAAAAATATACAGTATACAGATTTAAAGACCTGCAAGTTATTCCATACATATAATGATAATCGACACCCCCTTTCTTGAATTCATTAATAAACATGCGAATGAAGAGGTATTTGAACTTCTTCTAAAGTCAGGTAACTTCCCCGGGATTGATGTCAGGAAGGCTGCTACTTCAATTGTCGCCAGAAAAAAAATAATTCAGAAAGTTCCTGAATGGGGAGGTGTTGATTCTCTTGTTTTTCCGAAAACAATAAATGCCGAACAGGCAAGCTCCTGGTTAACTGCAAAATACAAACAACGTTTCTGTAATGGAAAAGTTTCAATAGATATTACCGGCGGTTATGGCGTTGATTCATATTATCTGTCACAAGTTTCGTCTGAATTACACTACATTGAGGCAGACACAGAGGTATTCGAGGCCACAAAACATAATTTTGCCGTTCTTGGTGTGAAGAATGTAATATTTCATAATAAAACTGTGGAAAGAGGTGTATTGCCAGGATTAGGTTTACCATCAGCATCATTGTTGTATGTAGATCCGGCAAGGCGCTCTGAACGGGCCGGCAGAGTATTTGCCTTTGATGATTGTAATCCAGATTTGTTGAACATTAAAGATGAGCTTCTTGCAATATCCTCCGCCATTCTTGTCAAAGCATCACCTATGCTTGATATCTCAGAATCAATAAGATTAATTCCTGATATTTGTGAGGTTCACATCCTTTCGGTTAATAACGAGTGTAAGGAACTTTTATTTCTAATAAAACCTAGTGAAAGGGAGAAAAAAAATATAAAGGATATACCAGTCTTTACTGTTAACTATACAAAACTTAAAGAAGAGTTTTTTAATTTCACCCTCGGCACAGAAAGAAACACCAATGCTGAATATCTGCAAGATATTCCTTTAGAATTTTTTTATGAACCTAATAGTTCAATAATAAAATCTGGAGCATTCTCTACAATAGCCGTTAGCTTTAATCTTCGAAAGCTTGCAAAACATACACACTTATATTCTTCTGATAAAAGATTATCAGATTTTCCGGGAAGAATTTTTAAGGTTATAGATTCTATAGAATATAAAAAGAAAAACATTGCAAGATTAAGGGATATATACCCAAAGGCAAATATAGCAACAAGGAACTTCCCTTTAACCACTGAAGGGTTAAAGAGAGTCCTTGAAATCTCTGACGGAGGTGATATCTATATTTTTGGTTGTACTGCAGGTGATAAAAAAGTACTTATTATCTGCAAAAAATCAGAGTAATCAATCTTCCAACTTATCACCATTAGGCATAAACCATTTAACCTCCAGTAGCGCGTTGTCCGTATGGGCTTCTACCTTAAGCGAGCATTTGTACTTCTTAGCCCACTTATATTTGACACTAAACAAACCTTTGTTCAGATAGGCGGCAAGAATCGGATTTACCTTTAAAACAAAGGCTTTAATATTCTTCTCCTTTACATAATAAGCGAGTTTCCTCTCAATTGTATCATCAATAAGAAGACTTGAAGCTATTTTACCTGTTCCGTTGCAACTGGGACAATTCTCGGTTGTGTTTATTTCTGTGGCAGGTCTTACCCTTTGACGTGTAATCTGCATCAACCCGAACTTTGTTAGAGGTAATATATTGTGTTTCGCTCTGTCACTTTGCATAAGATCCTGCATGTGTTTAAAAAGCTTTATTTTATTGTCATTTGAATCCATGTCAATAAAATCTACCACAATTATACCTCCCATATCTCTCAATCTGAGCTGCCTTGCAATTTCATCAGCAGCGCTCATATTAACATCAAAACTATTCTGTTCCTGATCCGAGCCGCTTTTGGCTCTTATTCCACTATTGACATCAATGACATGCAGAGCTTCGGTATGTTCAATTACCAGATAGGCTCCCTGTTTTATAGGGACAACCTTTCCAAAGGCACTTTTAATCTGTCTGCTTATATCAAAATGGTCAAAAATCGGAGTACCCCCCTTATAAAACTTGACAATTTTTTCTTTGTCAGGTGCAATCAGGGCTATATACTCTCTTATCTCGTTGTAAATTGCCTCATCGTTAACCTCTATACTTGAAAAAGAGTCATTGAGAAGGTCTCTCAGTATTGTAGTTGTCCGGCTGTTTTCCGTAAACAATAATTGAGGAGGTTTTGCTTTTGCAATTTTGGACCAGGAATCTTCCCACTTTTTTATAAGTGATTTTAGTTCTCCATCCAAAACCGCTGCTCTCTTACCTTCAGCAACAGTCCTGATTATGACTCCGTAATTTGGCGGCAAAATGCTGTATACCAGCCTTTCCAGCCTCTTTTTCTCCTCCTTTGAGGTAATCTTCTGAGAAATACTTACTTTGTCGGCAAATGGCATCAATACCATATTACGGCCGGCAATAGATATCTCTGATGTTAATCTGGAGCCCTTAGTTGAAATCGGCTCCTTTACAATTTGTGCAACTATGAACTGTCCAGGCTTAAGAACATCTGAAATCTTCCCCTCTTTTTCCAATATATCTCCTAGTTTTATATCAGAATAGAGAGCCTGATGATTTCTGCTCTGGACAATAGATTTGGTAAAATAATCCAAGGCCTTGAATGATAATCCAAGGTCTAAATAGTGTATAAATGCATCCTTCTCGTCTCCTATATCGACAAAAGCAGCATTGAGGGCCGGCATTATTCTTTTTACCTTCCCAATATACACATCACCTACTGAATAATTACCGTCATTCTGCTCCTTGTTCAGCTCGATCAATCTATGATTGTCGAGAAGGGCGATAGAAACCTCCGTAGAACATACATCAATTATTAAATCCTTCTCCATCTACGTTTATAAATAAAAGAATCTAAAGTAAGCCAGTTGGCTTACTTTAGATTATCACTCAGTGAAGACTCAAATAGCAACTATTTTTTCTTTTTATGTCGGTTCTTACGAAGACGTTTTTTACGCTTGTGAGTTGCCATTTTATGTCTCTTCCTTTTCTTTCCGCTTGGCATAATTATTAAAATTTACTAAAGTAATGACGTTATTACTTTACGTTGTTCTTCACTTTATTCATAAACACCTTTGCAGGCTTGAAAGCAGGAATGTTGTGTGCTGGGATCACCAAAGTAGTGTTCTTTGATATATTCCTGGCTGTTTTCTTTGCACGTTGTTTAACGATAAAGCTTCCGAAACCACGAAGATAAACGTTTTTATCTTTTGAAAGAGAATCTTTCACGCTCTCCATGAAACTTTCAACTACATTCTGGACAGCAATTTTTTCCATTCCAGTTGCTTTTGCAACTTCATTAACGATATCCGCTTTTGTCATGATAAATTAATATTAGGGGTTAGTCGAATTTTTTAACGAACAAAAATAGCACTATTTTATTGATTATTCAAAACAAAGCCCTAATTTTTTTATAAATTTCTGTAGTTCTCACCATCTTATGCCATTTATTCATAAATTTGAATATGCGTAATCAATTGATATCTGGTGGTCTGTTTTTGCTGTTGCTCCTTTTACCGGGCCAGCTTTTTTCGCAATCAAAATACTATATATCAAACATATACACTCCTGAAAATGGTATAACTAAAAGAGACATTATTATACGGGAACTGCCTTTTAAGACAGGAGATTCTGTTGAGATACAAAATATTGACAATCTTCTTCTTATTGGAAAAGAAAATTTGATCAACCTCTCTCTTTTCAACTTTGTATACCTTAATTATAAAGAAAGTAGCGGGAATCCAAATAATATCGATATATACATTGAGACTGAGGAACGATGGTATATTTGGCCCATGGTAAATGTTGTGCTTGAAGACAGGAACATGAGCAGTTGGCTGAGAAGAGGCGATATGGGCAGAGTAACACTTGAAACGGGAGTTAAGGCATACAATTTATGGGGACTTAACCACACGCTTACGTTAAGTCTTAAATCAGGCTACCAGAGAGGATTCAGATTTGAATATGACAATATCGGGTTAGACTCTGAAAGAAAATTTTTATTAAATATTAGTGCAATCCGGGAGTATTCCCGCACTGAAAATGTAAGAATAGAAAACAACACTCCCTTTTATTTTAAGTCTGATGAATTCATTATCGACAAACACACTTACACGGCAG
>JALOCI010000110.1 GCA_023227835.1 Bacteroidales bacterium
GGGTCCGGGTCCGGCGCGCTGGGCGCCTACACGGTGGCCGACGTGATCAGCCAGCTGAACGGCCAGCTCGTCGGCGTCTCGGTCGTGGAGGCCGCCGGCCATGCGAAGATCGTCACGGACCGCAAGGGCCTGGGCGCCACGATCGCGGTGGGCGCCGGCACGGCCACCGACCTGACGTTCGGCGCTGTCACCCCGTCCACGGGAAACGTGGACGACAACAGCGCGGTCACGGCGCTGGAGGTGGAGGCCGTGATCGAGGCCGAGGCCGGGCTCGTCGGTGCGGTGGACGTGGAGATCTCGGGCAACACGATCACCCGGATCCACACCATCGCGACCGGCGCCGGCGCGTCGATCCAGGTGGCGGGCACGAGCACGATCGACTTCGGCCTGGACCACGATCCGCACGTCGGCGCCGCGGCCACGCCCGAGGACACGCTCCTCGTGGAGGGCAAGACCCCGGGCAGCTACACCGACGCGATCACCACCAAGGTGGAGGCCGCGACGAACGGCGCCGCCGCCTCGTTCAACTTCAAGGTGCTGGTCAACGGCGCGGTCCGCGAGACGTTCCCGAACGTCACGATGGACGCGACGTCGGCCGACTGGGTGGAAACCCGCGTGAACCACCTCACCTACGGCAGCGACCTGGTGCACGTCACCGACCAGCTGCTGGCGTACAGCGCCGTCCTGAAGCGCCCGGCGAACGGGACCAGCACCGCGCTGGCGGGCGGCGGGGACGGCATGGTCGCGCTGGCCGATTCGGACTACCTCGGGAACGAGGTCGGGCCGACCGGCCTGTACGTGTTCGACACGGTGCACACCGGCCGGATCCTGATCGTCCCGGGGCGCGCCACGCCGGCCGTGCACGCGGGGATGATCACCTACGCCGAGACGCACCGGAACGGCTCCATGTTCTGCGTTCTGGATCCCCCGGCCCAGTACACGGCGGCGCAGATGGTCACCTACGTGGAGACCACCGCCAGCCTGCTGGAGTCCAGCGAGTTCGCCGCGATCTACTGGCCGCGGATCAAGGTGTCGAACCCGCAGCCGTCGGTGTACGGCACGGGCGACACGATCACGATCGCGCCCTCGGGCTGGATCGCCGGCAAGTACGCCGCGAACGACCAGAAGCTGGGCGGGGTGTACGAGTCCCCCGCCGGCGTCGGCGGATCGTTCGGCGTGATCCGCGGCCTCATGGGCGTGGAGGACGACCCGGGCGGCAGCTCCATGCACCCGGTGGAGAAGGAAAGCACCCGCGACCTGATCTACCCCAAGCGGATCAACCCGATCACGCGGCTGCCCGGCACCGGCTGGCATATCGACGGCGGGCGCACCCTGAAGTCGACGGGCAACTTCCCGAACATCGGCGAGCGCCGGGGCGTGATTTTCATCGAGCAGGCCGTGGCCTCGGCCATGGTCTACTTCAAGCACCGCTTCAACAACCGGGAGAACCGGAAGCGGGCCGAGCGCATGATCCGGGCGTTCCTGATCCGCGAGATGGGGAAGGGGGCCTTCCGGTCCACCAACCCGACCGAGGCGTTCTTCGTGGACGTGTCGGACCAGCTCAACCCGACGAGCGCGGTGTTCGCTGGCGTGCTCACGGTCAGGATCGGCTTGGCCACGAACAAGCCGGCCGAGTTCATCGTGATCCTGGTCACCCAGGACACGCGCGGGCTGGAGGAGTCGCTGGCCGCCGCGTAAGCCACGGCCGAGGGCACGAGGTCGAACAGGTGGCGGCCTGACCGCCAGCCGATAGGAGGATCGAGGACATGGGCACGCCCACCAACTGGTACACGAAATTCAAGTTCGTGATCGAGATCGACGGGATCGCCCGTGCGGCGTTCACCAAGTGCAGCGAGCTGGCGATCGAGATCGCCAACGTGGAGCTGCGCGAGGGCGGGCGCCTGCACCCGCACAACAGCCCGGGGACGGTCAAGTTCCCGGAGATCACGATGGAGCGCGGGGTGACCGACGATTTCGACCTGTACAACTGGATCCGCGACACCTACGACGCGGCCAGCGGCACGGGGATGAACACGCCGGATCTGTACCGCACGTTCGATATCGTGCAGCTGGACAGGGACGGCAGCGAGCTGGAGCGGTATACCGTTTTCAACGCCTACTGCCGCCGCTACGCCGCGGGAGACTGGGACAACGACGCGGACGAGAACCGGGTCGAGTCCGTGATCATTCAGCCCGAATACTGGGAGCGCGTCCCCGCGTGATCCGTGTTCGGGCCGGCCGCCGCCGCCGGCTGCCCCCGCCTCCTCGGCGCCTGGGCTCCTGCGGCGCCGGCCACTAGGTAAAGGAACAGGCCCCCAGCGTGGGGCAAGGAGGCAACATGCGCACCGATTCCGTGATCCTGCCGTCCAGTGCCGTGGTGGAACTGCGGTCCGTTTCGATCGCCGACGAGAACCGACTGGCCCAGACGAACAAGCGGCACAAGAAAGGCGCCCCGAACGGGCTCGTGGAGGTGCTGAACCGCTGCACCCTGCGGGTGGTCGATCCCGGTGTCTATCCGTTCCTGCTGGCCGAGGGTCGCCCCGACTGGGACAAGATGCTGCGCGGCGATTTCTGGTGGGCGCTCCTGGAGCTGCGCGCCCTGTCCTACAAAGAGGGCGACACGTTCGACATGTGGTTCACCTGCCGGCAGCGCCAGTGCGCCAACCGGTGGGAGGAGAAGGTCCAGATCCGCAAGGACCTGCCCATGATCCCGCTGTCCGAGGATGCGCGCGAGCGCGTGCGCAGCGGGCAGCCCTTCGAGACCACGATCGACGATCGCAAGGTGTTCTTCAACCTCGCGACCGGTGGCACCGAGGATCTGATCGAGCGCATGACCGTGCAGCACCCCGGGCGGGAAATGTCGATCAACCTGCGATCCCAGATCGTGAGCGTGGAGGGCGTGGAGAAGCGGGACATCCTCGACTGGCTGGACGGCGAAAGCCCCAAGGGCAACTGGCCGGGCCTCGGGAGCGACGACGCCGAGGAGCTGCGCGCCGCGTTCGATGCCGCCGAATGCGGGGTGGACACCACGATCCGCACCGAGTGCCCGAAGTGCGGCGCCGAGGCGGCGGCGGAACTCCCTTTCGACCGTTTGCTCCTGCCTGGGACCGCGGCGAGGAAGGCGAAGGGGAGAACCAAGGACGACCCGGACAGCGAGGCGAACGCCGAGGAGGACAGCAGCCTTGGGTGATCGGCAACCTGGACAGCGACACCCTGCGGGACCTGCGGGCCTCGCTGTGCTGGATTCCCACCCTGGGGGGCGGCCTGGGCATGTCCTGGACCGAGACCGGGGAGCTAACCCTCGGGGAGGCCCTGGAGCTTTACGAGTGGGCGACCGAGCGCAGGGGGAACGAGGTCAAGGGCCTAGCCGGAAAACGTGGCCAGGGGGCGCCTGGATAGCGTAGGATTGATTTCATGAGCATGAACGCCATGGGGGCCGGGTTCGTAATCACCGCAAAGGACGCGGCATCGGCAGTGATCGGGCGCGTCGGCACCTCCATGGGCTCCATGCTGGGCGGCCTCGGAAAGTCGTTCAAGGCGCTGAACGCCGCCGGCGGCCCGAGCATCGGCGCGATCGGCATGAAGCTGGCCAAGGTCGGCGACGGCATGTCGGCCCTGGTCACCGA
>JALOCI010000111.1 GCA_023227835.1 Bacteroidales bacterium
AAGACGCAGTTCGTAGCGGCCCAGACCCTGGCCAGGTTGGACGTCTCCCGGATGTACCCGGTCGATGCCGGGTTGGCAGCCACGATGTCCGGGCGTGGTCCGGCGATCCAGGAGTTGTCGATGGACGACGCACCAGCGGCACTTGGCTTGAGCTGACCCCAGACCATGCGCTCGGACAGAGCAGACGGCCCCCAGGTCGCGGCGACCTCGGTGGTGCCATCTCCAAGAGGGTTCAGGTTCAGGGGGCCAGTGCCCGGCAGCAGGCCCGTGGTCGCAGCCGAGGGGACGTAGGTGATCTGTCCGGCTGAGATGCACGCCGCATCCAGGGCCGCGCGCTCAGCCAGACCCAGCTTCGGTGCCCCACTCCACACCGAGCTCAGCTCACCGGTACCGCCGACCCGCAGGTACCCGTCGGGGTGGGCGTAGTAGACGCCTGTCGCCATCAGGGCACCACGACGATCAGGTCCCCGGCCACCATGCCTGCGGGTGTGCTGGTCGTGGCGACCAGGATGTTGCCGGAGACGGTCACACCCACTCCTGTCACTGCCGACGCGGCGTCAGCGGTGGCTTGAGCGGCCGCGGCGTCTGCGAGTGCTTGGGTGGCGTCGGACTGTGCACCGGCGGCCGCGGTCGCTGCGTCGTCGGCTGTGGTCTGCGCCGCTGCGGCGGACGCCTGCGCTGCGAGGCCCTGGGTGTCCAGGTCGGTCAGGTGCCCGCGCAGGGGGGTGCCCCACGAAGTGGTGCCGTCGGTCAGGTCGGTCAGGTTGATGGCCATGGTGGGTCTCCCTCAGTCGGTCAGGTCCGTCGGCGGTCGGGTGCTCACTGCGCAACCCCGTGCACCACGACACGGCGGCCTGTGAGCTGGCACCACACCCGGTCAGCCACCGTTACGGCCGTCAGGGTGTCGGGGGTCACAGGTAGCGGGTCCGTGTCGCCGTCGAGGCGGACCCGCAGCGGTGACACCTGGGTGACCGTGGCCCACCGCCACGAGTCCCCAGCCGCAGTCGGGCCCGGGAGCAGGACGTCGAGGTCTTCGGGGCGGATCACGCGACCTCCCGCAGGTTCGTGCGCATGTCGGCCCCCACGCTCAGGTCCAGCGACCACGACTGGATCGCACCCCGCACACCCTCATGGGCGACGACGTCATGCAGCCCCACCGGGACCGGGGCGTGCTCGATGACCCGGGTCGCCGCCGGCGCCGACAGGTCCGCGAGCTTGCGGGCCGCGAGGGCGTCGATCACGGCCTGTGAGGACGACTCCACCCCGGTCTCCGTGTGCGTCAGGACCCGGCCCCGCGACGGGATCGACAGGCGGTTCGCAGGGTCGGTGTTCTCCGCGACCCCCACCAGTGCCTCGGTGTCCCCGGAGCCACGCCCGACGAGCACCACACGGTTGGGGACCGACGCCAGGTCCTGGTCTCGGGTCCACTCCTCGACGACGATCGCGTCGCCGGTCAGGTCCCGGACCGTGGCCCGGTCACCCGGCGCAACATACGGGGCGGCCACGAACCGCCCGTGCAGGTCGGTCCGCAGCGCGAAGAAGTTGATCGCCGCGAGCAGGTCGTTGACGATCCGCAGCCTGGAGGTCCCCGCCTCCCACACCATCGCCGCGGTCAGCGTCTCGGCCGAGTCGGTGATCGCCACCGCCGTCTCGCCACTCGCAAGGATCACAGCCCGCACGGCCGTGGTCACCACCGTCCCGGCCGGCAGGGCATAGGTGCCGTCGACCTTGTCCTCGTCCAGGATGGTGAGCTTGTCGAGGAGCTCGATGGACCACGCCCGCCCCGTCGCCTTGTGCTGCTCGCTGGGCGCGGAGCACAGGAATGTCCCGAGCGGCCAGGGGCCCATGCCCTCGACCTGCCACCAGGTGCGGACCCGCAGGTCCAGCCAGTCGGGCACCTGGGCGAGGTCGTCGACGTCGAGGCGCCCACCACCGTGGATGACCCGGTTGATGTTGTGCTCCACGGTGCCACCCGTGACACCGGTGAGTTCGCCGAGTGGGGAGTCGTCACGGGCCAGGACGTCGACGCGCCACGACTCCACCCGGTGCGTCAGTAGCGGGTCAGGCCCCGGGGGCACCCACAGGGCGGTCATGCGTCCACCCGGGTCGCGGTCACCGACAGGCGGTACACGTGGCCGCCCCTGAGGCGCCGCATGCTCACCGCACCCAGAGACACCTGCACGTACCTGCCGTCGAGGTCACGCCACAGGTGCGGGCCCGCCAGATCGGCAAGGGCCTCCCACGCGGCAGGGGCCGAGGCCAGGCCCTGCTGCACCCGGACCGCCAGGATGTCTGCGTCGATGGTCAGGCTGTGCCAGCGGGCCGTGCCGGTGCGCTCGATCGGGTAGTCGCGCCCTGCGTACTGGCGGAGGACCTTCACGGCCCGACCGGTCTCGATCCCGATCTCGACGTTGGAACGCACCAGGCACACCTGGGAGAACCCGGGCCCGCCCGACACCCACAGGCCCGTGGCGGCGGTGACCTGCTCGACCGCTGCTGAGGTCGCGGTCGACGGCAGCGCCGACACGGCATCGACCCGGTACGCGTTGGTTCCGGCCACTGTCGGGGACCAGTCCGTGGTCGTGGTGTTCGGGGGCACACCCGACGCGATCAGTTCCCACGGGCCGCCGTCGATGGACCTCCACACCTCGTTGTGGTCGGTGGGCACCCCGCCGCCGCCCCCGAACCCGTCGCCCCCGAACCCGCCATCGCCGAACTCGCCGTAGCCGAACGGGAACGACAGGTCGGAGACCTCCGGATTGGTGATCGCGACCGTGACTGCGGCAGTAGCCGGGTCCCACGTGAGGTCCACGGTCGGCGCGGCCGGCAGGGCGTAGGCCACCGTGAATGCTGCGGCGGCTATGGCCGACCACAGCCCGGGGGTGTCCGCCGCCATGACACGCACAGTCCAACTGGTGCCGTCGGCGACGACCGTGGCGAACGTGGTCGTGGTCGCCGCGCCCGCCACGGTCTGTTCCTCCACGATGGTGCCCGCAGAGTTGACCAGTCTGGCGATCCACGCGGACTGCGGTGCGCCCTCAGCGTCGAAGTACGCCCACGACACGACCAGCTGGGAGGTGTCCAGGGTGCTGCCATCCGCAGGGGAGGTGATGGTCACCGTCGGCCTGGTCGACGTCGGACTCGTGGCGGTGGCGCTCCACGCCCCGTAGGATGGGTCTAGGCCCTTGGTCCGGACCTGCCACTCCACCGTCTCGGGGTTGGCGTACGTACCTCCCGGCAGGATCCACTGCGACACGCTGCTGGTGACCGTGACCGTGGTCCAGGTGACCTCACCGGCCTCCCGGTGCCGCACCTCGAACCCCGACTGCGGGGACGAGTCCACCGGGTTGTGCGTCCACGACCACGTCACGTCTTCGGTGGCGTCCCGGATCGTCGACGGACCCAGACCCGTCGGGGCGTTCGGGGGGGCCGCGAGCTGGACGGTGTTCGATGATGCGGACTGCGCGCTGATCAGCGCGCCGTTGTACGTGGCGACCCGGTACGCCCACGTCACTGACGTCGAGGGAGATGTGTGCGTGTACGTCGTCAGGTTCGCCGCCAGCACCGTCGCGAGCAGCGCGAAGGCCCCGCCGTCCTGCGAGGCGT
>JALOCI010000048.1 GCA_023227835.1 Bacteroidales bacterium
ACACCCCAAAAACCAACATCCAAACCAACATTGCCCGTAACAGACTTATATTCAACACTTGTTTGAATCCTGTCGGGGTCACAAAGGTGGTTTTGTCCATTAATTAAACAGCTCATTTCGGGCTGTTTTTTTTATTGTGATATATTTATTAAATTGGACTAAAGAATTTTAAATCAATGAAAAGAATTACATTATTCTTTATAATAAGATTGGTAATAGCTTATATTTTCTTTGTTTTAGGATGCAGCGTTCTTGATCAACAGGCTTTATGTGAAGTTTTGTTCCCTCATTTTAACAAGGCGCCTGAATCCTCGTTCTTGTTTCTTATGATGTTATTATATATCTCTATACATTATTTTTTCAAACTCTATAGGTTTAAGAGAATTAAATGAACAATCGATTGGCATTGAATGATAAGTGACCGATCGAACTTATGTGAGAACACGAAAGAGGTGTCCAAACAATTTGGACACCTCTTTCTATCAATAAAAGAAACGAAATTTCTATTTAATTTCCGATCCGGATTCCAGGAATTTTATAAAACTCTCAATATCCAGATTGTAACCTCTCGGCTGAGTGATATGCTGCTCTGTGAAAGGATTCAGTATTGCATAGTAAGGCTGGGCATTTACGTTGAACTTGGTCATGGCAAGATGTGAATTAATCTTACCTATGCTCTTTAATACACGACCACTCTCATTTGTAACCCAATCCTTCTCGTCTGCCTCTTTTTTGTCATCAGCATAAAGAGCAAGCATTACAAACTTCTCTTTGAATAGTTTTAAAACCCGTGGATCAGACCATACTCTTGCCTCCATTTCACGGCAATTGACACATCCGTGACCTGTAAAGTCTACGAATAGTGGTTTCCCAACACTCTTTGCGTATGCAAGGGCTTCGTTATATTCGAAAAAACCCTGAAGGCCATGTGGTAATTCAAGAAAATCGCTGTATTTTGCGTTAAACGTAGTGCCGTCATTACTTGTCGCTTCCGCATTCATGCCCCCGGTTTGTTTCTCCTGATAGAGATTAAAATCCTGTGAGCTTAGAGGCGGCATATAACCGGAAAGGGCCTTGAGAGGAGCACCCCACATACCGGGTATCATATAGACTACGAAGCTGAATGCAACAATAGACAAAGCCAGACGACCAACCCCCACATGATCTTTAGGAGAGTCATAGGCAAATCTGATTTTCCCTAAAAGGTAGAGACCCAATAGAAAGAATACCACTATCCAAATTGCCAGGTAAACCTCTCTGTCGAGTATGCCCCAATGGTATGTCTGATCGGCAACACTGAGGAATTTGAACCCAAGAGCAACTTCAAGAAATCCCAGGACAACCTTGACTGAGTTGAGCCATCCGCCGGACTTCGGGAGTTCTTTTAGCAATGATGGAGCAAACGCAAATATTGTGAATGGCAGGGCAAAAGCTGTCGAAAAGGCTAACATTGTAATAATCGGCTCCCATATCTCACCCTGAGTGGATTTTATCAAAATAGTCCCGACAATAGGTCCTGTGCACGAGAAAGAGACAAGTACCAAAGTCAGAGCCATGAAGAATACACCAATAACACCTCCCTTGTCGGACTTTGAGTCTGATTTATTGACCATCCAGCTAGGCATTGTAATCTCAAAAGCACCGAAGAATGATGCTGCAAATACCATAAATACCAGGAAGAAAATTATGTTTGGAAGCCAATGTGTGGCCAGCCAGTTAAATATATCGGCAGTTACAGCCTCTCCACCGGCGAAGTATGTTACAAAAATGATTACAGCAATAGGAACAGTATATAGTGCAATTATGAAAAATCCATATAAAGAGGCCATCAATTTGCCTTTTGCCTTTGAATCCGATCCGTTGTTCGACTGGCTGTTCTTAAGGAAAAATGATACAGTCATAGGTACCATAGGAAAGACACAAGGAGTGAGCAGCGCCACGAATCCCCATGCAATTGCCTCAAGAATTATGGCCCAAAGGGATTTACCCTCTTCTTTTCCGTCAACTGCCGCTACAGCAACATCACCGGCAGGTGCAGAAGCAATAGAATCAGGGACATTGGCCACGACCGGAGTAGTTTCAGTTATAGCAGATGATGGTGTTGAGGTTTGGGTTGGTGCTGAAATGTTATTTTTTACAGTATTATCCACAGCCGGCTTTTGAGTAGGTGTGGTAACAGCAGAACCTTTAACTCCTGGGAGCTTAACGGCAAATTCATATTCAGTAGGCGGTAAACACGATCCGTTGTCACACACCATCCATTCAACGTAGCCTTTTACTGTTACAGAATCTTTAGAGACAACCTGTATTGACTGAGAGAACTGAGCTTTATTCAAAAAGTATCCGATTTTCATCTGGAACATCTCATCAAACTCAATCTTAGGTTGAATGAGCATTTTTACGCCACCGACCTTTTTGTAGTTGCTGCTTTCATCAAAATTGATTTGGGTTGGATTAGGGCCGTCGGTATATGGTCCAAGGTCATAAAGATGCCACCCTTCACCAATGGTTGCATTGAAAATCAAGTCATAGACATTTTTGCCACTCTCCTTGTACTCGATTTTCCATTTTACTGGGTTTTTCACTTGGGCAGTTATACTACCGGCAAGTAGTAGAAGAAAAATTGTTAATTTGATACTCTTTGTGAACATATTGTAATTAATTTATTTCAAATATATGTATTATTATGAAAATTCCTAAGCTGGTATTGATTTTTTAACTTAAAACAGCAGAAAATCATTATAAAAAACAGCATAATTAAAAATAAGACCATGTATATTGGAAAAAGTTTAAAACGCTAAACTTACAGATAATCCCATAGTGGATGATATAACATGATGACAGCTTTTATCATAAAACAAACCTTCCAGAAATTCGTACGCTTTTAGTACGATGAATCCTGAAAAATCCCTCTCTATAAATACACTTGTAGAGAGATTTACCCCAAAACATTTTCCAAAAAAATAACCATTCTTTTCAGAATAGGGGAGATATGCCCCACCGGCAAGAAGTTGCCCGCCTATTCTGTAATTGTCAAAGGTGGCCAGACAGCAGGATGGACCAGCCTGAATCGAGTACCATGAAATACGAGGTGTGTTGATCTTGAAATTTTTTCGTTGTACAAAAGTTGATATGTAGTTTGCACTGGTTCGGATGCAAAATACAGGCATATTTTCCGTATTATATAACCACTCGGCAGAGAATGATTTTCCTGTATAGCTTCTTAGCTTTGTCCCCGGATTAATCTGAATCTTGTTTATCGCTCTGAGGGCTCCTATTCCGAAACTGCATTCTGTCATCTTACCCTGCGCATGACAGAGATTAATAAAAATCGTTAAAGACAAGGTTATGGCGAGGAGGTGCTTAGGTGCTGTATTTTTATTCATCTACAAAAGTGGGCTTAATAGTCTGGCAAATGCCTCTTTTATCTGGTTCTTGACACTTCGTCTCGCCCATTTTGAACTTGCCAGGGACTTACATCTTTCGGTATCTTTTAAGAACTGAATGTCGATTTGCTCTGTAATTTGCCGGTTATAAATAATACTTGTGATTTCAAAGTTGTGTTCTAATGAACGGTTGTCAAAGTTTGCCGATCCTATGATACAGAACTCTCCGTCTATAGATATAACCTTTGAATGGTTAAAACCTTTGCTGAAGAGATATACTTTAACTCCGGCCTCAAGCAACTCCGATGCATAGGACATGGTACTCCAGTGTCCGAGTACCGTATCGCTTCTTTCCGGTATCATTATTGAGACTTCAAGTCCGCCAAGAGCTGAAATCTTCAGGGCATCAAGCAAGGACTCATTAGGTGTGAAATAGGGGGTTATGATATATATCTTCTTTTTCGCATTTGTAATAGCTTGGAAGTAACACTGCATTATACTTGCCCAGTCACTGTCAGGACCTGATGTGATTATCTGAGAATAGACCGGAGCTTGTATCTCTTCAGAACTGCTATATGTTGACGGGTGAATTGAAGGAAAATATTTTTTCTTTCTCTTCATCTGTTTGTTGATAATAAAGTATCTGTCAAGAAGAAAACTGGATTGCAGAGCGGATACAGATTCTCCTATAATCTTCATGTGAGTGTCCCTCCACTCTTCAAAATTGCCGCCATTATAATACCGGTCAGCAATATTCACTCCTCCAAGAAACCCGACAGTTCCATCTACGACAAGGATTTTTCTGTGATTCCTGTAATTAACTTTTGACGCAAGTGTAAGGAACTTTACAGGAGCAAAAACAAGCACCTCAATACCTTCGTTTATCATGTCCTCAATGAATCCCTCATTCATTTGCCAACAACCCACATCATCATATATAATTCTCACTTCAACACCCTCTCTGGCCTTTGATATGAGCAGGGATTTGAAGTTATTGCCAACAATATCATCGACAATTATATATGACTGAAGGTGGATATGCTGTTTTGCGTCGAGTATGCTGTCATACATGGAGTCAAGGGCCTCCTTGCCGGAAAAGAACAGCTCGACGCAGCTGTTCTGCCCGACAGTGCTGTTATTCCCTTTAAGGTTCAGATTAATAAGCTTTCTGAACTGATGAAGCTCAATCGGAACAGTTTCAGGATTGTTCTTAAATTGCCTTCTCTGTTTATTGCTCATGAACCGTCTGTAGCGTTCATCCCTAACTCCCTTTCTGCTGTATATTTTTGCCTTTCGATAGTTCTGCCCGAAAAACAGATAAAGAATAAGCCCGATATATGGAAGGAAAAGAATGACAACAATCCATGAGAGTGACTTCACGGGGTCGAGCCTCTTGTACATTATTCTGGCAGAAGCAAAGATTGCCAGCAGATAATATACAGAGTAGAGTGTTAATGATATGATTTCAGTTACCCCAATTTTTCTGCAAAATATAAAACTGCAACACCACCTGTAAGTGGCTTGAAGTTAATGTTTTTAAATCCTTGTTTCTCTATCTCTTTGCAAAATGTCTCGTATTGCGGGAACTCCTTTACTGATTCAGGAAGATATCTGTATGCCCTTGCATCTTTTGATATAATCCTTCCTATAATTGGCAATATTACAGAGAAATATGTATTATAGAGCACTCTCCACAAAAAATTCCTTGGTGTTGCAAACTCCAGAATTGCCAACCGTCCATTTGATTTCAATACCCGGAGAATCTCCTGGAGTGCTGTATCTCTGTTCTGAAAATTGCGAATCCCAAAAGAAATAGTAACCGCATCAAAAGACGAGTCTTCAAATGGAAGACTCTCCGCTGAACATTCAATATAGCTTGGAAGGGGGTGCCCTTCTTTTGCAATTTTTTCACTTTTATGTCGAGCGATTTCCAGCATATTGATAGACAGGTCTGCACCGGTTACTGTAAATCCTTCCTTATAAAGGGCAATTGTAAGATCTCCTGTGCCACAGGCAAGATCCAGAACAACCTTTGATGACGACCGTTTCAGACTTTTTACCAATTTTCTTCTCCATCCCTTGTCAATACCCAAGGAGAGCAAGTGATTAAGAAGATCATACTTGCCTGCAATTGAGTTGAACATGGCGGAAATTGTCGAGTGTTCCTTACTCAGTCCTTTTTCCATTATTCTAAATAGGTGCTGATAAATCCGAATGAAAGGTCATCCAGTCTTAATTCTCCTTTGGTGACATGACCCAGAAGAGTAAGGCGGACTCCATTATTAAACATATAATCAACAAACTTACCCTCCTGCTCACCGGTTACGCTGACTAATATGGCAGAGTTTATATCATTATACAAAAAATCCTTTTCAGAAATTTCAGAATCGGATGTAATATCAAAGCCAAGTTTTTTTATGGCACAAGCTTCAACAAGTCCGCAGAAAAGACCTTTTTTCATAAGCGGATGGGCACTGGTTAGTAATTTATTCTCTATTGCGTCATACAGAATTTCGATAATGGAGCTGTTATCATCCTCTTTTTCAATATATTCTCCGAGAAGGTATATTGTGTCGCCTTTTTTGTCAAAATTTATGGGAATCATGTGACCATCCTTTGAGAACTGAGGGTCATAAGGATTTTTCTTGTATTTTGATATGCTCTCCAACAACGCAGTGCTTTCTGATAATATTTCGCTAATCTCCACAAGATTATCAGTATTGGAAATCTGTCGTTTGAAATTTTCGTTCATGGTACTATTTGTTATTTTACGCTAAGTTACAAATTATTTATAAAATTTTTAAAATTAAAAAAAGGTGCTATATTTGCACCCGCAAACCCGCAGCCCAGATGGTGAAATTGGTAGACACGCTACTTTGAGGGGGTAGTGCCGATTACGGTGTGCAAGTTCGAGTCTTGTTCTGGGCACCAGACTAAAAGCCAAATTATTGAATTCCAATATTTTGGTTTTTTTGTTTTTAATACACGTCCGCAGGACGTCCGCAATAATAGAAAAGAATAAAAAAGCGTTGAATTTAATTATCCAACGCTTTCTTTGCTTAAATGTATCGTATGACTCTCGTCATCTGACAATACAAATTTAGAAAAAAAATATCTAATTAGCTAGAATATCAGCAAATTGTAACTCAGACCAAACCCGATATTAGGGGCCGGTTTTATTGCATTGTTTTGGAATGTGAGGCCGTAGCCGGCATGAATTCCGATGCCCCACCGGCCTCTCTTCTGCTTTGAGTTGATGGTTGTTGAGGTGATTATTTGCTGTGTGTTGCGGAATATGTGGATGCTGTCCAGTTCCGGACGATATCCGGAAATCCATGCTTGGTAGTTCTTGCCTTGATAGACTTTTTGTTCTTTAGGAAGTTTGATGTAAATGGTATCTTTTATCTTGATGGTGTCTTTTGTCTCGACAAGGAATGTGTCAATGTCCCTTATTATTTTAGGTATTGGTTTCTCAATGCGTAGGGTGTCATGCAGAAATAAAGTGTCGACTTTGGTTACTATTTCTGATATCCGGCCGTCACCTCTGCCGCGTTGGACAATGTTAAAAATTACTACAGAACTCAGAATCGCAAAAATTGCAATAAAGGATATTCTTATAATTTGTTTTACTCGGTTTAATGGAATCATAATTGAGCCTCCTTGTATGATTTGTCATATAGGATCTGGCGCCTTTGTTGTCCGTTAGCTTTAAAAGATAGATGAAGAAATGATTCATAAAGAATCATCTGGTCAAAAGGGAGTTTGTGTCTTAGGACAATTTGTGCAAGAGATAATACTTCCAGGGCACCCTCACAGTGTAAATCTGCGGCTTCTCCTTTCAAGTGTTGAGAATCATTTGCTTTTCCTACTTCTTTGTTTAGTGCAGGACATCTATATCCGCTTGTCAAAATAAGAGGACGTTGAAGTATTTCCCTCAAAGGTTCCAGAAGATTTAACACAAGGAGCCTAATGGCGAAACGTATTTTGTCGGAAGGGATGTTATTGTCGATGCCGAGTTCATTTGCCTTTTGGCTGAACTCAAACTCTTCATAATTAAAATGCTTGGATATGGGTGTTTTCATGTTTTCTGCCCTCCGTCAAGAATCTTTTTTGCCTCTTCTGTGCTACCAAAGGGAGGTACTCTGTTGATGCATTGAGTAACATGGCAGCGCATCAGTTTTGATACTGCAAAATTTGTATTGGCCACATCAAGTTGTGTACGCAACTCTGTGTTGATATCATAGAGTTTTTCAATTTTTTCCGTGGCCGCTTCATACTTTTGATTAAGTGTTGTGAAGTCACGATCTTTCTGTGCAACAATTAGTTGCCATTGTTCGTTTACTTTTTCTGTATTAGCTACCTGGGCAGCTGCTTTCTTTTCAATGATTAGAAATAATGCAACAAACCCTCCGGTGCCCAACAATGCTGCAATCGATTGTATTATTAATTCCGGTGTCATAACTATTGGTTTAAGAAAATCCCCGCATTGTATCACTACAAGGCAGGGATTGGAAAGAATAGGTTTAGGATTAGGATAAGTTGGGTGGTGAAAACTTATTATGCGGTCAGTGTAGCCAGTCCCATCATCTCTCCAGACTTTTCGCCGGTAGTTGTATTAACGTAAAACCATTTGACGAAAACTTTTGGAGTAGCGGCTGTTGGAGCTCCGTACTTGGTATCAAAAGATGTTTTGAGAGCAATGGCTGTAGTTACAGGGGTCTGAGGATCTGCGATGATGGCAGCCTTGGCATATGCATCGCTAATGCCGCTTGACTGAGGCATTGAAGCTTTTACGATGAGCTTCAGATTGGTAACATCATCCGGTATACTTGCGAGTGTAAGGGTGAACGCACTGGCAGTAAGGGAGAGAGTTGCATCAGCTGGAGCCGGAACACCGGCAAGAACCGGAGGTGTTACCAAAGCAGTACCGCCAGCAGCTACAACCCAATGATTCAGACGAAGGTAAAGATTCAACCCTGAAATCTTGGCTTTTGAACCAAGGATAGATTTACCCTCTTGAGTCTGAGCGAGAGAATTCCAGGCAGCAATCTGCGCCTGAGTAAGAGATTTGAAACTTTTGGCAAGTTGGCTGAAGATGGCTTTGATGTCACCTTGAGAAGTCGTGTTAGAAGAGTTGCCATAGCCCTTGTTCCTGATGTATTTGCGACCACGGCTCTTTGCTGCGGTCACGCCTTTTGCAGATCCTGCAAATTCATCAAAGGCAATACTTGGAGTGTACTTCATATAGGTTTAGTGTTTGAAGGATGAAAGTATTGCAAATATAATAAATTTTATAATATGCAAATAATAAGATATATAAATATTGTTATATAACGCATTACTTTAAGTAACATTTGTAATATTACGGATTGCATAAAATATGAGATAAGTTCTAATTTCACCAAATGAAGAAGTATCGCCTGGATAGTTAAAGGTCAAACTGCCGTTTTCCAAAGTTCCAATCACAATATTGTTTCCTGTCCTTCTAGTACCTGTGAGATTGTCAAAAAAAATAGGAACCTGTATACTAACGTCTGTTGCAATAGACGTTAATTGTAGAGTAAAAGGTCCTTGACCTTGTGTAGTATTTTTTTTGTTAAAAAGAAGTGCCATGAAAATGAAATCGTGTGTTTCTTTATACACTTTGTATACAATACGGAACAGTTCAGGTTGGTTAAATACTACGCTTTGTATGTAAGCAGGTATTACTTGACCCCGATAACCTCTCTCAACAAATGCAGAATAGATATAAATTTCATAATTGCCAAAAGAATCCCATACTGTCAGCTTTTCAATACAAAGTTTCTTTTTTTCTATCCAACAACGTAAAAGAGTGCCATCCCTATATATTGATATATTTGAGACAAGAACGGCACTTGACATTGCACTTTTAGACATTAAGAAGTCTGATGGTAAATCAAGCTCTAACCTATCAGCTACTATATAATCTGGATGTGTCGGATTAACGACGATCTTGCCATTAAGAATGCAGAAGCCATTACTTTGGAATTCATTCAATGTAATTATACCTCCACCGAAATTATTGTGATTTAGTGTTATCATAATCATTAATATTATTCAGATGTAATGTAAGTCCCGAAAAATTCAGTACGGTTATGAAATTTAATGAAAGTGTTATTTAGAATGGATAAAGGTTTAGAATTTTCTAAATTATTAGTAGATATTGAGATAAAACAGACCTGATAATCTGCTGCGTCTCTAGAAAATAGCCATAAGTTTGCCCACAGGATTCTATCAATAGTATTTGGGTACATTTCCATAATAAAATTTTGTGTGTCACTCCCATCATTTATAATAATCATGTCAATAGAAGTCATGACTATATTCGTAGAAGTAGGAGACATCTCGAAATCAAGTCGCTCGAATCGAAATGGCCGATTATAGTTATACAAGTCTGCTGTAGTTATTTTGGGACGTGGCAAGTAAATTTCCCCATGTTCAATTGACAACTCTTGAACAATGTGGCCTATTAGAGAATAATACTTGACATAACCACATTCTGAATCAACCCAGCACGCTTTAATATACACTTTCTGGCCAATCTTCAAAGGTGTTCCGAATCTCTCTAAAAAGGCACTAGTTAGATCAATGTCACCCCAATCTGTATCTGGAAATATAGCTACCAAAACCGTTTTGTCCCAACAATCATTTTCTGCAGGGCTTTGTGCAACATACATCTCAACATACAAAACGTCGTTTGGATTCTCTTTTTCTCCCAGACCTGTTAAAACGATGTGTTCAGGAGTCAGCCACCAATCATCTAGTCTAATATAATTTGATGGCTTTAGCTCCAGAGGTGCAATGTCACTCTGTGGTTTCCCACAAATTTTACGATACGTATTGATAGCAACAAAAAGGTTGTGACCGGTCATTGAATATTCTTTCCCAGTAGATGTGTGGTAGGAACCTAGATTATTTGCTAAAGATATCCAGCCCTGACGTTGTTCCTCGGTTATGTCAACATACCCTCTGACAGTATCTGCAAATCGACAACGAGTTGCGGCCTGGTAAATAGTTTTCTTTTTGGAATGTTTTGTCCTGGTCGAAAGGACTGTTCGGTCTCCTGTTTTTCGTGCAGTGACATTACCGGCAGAGCCGGAGAAGTCATTAAAAGCAACTGAAGGTAAAAGTTTCATAATATTGCAATATTAAATGTATATAATGCATTAATATACTGCAAATATAATAAGTTTATTTAAAGTATTTAATTAAGTAAATTAATTACTTATAAAGAAAATGAGCAAGATAACTTGTGAGGATAATTGCGAAAACCGGTTAGCGAGTCTATGAGTAAATAACGAATGTGCATAGTGTACTCCGGGAGATCCAAACCCCATACTGACCTGTATTCAGGAATATTGAAAAGAATTATACGATGCGATAATGAATCAGGAGAAGCCTCAACCGACAAATAATTGCGAAGCTTCCCAGGATGACAACCCCTCCCGGGTTCAACAAGTTGAATCTTTCCAAGAGCCCGGTACCTCATAGGATTGTCGGCACTACCAGCAAAAAGAGAAAACCTCAGCAACATATTGCATCCTTCCTCAACCTCAGCAGAAACAAACTCAACATAAAAAGAAGGAAACTCCTCAAATCTTGTAGGTGCCGGTACATGTTCATTCCCTAAAGTAGCAAAACCATGGTAAGCCGACACAAACAGATTATATCCACTGATATGATTCTCATTCAAGAAAGGAGGCCGGTGTGCGGCCACTTCCTTTGCATAGACTGACCATTGCATCTGTACCTCCTGACTCAAAGACCGCCAGGATTCCAATGCACGCAGATGCACCGCCAGGTGTTCCATCTGCCCCATTGTCCCGGGAAACACCGGTACCGGCTTGCTCCTCCAGTAGCACTTCCCATTCCGGTGATAGAATGTGATATTGCCCACTGAGGACCAGCAGTCAGAGAATTTGATATTTGGCTCATAGATAGGCATAGACTCCGGGATCATTTACAAGTTACAAGTCTTAACCACAAGTAAAAGTTGTGGTTAAGTGCAAAGATAGGAAATCAAGACCGTAAATAATAGTCCTTTAAACCGCTGGACACACCCTCACATGTAATAATTCCGGAAAAAAGAAAGAGAAAGAAAAAAACAGAAAAAAGAGAAAGAAAATAAAAAAGGACTGCATTTTATGCCCCAGGGTAGGACTAGTCAAGGCTGAGCCGATAAAAATACTACCATATGCCCCTACGAAGATAAATCTGCAGGTCATTTCCACCCTCATGGTGGAGATTTTTATCGGGCGAACCCGAAGGGCTGAAGGCCTTGACAAGGAACTGCCCGGGGGCTTCCTTTGCAGACTTTTTTATTTTTTACCAATCCCCTGGCGAGTGTGCGACTGAAGCGGAGCGGAGGTAGCTCTCTCGCCTTTGATCAATGGCGAATGTGGGGTTTGGAATGCAACAAAGTGGAATGAAGAACCAGACATCGCCATACGACTCTCTCCTATGTGGCGGCGAAGCCGGCACAGTGGAGGTTCGGGTGTGCTAGATTGGATATGTGTAGTTTGGTATCCCGGAGGTCGCGGAAGCAACGGAGTGGCTGGAGCGGGCACCGGAGGGATAACAAACGGAACATTTCAGACTCGATTGATATTTGGAAAAGCCGCTGAGAAGCAGCGCGAACGCCTTACCTCAAGCGAGTGTGCGACCGAAGCGGAGCTGAGGGAGCTCTCTCGCCTTTACTCAATGGTGAATGTGGGGTTTGTAATGCAACGAAGTAGAATGAAAAACCCGACATCGCCATACAACTCTCTCCTTTGTGGCGGCGAAGCCGGCACATAGGAGGTTCGGGCGTACTAGATTGGATATGTGGAGTTTGGTATCCCGGAGGTCGCAGAAGCTACGGAGTGGCTTGAGCAGGCACCGGAGGGATGCCAAACGGAACATTTCAGATTCGATTGATATTTGTAAAAGCCGCTGCGAAGCAGCGTAACTCTTTTCCGCTCTCTCCTCAGGGACGGCTTGCCGGCTCTGTGGTGGCTTCTGGGCACAATGTTTTATTGGAACTGCTGCGGATATACAGCATTTAGCAAGGTAGTGAGCTTGCGAACATCCCTGCGATATGCTGTATTTCCGCTTCTGCCAAGCCTGTGGAGTGCGCTCCTGCCCAAGAGCTGAGCGGTGGGCAGGAATGAAATGGGCGGACGTGAGGGAGCAACTGCTAAAAGCAGCCGGAGGCTGTGATGTGGGTGCGGCTGTGCCGCTCTTCTCTCCTCTGGGCAAATATGAGAAAATGGGGAGCAGGCCTAAAGCCTGCGGATTTTATCATATTTGAACAGAGGGTGGACGACCCTATTTATACATAATCTGGGTTGTGTTCGGAGTGGAGCGAGCGGAACGACTGAATACAACTAAGCTCAGATTATGTTAAATAGGGGCGGCCTGATTGAGGGCGGAGCGGAGTGGAGCACGAATAACAAGGAAAGCTGAATAGAAATGGAACTAGTCTGGGAGTGGATCCGGAGAGATTATTCGTTTGATATGTTCTTTTTATTGATGGGTGAAGTTTCGATTCAGACGTGGGCTCATTTCTATTCCAGCTTATGAGCGGAGCGAATACCGATTCCTTCCTGGAGCGTATAGAGTTTGTTGTCTGGAATGGAGCGATAGCGGAATGGAGGATAACAATCTCTTAGCGGAAGTGAACACAGGTCAGTAATTCGAATGGAGCGGAACCAGTGGAGCGGAGAGAGAATGACTGACACATATTTGATATTTTGTACCTTACTAAGGATAAGTTTAATCTTTTTTATTAAATTTACTAGTGGTTAGAATATTAGGCAGTAATAAATTTTGTCTAATTTGGAACTGTCCTATTTTTAGGGAAGGTTACAAATGAAAATATAAAAACCACAGCGAGTTGGCGAACACTTATTGAAAGTCCAGAAATGTTATACATAGAATTAGATTTTGGAATCTATACCCATCAGTAATTGGCAAAATGGGTATAGTTTGATAATTTTGACCAATAATTTGAAATATCCAAATAGCAATTTCATTCCAGCGAACGAATATAATTGATAAATTAAAATTTAAATGAAAGAAATTGAAAATATTAATGGAACGTCTTTAGACATAACTCAGGATTTAATCCAAAAGCTGAAAGAAATTATCCCTAGTGCATTCACCGAGGATAAAGTCAATGTAGAGCAGCTTAAACAACATTTAGGCGAAGCAATTAATACCGATGCTGAGAGGTATCAGCTTTCTTGGGCTGGTAAATCGGAATCCTACAAGATTTTGCAAAAGCCTACAATGGCAACATTGACACCAATTATTGAAGATTCACTTAATTGGGACTTAACGGAGAATATACTTATAGAAGGTGAAAACCTTGAAGTCTTGAAGGTTCTTCAAAAAGCCTATTATGGTAGGATTAAGGGCATTTATATTGATCCACCATACAATACAGGTTCAGATAGTTTCATTTATCCTGATAAGTTTTCAGAATCAAAGGAAGAATATTTAAGAAGGGTTGGCGAAAAAGATGATGAGGGTTTCTTGATGAAAGAAGGCTTTTTCCGTCCTAATAGAAAGGAGAATGGCCAGTTCCATTCAAATTGGTTGTCAATGATGCTTCCAAGACTATTTCTTGCAAGAAACCTACTCAGGGAGGACGGTATCATATTCGTAAGCATAGATGATAATGAAGAAGCTAATCTAAAATTGCTAATGGATGAAGTATTTGGAGAAGAAAACTTCATTGATATTTTCTCTTGGGCAAAATCAGAAACCCCTGCAAATCTTTCAAAGAAGAGTAAAAAGATAATTGAGTATGTCTTGTGCTACCAGAAGATTAAAAATGACGAAAAGTTCAAGGGAGTTAAAAAGAATAGTCCAAGTTCAAACGGCCTGCTTAACCAGACGAACAGTGTTGGTATTTTGAAATTCCCTGCAAATTTTGTTACAACAAGTATTCAGGATGGCCCAATAAAGAAAGGGAAATATGGTACAGATAGCTACGATATTGAGCTATTAGAAGATACTGAAGTATCTAAAGGTTACTTCATTAAACCTGTTTCACTGAAAGCTAAGTTCAAATGGTCACAACCTAAACTTGATGATGAAATTGAAAAGGGTACAAAAATCAATATCCCCACGATAAAACTAAGTCCCTCTTACGAAAAATTAGAGTATGATGAAGAAGTACCACCGAACCTAATAAATGCTAAGGTTGGTGTAGGTACTAATGAAAATGCAGGTGTCGAATTAGAAGGGTTATTTGGTGCAAAAGTCTTTGACTTTCCAAAGCCTCCAAGTTTAATTAAATATTTACTCGGTTTTTCAGATGATACAAATGGTATATACTTAGACTTTTTTGCAGGTTCAGGTGCAACTGCTCAGGCGATTCACGAAATGAATCAAAAGGATGGCGGTAAGAGGAAGTTTATTTGTGTTCAGCTTCCTGAAAAAATTGAACCGGATACTTTAGCATATAAGAAAGGTTTCAAAACTATCTCTGAAATCACACGGGAACGTTTAACTCTCCTTCACAAAAGTTTGAATAAGAAGTCAAAATATGAATTAGATTTTAATTCTGAAATTGATACAGGTTTCAGGTTCTATAAACTTTCTTCTTCTAATTTCAAGTTCTGGCGTGGTGACATTATTGAAAACGAAAAGGATTTAGAACGGCAGCTTGAAATTTTTAATCAACCCCAAAAAAGCAATACAACCTCTATCGACATTCTCTGGGAGTTGTTGCTAAAATCAGGTATCCCTCTTAATACAACAGTCAACAAAATTGACGTAGCAGATACTACTTTGTACTCTGTCAAGCAGAACCAAATTCTTTTTGCACTTGACAAAATCAATGATTCTGTATTGTCAAAAGTGATTGAATTGAATCCAAGTTCATTTATCTGTCTTGATTCCTTATTTCAAAACAACGATTGCTTAAAAACAAATATTCAATTAAGGCTGCAAGATAGTGGAATTGATTTCAAATCAATTTAATCAGGTTTTTATGATAGTACAAAATTTTGACTTCGACAACAACTTAGCTATTGCCAGGCAGCGAGCAGAGCAGATGGTAAACAATGGCCTCTATTCTCGTTTTGGTCTTTCATTCAATGTAAGGGTTGATAAGGCTTTGCTTGGTTGTATGGGCGAGCTTGCTTTCGAACATTGGCTTAGGTCACTTGGATATGAATATCAAGTAGACCGGGACGGCTTCGATAAAAGAAATTCGGACGAATTTGATTTTTTAATTGAGGATAGTAAAATCGATACCAAAGTCGCTAAAAAATCAACAGCAAACCCTCCGAATGATAACTGGACTTATGGCTATCCGCAGGAGCAAAATCCTGCTTCAAAAGACTTTGTTGTTGTTGGTTGGGTTGATTACACAAGAAAAGAAGTTGGCTTTTACGGCTGGATTACCGGCCTTGAAGTAAGTCGCTTTCCAGTTGTAACAAGAAACACATTTGCTGGGTATCCTTACCTAACGCCCAATCACGAGTTTAGATGGGGTGCAATGAATAAAAACTTTGAACTTTTATTTCAACGAATTTTTAATCGGTAATGAAATTACAATTCGATAAAAACCAAAGATATCAGCTTGAAGCAATTCAATCAATCGTTGATTTGTTTGAAGGTCAAGACCTCAATAAGTCTGATTTTGAATATTCCTTTTCCGATACTGGTAAGGGCAGCCTTCAATTTACTGTGGCTGGCGTAGGTAATAACCTGACTTTGTCTGAGGAGCAATTGTTGGTAAACTTAATAAAGGTTCAGCAAAGCAATCAATTACGTTCTGATGAAATTTCAACTGCAATTGAGAAATTAAAGTATCAAGAAGAAATTGAATCGGATGATAAGGTCGAAATTAATAGTGTAGAATGTTCATTTCCGAACTACTCCTTAGAAATGGAAACAGGTACAGGTAAAACCTATGTGTACCTCCGTTCCATATACGAGTTGAATAAAGTGTATGGCTTCAAAAAATTTGTAATAGTTGTTCCTTCAGTGGCTATTCGTGAAGGTGTTTTAAAAAGCCTTCAAATTACGTTTGACCACTTACAGGAAATCTACGAGAACCAACCGGCAGAATACAAAGTATATGATTCAGGTCGCTTAACAGAGTTGGGCAATTTTGCCAAAAGCAATGCCATTCAAATACTGGTTATCAATATTGATTCTTTCACCAAGGATGCCAACGTAATCAATCAGGTAAGAGAAACTGGTGTAAAGCCTATCGAATACATTCAGAAATCAAACCCGATTGTAATTATTGATGAACCGCAAAACATGGAAACTGATATTCGTAAACGAGCCATTACGAACCTCAATCCATTGTTTACCCTGCGTTATTCGGCCACTCACAAAAACCTGTACAACCTTGTTTACAAATTAGACCCTGTAAAGGCTTATGATTTGGGCTTAGTGAAGCAGATTGAGGTTGATTCAGTAATAGCAAAGAATGATAGTTCAGGAGCATTTATAAACGTTGATAGCTTCAAGGTTGCCAAGCAATCAATCACTGCTAAGGTTACCATATTTGTAAACGAGAAAGGCGGTGTGCAGAAGAAACAGGTTACAGCCAAAATTGGTGATGATCTATACAAACTTTCCAAAGGTTGGGATATTTACAAAGATGGTTACACCATTAACGAACTGGATGCAGATAACGGCTACATTGAATTTTCAAGCGGTAAAATAGTTTACAAAGGTCAGGCAGTAGGCGGCTTAACAGACCAGATGCTGAAAGAAATGGTTGATGCAACAGTAGAGAACCATTTCAAGAAAGAGAAAGAGTTAAGAAGCAAAGGCATTAAAGTCCTGAGCATCTTTTTTATTGATAGGGTTGCCAATTACCGCACCTATGATGAACAAGGCAATCCGGGCAAAGGCAAGTTTGCCCTTTGGTTTGAGGAGAGTTTTGAAAAGTGGAAGAATATGCCAGCATACAGAGGCTTGTTTACTTACACTGCCGAGGAAGTTCACAACGGCTATTTCAGTCAGGATAAAGGCAAGATGAAGGATAGCAAGGAAGGTAAGTCAACCAAAGCAGATGATGAAACCTTCAAGCTGATAATGCAGGATAAAGAAAGGTTACTTGATACAGCAACACCGCTTCGCTTTATTTTCAGTCACTCCGCACTTCGTGAGGGTTGGGATAATCCAAATGTGTTTCAAATATGCACCCTCAACGAAACCAAATCAGATATTAAGAAAAGGCAGGAAATAGGCAGAGGGCTTCGCCTCTGCGTTGACCAAACCGGTGCAAGAAATTTAGACAGGGCAGTAAACCGTCTTACGGTTATTGCTAATGAAGCATACGAGAGTTTTTCAAAGGCACTACAAAGCGAAATTGAAGAAGATTGCGGAGTTAAGTTTGAAGGCCGTATAAAGAATGCCAGGGAAAGGGCTAAGGTATCATTGAAAGATAAATGGTTGGAAGATGCATTGTTTTTAGAGTTGTGGGAGAAAATAAAACACCGCACCGAGTACAAAGTAAATTACAGCACTCAGCAACTTATTGCCAATTGTGCCGCAGCATTGCAATCAATGCCTTCCATTGAAAAGCCAGTTATATATAGGGAAAAGAACGTTGCTAAATTCATAAGAGATAACAAAGGCAATCTGATTGAGTTAGGCGGAGAACAGAAAGGCTCAAAAGAGAGAATCGTAAAAGATGCCAATTACGAGATACCTGATTTTGTTGCTTACATACAATCCAAAACGGAGCTTACAAGAGATACAATTACCCAAATAGTAATTCAGTCAAATCGTTTGGCTGAAATTTTCAATAACCCTCAATTGTTCATGGATACGGTTGTCCGTATCATCAAGCAGGAGTTTGACCGCCTCAAAATAAACGGCATCCAGTATGAACGTATTGCAGGGCAGGTTTATGAAATGAAACTGTTTGAAGCAGCCGAGATTGAACAATACTTAGAAAACCTGATTGCAGTAAAGAAACAGGCCAAAACACTGTATAACTACATTGCTATTGATTCACTCAGCACACCCGAAAAGAAGTTTGCAGAGGATTGCGATTCAAGGGATGATATTCTTTTCTATGTGAAGCTGCCTAAAACATTCCAGATAAAAACACCAATAGGGCCTTATAATCCCGATTGGGCATTGATAAAAAAAGAGGATTGTGAAGAAACCAAAATTTATTTTGTAGCAGAAACAAAAGACCCTAAAGCGGCCAAAGATAGATCGCTTCTAAGGGATAGTGAAAGAATGAAAATAGCTTGTGCAGAGAAGCATTTTGAGGTTATTGATGATGTTCATTACAAAGTCGTTGGTTCTGTAAGTGATTTGAAAATTTAAAAAATCTATAATGATGGATAAGAACGTCAGCTGGTAACAGATACTTGACATCACCATTTTTTAAAAAAAAGATAAAAGGCGTATAATCATTTTTTTAGCTGCATTCACTTTTTTTGTTGGGTTGCTGTTTGGAATGAAACGTATGCAGAATGGAGGACAATAATCTCTTTAATGGAGGTTGTAAAAGGGTTCGTTTCGTTTGAATTTATGTAACAAAATAGTAAATCATTAATTATGAATACTACTGATGCGTTAATTTTTAAAACAAAGTAAGTTCATTGACATCTTGATTTTGAATGAGTGGTTGTGGCTCTGTCACAAGTCCCTTCAGGTCCTTTTTAGCAAGAGCAGACACTCTGACCAATGTTGCGATTTCTGTGATTGAGTAAGGGCTGTTGTATATTGCCTTGACTCTTGCTAACAGAAGATAGGAACATATCGCAACCCACAAATGGGTCCTGACAGCATTCTCGGAACATCCCCAGAGGTGCTTGATTGTGAGGTTCTGCTTTATGAGTTTGAAGAAGCACTCAATATCCCATCGATGACGGTAGATATTGGATATCTCTAATCCATTGAGATCCAGCTGGTCGGTCACGTTGGTGATGAATGAAAGCCCTTCACCTGTCTCTAAGTCACAATACTTTATGAGGCGAAGTTCTTTCGGGTAAAGTTTGCTGGATTTATTGCCTGTAAGGCGTATTAGGAGATCCTCCATCAGCCCCGTGGACTGGTCAATATTGTGGTTACTAGATACAATCTCGTACTTCATGTTGTCCTTGGCTCTGGTAACAAAGA
The DNA here is from genome assembly GCA_023227835.1 of Bacteroidales bacterium. Classification (GTDB taxonomy): domain Bacteria; phylum Bacteroidota; class Bacteroidia; order Bacteroidales; family UBA932; genus Bact-08. The sequence continues at coordinate 19,503 of JALOCI010000048.1, forward strand.
AGCCGCCGTTTTCATTAATGCGGGCAAGTGCTTCAAAGTCCACATAGGCTTTATCCATCGTATAGATGGCGTTGGGAACAATATCCAACAGGTCAAGCACGTTACTGTCGTGACAGCGTCCATCACTGATATAGATGAAGACAGGGATACTCCCTCTTAAGTCTATGAGAGTATGCATTTTAACCGCACCTTTACTATACTTGCCCATAGCCCATTCCATCAACTTGATGCTGCAGGATATGGTCGTAGAATCAAGGGCAAAGATTTCATGATCCTGAGGCACAAGATACTCAAGACGCATTTTGGCATACAACGGGCGAACGATCTTGATGAGTGCCAGCCCAAGTCCCTCATAAATGCGGCAGTCTCTGCTCTCATTGGCTCTGGATAAAGAGGACTCGTTGACCGAGTTCTTGATTCCAAGCCCGTAAAGGATATCCTTGTGCTGCTTTAAGCACAAGCAGATGTCTCTTAACGATTCGCAGGATGTAAGCTGACCAAAAAGAAGATGTTGCAGTTGGTTTGTGCAGTTGAACTCCCTTACACGATAGTCTCCGTTATACTTCTTGACAAGTCGCAAGAAGATCTGCCTGGGAATGAGATTGGTGACTTGAGTTAAGATATACTTGCCTTCATTCATAATCAGCGGGGTTTAGCCCGCGAAATTACGAACTCATTTCAAATCGAAGTTGTCAAAGAACTGATATAAATTATATGATATTAATAAGTTACAAGCGCAGATGCGTCGCTTAACGCATCACTAGTAA
>JALOCI010000005.1 GCA_023227835.1 Bacteroidales bacterium
TCAGCGGGGTTTAGCCCGCGAAATTACGAACTCATTTCAAATCGAAGTTGTCAAAGAACTGATATAAATTATATGATATTAATAAGTTACAAGCGCAGATGCGTCGCTTAACGCATCACTAGTATTCTGTTATAATGGTTTTTATTACGTTGACTCAGTGTGTAAATAACAACGAGAAAAAAGCCTTAAGTATTCCAAGTCAACATGTTATAAATGAGAAAATTCATTATGATAACAGAGAATTGACATTTGTTCAAGACCTTCTTGACTCAACCAACTTGATAAAGGGTAAAGTTTATGTTGAATTTATTAATGACTCAGTTTTTAAAAGATTATACATTTTTGAGGGGAAAGAACTAAAATATTTTGTGGGAGATGGAAAACTGACAAATTTTATTGACACAGTGGATGCTATCGAAGATTATTACGGATTTAGATTTATTGAACAAAGTAAAAATTCTATCGGAATTGAAATTACTGATAAAAAGGGAAATGGTTGTTCTGACTCCTGGAGTATTAAATATATTGAAGAGAGAAAAGTATTCGATAATCCATTTAGATTTTAATAAACCACAAAACACGAACCTCAAATTTATTACATGGGTTGATGACGGTTTGGAATGTTCATGGCTTTTGGCTAACTTTTCTGTCGTGTGACAGAGAATCATTCTCAAACTCCCACACATGGAAAAATTTGCACAACGTTGGTAACCATAAAGGGATGATTTATGAAGGTATTTAGGATATTTATTTTATTTATAATTATTTGTTCCTGTACAACGAATGAGGAAAAGACTCTACAATTTAGAGAAATCAAATCGCCTAGCAAGTCAGTTAGTCCAATGATTGCCAGGTGGAATAATCTGAATAATGCTGACCTGAACAAAAAAGTAGATTTGTTTTTCAAGAATCATAAGAAGTTTCCTTTGATAGAAAAAGATTCTCTTTACGATGATTATCTCTATATTACGTTCATTTACAGGGATACATCAAAGAATATAACAGTTGAATTTGACATCTTTGGTAACTATGATGACAGAAACCTTGGAGACAGGAAACTAAAAAGATTAAAGAATACGGGTTTATTTTATCGCACCTATTATATGCCCAATGATATTTGCTTCTCATATCGCTTTGTTGTTTATGACACTATAAGTAATACCAAAGAGTTTTTTCCTGATCCATTAAATGACAACAGAAATCCTACGGGAGAAGAAAAGGATTACAGTTGGTCCGTACTCGATTTACGAAATAATGAAGATTCTCTGTACAAAAAGAAATATTATGATGTAAAAAGTCAGTTGATTAAGGTCGCTTATACCAGCACCATATTAAAAAACACACGAGACATTACTGTTTATTTGCCTGAAGGGTACGATAAGAATATACCACATGGATATCCCACAATTTACCTTTTCGACTCATTTATTTATTTAAACCGGATCGAAGTACCGAATGTTTTGGACAATATGATCAGGGAAAAAAGAATTGAGCCCATGATAGCAGTTTTTATAGATAATCCAACTAAAGAACTCAGGGATAAAGAACTCCCTTTGAATTTTGCGTTTAAAGATTTTGTTGTAAAAGAATTAGTGCCATATATTCGTTCAAATTGGAATGTGACTGAAATCCCGGAAAAGACAATTATTGGCGGAATGAGCTATGGTGGTCTTTCAGCGGGTTTTTGTGCATTTTATCATGATTCCATTTTCGGTAATGTTTTATCGCAAAGTGGTTCTTTCTGGAGAGATACTGTAATTGAAGAACCACCTATTAACTGGCACCGTTCAGATTGGCTGATAAAACAATTTCAAACCAGCGACAAAAAAAATATCAGATTTTATTTGGGCTGGGGTCTTCAAGAGCCTATAATTCTAAACTCAAACCGAAAATTTACCCGGGTTTTGGATAGATTAGAATATAATTACAAATTTTCAGAGTTTAACGGCTGGCATGACTGGTCAAATTCAAGAAAATCTTTTCCAGTTGGATTAAAATATTTGATGGAGAATAAATAATTACTGTTGTCTGGCAGACTTATTTTGGACTACTATCAGAATTCTTATCTGCCAGGTTGACAAATCGTGAATACGTTCACCAAATGTTATTGTATTTGAAATAAAAACAAACAGGAAGATTTATTTCTACGACAACGGCAAAAGAAATGTTATTATCGGTATATTCAATCCAATTGAACCCCGCACTTACTTTTGGAGAACCCGGCAACAGCAGGAGGTGGATTTTGTCGAAGATAATAACGGAAAGGCTTATGGTATTGAATTTAAATGGCAAAAAAGAAGACCCAAAATCTTCCTAAGTCATTTACTGCAACTTATAACTCAGAAGCAAAGATAATTGACAGGGAAAATTTCAGGGTATTTGTCAAAATATAGAGAGATTTTGAGGCGGACCTTTTTTTTATAACTTTGAATCTGAAAATGAGAAATCTACAATTTTCAGGTGAGGCAGGATTGCGAATCATTTTATTAGAATTGTTTAAAATTATGAAAAGACTTTTTTTGACGCTGGTTTTTGTGGGATTGGTTTGTGAGGGAGCGATGGCGCAGGGTGGGGTGAAAGCTTTGGGTGTTGTAAGTGGTCCGCGTGTTGTTAGTACGGTTCCGGCTTTTGGTGATTGTGAGGTTGATCCGGGATTGACTAAGATTGTTATCAGATTTGACCAGGATATGATGCCATCTTATTCTGTAATGAACAGTGATAATTTTCCTCAGGTTACGGGTAAGCCTGTGTGGGATGATAAAAGGACTCTCTCGATTCCGGTAAAGTTATTTCCGGGTAAGCTGTATACTATGCAGCTTAATAGCTCCAGAACGTGGGGTTTCAGTAATCTTGAGGGTGTTCCGCTTAACCCGGTGGATCTGTTGTTTCAGACTAAACCTGCTTCTAATAACACTACACCGGCATCTGATGACCCTACTTCTGCTTCTAATAACTCTGCTTCTTCGATGACAAAGCTTAACAAAAAATCTTTTGCCGAGTTTAAGAAGTTTTTTCCGAAAGAGTATTCCTATGCTTCTTTAAAAGGGTTGGACTGGAATGCTTTGTTGAAGGAGTCTAAGGATGAGCTTGTGAATTCTAAAACTAACACTGAGTTTGCGCTGAAACTGATTAAGTTGTTGCGCAAGTCGGATGATGCTCATTTGTGGATTGATGTTGACGGGAAGCGGTTCGAGACGGGTAAGATAAAGCCGATTGAGGAGAATGTTAATATGAACCATCTTTTCACTCTGTTGCAGAACAGAAGGGTAGGTGATAATTTAATGTCTGTTGCGGGTGAGATTGACGGGGTGGGGTATATTGCGATCCGGGGCTGGACTGCTGATATAAACAAGTTTGTCTTTAAGACATGGGGAGACGAGAAGGACCCCGGTATTTCTATTGATGATGTTATGCGAAATTTTTCAGACTATTCTGATCTGATAATTGATGTCAGGGAGAACTCCGGTGGGAATGAGGCTTACGCAAAGAATTTTGCCTCTTATTTTATAAAGGATTCTGTTACTTTTGAGAAGGTGGTCTGTTATAATGAGAAGAGCGGCCTGATTGATTTTGTGCATTATAAGAAGCTATATCCAAATAAAAAGGGGCTGAATTACTCAGGGAATATTTATGTGTTATCCGGTCCTGTCGTTATGAGCAGCAATGAGTCGTTCGTTTTGATGATGAAGCAGATTCCGAATGCTAAGGTGGTCGGTATGAAAACTTATGGCAGTTCGGGAAATCCTGTGCCTCATAAGTTGTCTAACGGGGTAACTGTTTTTTTGCCCTCATGGCAGGCTTACACGCTTGACGGGAAGCTGATTGAGGGTTGTGGCGTCGAGCCTGATATTGAGATTGTTACTTCTAGAAAGGATTTTGAAAAGGAGGATATCCTTATCCGGAAGGTCCTGAAAATGATAAAGTAAATCACCCACTTTTCACTTTTCCCTTCTCACTTTTCCCTTCTCACTTTTCCCTTTTCACTCATCCCTCATCACTTTTAACTTTTTTCAAACCTTATTCTTTTTTTGTTGATTATTAATTTTATATATACATTTGTGATATTAAAATAATATCATATAAATATCACAATCATGAAAACTGAAAAAAGTCTTAATCCGCTGAATGGATACATTGCATTGTCAGTCTTGTTAATTCTGTGTGTTGGAATTATTGTTCTCTTTATAAATGGTTATAGTTTGTTGCCCGGGTTATTAATTCTGGGCTGGGTGTTTCTGGCGGGGGGATTGGTTATTGTGAGTCCCAATAATTCAAAAGTGCTGCTGTTGTTCGGTGCTTATAAGGGCAGTATCAAGCAAAATGGATTATTCTGGGTTTTCCCGTTATTCTTAAGATCTTCTATTTCCTTAAGAGCGAGGAATCTGGAGAGTGAAAAGATAAAGGTGAATGACAAGCTGGGAAATCCTATTATGATAAGTGTAATTCTTGTATGGCGTGTGAATGATACTTTCAAGGCAGCATTTGAAGTAGATAATTATGAGAATTTTGTGAAGATTCAGACGGACTCTGCGGTCAGAAAATTAGCCGGATCTTATCCGTATGACCATTTTGAAGATGAAAAGGCAACTATTACTTTGAGCACAAATTTTGAAGATGTAAATAAGACTCTTGAAAATGAGATTATGGAAAGGCTGAAAATCGCAGGTATTGATGTTATAGAGGCCCGGATAGGTTATTTGGCGTATGCCCCTGAGATAGCACATTCGATGTTGAGGAGGCAACAGGCCTCTGCGGTTGTCGCTGCAAGACATAAAATTGTTGAAGGTGCGGTCGGGATGGTTGAAAGTGCTCTGAATCTATTATCTACAAAAAAGATTATAGATCTGGACGAGGAGAAAAAAGCTGCAATGGTAAGCAATTTAATGGTTGTCCTTTGCGGGGACAAGGATACTGAGCCGGTAATCAATACAGGTACATTAAATCATTAGAATATGGCCGAAAAGAAATCTTTTGCATTAAGGATTGATTCGGAAACCATGAAAGCGATTGAAAAATGGGCTGCCGATGAATTCAGGAGTGTTAATGGTCAGATTGAGTGGATGCTGAATAAGAGTCTGAGTGATTCTGGTCGCTTAAAACGCAAAAGTGAAAAGAGCGAATAAAGTGTAGCCTGATATCGCATGTCAAACATAGGGAGATAGGGGATTCATGTAATTCTCCGTCTCCCTTTTCCCTGGTTGGGTTGATAAAGTGTTAATATTTTTAGCAACAAGTCATTATGGGTGTTCGAAATTAGCACTACATTGCATCAAATTAAATATTATACGATTATGAAATATCTTCCTGTGAAACATCTTCTATTGGGGGTGTTACTTTTTTTGTTACTCGGATTGAACTCGGCCGGGGCTGAGGGGTTGAAAAAGAGAGATTTATACCAGCTTATAGAGAGGGTTATTCCGGGCAAATCGTCCCAGTTTGTTATCGGTGAGTTGAAGGGGGGTGATGAAAGGGAGATGTTTGAGTTAAGCGGCAAGGATGGGAAGATTGTAATTAAAGGGACCGGCGGACTTGCTGTTGCAAGGGGGTTCGGGTGGTATTTGAATAATTATTGTCACACTAAGGTTTCTTGGTATAAGGATGATAAGGTCTCTCTCCCGGAAGTGTTGCCTGCGGTTGATACAGTGGTGACTCAGGAGTGTCGGTTTGAAAAGAGGTTTTTCCTGAACTATTGCACTTTCGGCTATACTATGCTGTGGTGGCAATGGGAAGATTGGGAGCGGTTTATTGACTGGATGGCCTTGAATGGTATCAATATGCCTTTGGCTATAACCGGTCAGGAGGCTGTATGGATGGAGGTGTGGAAGAGTCTCGGAATGAGTGAGGAACAGATAAGGGCTTATTTTACCGGCCCGGCTCATCTCCCTTGGCACAGAATGGGAAATCTGGATGGTTTTTTGGGCCCTTTGCCGCAGGATTATATTACGCATCAGCTGGAGTTGCAGAAGAAAATTCTGAAACGTGAGCGCTCTTTTGGGATGACTCCTGTGCTTCCAGCGTTTGCCGGACATGTGCCTAAAGCAATTAAGGAGAGGTATCCGGATGCAAAGATTACCTGTATGGGCTCTTACGGTACAGGTGATGAGTATAACGCCTTCTTCCTCGATCCTATGGATCCTCTGTTTATCAAGATTCAAAAGAGGTTTCTGGAGGTACAGACAAAGTATTTCGGGACTGACCACTATTATGGTGCTGACCCTTTCAATGAGATGGACCCGCCTGAGACAACCCCTAAATATCTGGCAACTGTTTCAAAAACGATTTATGACGGAATGCAGAGTGTTGATCCTGATGCCGTGTGGGTTCAGATGGGGTGGACTTTCTACTATATGAAACTTTGGAAAGAGGATCCGGAGCGTTTGAGGGCAATGATACAGGCCGTGCCGGAGAATAAAATGATTATTCTGGATTATTTTGCCGAGGAGGAGGAGGTGTGGAGAAACACCAAGGCTTGGCACGGAGCTCCTTATATTTGGTGCTATTTGGGCAATTTCGGCGGTAATACCGAGATGGCCGCTCCGATTATCAAGGTTGCAAAGAGACTTGCTGAGGCTGAGAGTGATCCGGCACACGGAAAGCTTTATGGTATAGGCTCTACATTGGAGGGATTCGGTGTTAACAGGTTTATGTTTGAATGGCTTTTTGAATATGGATGGGACAAGAGTGTGGCAAATGTGGATGAATGGTTGGCAGGATATGCAAAATCAAGAACCAGGAACAATGATCCTGTTGCAGAGGAGGCGTACAGAAGATTGGTACACCTTGTCTATAATGACCAGGTTTCAGGTGTGGCAACAGGCAGTTTGATGCAGACCCGTCCGATTTTGACAGGACTAAAGGGATACCAACGACCTAACAAGTATGATTACAAAGAGTTGGAAAACATTTTGACTCTGATGTTGTCGGCTGACCAACAAAGTCTGCAAAGTGAAGAATATCAGAAGGATCTGGTCTTGGTTACAAAGCAGATTCTGGATAATATGATCATTTCTGCCAGAAAGTCGGTAAATGATGCCTATGTTAATAAGGATTCACTGGAACTGGAAAAGCAAACGGCGGCTTTCCTAGGAATCCTGGATGATCAGGACCGCTTGCTGGCAACGCAACCGGAGTTCCTGTTGGGGAAATGGATTGACGATGCGCATAAATTCGGTAATGATTCTCAAAGCAAGGCATATTATGAGAAAAACGGCCGAGTACTAATTACTACATGGGGAAATGAGGGTAATGGCATTATTGATTATGCAAGCCGGGATCTTTCAGGACTAATCTCATCTTACTATAAGGTCAGATGGGAGATGTTCTTTAATAAGCTTAAGGCAAATCTTAAGAGCGGCGAACCATTGGACATGGACCAAATTGACAGGGAGATGGCCTCTTTTGAATGGAAATGGACAGGGCAGCAGCAAACTTTCAGCAACGAGCCTAAAGGTAACCCATTAGAAATAGTAAGAGAGATTCATAAAAAATATATCGGATTTAATGACTGAGTTTATTGATTATAATCAATTATCAGAGATTGCTGAAACATTTGACAACCTGTTATCAACAACTGCAGTGATTATTATTTCATAAAATACCTGATATTTGTAGTTCTTTATTACATAGTAACGGTTTATAATAATGTACAGGAGAGTAGCGGTAAAGGTCGGCAGCAACGTGCTGGCCGGCGCAAATGGAGATCTGGATGTGGGGAGGATTGGCCACATTGTTGATCAGATTGCAAATCTAAAGAGGTCGGGCACGGAAGTGGTGCTGATATCATCCGGAGCTGTGGCGGCCGGCAGGGCAAGAATTTCTCTCGACACAAAACTGGATACTGTTTCAGTAAGACAACTTTTCTCAGCTGTTGGTCAGGTTCGTCTTATGAATTGTTATTCAGATAATTTTCACAGACATAATCTGTTTTGTGCGCAGATTCTTACAACTAAGGAAAATTTCAATGACAGAAGACATTACCTCAACATGAAGAGCTGTATTTCTACGGTTCTTGAGAATGGAGTAGTGCCTGTAGTTAATGAAAACGATACTATTTCTGTCACAGAGCTGATGTTTACTGATAACGACGAGTTGTCCGGGCTCATTTCTTCAATGATGGATTGTGAAGCTTTGATTATTTTGTCAAATGTTGATGGTATTTTCACGGGCAAACCGGGTGAGGACGGCGCTTCTCTGATTCCTGAAATACCTGCCGGCAATAATTCGTTCAGATTGTGTATCTCTTCCGAGAAATCCGGATTCGGAAGAGGAGGTATGCAGACAAAGTACAATATCGCCAGAAAGGTTGCTCTTGAGGGAATCCCTGTTTTTATTGCAAATGGTAAGAGAGATGATATCATCTCAGACATTGTCAACGGTAAAGATGTGCCGTACACACTTTTTACACCTAAGGAAAAAAGGTTAAAGGGCAATAAGAAATGGCTGGCACACTCGGAAAGTTTTGCAAAGGGCTATCTTGTTGTCAACAACGGGGCCAGAAATGCGCTGTATGATGATAGTGCAAATAGTTTGTTAATGGTGGGAGTTGTTAAAATAAGCGGATATTTTAAAGAGGGCGATATTATCGGGATAATGGACGAAAAAGGTACCCACCTTGGACTGGGGAGGTCAAGTTATAACTCGGAAGAGGCGGAAGCACTCATAGGAATACGGGATGCAAAACCGGTAATATTATACGACTATATGTACCTCTACGATTTTTAAAATTTATGTTATGGATTGTACTCAAATATTCGAAAATGTCAGAGATGCCGGCTATAAGTTGGGCTTAGTCGAAAATGACAAGATCGTAGAAGTTCTCATAGATATTGCATCTGAGCTTGAGCTTTTTCAAAGTGAAATACTGTATGCGAATCAGGAGGATCTGGATAATATGGAGGTTAATAATCCTAAATATGACAGGTTGAAACTTACTGAGGGAAGAATAAGGGTAATTGCTGATGATCTTAGAAGTGTCGCAAAACTTCCGTCTCCTGCAGGCAGGCTTTTGTCTGAATTTGTTCGCCCGGATGGGTTGATTATAAGGAGATTCACAGTCCCTTTCGGTGTAATAGGTATAATATATGAGGCGCGGCCTGATGTGACCCTGAATGCATTTTCTCTATGTTTTAAATCCGGGAATGCATGTATTCTTAAAGGCGGAAGCGATGCAATCAATACAAACACGGCACTTGTGTCCCTTATCAGGAGAGTTCTTGTCAAGCACGATGTTGAAGAGAATATTGTGGCTCTTTTGCCTGCGGGGCGTGAAGAAACACGGTATCTTCTTAACGCCCGCAATTATGTTGATCTTTTGATTCCTCGCGGCGGGAGGGATTTGATTGATTTCGTAAGAAAAAATGCAGAAATACCCGTGATTGAAACCGGTGCGGGTATATGCCACACTTTTTTTGAAAAAACCGGTGATAGGGAGAAAGCAAGAAAGATAGTGCTTAATGCGAAAACGAGAAGAGTCAGTGTTTGTAATGCTCTTGACTGCCTGGTAATCGAGAAATCCAGAGTGGAAGATCTGCCTTATATAGTTGCACCTTTGGCAGAAAAAAATGTCGTGATATATGCAGACAATATCTCTTGGGAACATCTTGACGGGAGCTATCCAGATAATCTTCTTGAACATGCCACGGAAGAGTCTTATGGCACGGAATTCCTTGATTACAAAATGTCAATAAAGGCTGTCGAAAATTTTGAAGAGGCTCTTCTGCATATATCTAAATTCAGTTCAAAACATAGCGAGTCTATAGTATCAGAGGATAAAGGGAAAATTGAAACATTTATAAGGATTGTAGATGCAGCTGTTGTATATTCCAATGCTTCAACGGCTTTCACAGATGGGGCTCAATTCGGGTTGGGTGCTGAAATAGGAATCTCTACACAAAAACTACATGCGAGAGGCCCTATGGCTCTTGAGGCTCTTTGTACATATAAGTGGGTTGTAGAGGGTGATGGCCAGGTCAGAAATTCTTAACACCTTCTTGCACCGTCCTTTATCACTACGTCGTAAACTTTAGGGGTTATACCGAATCTCTCTTTGTACTCCTTTGTGGAGTTCTCTATGAAGTTATCGTAAAGCTGCTCCTTAACTAAATTTATGGTACAGCCTCCAAAACCACCGCCCATGACGCGTGAGCCGGTAACTCCGTATTTACGTGCACATTCGTTCAGGAAGTCCAGCTCTTCGCAGCTTACTTCATATTTCTTGCTGAGCCCCTCATGTGTCTCATACATCTTCTTGCCCACAGTCTCATAGTCTCCGGCTTTAAGTGCCTCACAGGCATCCAGCAGGCGCTGGATCTCCTCTATTACAAATTCGGCTCTTATGTAGTCCTCTGCGGTTATGCCGGCGGCGGCCTCTCTCAACATGTCGAGTGTGGCATCCCTCAGAAGCATAACCTCCGGATGATGCTTCCTGATCGCCGCCGCCGCACTCTCGCACGACTCACGGCGTTTGTTGTAGGCAGAAGAGGCCAGCTCATGAGCTACACATGTATTAATCAATACAACCTTGTACCCGCTTGGATCGAATGGAACATATTCGTACTCCAGCGAGCGGCAGTCAAGTCTTATCAGAGAACCCTCCTTGCCGAAGCATGAGGCGAACTGATCCATGATACCGCATTTGACTCCAACATAGTTGTGCTCGGTTGCCTGCCCAATTTTGGCGATGGTGAAGAGATCAAAACCAAGGTTGTAAATATCGTTTACGGCAAACCCGAAACAGCTTTCCAGTGCGGCAGAGGAGGACATTCCTGCTCCAAGCGGGACATCTCCTGCGAAAACAGTGTCAAATCCCTGTACTTTTGCACCTTTTAGAGTCATCTCCTTACAAACTCCGTATATATATCTTGCCCACTGTTTCGTCGGCAAGTTTTCAAGGGTAAACTCCTCACTCTCGTCCAGATCTGCTGCGTATGCCCTGAACCTGTCTGTTCCGTTGCTCTTTATCACACAGTACATAGCTTTATCAATGGCTCCGGGGAGTACGAACCCTCCGTTGTAATCTGTATGTTCTCCGATGAGGTTTACCCGGCCCGGTGCTGTGTATAATATACCGTCAGTTCCGTATAATGCCCGGAATTTCTCTTTTAAGAAAGCTGTATTCATTATTATATAATTCGTTATTATCTGAAATACTTTATACAAATATAAGAACCATTTCAAAAAAAAGAGTGCCATGGAAAGACACTCTCAATTATATACATGGTTTATAAAACTTATGCTTTTCTTACATTTACTGCATTTAAACCTTTTTTGCCTTGTTCAAGGTCAAAAGTCACCTCGTCGTTTTCTTTGATCTTCTCCTTCAATCCAGTTGAATGTACGAAGTAATCTTTTGAAGTTGCGTTGTCTTTGATAAAGCCAAAACCTTTAGTCTCATCGAAGAACTTTACTGTTCCATTGTTCATTATGTGAAATTATTATGAGAAGGCAAGGTACATTTAATTATTGAAATTATTTCAAAAAATTAGGCAACCTTAAATTTTGTATTGCAAGACTTCATGCTGTAAACTACATCCTTTACTCTCTGCGCCCACTCAAAATGTGAGTGTGTTTTGTCGAATGTCTTCCATGGTATTGGTTTACCGATGATTACTCTTATTGTTTGACCCTTTTTTCTGAAGAGTTCGCTTGGAAGAAGGATGAGTTCAATATTTGCCTTTATGCCGAATAAATTCCTGAAGATGTATATAAAGAAGAATAGATTGGAGTTTCTTCCTTCAAAGCGTATAGGTACAACATCTCTTTGACTTGAAACTGATTTTGTTATAAAACTCTTCTGCCAATCACAATCCTGGAATTTCCCGTGATATCTTCTTGATACCTCTCCTGACGGGAAGTGGGAGATGGGAACATCCTGCTGATAAACCTCCTCAAGAGCCTGCAGGTAATCTCTGGGAGAGCCTTCGAAAACGTTTACTGCGGCTATGAATGGCCTCAGCTGGGGAACATATAGAAAAGCCTCGTTGGCAATGGCCTTTACTGATCCGTATTTTCTGGTGATTATTCTGGTAAGTATCAGTCCGTCCAATATTCCGAAGGGGTGGTTTGCAACAAAAAAACATCTTCCGTTTTCAGGAAGGTTTTCAATTCCTGTAACCTCAATGTTTATCTTTAACTCATTTATAACCTCAGGCAGAAATTCATTACCTATTTTATCCCTGAATTTGTTCATTATACGATTCATCTCATCTTGGCAAATAATCTTTGCGATAATCCGGGTTATGAAATCAGGCAAAGAATTCAGCCTCTTTGAACCGCTTCCGGCCAATATTCTCTTTATATCTATATATTTAACGGGGTCTGTCATATTTTCTTTTTCAACCTTCTATGCAATTTTGTAGCCAGAATTTTTTTGAGAGAAGAGGGATGAGTTAAAAGTGAAAAGTTAAAAGTGAAAAGTGAAGAGTTAAGAGTGAAGAGTGAAAAGTGAAGAGTTAAAATGGTCTTTGAGGGGCGATTAGCCTTTAATTGTAAAATAGAAAACCGAGCCTTTGTCAACCTGGCTTTCCACCCATATCCTGCCTCCAAGCATTTCGACATAAGCTTTCGATATTGAAAGCCCCAGGCCACTACCCTCATAGTCTCTTGCAATAGTCTCGCTTCCCTGCCGGAACCTTTCAAAGACTATCCTGATTTGCTCAGGAGTCATTCCTATACCTGTATCCTTGACAAAGAATGAGTATTGCTGACCATTGCGTGTATATCCAATCTCAATTGATCCCTTATGGGTGAACTTGATAGCATTTCGAGTCAGATTTGTCAGGATAGCGTAAAGTTTCTCCTTGTCAGAATCAATCCAAATGCTCTCATTTTGAAGAGGGTTGTTGATTATTAAATTCAGCCCCTTTTCTTGAATCTGAGGTAAAAAGAATCTGTATATATAATCAAGCAACTCGTTTATATTTACAGGGGATATCACCGGTTGGACTAACCCGCTTTCAAGCTTGGATATTTTAATAATGTCATTTATAATATTGAGGAGGCGTTCTCCACTCTTCTCAATAACTCTGATATACTCCTGCTGCTCTTCTCCGGTAAGCTTAGGCTCTTTCAGCAATTCGGTGAACCCGATTATACCATTCATCGGTGTCCGTATCTCATGACTCATGTTAGCAAGAAAGGAGGTTTTCAGCCGATCACTCTGCTCTGCCTGCTCTTTTGCCTTTATGAGCTCATCCAGGTTGCTTTTTCTGAAATATGCAGAGCCTATAGTGTTTGCAGCTGCCGCAAGTATTTGTTTCTCTGATGGCAACCACTCCTTTTCATTAGTGCAATCATCAAAACCAATAAAACCCCAGAATTGATTGTCGGAGAATATTGGTGCTAGAAGAAATGACTTGACCTTATGAGGTGACAGAAAAGCTTTTTCCCCCTCAGGCATTTTCTTTACAATTCTTGAAATCACTTTTCCTTCAGCCATCTCTTTCATCCACTTAGGAATAGTCTTATAATGAATTTCATGCACGGCTGAATGTTCTTTGTACTCGGAACCATCTTGCGTCCATTCGAATAACTGACTGGCATCTTCAATAAAAGATCCTTGACAGTTCTGATTCTTGAATATATATACACGGCTCACTCCTGTAGCATTTCCCAGAATCTCCAGGACGCGGGCAATCCCTGAATCTATATCTTCATTCTTTAACAGGATAGCAGTAGCTTTTGCAATTGCCTCAAGTAATATATCCCTTTGGTGTAACTCTTCCTCATTTTTTTTCTGAAGTGTGACGTCCCGTGCGCTGCCCACCAAACCTATCATGGTTCCATTGTCATCAAATATTGGAGACTTCCTTATATCCAAATGCACATACACTCCGTTGATATATCCCTTCTCAAAGTAGTGGACAGGTTTTCCTGTTTCAAGTACATCAATGTCCGTATCTCTGGTCATACCCGCGAGAGTATTCCACATTTCAATATCAGGGTGTTCCCTGTTTGATCGTTCAAGAAAATATGAATAGGTTTTTCCGATAGGTTCATTTGTGTCTGATGTCATTAAAATGCTGTCACACACCGCTTTATTTACAAATGTGTACCTCTTTTCAAGATCTTTGGCCCATATAAGATCCGGCATGTTGTCAGACATAAGTCTGAAAAGCGAATACAATCTGTAATAACGCTCTTCTGCCTGTATCACCTCTCTCTCCTTAAGAATCTGCTCGGTTATATTATTTATAATTATAAGTCTGCTGCCAGGAGTGCCTTTCAAAGGTTTCTTTATTATCTGTAAAATGAGATTTTTCCCATTAATCTCTACCTCTAACCTGAGATGCTCGTCATTGCCGATTACTGCTTCAAGCAGGGGGGTAACAACAGCACCTGTGGAGAAAATACTTAATCCGTGAACCTTTTTGTTTGAAATGCCAAGAAGATTTAAAGCAGCCTTGTTTATATCCAGTATTCTCTCCTGTTTGTCCAAAGCCAGGATTCCGTCCGGTATGTTTTCAACAAGAGCCTCCCTGGCAACAGGGACTAAATTCAGAAACCTGGTATAGGAGACGGCATAAACAAGCAGTAATCCGCTTATGGCAATGCTTGCAGGTGCAAGGTCCAGTCCGGGAGCAATATTTATGCCTGCTATGTACAAAATGCTTGATGTCCATGGAACCAGGGAGCCAAGAAGGATTACAACACCCTGATGCCTGTAATTCTTTTTATGCTTGATGAGAAAGAGCAGTATTAAAACAGAACCCACAGCCATCATCAGGTAAGAGAAAAATACATATCCGATCCAGAATACAGGTCCGTGATAGAACTCCATAAGGTTTGTCTCAGGATATATATCAGAGAAACCGGGCCAAATTAAATGCTCTGTCTTTTTTAACCAGAGAAGACAAAGAGTGACAACAAACGGAAGAAGATACAGAAATATGTATTTTGGTTTCAGATACTGATCCCTTTCTGTGAATCGCAGGATGAACATAAGAAAAAGAGGAGGAGTGAACACACCTCCAACATACTCAAGTTTTGCCCAAAATACCTTTTCGGCCACAGTCAGGGCTGATGTTGAAAAGATAACCCAGAAAGATCCGAATCCGGAAGCCAACATTAACCAACTTACCTCCCGGGCTCCTTTTATCTCCTTTTTATTCCAAGCAAGTACTGCTCCGAAGAAAGAAATCAGGGATGAGACAACATAAATCAGGGAATATACTGTATAGAGCCTTGTCATTAAGTTTATTGGAATTTTGCATAAAGATATGATAAAAAAATATTAAACTATGAATGGGCAATGGTAATTATAGAATACGATAAAATGTAAGAGAGTAACATGCATAAATACAATTATGTACAATTGTGTTTGCTTTTTTTGATATGAAAAACAGATATTTTGTTATATAAAATCTTGCACATGAAAAAATAATTACCATCTTTGCAAAAGAAAAGAGAAACATGATACAAATCAACAATAATTTCAACCTTAATAATGGCAATAATAATTTATTGTCAAGGGGAAGTTGTTGATGATCTGATAAATATAAGAAGAGTCGAAACCTCCCCTGAATTTCAGGGGAGGTTTTTTTTATGGTAAAAACAAAATAATAATCTTATGGAACAAACATTTATCCCCGATGGTTACAAATCATCACTAGACATCTGGCAAACAGAACAAGGTATCAAATTTATCAAGGATACTTTTCAGGTAGCATTATCTTCTGAGTTGAAACTGAGAAGAATAACCGCCCCGCTTTTCTTGCAGGCTGGTACAGGTCTGAATGATAACCTTAATGGTATCGAGGCTCCTGTCAGCTTCAAAGCTAAAGAGGACAACGGAAATACGGCTGAAATTGTTCAATCACTTGCAAAATGGAAGAGGTTCGCGTTGTGGAGACATAATTTTAAACCCGGGATAGGTGTATACACAGATATGAATGCAATCAGGCCGGATGAGATCACTGATAATATCCACTCACTATATGTAGATCAATGGGACTGGGAGAAGGTTATCAAACCGACAGAAAGAACCGTGGAGACCCTATATAGTTGTGTAAGACATATATATTCAGCAGTAAGACGTACGCAGTTTCTTCTTTCCGAGCGCTTCCCGGTATTGGACACATTCCTTCCCGAAGATATCATGTTTTTCCATGCACAGGATTTGCTTGAGATGTATCCGGAACTGACACCGCGTGAAAGGGAGACAGAAGCTGCAAAAAAATACGGGGCGATATTTGTCAGAGGCATCGGAAGAAAATTGTCCGACGGAACCATTCATGACGGCCGTTCTCCGGATTATGACGATTGGTCAACATTGACAGGGGATAAGTCTGCTTTAAAGGGAGAACCTCTTGCAGGTCTGAATGGCGACATTGTTGTCTGGAATCCGGTACTTCAGTCAGCTTTTGAAATTTCTTCGATGGGTATCAGAGTAGATGCGGAATCTCTTGAAAGGCAACTGGCAGAAAGAGGTACTGAAGATAGAAAAAGCCTCTATTTTCACAAGTTGCTGCTTGAAGGTAAGCTCCCTCAGACTATGGGCGGCGGAATAGGCCAATCCAGATTATGCATGCTCCTGCTCAAAAAATGTCATATAGGAGAGGTGCAATCCTCTATGTGGCCTGAGGAGACATTGAAGAAATGTGAGGATAAAGGTGTGTTTATATTTTAACCCATTTGGCTATATTTGAGAAAAATTAAAAGATGAAAATCAAAGGCGCAATTTTTGACCTTGACGGCACCCTGATTGATTCAATAGAAGATATAGCTGATTCGATGAATATCGTGCTCGCTGAGAAGGGATTTCCTGAGCACGATATTCTTTCTTATAAGATATTTGTAGGGAATGGTATAAAAACGCTTGTACGCAGGGCCCTTCCGAAGGATTCGCCCGAGGAGGTGATTGAGATGTGCTATACAGCTATGATGACAAGATATGAACGGTTTTGTGACGTGAAGAGTGCTCCATACAAGGGAATTCCTGAACTTCTCAGCCATCTGTATGACCGGGGAGTCCAAATGGCTGTTCTCTCCAATAAAGCGGACAAAATAACAAAAAGAGTTATAGGCACCCTGCTCCCGGACACTAAATTTATAAGTGTGGAGGGGTTGACAGATGAGGCGACAAAGAAGCCTAATCCCACAAATGCTCTAAAAATATGTTCCAGTATGGGAGCAAAACCGGAAGAGATAATCTATCTCGGGGACACCGGTATAGATATGGAGACAGCCAGGAGAGCGGGTTTTTATGCTGTGGGTGTACTGTGGGGTTTTAGAGGTAAGGATGAGTTAATCTCTAACGGGGCAGAGGTACTTATAAGCACTCCGGAAGAAGTTTTAAAATTATTGTAGTCAGATATGCAAAATTAAAATCGTATATTTGAAATACTTGCAATAATTATATGAAAGTAAACATAATCGGAGGGGGAGTTTCAGGATTGACATTAGGGTGTTATCTGCAGATGTATGGTTTCCGGACGGAGATATTTGAGAAAAATAAGGTTCCCGGGGGACTATGCGCAAGTTGGAAAAGAGGTGGTTATACTTTTGATGCAAGCATCCATTGGATCCTGGGTTCAGGTGAGGGTAGTGCCTTTTATAAGCTATGGTCGCAGCTTCTGGATATGAAATCTGTTGAGTTTGTTACGCATGAGACCTGCCTGGAGATTGAGCTGAAGAATAGTCAGGATAAGTATGGCAATAATATATTCAGGCTCTATACAGATATCTGCCGACTTGAAAAATATCTCCTCGACATAGCTCCGGAAGATAGGCGCAGTATAAAGAGAGTCGTTACTCTGATCCGTACCATGCAAAAGTATGAGATGCCCCCTATGGTTTGTGAAATCCCTGAATTGCAGACATTTCGCCAGAAATTAAAGATGGTAAGGTATCTCCCGTTTGTCTGGCAATATTTAAAATGGGCTAGCGTCACCAATATGCAGTTTGCCCGTAGACTAAGGAATCCATTTTTAAAAGAGGCGTTTGAGCTGTTGTTTGACGGAGAGGAGGTTAACCTGCTTGTGACAACTATGCCACTTGCCTTCTATGATAAAAAAAGTGCGGGATACCCGATAGGAGGTTCTGCAAGGTTTGCAGATAGGTTTGCAGACAGATACATGCAACTGGGAGGAAAGATTAATTATAACAGAGATGTCTCTCGTGTTATTGTTGAGAACGGCAGAGCCATGGCATTGGAATTCAGTGATGGTTCACTTGCCGAATCAGATATGACAATTTCGACTGTCGATTGGCATTTTACTGTGTATAAGGCTTTAGGCGGGGAATTTATTAATAGTTCAATAGAGAAGCTTGCATCTCTAAAGGTTTTGCAATTATATCCATCAGTACTAATGGTATCTCTGGGGGTTGCAAAAACCTTTAAAGATTTTCCCCATTTTTTCAGATTTCCTCTCTCCAGGCCATATCTTTCACCGGACGGGACTGTGTATGAAAGGCTGGAGGTACATATCTACAATTATGACCCGACTTTTGCTCCTGAAGGGAAAACATCTGTCACAATGAGCTTTTTTACCAGAAATGGTGCATTTTGGATAGATCTCAGGAACAGCGACAGGGAGTTATACGACCGCTATAAGAGCGATCTGGCGGCAAATATGATTGATGAACTGGATAAAAAGTTTGGAGATATAAAAGCTAATCTGGAGGTTACAGATGTAGCCACACCTGCTACATACCACAGATATACCGGAAACTGGCAGGGAAGTGCCCAGGGGTGGTTCCCGGGGAACAATTTAATGGCGCAATCCCCCGTAGGTATTGATTTGCCTGGTTTGAAAGAGTTTTACTATACAGGGCAATGGTCTATGCCCGGAGGAGGTTTACCTTCAGTCTTGAAAGCTTCCCATGACCTGGCCCAGAAACTTATGCTTAAGTACAAAAGTTGAATCATTTTTATTAATTTTGATTCACGTTAACCAGCTCCGGAAAATTGTCAGAACTATGAAAACCTTTTTTAAAATAAGGCTTGTTTACCTGTTGCTTGTGATTACACTCTTTGGGGCATATGCTTGTAAAGAAAAGAAAACCGGAACAGAGAGCCGGGTTCAAAACAGTGACACACTCTCTACCGGTGATTATAACGGCAAGGCATTGCGAAAGGTCTCATTCCTTCCTTATTGGGTCACTACTGCGCAGTTTGCCGGATATTATGTCGGAATCGAGAAGGGAATCTACCTTAAATATGGAATAGACCTCACAATTATCCCATTCAAACCTGTTGTTACATCAACAACTCCTATTTCCACAGGTGAGGCTGATTTTGCCGCATTATGGCTTGCGAATGCCATTGAGCTGAAGGCCAAAGGCACTGATATAGTGAATATTGCACAACCTTCGTTCCGTTCATCAACTATGCTTATTACCAAAAAATCAGGCAGTGTGGAGTCATTGAAGGATATGAACCTCAGGCGTGCAGGAATATGGGCCGGCTATGAAATGCTTCCGAAGGCTCTTTTTGCCAAATACAAGCTTGATGTAAATATTATTCCTATTGGTAATTCAAACAACCTGTTCCTTATAGGCGGAGTGGACATAATTATTGCAAACTGGTTTGACGAGTATCATTCGATTATTAATTCAGGGTATGACCCGGAGGAACTGAATACCTTTTTCTTTGCCGATTACGGGTTTAATTTCCTTGAAGACGGAATATATTGTCTTTCTGATAAATTGAAGAAAGACCCTGAGCTTTGTAAGGATTTTGTAATGGCAACACTAGAAGGTTGGAGATATGCATTTGAACATCCTGACGAAGCTGTGGATATCGTGGTAAAATATGCCCAGAAAGATAAGATTGCAGTAAACAAGATTCATCAAAAATGGATGCTTGACCGATACAGGGATCTGTATCTCCCCGAAGGTGCAAAAGAATTCAACAATACTCTTTCAATAAAGGATTATAAACTGGTGGCAGAGATTCTCAAAGAGAACGGTTCTATAAAGGAAATTCCCGATTTCAACCTGTTTTATAAACCTATAATCAAGGATAGATAACATGAAAATTCTTAAACAGGAAAAAGGGCTCTCTTTTAAGCTCATACTCTATATCTTCACAAGCACTGCGCTTGTTTTCTTTCTTATATCCATATACAGCTACCAGATTTCCAAAAAAACCGTACACAGAAATCTTGTTGAGAATGCCGAGGCACTCACCAAAAATGCTGTCCTACAGGTGGAAAAAGTTCTTGCATCTGTAGAGAAGGTCCCATTGAATATGGCAAAAATGATCGAATCTTCAGATTATACTAAAGATGAGCTTATTGAACTTGTCCGACAAGAGGTTAAGAACAACCCGGAGATTTACGGGGCAGCTCTCGCATTTGAGCCAAATATGTGTGAAAAAGGCAGAAAATATTGCTCCCCTTATTTTTATAAAGATGGAGACAGTGTGCGGTTTAAATATATCGGAGATGAACAGTATGACTATTTTACAATGGACTGGTATCAGATTCCGAAAGAGCTCGGACTATCCCTGTGGAGTGAACCATATTTTGACGAGGGAGCAGGTAACGCAATAATGACAACATTTTCGGTTCCAATATACAAGAAGGAGAACGGGAAAAAAAGATTTCTGGCAATACTTACTGCCGACATATCACTCAGTTGGCTTGAGGAGTACATGAACTCCATAAAGGTAAGCGAGACAGGTTACGGTTTTATTGTATCGTCTAACGGTACGATAATCACACATCCTAACGGGGATCTTATAATGAACGAGACCATATTCAGCATTGCCGACAGTCAGCATTCACCTATGCTGAGAAAGATAGGTAAGAATATGATAAGAGGGCAGAAGAGTTTCGCAGAATTCGAGTACAGAAATATAAAGACGGGAAAGTTAAGCTGGATAGCGTATGCACCCGTGCCTATCAACAACTGGTCAATCGGTATAGTGTTTCCTGTTGAGGAGTTCATGTCAGATGTCAACAAGCTTCTGATGAATCTTATGATAATTGTGTTAGCAGGTCTGGCTCTACTTCTGTCGGTTATCGTTTTTATTTCCAAATCAATCACAAGGCCTCTAAGGGCTCTTACAGACGCGGCAAGTCAGTTTGCCGAGGGGAATTTTGAAACCCGCTTGCCTGAAATCAGGTCAAAAGATGAAATCGGGAAACTCAACGCATCGTTTATATCAATGCAAAATGCCCTGGCCTCTACTATCCGTGACCTTAAAGAGGCCTCAGAAAATCTCAGGATATCCAATGATAAGCTTGAAGAGTACAACCGTACACTTGAACAAAAGGTTGAGGAGCGGACATCTGAGTTACAAAACAAAAACAGGGAGCTGGATACTGCATTCAGCAATGTTAAGGTATTGAGTCAGATAGGTAAGAAGATTACATCTACACTTGATCTGGAGCTCATTCAGGACATTGTGTATGAAAATGTCAACTCGCTTATGGATGCGACAACATTCCTGATTATGATGAATAATGAGGAGGAGAATAAACTCGAGTGCAAACTTTCGATAGAGAAGGGCGAAAAACTCGGACTCTTTGAGGTTCCTCTTGAAGATAAAAACAGGTTTGCCGTGTGGTGTGTGGACAATGCAGCTCCGGTGTTTATGAATGATGTTGACAATGAGTGGGACAAGTATATATCATTCAGGAAAAAGCCTGCCGCCGGAGAGACTGTGTCATCACTGATATACCTTCCTATGATGGTGGAAGACAAGATAATAGGTGTAATTTCCGTTCAGAGTTTCAAGAAGAATGCCTACACACAGTATCACCTCGATATGTTGAACAACCTCGGTAACTATGTGGCTATAGCTTTCCAGAATGCAATGTCGTACGAGATTATAAACAGGGCACACAATGAACTCAAGGAGGCCCAGGCACAGCTTGTGCAATCTGAGAAGATGGCCTCTCTCGGGCAGCTTACGGCCGGTATTGCCCATGAAATCAAGAATCCGCTAAACTTCGTGAACAATTTTGCTGAGCTTACAGTAGATCTCACTAAGGAGCTGGAGGAGGAGATTGACAATCTCAAAGATAAGCTGGATCAAAAAGATGTGGACTATTTCATGGAGATTATTGGAGATATTGCTTCAAATGCAGTTAAGATAAATGAGCATGGAAAAAGGGCAGACAGCATTGTCAAGGGTATGCTTCTCCATTCAAGAGGTAAGGCCGGAGAGATGCAGCCTACTGATGTTAATGCGCTTCTTGCAGAGTATGTGAATCTCGGGTATCACGGTATGAGAGCGCAGGATAGCAGTTTTAACCTTAAGATAGAGACAGACTACGACTCATCCATCGGTATGATAAACGCCGTCCCTCAGGATCTGAGTCGTGTCTTTCTGAACATAATCAATAATGCGTGTTATGCGACAAACCAGAAAAAGAAGGAGCTGAAGGATGCATATTTCCCTATTCTCGAGGTGCATACAAAAAACCAAGAGAAGAAGATAGAGATACGTATCAAAGATAACGGGACGGGGATTCCTCAGGAGATTCTGGATAAAATATTCAACCCGTTCTTTACCACCAAACCTGCCGGTCAGGGTACCGGGCTCGGGCTCTCGCTCAGTTTTGACATTATTGTCCAGGAGCATAAGGGTGAGATGAGGGTTGACTCTAAAGAGGGTGAGTTTTCCGAATTTGTAATAATAATTCCTAAATAAATAAGCTATGAGTATTGAGACCGGTAACAGGGTGAAAATAATGGTTGTTGATGATGAAGTCGATCTGGAACCATTAATCAGACAGAAGTTCAGGCGTCAGATCAGGAACGAGGAGTATGATTTTGTATTTGCACACAACGGACTGGAGGCGTTATCCAAGTTAATCGAGTATCCCAACATCGGGCTGATACTTTCAGATATTAATATGCCCGAAATGGACGGGTTGACTCTGTTACTCAAACTTAAAGAGTTGAAAAACCCTGCCTTGAAGACAGTGGTTGTCTCGGCTTACGGTGATATGGACAACATCCGTACGGCAATGAACAGAGGGGCATTCGACTTTCTCACGAAACCTATAAACTTTGAAGATCTTGAAATTACGATAAACAAGACTCTTGAAGAACTCGAGCTGCAGCGTAAATCAATGATGGAACACGATCAGCTGGTTTCCATACAGCAGGATCTCAATGTTGCAAGAGAGATACAACTCGGAATACTGCCAAAGGTATTTCCCCCATTTCCCAACAGGAAAGAGTTTGACATTTTTGCCTCTATGACTGCGGCTAAAGAGGTAGGGGGAGATTTCTTCGATTTCTTTATGATAAACAATGATTCACTTGGGTTTGTAATCGGAGATGTATCCGGTAAAGGTATTCCTGCCGCAATTTTCATGGCTGTCAGCCGTACATTGATAAGGGCTACCGGACTTAAAGGCATGAGTGCGGGAGAGTGCATGCAATACGTAAACAATCTGTTGTGCAATGAGAGTGTCTCCTCTATGTTCGTCACAGTCTTCTATGGAATTATGAATATGAAGAGCGGGGTTCTTGAATATGCAAATGCAGGGCATAACCCTCCTTATGTTATACGGGCTGACGGTAAGGTTGAGAAGGTTGAGTCAACCGGGAATGTTGTACTTGGCTGTCTTGAAGATATGGAATACACCACAAGGACTATACAGATGTCCCCGCAGGATAGCATAGTGCTTTATACTGACGGGGTAACCGAGGCATTTAACAAGAAAGGGGAGGAGTATGGTGAAGGGAGACTTGTAAGTCTGCTGGAAACACTCGGGCAAAAAAGTGTTGAAAACACTATAACTTCAATTGCGGAAGATGTTTCGGGCTTCTCGGAGGGTACAGCTCAGTCGGATGATATCACAATGTTGTGTATGAAATACTTCGGATAACCGGAGTATCAGAAGGAGATTTTGCAGGTTATCCCGCTGGTCATAAACTTCATGTTTTCAGTGCCAAGACCTGAAATGGGAATTTTCACATACGGTTCAATGTGCAGATTAAGATCTTGTGAGATTTTTCTCTCAATGCCGAATATCAGATTTATCCTGCCTGCAACATTGAAGGCATTAAAAGGCTCTGCTTTGTTTTCAGATGTTGTTTCGAAGTTTTCCAGTTGATATGTTATTTTTGCTTCGCTTGCAACCATATTGACCTGTTCCCTCACCTCCTGCTTGTATGTGGTCATGACATAGCGTTCACCCAGATACGCAAGAGATGATACTCCTCCCGAGACATAGTAGCTGTACTTCTCCTTACCGGCTCCTTTGGTGAGGAATCTCCATGTGATATTTATCGGGATGTCGAGGTTGGTAAGATTTGCATTTATATGATCGGAAGGGATGGCCGCATTTGATACGCTGTTGACAGTTTCCACAGTCTGATGCTCAATCTGAATTCCTGTCGAGAGTGAAAGTTTCGGCAGCAGTGCAATCTCCAGATTGACACCACCCGCATAGTTGAATGACGTTCCGGTTGATGTTGAATTGATACCGGGAGAGAGGTTAAATCCTAATAACACCTTTTTCTTCTTAAGGTTTTTCCCCCGGACATCGTCACTCTCCCGTATATCAAATGTATATCCTTGTTTCTCTTTTTCCTGTATTGCGACAGCTTTCTCAGAAGGCTCGTTTTTTTGTATAGCAGCGGACTCTTTCTCTTTATCTGTTAAAGCCGGACTCTGAGTCGTCATATTGTCGGGCATATTGTCGGGCATATTTTCAGCAATCAATTCTCTGCCCTCTTTTTTCAGAACTGTTTGTGGCGCTTTTTTCTTGGTTTCTACTAAATATTTAGATTTGTCAATATTTACAACTTTTTCAACCTCCCCGATATTTTCTGATAAGCTAACATTTCCTGAGTTATCATGAACTACTGCGTTTTGTTTACTCTCTTTAGGCTGAGGGTTATTCTCAGATGTTATTTGTTGTGTAGCAGTAGTAATCTTTTGAAGGGCGGGATCGTTACCGGGAATTGAGATAAACAGAAGTCCCAGAAGCAGACAGGCCGCAACAGAGGAAGTTATCCTCCAATACAACACTTTCCGTTTCCTTCTTTGTTGATATACAAAGTTTTCCCAGGCACCCTCAACATAGCTCTCCTCATGTTCAGAAAGTGTTTTTTTGATTAAGTCGGTTAACTCATTATCTATCTTCATTGTAGTAAATTTATGAGTTGAAATGGAGTTGATATAATTCCTGCAACCTTTTTTTAGCACGTGTGAGATATACTCTGCTGGAGCTTTCGGGTATCTTAAGTTCTTTTGCTATCTCCTCGTGTTTGTATCCCTCGATTTCATAAAGACAGAAAACCGTTTTATGAATCAAAGGCAGATTGTTTAACAGAGAGATAATCTCTTCTGCCGATATTTTACTTATAGCACCTGGTTCAGAATCATGGAGGGGCAAATCGTCAATCAGCATCGTTGCCTGCTTCCTGGATTCTTTTCTGAATCTGTCAATCGCTGTATTTATCACAATACGCCTGAACCAGCTTTTAAAAGACATCGAGGTGTCAAATTTCCTGATGTCGTTGAACACTTTGATAAAACTGTCATTTACAATCTCGGTGGCGTTCCCTCTGTCGTTTGCATATAACAAAGCTACACTCATAGCATATCCGAAAAATTTCCTGTACAGCACTTCACGGGATTTTTCATTTTTATGAATGCAGCCTTGTATGATCTCACCTATTTCTTCCTCTTGAGGTCTTGCCACTAAAATTAGTTTTTCGTATCAGGTAATTTTCTAACAATAATTTGCAAATTTAGTTGGCTTTTCTAAGTTTTACCACATACTTCAGAATTGAGTAAGGCTCTACTTCGGCAGAAATCAACTTATCTTCCAGCAACTCTTTTCTCGCTTTCTGAGGAACTATGCAGAGACTTTCTCCAAAACCAATCTTAGATGGCATAATCATAATAGCGCTGCCTCCCTCTTTCATTAGCTTAAGGCCCTCTTCCAACCCTTTCACAGCTTGCAGATTGTCAAGATAGAATGATGACCCGATAACTGATTTTATGATAGAATCATCAAGGTACTTCCTTGTAAAATCAACCTCTACTCTTGATTGTGTCCCAGGGTTTTCTCCTGTACCCGGGAGACTGTCAATAAAGAATAGTCCGGATTCTAATTTCTGGTGATTTGGATACTTAATGTTGGCATAATTTTGTATGGAATCAAGTTGATTATGTTCAACTCCGGTTTCGGTATCCACACCGACAACCTCAACAACTACGACAAAATTACTGTTAGCAGGGAATAATGAGCAGCCGTAACTTCCGTAAGCAAGATATGAGGGAATATAAAACTCAAATATCTCTCCGACTTTCATAAGACTTATGCCATAATCAAGACCTTGCGGAACCATTGTGTTGCTAAGAAGACAGAATTGCAGCGGCTTGTCTCCATTCGCTTTGCTTATTGATTGGATGGGTTGTTGCGATGTTATATAATACATTCCTTCATCCAACCTGTAAATAGTGTAATAAAAGCTTACGACATTATACCTGGTAAGAGATGTAGCTGTTATGTTCTCTTTTATCTTTCGGTAATATATGCCTGAATAGTGTTTTTGAGCTTGTATGTTGTGATTTGTAAGGTAAGTGTTGATAATCCGGTCATCAATCTTAACCTGTTTCTCATAATCGGAGTCATCCTTGAGACAAGATGTAAACAGCACCGGGCTGATTAGCAGGATTATCACTGCATACAATAAATGAAAAGAAATTCTAGACTTATTCATAATTCAGTAAATTTTATTCTCTATACGTTTACTGAGTCAAAAATGCTACTAAAAAATCTTGATTATTTCAACACCTCTTTTAATAAGGGGATCAATACCGGATCTAACTCCTGCAATTGTTCTGAAAACATCTTCATCACGGCTTATACCTATGCGTTGTGTTTTGCTGTAATCAGGATAGTAAACGCCGACAGCAGTGTATTTTACCAACACATTGTTTGGTAAGATTAGTGGGACTGCCGGACCGTCAGATCCGGCAGTCTGAGAGCCTATGATAATTTTGTTTGGAATAACTGATGCCATCATTGCGTAGAATTCTGATGTACTTTGGGTCCTTTCATCGACCAGAACTACTAATCGGCCAGAATAGCTCTCTTTTCTCTCTGAAAAAATATAGAATGAAGGATTGTCCTTTTCAAAATTAAAAACGCCGGGAAATGCAATATTAGGCATAGAGGTCTGATAAAACTTTATATGTTCCTTAGGAAGAAAGTAATCGAGCAGATTCCCAATGGCATCGTCGATGGGATAGCCTCTTAAATCTATTATTACACCTATGGAATTTAGTATTTCTGAAATATTTCCTTCTAGAATCTCATTCGTTAAACTTCCGATATAAATATAAGCGATGCTATCTTTAATTATAACAGGAGCTCTCTCTTCCTGGAATCTGGCTTTACTATTTATTTGACAGGAAGGAGTGGTCACTATGTTCTTTATTGTTACTCCGTATTGGTTTGAAATCTTTAATGATATTTCTGTTTTATCCGTTAATACAAGTTTATCACATGCAATGCGAAATTTGGTTGGTGTGTTTACATCTGAACAATATGGCAACAACTCGTTGATAATATTTGATACAGGTTTTTCGTTGATTTCCAGTATCTCGTCACCAATATTAATTGGACAATTGTCATACAGGGCTTTTAGATAATAACCGGTAACCACGTATCTGTTTTCTATAAATGATATAATTAGTGGAATTGTATATACTCCAAAAACGCTTTCCTGATCTTTCACGCTGATATGTGCATCTTTAACCTCTGCTGTTAAATTCATCAATGTCAGAATATATTCTTTATTTGTCGTTATATTGATAAACTTTGGAATATATTGGTAAAGAATACTATCCCATGGCTCTCCAATTGCCTCTTTATAAGGATAGTAATACTGAATGACATTCCAAAATCTAAACAGGGAGAGTAGCCGGAATCCTTCATCCAGGCATGTGTCTTGATATGATTTTTCATTTGTTGGTATTGCCAGACCCTCCTCCTTAATGTATTGAAAATAATATGAGTTTTTTTTCCGTTTCACAGATTCAATTTGGATAAGTTTTTTACTCAGAGTATTTCCTAGTTTTGTAGTGTCGTATATCCAACTATTGTCCGGCAGAAGTGTTGCCTGTCTATAGTTATATGTATGGTTAGCTTTGTTATCTCGCACCTTTCCCAAAGCGTCCGTTAAATTTTCCAATAAATGATTAATATATTGCTTGCCATGACCTTCATGGGTCTTGTTAAGTAAGTTAATCAACTCCTGATCCCAGTCTATTTTACCGGTTGCTAATGCCGGATGGTGATATTTCAGAAAACCCCACACCTTGCATATTTTAACCAGTTCGCTTGTGTCTGTTTTATTTAAAGAAGGATGACTTTCGGCAAAAGATGTTAAGAATGAAAAAATGAAAATTATTAATACAATTATTCGTTTCATGTGGAGACTCATACTAATTTATAATGATACAGCAATTCCCAATTCCATAAAATCGTTTTTATTATATAAATTCTATGCCACAGAATTTTTATAATATGTTATCAAAAGAATTTATCTATTTTATAATGTGTATTTTTATAAATTAAATATCGACCATACTCTTTATATGAGTGCAGTATTTGGAATAGTAAATAAAGATAATAAGCCTGTAGTGCAAGATAGTATTGATACAATGCTGTCAGTCATGGGACATCGTGCAACAGATGGAAATAATACCTGGATGGAAAAAAATGTGGGTTTTGGTCATTGTCTTCTCAAAACTTATCCGCAACAAGAATATGAACATTGTCCTCACTCTATTTTAAGATGCACTATTACTGCAGATGCGCGTTTGGATAATCGTGAGGAACTTGCCGCGTTATTGGGAATTAATAGGATAGCATTAAATGAAATAAGTGATCCGGAAATTATTGTATTGGCTTATAAACGGTGGGATGAAAACTGCGTTGATTATTTAGACGGAGAGTTTGCCTTTGTAATATGGGATGCAAGCAAACATAAATTGTATGCAGCAGTAGACAGAATCGGATTTCGTCCTTTATTTTACTATGACTCTTTAGATATGTTCATCTTCAGTAGTGAGATAAAAGGTATTGTTGCGATTAAACCAAAACCCGACTATTTCAATGAAGAGAGTTTGATTGAATATTTTTATCGGAGTGGAACACCCGACAATACTTATAATCGTGACGTTTTTGCATTGTGTGGCGGTAGCGTTTTAACAATGCAGAATAGCAGAGTGAGTTGTCGAAAGTACTGGAATCTTAAAACTACTGGAAAATATTCCTTTAAAAAAGATGAAGATTGGTATGAATGTGCACACGAATTGCTTTTTCGTGCTGTCGAGAAAAGACTGAATCCAAACATACCGACAGGAATAACGCTAAGCGGAGGACTTGATTCTACAAGTATAGCCTGTATCCTCTCTGAAAAACTAATGAGAAAAAACAAACCTCTCTATGCTTTTTCCTCAGTACTACCCATAGATTATCAGGGGGGAGAACAAGACGAACGAAAGTATATTGAAATTGTGGGCAAACATTGTCCTAATATTATTCAAACTTATGTTGATGCTCCTGAAGTAGGTCCTTATACAAATTTAGAGGAAGCATTAGAAATTGAGGAGTCGTTTCCAAATGCTTTTTTCTATATGGATAAGGCATTGTTGGAAGCTGCAAATAAAATGAATGTAAAATCGCTCTTTTCCGGTTTCGGAGGAGATTTTTGGATTTCTTGGAAGGGAGATACAGTTATTTATGAGCTTATAAAAAAGGGAGAGTTAGTCGAAGCATTAGCTCTTATGAACAAACTCAGGAAGGAAGACAGTACGTCGTTTTATCGCATTGTCTGGAGTACTTATTTAAGTAAAAGCAAAGCCTACCATCTTATCCGTGATAAAATATTTGTTAATCAAAACAGATTGGCTGAGAACAACCTTTTAAAAATCATGCAGCAAAAGAATGTTGTGTCATATAATTATTATTGCCTTCAAATACAAGATAAAATAAATAGCGGAAAAATCGGAAGAATACTGGGGATGTTGGCCAATAGAAACGGTTTTTATTTAAGCGATTCCATGATTCCTTTAATTGATGTGGATTTGTTGACTTTTTTAAGTGATATGCCACTCTCGCTCCATTTGAAAAATGGGCGAAGAAGAAATGTTTTACGTGAGGCAATTAAAAATATAATCCCTACTCAAATTTTTAACAGGAAAGATAAGATGCCTTTTAGCCCTGATTATAAAATTAGAATTTTAAGAGAAAAGAAATTTTATGAAAACACAATAGAGTCAATAAAAAATAACCAACTATCCTCGCAATACATGAATGCGACAAATGCTATTGAACTGCTGAATCTTGCTCTACATAATAACATAAGGTTAGAATCTAAAAATACAGTATACAATAAAGTGGCACATATCGTAATAGCTCAACATTTAATGACAGCATTAAAAAAGAGCGGTTATAGTCTTTAATTAGTTTTAAATAAGTTGTTTTAGAGATTTTATACTATATTTATAATTAAATTTATAATATTTCTTATGGATATATATATATTAACAGAGAACGGAAAAAAACTTTGGGATTCTCCAAGTATTGAAGATTTATCAATAGAGGAAACAGCCGGGGGACTCAATGCCGGCAGTGATGTCTTGGAACAAAGTTAGCTCTCACTACATAAGCGGTTACTCTTTTATCTGGAGCATCTTATCAAATACCTGGTTTATTCTAAAAGCGGACATTTTCTTTTGGCAGTTATAATCTGTGCCAAATAAAAGATTACTGCCACTTTTGTTTAGCGATAAACTAAAACAGACTAACGCCGAAGAGATTATTCAGGAGTTTGGCTATCCTTGCCTTGTGGAAACGGAGGGAGTTGATGGACAGTAATCTGAAACTAAAGTCGTCTCTCTTTACTATCGACAGGAATAAGGTATTGAATTATCTCAGAGACAGAGATTCAAAAGTGACAACAAAGAATTTTGAAAAGGGAAATAAACAAGGTATGTTTCTAAATTTCTTATATTTGTGTATATGGATGTTGAAAAAGTGTAATTATGATGAATTTAAAGCAAACAATAATTATTATTTCTGCTTTTTTGCTGATTAATATTTTGTCGGGCAGCATTTCAGCACAGGATATTAATGATTCACTCGCAACGGCAGTGACAACGGAGGTGCAATCTGTAGACACGACAAGTCTCATTAAAGACGAACAGCTTTTGCCTGAGAGATATCTTTTTACCCAGCGGTTACTTTGGGGAGAAAAGGGTCTTATGCGTAATTTCGATGGATTTGAATTATCGCTGAAAAATAGGGAAAGAGAACAGGATATACGAGAGATAGCTTTCAAGATTCACCGTTATACAGGATATGCAACACTTGCTGGTATGATTGCGCAGGGAATAGTAGGTGAGAGGCTTTATAACGGACATAAAAACATGAAAGACCTTCACGAGACACTGGCCGGTGTGGTGAATGTCGGATATTTTACTACTGCCGCAACAGCCCTTTTTGCACCGCCCAGATTAAACACAAGCCCAAGTGGGTTCAGTACATACAAACTCCACAAATATCTTGCTGCATTACATCTGTCAAGTATGATTGCCACAAATATCTTAAGCGGAATGGTAGAGGACAACCCTAAACTGAAGTCTTTGCACAGGGCAACAGCATATACAGCATACGCTTCATTCTTTGTTTCAATGGTGGTTATTCAATTCTAAAAATATATTTATGCAAGAGATTATTTTTTCAATATCACTTTATCTGGGAGTAGCGGGCTTTCTGTTATTCTCAGTCTCTTTCCTGACAGGTCTCAGAATAATTAAGATAAAAGCTAAGTACAGAGTGCACAGACGTGTGGGGATTATTGGTTTCTCTGCAATGTTTATTCATGGTCTGGTAATGTCGTATTTCTATTTTTTCTCTTAAATAATTTTAAATATTTTCAATAATATGAAAAAAGCTTATTTGTCGTTTTTTGTACTACTTGTTTTACCATTGGCACTTAAGGCAGATCCGGCCAAGAAGGTTAACCTCACTTATAATGAAGTTACAAAGAGGCTTAAGATAGAGGCTGTACATCCTGTAAATAATCCTGATAAGCACTATATCGACCAGATTGTGATATACCTGGATGGTAAAGATGTCAAGGTCATAGACCTGAAAAAACAGAGCGACAAAAAGGCTGAGATTATTGAAGTTGAGTTGCCTCAAATTGTCGCCGGCTGTGAGATTACGGTTAAGACAAGATGCAATGAATTCGGGACAAAAAAAGGGACTTTGAAGTACAAGTAGCCTCAACTATTTATCCATTTTTAAAATTTTAAACATTTTTAATGCGCTGTCCGGGGAGATTTCCGGGTTGCTTACTATTTGTTGATCAATTAAATATAGCCTTTGGTTGGTCCCTCTCTTGCCCAAGCCTCCCATATCATCTCTATATTCACCAAGTTTAATATAGTTGAAAGACTTTAAAGAGAAGTCAGTAGGTAATTTATTTCGGCCTGAGTACCAGCCAATTTTTATATTTATATCTTTAGAATTTATGTATTCGGCAAGCCTCTCAATCTCTGAAGGCTCGGCATCCCCTCCCATGAAGCATAGACATGTAACCCTTCCACTATACTCAGTCAGCAGCCGCTCAATCACCTGATCGGACAGGTACTCTCCAAGAGGTTCCTGTAAATGAGGGCTATGGCATCCTTTACACCTGTATGGGCAACCGGTTATGTTGATAGCCAAGGTTATTTCGTCCGGAATCTCCTGGAAAACAATATCATAGTTGAAATATCTGAGCATGGCCTTAGTGCATCTCATTGTTTGAATAGTGCCTTCTTGCCGCCTCACGCTGTCTTGCCGACGAGAAGTTGCTGACCCTTTTCATATATCCGATGACTCTGGTTAGATAGTCAACATCGTTGCTTTTGCACACAGGACACTCTTTAAGATATCTTTTGTCTATATGACCGCACTTATTGCATACTGTGTTGGGAATGTTAAAGGTCAGGTAATTGCACCCCTCTGTTGCTGCAACCTTCAATAGGTGACGGTATTGATTCGCTGTCAGATGCTCTTCAAGATTGAGGTGAAGAGCTGAGCCTCCGGTAAGGTGTTCAATATACTCTCTTCCGTGCATACGGATTTTATCCAGGATGTTTATTGTTTCGTCCTCAACGACATAGAAGTAACTGTTGTAACACTCCCTCGGCACCTTGAATCCGGCTTCCTTATCCCATTTGGCGTGTTTTACGCCGACATTTTCGGCTGGAATCATCTCGCAATTGAACATTGTATCTTTGCTACGGTACTTTTTGTTGTATCTTTCAACCAAACCCAGTACCTCCTTTACAAATGATGAGTAATCCTTGTTGTCCCGTATCTCTATTCCGAGAAATTCGGCAGCCTCAACCAATCCGTTAACTCCAATCGTAAGATATTGCCTGCCCAGATTTATATATCCTGCATCGAAAAGCGGAAGCATCCCCTTCTTTTGAAGCTCTTTGAGATTTTCGTCGTAGGCAAGCTGGACTTTATGTACAAGGTCAACCACATCTTCAAGGAATGTCATATACCGGCCACCGAATGCGGATGCGTGCTGTATGCAGCGGTTGAGGTTTATTGTAAGTACACTTTTTGAACCGGTTGAGACTCCTCCAGCACCGAGAGTGTAACTGAACCCGTTGTCCTGAATTTCGTTCCTCAGCCTGCAGCAACTACTCAGAGAGTCGGCGTTGTCGCTCATATATGTAAAAAACGAATGCCCTTCGGAATACATGGAGGCTGTGAAATCGCCATACTCCGTATCTTTAACATCTCCTTCATTTGTAAGAAGTGCCATAGTCTCTACAGGAAAAGTAAGGACAGTCTTAGAGCGTTCTTTATTGAACCATTTCATGAATCTCTTCTGCAGCCAACTTAGGGAATCCCATTCCGGTTTGCTCCCGTCAGGAAAGACAAATTCACCAAAAAGGCTTTCAAAGTAGTAACGGTCGTAATACGAGATATTCCAGAAAACAGCCTGAAAATTCCTGGCTCCCGTAGGCTGATTGATTGAGTAAACGATCTGTTCGAAGCAGTCGGTTATTATTTTGTCTATACTTCTGTGTTTAAAAGACAGGTCAACAATCTCGTCTGCTTTTTTATAGTACTCCTTTCCGTATTCAAGAGATATAAAATAGTTCATATACATCAGAAACTCAGGTGTGGCACAGGCTCCGCTGAGCATGCTTGATACGATGAAGACCAAATTCACAAAACCTCCGCAGAAGGATTTTAGATTTGTCGGTGGTTTGGAATTACCACCGATGGAGAGTGTGCCACCGAGCAACCACGGGTACATGGTTATACTTGCACAGTAATTTGCCAGGCTGGTCTCGTCGTTTTTATATATAAAATGATTCGTGAGCAAATCTATATATTTGTCAGACACCTCTTTTCCATACATGTCTTTCAGCCTGTCAGTCAATAAACGACGATTTAGCCTTATGAACCCCGATTTAGGTAGTTCTCCTGCCAGAGTCGCAATATTCTTTTTCTCGACATTTGCATTCGCATCGTACTTACTACCGCTTGCCGGATTTTCTGCGGCGCAGTAGTTTATAAGAAACTGCAGCCTGTCACGCGTCTCCCTGTCCTCCAAATGCTTTTGTCTGTATAACATATAGGATTTGGCTACTGTAAAGTATCTCTCTGCCATTAATGATGTCTCAACTTGATTTTGAATATCTTCCACATTCATGCCGCTGGAAATATTCACTCTGGCAAGTATGCAGGTTAAATCATCCTCTGTAGCAAAACTTCCTACAGAGAGAAACGCCTTACGAATGGCATTCTTGATTTTTTCAATTGAGAAAGGTTCGGTTGCGCCCTCTCTCTTTACAATGGTTAATCCGTTACTGTTCATGATCCTGTCTTTAAGGTTTATAAAACAGCATCCGGGATGATGGGAAGAGAAGAAACTACATATTTTGTAGAATTCATTATCTGCCGCCTTTCACCCGAAGGCCACAAAAAACATGTATCGGCAGGTCTTCTGACTTGTCCCTGTATATACGCCTTCCCGACAAAAGAGTCAGTGGCAAAAGAGTACATACCTCAATGGAACTTACAGCTACGAGGATAGTTCCGGATTTTCACCGGATTCCCTTTTAATCATATTACAACGCTGGTTGTTTGAATGAACCTGATACGAAACAAAGGTAATGTTTCGGGATAGAACTCACCCATGAACAGTGGAATTTTTTTGAACGACTTATTAACAAGTAAAATCAGTGCCACTAATTGAACTTTTCTAATATTACCCGAGCAAAAGGGCATCTTGGAATTATCGTGAGATTATTTTCGCGTGCATATTTTGCACACTCTGCCACCAGAATCTTGCCCAGACCCTTCCCTTTGGCCTCAATGCTCACTTCAGTATGATCTATCACCATGATATTCCCATCCTTTAAGGTATAGGTAATTTCTGCTATGGAAGAGCCGTACTCGACATAGTAGAATCTTCCGCCTGTGGCGCTTTTATCATGGAAAATATTTGTTGTCTCCATTTAACCTCGTGTTTTTAGCAGAATTATCTATTAAAAGACAAAAAAAAGGAAATAATGTTTATTGTTTAGTGAAAAAGTTTTATATTTGTATAAATTATAAAATTGTAATAATTACAATTATGGGATTCAAACATTCTGATGAGGCTGTAGAGAGGCTAAAATCCAAAAGCATTAAACCATCCATGCAGAGGGTTGCAATAATGGATTATCTTATACTGAACAGGACCCACCCTTCAGTTGATGATGTGTATAAAGGTCTTTCCGCCTCGATACCCACCCTTTCCAGAACAACCGTCTACAATACTCTTAAACTCTTTTCCGACAAAGGGGCAGCTTTGATGCTCACCATCGATGAGAGCCGGGTCAATTTTGACGGAGATACCTCTCCTCACACTCATTTCCTGTGTAAAAACTGTGGGAAGATATATGACCTTCAGGTTCCTTCCCCGGTTAAGGAAGTCATAGGTATGTCGTTGGCAGGTCATCAGATATCAGAGATCCATTATTATTATAAAGGTGTGTGTAAGGCATGCCTCGAAGGTTGATAAAGTTTAACCAACAAAAAATATAAAAATGAAGAAAAAATTCAGATGTACTGTATGTGGTCACATTCATGAAGGTGACTCGGCTCCTGAAAGG
Source organism: Bacteroidales bacterium (assembly GCA_023227835.1). GTDB lineage: Bacteria > Bacteroidota > Bacteroidia > Bacteroidales > UBA932 > Bact-08. The sequence continues at coordinate 36,110 of JALOCI010000005.1, forward strand.
TGTCCTTTATGTAATGCTCCCGCAAGTAAGTTTGTAGAAGTGGTGGAAAGCCAGGAGGCTTTGGTATTTGCTGACGAGCACGTTATCGGTGTTGCAAAAGGTTGCGACGAGGAGATGATTAAAGACCTGAACAACCATTTTATGGGCGAATGTACTGAAGTCGGAATGTATCTGGCTATGAGCCGTCAGGCAGACAGAGAGGGCTACCCTGAGATTGCGGAGGCTTTCAAGCGTTACGCTTGGGAAGAGGCCGAGCATGCTTCAAGGTTTGCCGAATTGTTAGGTGATGTTGTGTGGGATACCAAAACCAACCTTCAAAAACGTAAGGATGCAGAACAAGGTGCGTGCGCAGACAAGAAGCGTATTGCTACAAGGGCAAAACAACTTAACCTGGATGCGATTCACGACACAGTACACGAGATGTGCAAGGATGAGGCCCGTCACGGTAAAGGCTTTGAGGGATTGTATAACCGTTACTTCAAAAAATAAAACGAAGGAATCATTCAATTAGTTCAAACAGAGGCAGGTTAAATACCTGCCTTTTTTCATTTCCGGTTCAGAATGGCATTAGAGCTATTTTACACATTTTCATATAAAAATATAAAAATAATAATTTGTGGCATATATGTTGATAATCAGAAAAATGAAAAATCTCAATCATGAAAAATATCTTATTATCAGCCATTTGCCTTCTTGCGCTTTTGCCGACAAATCTGCGTGCTCAAAAGACAGATAGTCAAAAAATTACGCTTACCGGAGTAGTCGTTGACTCTTTATCTGGTAAGAGTATAGAGTATCCGACGATCGCATTATTTACGGATTCTCTGAAACTAATCAAGGCAGTGGCGGGAGGAGCTGACGGTAAATTTGCCATTGAGGCTCCTTGTGCTGGTAAGTATATTTTATCGGCATCCATGATAGGATATACAAATTCAAAAGATCAACTCTTTCTGGACGGTTCTGCAAAACGTAAAGATATAGGCACTATATCTATTGCGGAGGGGTTGCAGATAGCGGAGGTTACTGTTGTTGGGGTAAAACCTTTGATAAAAAATGAGCCGGATAAACTGACTTATAATCTTGATGCCGATCCGCAGACCTCTTCAAGCTCGGTTATTGACATTCTAAGAAAGGTCCCCATGTTGAGTGTTGATGGTGAGGATGCTGTACGGGTTAATGGGGAGACAAACTTTAAAGTTTTGGTGAATGGTAAATCATCAGGGATGTTGGTCAAGAATTTCAAGGAGGCTATAAAGGCAATGCCGGCAAGTGCTATCAAATCCATAGAGGTGATTACAAATCCTCCGGTCAAGTACGATGCTGAGGGCATCGGAGGTATTATTAATATTATAACCAATAAAAAGACAACCAACGGATATAGCGGGAGTGTCAATGCGGCGGTGAATACATTAGGCGGGTACAACAGTGGCGGATACATTTCGGCTCAGAGTGGAAAACTTACACTAACTGCTAACTTGTATAACGGAAAAACGGTGTCAAATAAGGTATTAACAAAATCAGAGTCTGAAAACTTCAATAGTGACAACTATCATTATACATCTTCCAATGGTACATACAAATCCAATAACGATTTTACAAATCTGAGTCTTGAGGCCAGTTATGAGATAGATTCACTTAACTTACTCACATTGTCTGGATGGGGATATTTGGGTTCTTCTGCAAGTGAAGGTTCTAATATTTATAAAGCATTTAACAAGGAGAGGGTAAAAACCAGAATGTATGAAAACATATCTTCATCAGATTATGGTTATGGACAAGGTTCAGGAAGCTTTTCCTATCAACGTAGCTATAAAAAGCCGGAAAAGAACCTTACTCTGAGTTACTCTATTGATCTCAGTCCTATGAATACAAGCATTGATAATACAATTGATCCGATATTGGATTATACAGGTTTTTCTCAAAGGTCTGACAATGATGCAAAGGGAGTGGAGCACACCGCCCAGATTGACTATTATAATCCTATAAGCAAGAAGCATAATATAGAGACAGGAATCAAGTATATACTAAGGCAGAATACGTCAGACACACATACTCAAAGACTTGATGAACAGACTGGGAATTGGGTGGATGATATGACAAGAGTGAATGACCTGGATTATAACCAACATATAGGAAGCCTTTACGGAGGTTATTCATACAAGCATAAATCTTACACGGCAAAAGCCGGTTTCCGTATGGAGTATACTTTCAATGACGGATTGTCAAAAAGTGCGGAAGGAAATATTAATTTTGATAATAAACAGTTTGATGTGGTACCTTATATTAACCTCTCATATATGTTGAAAAAGGGTAGGATTCTCTCTTTTGCCTATACCCAGAGATTAAGCAGGCCGGGTATCTGGTATCTCAATCCGTATGTGAATGATTCCGATCCTATGAGTATATCTTATGGAAATCCTAATTTGGAATCGGTTAAAAGGAATTCTTATAGTTTAGGCTACAGGCAGTCTTCACAGAATTGGAATATAGGATTGACTCTTGGAGGTGATTTTACAAGAAATAATATTGAGCGCGTAAGCGAGGTTGATGCTAATGGTGTGAGAACTACAACATATAATAATATAGGGAATAGCAGAGTGTACAGGTTGAGTGCCAATTATTCCTATCGTCATGGGGAGAGGCTCAATCTCTATATAAACGGAGCCGTCTCTTACGCAACAGTATCTTCGGAACAACTTAGCCTTGATAACAATGGCTTTAATGTAAACGGAACAATCGGCGGGAGTGTGGGTCTTTGGAAAAAGGGTACTTTTAACTTCAGTGCATATCTATATGGTGGAAATGTCTCGCTCCAGTATAAACAACCCCTTTATGGATCGACAACTGTTGGTATAAGCCAACGGTTTCTTAAGGATAGGCTGACCTTTGCAATTTATGTACAAGAGCCTTTCTCTAAAACAAAGGTGTATAAATATGATTTTAATGACACATCATTCAAAATGCACTCAGAGAATATTAACTATATCAGGTCGGCAAGCTTCAGCGTATTCTGGCGGTTTGGAAAATTCAACGCTGTAGTCAAGAAAGCCCGCAAACAGGCTACTGATGATAAAATGAACGGAGGAAGTAACGGAGGAGGGGTGAAACTCTAAATCAATTCGTTTCACAAACAAAGTTCCAATACCGGATACGATGGTTCGCTGAAGTTGTATTTCCTGTAAAGTCTCTCTCCATCCTTGCTTGTATGGAGGGAGATTTTACTTATACCCCTTCTTTTTGCCTCATCGATTAAATGTTCCAGCACCATTGCTGATATCCCTTTTCTTCTTGCTTGCGGAATAGTGTACATGTTGAGAATGTCTCCTTCGAGGTAAGAGGATTTGTTGAAATCCCCCGGTATGGATTTAATCACCATTGCTCCAAAGCTCACTATTGTATTGTCCTGAAGGGCCATCAAAGCAAAACATCGACCTTGAGCCATCGCCTCTTTAAAATATGTGTTGAGCTCTGATTTCAGCATCTCCTTATACTCGGCAGGTCTTTCGCCCTGAAGTTCTGTTAAATAGGCCAGCCTGTAAGTTGTGAGTATTTCAACTTCACTCTCTCCGATTGTCCGGATCTCTATATTTTTTTCGAGATAGTCCATTTTTAGGAATTTTTTATAAAGATAGATTTTTTACCGAGAGAATATCAATAACACTCTCTTTATACTTTCTTGAGACTTCAAGAGAAGTATCTCCAACAAATACTTTTGTTGGGGAGAATTTTGTAATATGGTCAATATTAACAAGAAAAGATCTGTGGATTCTTATAAAACCGGTATCAAGCACCTCCTCCCAGTGCGATATATTCATCTTAGTCCTGTATGAAACTCCGGTATCACACCTTATCCAGACTTCATTGTCCCTGGATTCCACATAAACAATAGAATTCTGTCTGAGAGAGACCTTTTTTCTCTCCGATATGAAATCTATTACGGGGTCTTGTTTTTCTGTTGTCCCGACAGGAAAATTATATTTTATCAACTTTTCAATCGAGAGGCATGATATAATCAGAAACCACAGGAAGAACGGGTTAAAAATGATATCTGCCTCATGTTTCAATCCAAGAGAAAACAGATATTCATCAACGGCTAAAATCGCGAGATACTCTGTAAGCAGGGTAATTGCAGCAAGATATATGGAATTTTGTATTCCGTTCCATATATCTTTAAAGGAGATCTGTTTCATAAGGAACTTGGCTAAAATAATCCCTGGTATGAGAGCCAATGAGAGGAACAAGGACGAGATATAATTCTTTGTTGTGCTTTGAAGCACAAGGCTTAGCACAAGGACAAACACCCCCCAGAAAATTATGCTGAAATATTTTCTCATACTCAAATTTAAACCTTTATTTCTAGCCAGATCTATTCATCAAAATAAAAATAAGATGAATAAGCTAAAAAAGGGGATTTAACATTAGAAGAGATGGTTTTACAATCTTGGTTTTTATGATGTTGAACTTTCCTTGACTAATTTTGCTTTATAAACAAAACTCTGTAATTATGATAATTAAACAACTGTTCTTTGCGGGTGGGTCATTATTCATGACAATCCTCACTCTGGAGCTCATCCTTCTGATTCTTGCAGCATGGAAAGCACCGGCCTGGGTTAAGGAGATCGGACTTATCGCACTTATCTCCTGCTGGATTTTCACATTTATAAGCCTTATACAAATGTTTGGTATAATTCACAAGGTGGGAGATATATCTATCTCCGTTTGGTGCGGGGGTTTAAAAGTTGCCTTGATTCCGGTTGTATACGGTAGTGCTATCTATCTGATATCACTTATACTGAGAATTATTCAAAAACCAAGGATTTAGCGATGTAGCTATCAATATAAATCCGCCCCGACAATTCTTTCAAAAGAATAGCGTCGGGGCGGATTTTATATTAAACAGAGGTGGTTACAACTCTACCTCGTCACTGTCTACGGCTACATGTTTTCCTCCATGATAGTTGTAAAGCCCTACAAGAAGCTTCTGTTTGTTGGTTTTTGCAGGGGTGATAACCACAAAATCCATCTTCAGGTTGTCCTGATCTATGGCTGCATTCTTGTCACGTGTCTTCTGGTCTTCCCATGTGCCTGAATTGACATATATGCATTTTTCTCCCTTAGGGTTGGTGTATGATGCAATCAATGGTTCGTGGCTATGCCCGAAGACAACTATGCGGACACTTGAATCCGGATTCTGGAAGTATTGTCTGTTAGCCTGGCCGTCGAGAAAATTATGGTCAAGACTACCCGGGATTGCTTCATTTATATTTGTCATTACAGGAACGTTATTATAAACCTGCCTTGCGTTCCAATTGGCCTGAGTGAATAAGTCATTATAGAGTTTTATCTGTATGCTTCCGTCTATTGTGCTGTTTTGAGGCAGAATGTCTTTAATGGCGTATGTCTTTGTGAAATTGCCCACCTTTGTGACAATTATCGGGTCATTGAAATTGTCCTTTACGAAGATGACATCTTCAATTACTTTTTTCCATGTTTGATAATAGACAAACTTGCTATATTGCTCAGGATTGCCGGGGTCATTCAGTGTAGTGACCGGCACTTTGGTAGATGCCTCCTTGGTGGTCGGATCTGTAAACGAATTGGCTGCTATGCGTGCGAAGAAGTAGCCCGGAGCAAAAATTGCTCCCGGAGCCTCAGTTTCATTGGCTCCTTTGGTAATAGAGCAGAAGAAATCGTATCTGTGACCATGTTCAATGGCTATTTGTGAATAACCATCCGGATGGTAGGTTCCTACAGGATATTTCTCGCCGGCATCACGGGCCTGGTTTATGCCTGGCATTGCTATGTCAACATTAGCCGGAGTGAATCCCATGTCGTGATTACCGGGGATATAGGTTACCTTTATTTTTCCATCTTTTATTATACCTTTAATCACATTAAAAACGCCCTTATTGGCCGTAACAGTCTTCCTTACAAAGTCAGCCTGAGTGCTGCCGCCGTATGTGTCTGTGCGTGACGGAATATACCACTCATCCAGCATATCACCGCCAATGACAAGTTCCTTGACTGTTTCAGAGGAACGAACTTCATTGAGGAATTGCTCAAGTCTTTTTATATGCTTTAAATTTTCCGAATAAGATAAATCGTTGCCAATATGTAAATCACTTATGACAACAATTTTTTCCCGTTCATTGCCAACCTCTTCGGTTACTGTGTCAAAAGGATTCGGCAATCCATTATTGTCGTCAGATTTGCATGAAGCTAAAGTTATGGCAGATGCAACAAATAAAAACATCAAATTCATTTTTTTCATCATTTAAAGTGTATGTGTATAAGTATGTTCCTCAATATTTAAACAAAATTAGCCCTTTTTTATGATTTTGAGTCTCACATTTACAATATGTCTGGATTAAAACTACAAATATTTAAAGCTTTACTTGCCCGGATTGGCTTTTTCACTTATTTACAGTAAATCTTACTCTCTCAATGCAACGATTTGACAATGAGAAGCATCTTGTAATTATATTAATATAAAACTAACTATATGAGAGTAAAATATTTGTTTTTAGGTTTGATGGCATTAGTACTGCTATCATGTGATGAAATACTCAATGATCGAAAGATTTGGGACATATCACCAGTAGAGGTAACTCTGCAGGTTGTAGATGCCAATGGGGTTGATATCCTCAATCCGGACAGCAAAAATTCAATTCCAGAAAACGGACTGAAGGCTTTATATAACGGAGTTGAATACAAATGCAATGAAAATTTGTCGGAGGTTGGCACTAAGGCTTATCTACCTCATTTTTATGGGTTGAAAGTGTACAAAAGCAGTTATTATGGTACATATATCTTACAATTTGGAGAGTTTGACGGAACAAATAATTACTCAAATGAGGAGGTAATAATATCCTGGGGAGACGGAAGCTATGACAAAATCAGATTCAATAGAAAGTTCAGGTGGAAACTTAACGGAGACCCAAGCATTAGTCAAGAGTGGTTTCTAAATGGGACGAAAGTATCCGATGGACTTATTAAAATTGTTAAGTAACCTGTATTTAAAAATAGATACTCTGCTGAAAACCTCCAGACACACTTATCTGACTGTTACACTTATTGCACCCTTGTAGCCATAATTGGCAAAGGGTGCATCTTTTTATATTAGCACCGCTCTTTACGCTGTTTCCCTGAAATGTGCGCTTGTACACCTCTTATTTATATGTCAGAAAGAGGGCTTGGGCAAGTTGGGTTGTGCCTTGTCAACAAAATGCATTAAAACGCTGAAAACATCAATTATTACTGGGGTTTCCGCTTGTTAATTTATTTTTTACCCATATATTTGACACAAATATTTACAATATTTCTTTACAGGATAATAAATAACTAAAACACAGATTTTGAAATGAAAAACTTAGCCAATTTGACCGAGATGGGAGGGTTTTGCAATTTAAATTACGAACCACCTGTTATAGAGGTGGTTGAATTTGCGGTAGAAAAGGGATTTGCCGACTCTACTACTGACTTTGGAGAAGAGAGCTGGTAATTATATATTTAACAATTGATAAAATGAAAAAATTTATAAGTCAAAACGGTCTTATTATAATATCTGCACTTTTTTTATTGCCTCTTTCGTGTACTAAGGATAAGGTTAAAGATACTACCGGCAAAGAGGTTATTTCACAATTAATAAAAGTATCAGGAGAAGACGTAAACTCAACTACAAAAACCACACTCAACGGCCGTGCAACATCATGGGTTGCTGGAACAGATAAAGTCGGAATATTCTCTTCAGCTGCACGCACAGCTGCAGGCGGCGGAGGATCTGCTGTTGTTAATACCCAATTTGCAGCTGCAAGTAGTGGCGCGCGTTCAAACTTTAACGGAACGATGTACTGGGGAGCAGTCGGTACTTCACACACTTTCTATTCTTACTATCCCTATACAGCAGGTGCCTCTGCTGCAACAGATGTCCCGGTTTCGCTTCCCTCTGCCCAGATACAATCAGCTGCAAATAACTGTAACCACATAGGAGCCATTGACTTTATTGTGGCTAACCCTGTGACAGTTACTTCACCTACGAGCCCGGGCACAACAAGTGGGGTTAACTTTACATACAACCATCTATTTACAGTTCTTGAGTTTCATGTCAAAGGCACTGGCAATCTTAAGGCGATTAATTTGCAGAGCAACGAACCCCTTGCTTTTAGTAGTGGAAAAATTGATATCACCCAGCCTACACCAGCCAGTGGCGTCCCATACACCATTGTCAACCAGGCAGGACTTTCACATTTGGTTGCCACTAAACTAACTGCTCCGGCTGCACTTAATACCGACACGGATACAAAGGTATATATGGTTATCAACCCATGTGTGCCTACAGACAAATGTATTATCGGATTTCAAGTAGATTCGGATTGGAAATACATTGAAAAAATAGTGCCGGCAGAAGGTTTCAAGCGAGGTGTAAAATATATAGTTGAAGTTAATGCTGACGATGCTATAAAGACTACGGTTTCCGATATGAGTGGCAACACTTACAACACAGTAACCATAGGCACACAGGTATGGATGGCCAAAAACCTGATTACAACAAAGTTAAATGATAATACAGATCTGTCAACTGACATCGCCATTAGTTGGAGTCGCTTAACCACACCAGCATGGACTTATTTTTATGATTGGAAAAACTATGTATATCTTAACACCTGTGGCATGATTTACAACTGGACAGCTGTAAATTCAGGTAAACTTTGCCCTACGGGCTGGCATATACCCACAGATACAGAATGGACTACCCTTATCAATTATTTAGGAGGCACTGATTTTGCGGGTAGAAAAATCAAAGAGCTCGGTACTGCTACTTGGTATGCTGAATCAGGGGCTACCAACGAAACAGGTTTTACATCTCTTGGAGGTGGCTTCTATGATACCTCTTTTAATTACTATAAGATCTCTACTATTTGGTGGTCTTCATCTGAGGCTTCATCTACTAATGCCAATGTCGTTTTCCAGACTTGGGAAGATAATAAGCTTAAAATTATCTCCCAACCAAAAGAAAAACGAGGAAATTATGTTCGCTGCATCAAGGATTAATAATGTTGACTTAATCCCTGATGCTGACTGCTGACTTTTGAGCAGATGCGATCAATAAGTTTATCTGACGGTTACCCTGATAGCCCCCTGAAAACCATAAGTGTTGAAGGGGGCATCTTCATAAGAGAATTCAGGAAACTTCTGATTAAGGATTTTTATGAGTTCAGACCTCAACGTTCCTGTTCCGTTACCGTGTACAAAATCGATCCGGCATCCTTTTTTAAATCTGTTTGCCTGCAATGTGCGTTCAAACACTTCCAGCTGATAAATCAAAGAATCGGCCGGAGCAAAGCTGCGATATGCCCTGGCAATCTTTTCAATATGCAGGTCAACTGTTAAGATTTGAGTTTTCATAGTGCAAACTTAAGAAATTCTCGTGCGCTAAAGGCTCATTCCAAAGAAAATAAGGAGAGAAAAAACTAGTATAGCATAATCATATTAAGCGGGATTTGTATCAGGATGGAAAATCATTGTCGCATATTTTGCTATGGTTTTGTAATTTCTGATTTTTTATGAGGGATTTGAACTCAATTGTAAGATTTATTTGAATTTATTATTTAAACTAATAAAAATAGTTTGCAAACTAAAAATATTAGTTTAAATTTGTCTCAGGTTAAATTCAAAATTACTACAATGATAAAACTAACAGCTAAAGAGGATGAAATAATGGCTTTTTTTTGGGAAAAAGGGGCTATGCATGTAAAAGAGCTGATTGAACTTTATCCGGATCCTAAGCCTCATTTCAATACAATTTCAACAATGGTCAGGGCGCTGGAAGCGAAAGGTTTTCTGGCTCATAAAAAATTTGGTTATACATATCAGTACTATCCAGTAATTACTCCGGAAGAATTTGGAGAAGGGAAAATTACTGGTGTTATAAGCAAGTATTTTGAAAATTCATATCTGGATGTTGTATCAACTTTTGTTAAAAAAGATAAAATCCAACTTGAAGAGTTAAAGAGATTAATTGAAGAGATAGAACAAGCAAATACTAAAAAATGATGACGGCACTCATTATATATCTTATTAAGGTTGGCATGTGTATAGCCGTGTTATACTTTGTATTTAAATATACATTATCAGGAGAGACGCTATTCAGGCTTAACAGAATAATTATTCTTTCAATAGTTTTATTGTCAATCATATTGCCTGTATGGACAATTACAATATTCAAAGAGATAGCTGCTCCTGCCGTGCTCAATAAAGAGGTTTTTATTGCAGACTCATCAAATTCTCCAGAGATTAATCAACAAATCAATGATAATGATTGGTTTTCAGTGATTCAAATAATTGCTCTTTGTGTTTATTTAATTGGTACTGTTAGCTTAGTTCTGAGATACATCTATGGCATCATGCAGATCTACAGAATAATGAAACGCTCCAAAAGAGAGACAATTTTCGGTTTCAAACTATATATCAGCAATAAACAAATTATCCCATTCAGCTGGTTTAAAAATATAATTATCTCAGAAGAGGATTATGAGTCTAATAAAGAGATAATTATTGATCATGAAAAAGCTCACATACAACTAAAACATAATTATGATTTGCTCTTTATTAATACTGTGGCAATATTTCAATGGTTTAATCCAATATTCTGGCTATTAAGAAAAGAGCTTATCACCATACACGAATATCAGGCAGATAGTTGTGTACTCAAAAATGGCATCGATGCAAGAAAATATCAATATTTATTAATCTCGAAAGGAACCCAGCAGAGTTTTTCCATACCGGTAGTGAATCACTTGTGCAGCGGAAACTTTCAAAAAAGAATTAAAATGATGCTTAAAAAACGATCTAGTCCAAATAAAGCAATCAAGGCATTGTTGATATTGCCAATGGTTGTAGTAGCTGTAGCGGTATTTGCTGAAACAGAGTATGTGATATCTCCTACTGATGTGTCATCTAAAAATGCTATTGTGGCATCTCCTCCGGGTGTTTCATCAACATCTGCAACGGTAAAAGAACAGCAAAAAGATAAAAAAGTTAATAGAGACCAGGTTGTGCCGGTAACAATATTAAAAAATGGTACATATAGTCTGGGTCAATGGTCCTCTTATACAAGTAATAAAAATATAAATGAGGCAAATCAGGATAACATTGATCAAGTTATTAAAGATATTGTCTCAAAAATGAAGTATTCTAAAGATTCAATCTATTTTTTAATCAAGTATGAGGAGGGTGATATAACAACTGTAAATATCAGTCATCACAATACACTTCAGGAAGCTTTAAAAAATAATGGAATAAAAAATATTTCTGAACAGCGTTTGGTGAATCCGGTTCAGAAAAAAAACACATTATCAATAAAAATTAATGACAATGGGGTTTTTTTGGTAAATGATGGAATAGTTACTAGCGATAAAAACTTAGAATTGTTGATAAAAAAACAAATAGAAAAACTAAAATCAGTTTCAAACGAACCAATAATGGCCGAGATTCAGACCTCTCTCAAAACACCTTATGAGTCAGTAAGTCTAATAAAGGAAATTCTTAATAAAGAGAATATACCCATATTATCCAATTCCTCTGAAACTCAAAAGTCAGATATTAAGGTTTTTCCATTGACTCTTGATAGTCAGATTGGAAAATTTCTCTTTTCAAGAATTATTTATCCAGAAGAAGCAAAATCTGCGGGTTCACAAGGGACATTCATCGTTAAGATTAGTACTGAAAAAGGAGTAGTGAAGAGTGCCAGAATTGTAGAAAAAAGTGAAGAACTTAATGTTCCGTTGCTTAATAAGATTATTTTAGTTGCGTATTCTAAAAGTGACAGCAATATAGTCGAAGAACAACAAATAAAGGGCAATACAGCTATTAAAAACGAACTTATTCGTGTAAGCGAACTTTTATCTCAAATTGAAAGCCCTGAGTGGAAAAACAATAATCTTGATTTTGCTTTAGAGATTTTATTTCAGTTACGGTAGAACTTTGATTCACTAATTTCCGGAGCGAAGTTTTTAGAAGCAATTGATTAGAAAAACAATTAAATGCTGCTAATAATTTAGTTAGCGTATGATATCGCGTAGATGATTGATGATTATTATTTACGGGGACGTATGGTGAGCTTAAATCAAGTGGTTATTAGATTCTTATGCAATCTGATAACCACTTTTTATTTTCCCTATCTCAAGAATCATGGTGCAAAATTAGTTGCATTTTGCCATATCTATTAGCGAGGTTGGGTAGGCGATTGCTGACACAAATACAGACAATAATTAACAGAAAAGAGGCCAACAAAATTTAATTTTTGTAAGCCTCTATTTTTGTACCCGGAGCCGGACTACCAAAATAACATTCCATTACTTTTTCAAACATATCTAAATGCCTTATAATACAAGGAAGTGCAGTCTTAAATGTTTTTGGCAAATGTAATTAAAAGTAATAAAATAACAAAAAGTTGCCAGTAATATTGCCAGTAATATTTATTGTTGTATATTTGATATGGATATTACAATGATTTTAAATTATGGCTTCTTTTAGATTTGAAATTGGCAACAAGCCAACAAGGAACAAAACCTTTCAAATTTTTCTTGTTATATCAATTGCTGGGAACAGGACAAGAATCAAAACAAGTATTGCAGTCAACAAGAAATCTGACTTCAATTCAAAGGCAAAACAGAATAACTGGATTAGACCTTCAGAACCCAATGCATTAAGTTGGAACCAATCCCTTTCAAAAGAAATTGAATCTGCAAGAAAAAAGACAGAAGAACAAAGGGATTCAGGACAAGTATCTTCAAAAAGTGTTGCAATAGAATTAAAAGCCCCTGAAGTTGCTACTAAAAAAATGACATCCTTCATCAAGTATGCAAGACAAAGAACAGAAGAACTTCATCAAGCCGGACAACTGGCAAACTGGAAAAAGTACAATGGTTTTTGTAATAAGCTTGAAACATTCCTGACAAGCATAGAAAAGAAGGATTTGACTTTTGAACAGATAACCCCTTCATTTATTGCAAAATTTCATTCTTATCTAACAAAGCTTCCCAATGAAATACAACCTGATAAAGTTATACATCCGAATTCAATTCATTTAATTATCAGAATATTCAAAACCCTTGTAAAAAGGGCAACAGAAATTGAAAGCCTGATAAAGCTTGAAGATAACCCCTTTAAATCAATCAAAATTGATGAAGTGCCAACAACAAAGGAAAAACTTGACCTTTCAGAGATTCAAAGAATTAAGGAACTCAATCTTCAAGAAGGTAGTCTGATTTGGCATTGCAGAAATTACTTTCTCTTTTCATTCTATTGCGCAGGAATCAGGGCAGGGGATTTAATTCAATTGCGTTGGGGAAACATTACTTCAGAAGAAAGGTTAGTCTATACAATGGGGAAGAACCACAAATCAAGGGAACTTATCCTTGTTGCGCAGGCAAAGAAAATCCTTTCAGATTACTTTAAAGAAGAAGCAAAGGCAACAGACTATATTTTCCCTATGCTTGACAATTCAGCCCCTTATTCAAAGGCAATAACACAGGCAGACAAGGATACACTTTCACTTGAATTGAAGATAAAGCTTCGCAATCAAATATCAACTTATAATGCACTTATCAATAAGTATCTGAAAAAGATTGCAGAACAGGCAAGGATTGAAAAGAACATTTCCCTTCACATTGCAAGGCATTCATTCGCAAAGGTGGCTAAACAGGAAGGAATTGATAACTATGTTTTGAAAGGGATGCTGAATCATTCCTCATTAAAGACAACAGAAATCTATATGAAAGATTTTGATAACACTTCAGCAGACAAGGCAATGACAACAATTTTTCAGGAAGGGATAACCCCAACAAATGAGATATTGGCAATACTGAAGAAGATGAATCCGGAACAACTGGCAACAATACTTGAACAAGTAAAAAAGGGATAACCCTCTTTATTGATATTAAAAAACATAACTATTCTTATGTACCCATAAATTACAAATATGACAATTAGGAAACAAAAAAAGAGTAGAAGAACATTAATAATTTATCAAACTAAATTGATATTAAAATGGAGAAGCCAAATAAATTTGAAGGAATAAATAAACCACTTTCTGTTGAAGAAAGAGTAAAGACAAAGTTGAAATCTATATTTGATGAATATGGGTATATTGATGAAGAAAGAAGGAAAAAGATATTGGGCATAATGGTTATGGATTATGCTATGGGAATGGTAATGGAAGGGGATAATAACTTTCTTATGAATGACAATTATGAAGTAGCCAAATTAATCAAAATTTTAAGACAATGTAAAGAAGTAGTTATTACTGGAGTTATTGAAAACCCTCAAAATGACAAAGAGAGAAAGGGACAGGCAACCAAAACAAAAATATGTGCAGAACATACATTATTACATTTAGATTATTTTTTGAATACTTTGCTTGAATATCAACAAGACGGATTTTATCAATATCATTTCAAATGGGAATTTAAGGATGAAATTGATAATCAATATAATCCAATGGATTCAATTAATTTCACTGAGCCCTATACTAAAATTGAATTGGAACAAATTATTGAATACGAAAAAGAAAGGCATATAAAAAAAATTAAAAATGCTGAAAAAACTTCAAGACAAAAAATTGGGGGGAGGCTACTTTTTATTGAAAATAATATGCAAAATGCAGGGCTATTTTCAACACTTTCTGAGGGCAAGACAAGAGAATATGCTTTTTTATTTGATTGTTTTGTAGCAATAGGCAAAATTCCGATTCCGGAAATAGAAATGAATAATAGTGAAAAATATACATTTGTAAAAGATTGTATGAAAACCTATAAAAATTATCAAATAAAGCTAAGTAACATATAATCAATTAGGGAAAAAGATTGTGAAAATTTAGAAATAATATCAATTCATTTTCTTAAAAAGCATAAATACAACAAGATACCTTTGTATTAAGATTTAAAACAAACAATTTTAATTTTAATACAAATGGTAAAAGAAATTCAGGGTACAAGCCTACAAATGGCAGTCATCCCCCAGTCATATTTGGATGACATTAAAGACGGACTGGAAGAAATCAAAACCCTATTCAGGGAAAAATCAAAAGCAGAAATAGGGGCGCAATGGATTGAATCTACTGAAGTCCGGAAAAAGCTTGGAGTAAGCCAAAAAACTTGGCAAACTTACAGAGATGAAAGAAGAATCCCATTCAGTCAGTTTGGAAGAAAAATCTATGTAAAGAGGTCAGACCTTGAAAAATTTATGGAAGAACATTACATAAATGCAAGATAGGAGGATATTAAGATGAATAGACAATTTATTGAAGCAACAATTCAGATTGCAACCTATCAAAGAAAGGAAGGGACTTCATCAAGTTATTACTGGCAATCCGGAACAAAGATTCTTCCAAACAGATTAGGCATTTCCAAAGACCAATTTTCCTCAATTCTGAAGAAAGGGAGGAATTTGCAGAAGATAACTGGACAAATCAAATCAACCTTCAAAAAGACAGAAATCAGTCCTTTGAAACAATACAAACCTTATGCAGTACATACACAGATTTGGGGAATACCGGAATACCCCCTTCTTATAGGGTACGGAAGCTTAGGCATATCAAACAAAGACGGAATCATTGACAGGACATCAGACACAGAAGACCTGATTCTTATCAATAGTCCTTCTTCTGATTGGAAAGAAATAAAGATTTACTATTTTCCAAAAGGAATGAAGTCACTTTATGACATTGCGCCAATTGTCAGCAGTATGATATTATAAAGGGGGCAGTATAAGCCCCCTAATTGGATATTAAAATGATTTATGACTTTATTGAAACATCATATCATTTCAAAGACAAAGATATGATAAATTGGGCAAATATGGAGCATACAGGGACAGACATCCAGTATCAAAGAGAATACTATTCATTGAAGGGATGCAGGGGAATTAAAATTGTGCATTTTACTGCAACTAATACACTTTCAATCAAAGGAAGTCCGGCATATTACTGGCAGGGACACAACTTTAATTTTTCAGTCCATCCCTTTGTGGAATCAATAAATCATATTGGAGATTTATTGGGTATAAATTTGTGGACTTCACTTGTTGATTCCTTAGAAATAGGACTGATAATGCAAGTACCGGAAAAGCCTGTCCAATATATTAAAGGGCATAGTGAAGGAACTGGAATGACATTATATGACAACCCAAAAGACAAGGGACATTTCAGGGCATATCAGGATGCAAACATCAGAAGGAAGCTATATGATGCTAAAAGGAATATCATAATGAAACAGGGATTAAAAATGCAAGGAATCATTCAAGAACAGGGCTGGAATCCGGTTAACAATTATTTGAAATGGGAACTTCATTATAACAGACCACAAATCCTCAACAATGGAAGAAGTCCCTTACTTGCAGACATTGTCAGTTTAGATTATCAGAATAGATTTAAAGAATCACTTTACACAGAATATCAATCACTTTATAAAATGAAGGAAATAGAACTGCCCACAAACAAGAAACTACTTTCAACCCCTGACATCATTGCATTAGGATTGAATCAGATTGCAATCAATCAGGGGCACACACCACAGGATACTAAAAAGAAGCTTTACTCATTGATTAATGACATTCCTGATAGCATTCTGTCAAAACCTGATAAAGATGCAAGGAAAAGGCAGATAAATGCCATTTTCAAGAGAATTGAAGACCAACCCCAGCAAAGTAAATGGGATTTGACAGAAATGATTGAAGAGGAACTAATAAAAGAATAATCTCAATAAAAAGAGAACAAACAGAACAACAAAATACGCACTAAATGAATTGTTTTTTCACACGATAAAAAGGGAAAGCGAAATGATACGCACCCGTACGCACGCACGCAAGGGGATTAAGTAAGCAGTACGCACACGCAAGGGAATAAAATGGGTTTTAGTGAGTATTTAGCACTAAAAAAGAATACGCAAGGAAGTATCTAAAGTAGATTAAATTAGAAACAGAATTATTATGGCAAAAGGAAAAAAGACAGGAGGAAGGGAGCAAGGCACACCTAACATACTAACAAAAGAATTGAGAAAGATATTAAAAGGCATTGTTTTAAAAGAATTGGAAGTAATACCGGAAACACTTGAAAAAATGGATTCAGATAAAAGGCTTGAACTTGTT
Organism: Bacteroidales bacterium; assembly: GCA_023227835.1. Lineage (GTDB taxonomy): Bacteria > Bacteroidota > Bacteroidia > Bacteroidales > UBA932 > Bact-08. The sequence continues at coordinate 53,255 of JALOCI010000005.1, forward strand.
CTTAAATTACTGCCTTTTGTACTACCAAAAATAGATGCAGTCAGTATGTACGAAAATGAGCCTTTTGGCAGTAGTTTTTAATAATTATTTTGCTTATAAATTGCTAACAAAAGCTAACATTTTAAAGTATATTTCCACACTATGAAAAGGAGATTATAAACTAAAGTATATTCATTCAAGTATTGTTAATATGATAAATAGATATAACTTTAAAGCAATAAAAATAAATTCATTGCGTTATGAAAATTAAATATCTTTTAACATTTGCAATATTAATGTTGTTAAAAATGCAATCCTACGGACAAACATACATTTCTCAAAAGCAGTCATATTATATTGACGGAAAAGAAGTGTTTTTCCAAGGAGAAAAGAAAATAATATTAGGAGATACACTAATAGTTGAAATACCTAATCATCCTACTTTATATGGGAATATAACATTTGATGAAAGTTCTTTAAAAGATGGGTATAAAACTTATAAAATTAAGGGTGGAGGTCTAATTTTAATATTTAAAGATCAGATAATTGCAAATTTATTTGACACTAAATATAAGATAGCAATAACCTATTTTTTACCTATAAATGAGAAAGGTGTATTGGTAACACTACAGGAAAGAAAAAATATTGCTGATAAAGAATACAATAAAATTGAAGAAGAACTACACAATCAATACATCAAACTTTATGGAGAACTTACAGCAGATTGTATTAAAGATAGAAAGTTACGAATAGGGATGAAAGATGCAGCCATAATGTTTGTATTACTCAAAAGAGCCATTAATATAAATACAACAGAAACTGCCACTGGAATACATAAGCAGTTTGTTTATGATAAAATGTACATCTATTCTGAAAATGGTATTGTTACTGCGATACAGACTGAAGAATAATGATATTATTTTCTAAAGAAAAAATCTTAAATATTCCTTAACAATCCTTAACATTTTAAGCATATTATTTTGGGGAAAACAACCCAAACAATCAAAGTTGCCAGTAATATGCCAGTAATTAAAAAATAAAGACTGATAGTTAGTTGAATAACAACTGGTTATCAGTCTTTGTTCGTACCCGGAGCCGGGATCGAACCGGCACAGCCTTGCGGCCACTGGTGTTTGAGACCAGCGCGTCTACCGATTCCGCCATCCGGGCCTCTTTTTCAGACGGCTTTATTTAGCTGTCTGCTGTTTCGGTAAACAAGGGTGACAAAGGTAAGTAAAAAATTTAATCAGCCAAATATTGAAAGAGGAGTAATTAAGTATGCCACTCCCTAGAATGGTATAACATAGCCGACTGTAATGTCGTAATATGTTCCTGACTTGTAAGTGTCGTCGAATTGTCTCAAGGAGAAAAACAGAGTGCCTGACCTGCCGAATGACTTGCCTACAGCCGCGCTGAACGAACTTGTAAGACCGGTGTATGTGTCGGAATTGTCTTCGAGCGCTACTGACTGATGAGATCTGTTTATCTGATAGTGGCATCTGTATGATGGTACGAAAAGCCATCCCTTCTTATACCTGTATACGATATTTGTCACTAATCCCAGAGCTCCGCCTGTGTAGCCATCATATGTCACTATATTTGTTCCGTCGGCATATCTGTAATTTGTATAATCACTGTTGAAAAACACGGGATTCGCTCCGATATTAAGGTTGAGATTTGGCAATATTTCAGTCTTGAGTAACCACCATGTGAAATGGACTTCTATATATCTTGATTTTGCCTTATTGTCCATCAATCCGACTTTTTCACGATCATAGCTTGTATTGTAGGATCCTGCTTCAAAATCTATTTTTCCGCCAAAAGAGACTCCAATTCCGGCAGTAAAAGAGTTGAATCCATATCCTTTTTCAATTCCGGTGTTCATCCCGGCTCCGCTTTGTCCCTTTTCAAGAAACGAGGTTATCTGCGCTGACGTCTGAATCGTTAAGCCAATAAAGATGATTGCTATGAGTAACTTTTTCATGTTAAATAATTTAGTTGTATAAAAATAATTATTTTTTTCTTTAATAAATAAATCTCATACCTTTGCCACGTTCATCAGAAAGGGAACCTCGTGAGAATCGGGGACAGTACCCGCTGCTGTAATGCTTGCCCGAAAGGGTTATCTTCCGTAAGCCACTGCCAATAGGTGGGAAGGCGAGAGATATAAAAGCTAAGTCAGAAAACCTGCTTTTGGACAAAACATATTAATCGAGCTTTCGGGAGATAGAGAACGATGCAAATAAAATTTGTCCGTCCTTTTATTATTTATTTTCTTTTGATCTGCGCTACCGTTTCCGGTGCAGCAGCTCAGGCTATATATAAAAATGAGGTCAAGGCCGTTCAGATTGACACGCTGAAAAGCCGCAAATTGGATTCTATAAAAATCAAAGGAGCCAGTTCGGCAAGATCCCAAACGAATTACAAATTTTCTGTCGGAACTAATTTAATCAGATTCACAGAAGAGAAACTATCCTCAATGAAGATGGCATCGCTCTCTGATTTTATACGACAGGAGAGTGCCGCATATATAAAAGAGTACGGGAAGGGTATGAATGCTTATATTTCCGTAAGAGGCTCCTCATCTTCTCATACAACAGTTGCCTGGAACGGAATGAATCTCGCTGTTCCGACTATGGGGCAGACCGATTTTTCTCATATTCCTCTATACCTTTTCGACGGTATGGAGATGCATGTCGGAGGAAGCTCAGCGCTATACGGAGACGGAGCAATAGGAGGGAGCATCAGACTTTCAACCGCTCCTAAATGGGAAAAGGGATTCCATGGGGATATTCTTCTGTCGGCCGGCAGTTTTGCCTCGTATTTCACCGGAGGGACGCTCAGATATTCCAATGGAAAATTTGAAACGAGGACATCATTGCTCTGTTCGGAGGCAAAGAATGACTATAAATTTATCAACAATACAAAAATCGGAAAGCCCGAAGAGAGGCTTAACAATGCTGCCGGAAACAATGCCGGCCTTCTGCAGGAGTTTTTCAGAAAGTTCAAGGACTCCTCTGTTATCTCTGCAACACTTCTGTTCATGGATTTTGACAAACAAATCCAACCATCTGTCTCTCTAAATGACAATCAGGAGTCGTACCGCTCCATATATGATGAAAATCTGAAGGCAAATCTAGGATATAACAGCCGGGAGGGAGAGTTGAGTTACGGAGCGCGCATCTCCTATGCATACGATAAACAATTATATGAGGACGATATTATTGCAGCAAATCGCCTCTCACTCTCGGCTGATGCCGAGCGTAAATTCAAAAACCTTACCATAAAATGCGGAGTATATGCAGAACATACAATTCCACAGGTAAATTCTTATGCAGACTCAGTGCGTGAAAGCAGATATAATGTGTTTGTACTTGCCCGCTATTCATTGAATAACAGGCTCTTGGTCTCGGGAGGAGTCAGGTATGCGGGAGCAACGGATTTTTTTGTTCCACTTATGCCCTCACTGGAGGCAAAGTATAATTTAATCAACAGAAATAATATTTCACTCTCCTTAAGGGGGGCATTTTCAGGAAACAGCAAAATCCCCTCTTTGAATGACCGTTATTGGGGTGGAGATTATATGTACCTGAAAAGCGAGAGTTCAAAAACAATTGAAGGAGGTCTGGATTACAGTTGGTTTTCTGAAAGGTACACTATTGATTTTTTTTGCACTCTCTATAAAAGCCGGGTTAATGATTGGATACGCTGGTTGCCTGCAGGTACAGTCTGGAGGCCTCAGAATATACCTCTTGTTGTTACACAAGGGGCAGAGGCCGGTGTCAAATTGAGTGGCGGCTTTTCAAGAACAAAGTTCTCACTGAACTTCAGTATGGCATATACCGACATCAAAATGAAGGAGGGATTGAGGGTAGAAGATCCTGCAATCGGCCATCAACTTGCATATCAACCGAAGATTTCCTGGAGGTCCGGATTGCGGATAATCATATCAGGGGTGTCTATGTATTGCAATCTTACCTATACAGGAGAAAGGAGTACATTGGATATATTTGATATTTTGCCATCATACTTGCTTACGGATCTTGGAGCATCTTATGATTTCAAAATATCAGGTGCTCGTTTTGCAATTAATGGCGTAATAAAGAATATAACAAACGAGATGTATCAGAATGTTAAGTTCTATGCCATGCCGGGTCGAAACTGTCAAATATCAATTCAATATAAATTTTAAAAACTATTATGAAAAAGAATCTTTTTAAACTATTCTTAGTAATACCGGCAGCAGCCCTCATGTCGGTTTCCTGCACTAAGGATAATGGCCCGGACAATGAGGACAATAAAGGTAAAGTGTTGATTATAAACCAGGGAAACTTTACAGAACAGTCTTCAAGTATATCATTGTACGATGAAAATACAAATCAGATACAGAACCGTTTTTATGAAACTGCAAACGGGGTTTCAATAGGTGCAACCATTAATACTGGATATATCACTCCGTTTGGTGAGGCTGCCCTGGTGTGTAATTATCCTGACAAAGTAGTTTTCCTGGATCCTGAAACAGGTAAAGACAAAGGTTATTCGATAACAGAAGGGCTGGTTTCTCCAAGGAATATGGTTTGTTCAGATAGTTACACATACATTACAAACTGGGATTCAGACTATACTGTTTTACCATCCGGGACCTGGGAGTTCACAAAGTCTTATGTTGCTATATATTCTAACAGTAACCTGGCACTTCTTAGAAAGGTGCTTGTAGGTTCAGATGCAGAAGGCCTGTTGCTTTATGACGGAAAGTTATATGTCGCAGTAAAACAAGGCCTTCAAGTATATGGAATAGAGGGTACTAACATTGTCCTTGAGGCTACTGTAAAACCTGCAAATTTTACAAATGGAGCAAGACATATTGTTGTAGACGGATATAACAAGATCTGGGTCTCTTTCCCCGGTGACGGATTAATGAGGATGAACCCTGCAAACAACGAGGTTATATCTACACTGAATGTGCCTGTAGACGGAATGGACGGTTATATAACCACAGATAAGAGCGGTGATAATATCTATACATATTGTACAACATTTGACGCAACATATAATCCTGACGAGGCAAACATTTATAAGGTGAATGTAGCTAATAACAGCTTTGGTAAGCTATTTACAGGAACATATTTCTACGGAGTCGGAGTGAGCCCTGTAACCGGAGATGTTTTCACTTCCGAAGTAAGTTTCACGTCAAATTCAGTTTTGAAGGTAGTGGCATCATCTGATGGAACGATCAGAAACTCAGCGACTGCCGGCATCGGAACCTGCCGCTACCTTTTCTTCTGATAAATGCTTATTCCGGGAGGTGATATGTGATAGTCTTCACAATGTCAGGATGTATACTGTTTGCTACAGGGCAAGTCTTGACCGATGTCTCGATAAATCTCATCTCCCTCTCGGTATAATCTTTCTTAGGTAAATAAATATCCAACTTCAATTCTGCCACTCTTCTCGGATTTGCTGCCATTATCTTCTCCGTATCTATACGCATGCCGTCAATCGAGAATCCGTGTGCCTGAGCGGCTATTGCCATAATTGTCATCATGCAGGATGCCAGTGATGCCGCAAACATATCAGTAGGTGAAAACATTGAACCTTTTCCATTATTGTCTTCCGGTGCCTCTGTTATAATTTTGCTGCCTGATTTAAGATGTGTGGCCTCTGTCTGAAGATTGCCGATGTAAGTGGTGCTGAACTTTGTCATAATACTCTTTTTAATTATTTTATCTCTGTTCCTTTAAGTGTTGCTGACGTGCAGGAGGTGATTCTTATTTTTACAAAATCACCGGTTTTATGTTCCCCTGCCGGGAAGACACACATTTTGTTCTGTTGGTTTCTCCCGCACAGTTCCTTATCTGATTTTTTCGAGGGTCCTTCAACAAGGACCTCAAACTCCTTCCCAAGATCTGCCTGATTGCTTATAAGAGAAAGTTCGTTCTGAAGTGCAATAACCTCATTGAGCCTTCTAGTCTTAACCTCTGAAGGCACATCATCCGCGTAGTGTCTCGCAGCTTTTGTGTTTGGCCGTTCTGAATACTGAAACATAAAAGCGGTGTAATAACCAACCTCTTTCATGACAGAGAGTGTTTGCAAGTGATCTTCCTCGGTCTCTCCGCAGAATCCGGTGATTATGTCTGTGCTTATAGAGCAGTCAGGGATTATATCGCGTATTTTTTTTACTCGCTCCAGATATCCCTGCCTTGTATACTTCCTGTTCATCTTGTCAAGCATATTGTCGCTTCCTGATTGCACAGGAAGGTGTATATGCTTGCATATATTCTCGTACATAGCCATTGTATGTATTACGGAATCTCCCATATCCTTGGGGTGGGAAGTTGAGAAACGTACTCTTAGCTTCGGGCTGATCAGGGCTACTCTTTCGAGCAGCCGGGCAAAGTTTGTTGTCTTAGTCGGATTTGACTCATCAAACCAATGGTATGAATCGACATTCTGTCCCAAAAGAGTTACCTCCTTATATCCGTTTTCAAAAAGTTCTGTTGCCTCTCTTATAATACTTTCCGGATCCCTGCTTCTTTCACCGCCTCTTACATAAGGTACCACACAGTATGTACACATGTTATTACAACCACGCATTATGGATATAAATGCGCTGACTCCGTTCTTGTCCATTCTTACAGGAGATATGTCAGCATAGGTCTCCTCCTGGGAAAGAATTGTGTTTATCTGTTTGTCTCCTCCCCGTATTTGCGTCAGGAGCCTTGGCAGATCCCTATAGGAGTCAGGCCCGGCGACAAGATCTACTGCTGCATGATTTAAAAGCTCATCTTTGAGCCTTTCTGCCATGCAACCCAGTATGCCGACTGTCAGACCGGATTTTTTCTTTTTTAGAACCTTAAAAAAGTCAAGCCGGCCCCAGATCCGTTGCTCGGCATTATCCCGGATAGAGCATGTGTTAACTAGGATAAGGTCTGCCTCTTCTATCTTCTCACAAAGCGCGTAACCTGCATTTTGCAATATAGAGAGAACGACCTCGCTGTCATTGACGTTCATCTGACAGCCGTATGTCTCTATGAAAAGCTGTGGTAGCTTGTTGTTGAATACAGGTTTTACGGAATGATATTTGTTGATCATGATTTCAAATTATTCTGCAAATATAGCCTTTTTTATACCTTTGCAGATAATCAAAGTTAAGATGAAAAGATCTCTTCCTCTTGCGATAATAATAATTCTATTGTCTGCAGCTTGTACAAACTACAAAAATATTGAAGTCCGGTCTGTGAAACTAAATAGCTTCAAGCTGATAAGCACATCCAGGGCCAGCATAGAACTGGACTATATTATAAACAATCCGACAGGCACTGCAATCATTCTCTCCTCCGGCGAGGGCATTATTACTAAAAAAGGATTTGATTTTGCACAATTGGAGATTCAGAGGCCGGATACACTTCCTGCTAAATCAATAAAAACAGGGAAACTTGTGATTGACGCAACATTACTTGACCCGATCTCCCTGCTCTCTATGGGGCTGAATATCTCAAGCTGGAAGGCTGAAGATTTCCATGTGAATACTAAAATGGTTTTCAGGACAACTTCCGGATACAAAAAGACTTTGAGGCATAAGAATATTCCACTTAAGGATCTGATAAACAAGTTTTAACTATGAAAAAAACCGTATTCTTAATATTGCTTTTCATGACAAGTTCGCTACTTGTATATTCTCAGGAAACAGAACCGGTGCGGGATACAGTTGTAGTTGCGCCTAAACCGCCTCTGTTGGATTCAACGCTTTTGAACAAAAATATTTTCTCTGTACTAAAAGAGACAGGTCCTTCAATGAACCGGGTTACAATTGATCAGAATCCCAATATAGAATCTCTTCTTCAAAGACATATAACAAACTCAGCCGGAAGAAAAATTACCGGTTATCGCGTCAGGATATTCTTTGATAACAAGCAAGATGCGAGAAACAAATCGGAGGCTATCGCAGGACAGTTTGCCTCGCAATTTCCTGAAATCAGGGTTTACTCGACATACGAGAAACCTTTCTTCAAAGTCACCGTGGGTGATTTCAGGACCAAATCCGAAGCGATGCAGTTATTAAGGAAAATAGAAGGAGAATACAGATCTGTCTTTCTGGTAAAGGAGACGATTAATTATCCTGCGATTTAGTATCTGAGCCTTTTTTCTTTACAACTTTTTTTATCCCCGACGGAAGTTTTCCGACGATTTTATCCTGAGCTTTAACGCTTTTAGTTATCAGCGGCTTTGTCGATGTCCACCATTTAGATCTTAGTTTGTTGGCAAGCTGAAGGATAGGAGATATGTGCCTCTCTATTTTTTCCGGATAAATGTGGCTTATATTAACAAGTATTCCTGTCTCCTCAACACCGCCGAAGCCTCCGTTTATTGATGTGCCGAATACCTTCATCGACGGACTGAGATTCATGTACGAATTGATAAGCGGCGGTATATTTTCACCCAGTGTCCTTACCTCTCTAGACAACGTTTTGTATGAATCCTTATAGTCATTCGCATTAAATAGCTCTTTGTAATATGGGTTTGAAGAGTCAAAATCAAGTGGCTCGAAAGGTGTTACAAGATGTTCTTTATCAGGGAAAAATGTATTTAGGAAGTTGAGTAAAATATTTCTGGCTCGTAAATTATATGATGTGTACATTGTGACTTTGCCGAAGAAATATTTGATTTTCGGATATTTGACTACGAGAGCGCCAAGTCCGTCCCACAGGTTGTCAAGTGAGTATAACCCTTTATGCTTGATGTTTGTTCCCTGGTAGTTCGGTTGAATGAAGGAGCGGCCTAATTCTATTGTAAATGGGAGATAATCCTTTATAAAGGTATCTGAAAACTCAAACAACTCATGTGTGGCCATTTTCTTGGTTTCAAGGCCTGTGCACTGTATGTACCTGTATCCTCCGATTATCTCCTGATCTTTCGGATCCCAGACCAGAAGCTGTTTGTATGGTGTATGCGGGTCAATATCAAATTCGTCTATATCTATTGGCTTACCCGTTCCACCTCCGGAGAGTCTGAAGGATATCTCTCTAAGTCGTCCGATCTCGTTCATGGTATGGGGAGAATCGTGAGCTGTTATCTCATATAATTTGTTGTCTCCCTTTCGTGTGTGACGTATGAACTTGTCACTTGTGAGCTCATTTATTATAAGCTTACGGTCTACAGGAGGTATAACTGGTTCCATTTTTAAGGTTTTAGTGAATAAACAATAGTTCGGATCTTTTCGGTCCACGTAGCAGGTGTACCATTTTGCGCAATCTCTGTCCAGGGGATAGGATCGCCTATATATACTTCAAAATTCCCGCCACGTTGCTTGAACATTTCACGGGGTAACAAAATAAGTTCATAATTGAACTTCAGACCGATCCTCTTTCGAAAATTTGCGAACTTATAGAAAAAGCCGGAATTTTTCCCGTTAAAATAAAGAGGGACAATGTCTCGTTCATACTTGACAGCCTGGTTAATAAACCCCTTTTTCCACTCCAGGTCTGTTATCTCATTTCCTATCAGTCTTGAACAAAGCCCGGCAGGGAAAGTGATAATCTGATTGTCAGATTTATACTCTTGCTGTATCTTGGCAGCAATCCCGGCACTTTGTCTGCCATATTTATTAACTGGCACAAAAATTGGTTTGAGAGGCTCTATTGCCGTCAAAAGGTCATTGACAACAAAACGTATTTTATTGTTAAAATGGTTTCCAAGAATATCCATAAGAATTATACCGTCGAAGCCACCGAGAGGATGGTTGGAGACTATGATATACCTTTTACCGGGAATAAGCTTCTCAACTCCTTTAATCTTATAGCTAGCCTTGAGATCCCTTACACTGGCCGTGGCAAACTCCACTCCTCTGAGGTTTCCGTACTTGCTCAGTATATCATTTATCTCATCCTGACAGATGAGTTTTTCTATCCATCGGATCAAAAAACCAGGGATAAACTTCAGAAGGCCGGGGTTTTTAGACTTAATAACGGACCTGACGTCAACTCTCAGTTCGGTGCTCTCTGTTGCCATAGATACAAGGATTATCAGAACGCGAAGTTAAATAAAAATCATATCTTTGCACAAATGCTCCGTTAATATGTTAAAACAGGGTTTACAGCAGAAATTAGTACAAAAGCTCTCACCATTACAGATCCAGACAATTAAATTGCTTGAGTTGCCTACACTTGAGCTTGAGCAAAGGGTTAAAAAGGAGCTTGAGGAGAATCCCGTGCTGGATGAGGTGTCTGAAGGGGATGATGGAGACGAGCGTGGCGAGGGAAATGTCTCTCTGAGCGAATACAACTCGGACGACCAGATTCCATCATATAAGCTCTATGCTAACAATCAAGGAAAGGATCTTAAACCTCAGTACAATATTTTTTCCGTTAAGGAGAGTTTTCATCAGAGTCTGATTTCACAACTGGGATACAGCCTGATGGAGCCGCGCGAAAAAAATATAGCACGTTTCATAATCGGCAGTCTTGATGATGACGGATATTTGCGAAGGGATCTGGACTCTTTATCAGACGATATTTCATTCCGGTTAGGGATTAATACAACTGAGAGGGAGCTTGAGCATATTCTGCTTAAGATACAGGAGTTCGAACCGGTGGGAGTTGGTGCCAGAGATCTTCAGGAGTGTCTCCTTTTACAAATCAGGGCAAACAATAAGACTCCGGAACAGAAACTTGCCGAAAAAATACTTGCCGACCATTTTAGTGAATTTACCAAAAAGCATTATCAGAAGATTATGTCTAAGCTTTCAATCAATGAAGATCAGCTTAAAGATGCTATTGATGAGATTGTAAGGCTTAATCCCAGGCCGGGAGGGCAGGTGGATGACTCCTATAATGAACAATCACAACAGGTGATTCCCGATTTCGTACTGGAATTCAAAGACGGAGAGCTTGTAATGACCATGCCAAGATTCTCAGTGCCTGAACTTAAAGTGAACAAGCGATATGCAGATCTTCTTCTGTCATCCTCAAAATCTGCCAGCAAGTCAGGCAAGGAAGCTGTCACTTTTGTAAAACAAAAACTGGATTCGGCTAAGTGGTTCATTGAGGCAATCAAGCAAAGGCACAACACCCTTCAGAACACTATGAACGCCATTATTGAATTTCAGCATGACTACTTCATTGACGGTGACGAGACAAAGCTGAAACCGATGGTTTTAAAGAATATTGCAGAGAAGACAAAACTTGATATCTCTACAATCTCCAGAGTGGTAAACTGCAAATACATACAGACACATTTCGGAATCTATCCTTTAAAATACTTCTTTTCGGAGGGGCTTATGACAGAGAACGGAGAAGAGGTTTCCACACGTGAGATAAAAAATATACTTGCAGAGAGTATAGACCAGGAGGACAAGAAACGCCCACTTACAGACGAGGAACTTGTAAGCGTCCTGGTTGATAAAGGGTATAAGGTTGCAAGAAGGACTGTTGCAAAGTATCGTGAGCAGCTGAATATTCCTATAGCAAGGCTTAGAAAAGAGCTTTAAATAATATACAGATGATACGTAAATCCTTCATATTGCTGATAATGGCCATATTAACCTTGTCTTGTGAAATGAAAGAGAAAGCAGATCTAATTCTATATAACGGAGAGGTGTATACTGTAGATTCGCTCTTTTCTAAATGCACGGCTATTGCAGTCAAACACGGGATTATTGTTGCCACAGGTGAAGATGAAGAGATTCTGAACAATTACCGTTCTGATAAATATATAGATCTCAGGGGTGGTTTTCTTTATCCGGGTTTTAATGATGCGCATTGCCATTTCATTAGTCTGGGCGAGGGCCTTACAACTTGTGACCTTCGCGGGGCAGGATCTTTTGAAGAGGTTTTAGCCAGACTAAAGGAGTTCAGCGAAGAGAAGCCTGTCACATATATTCTTGGGGAGGGCTGGGATCAAAACCTTTGGAAAGACAATACTTTTCCAACAAACGAGAAACTGAACGAATTATTTCCCAAGACTCCGGTAATTCTTACCAGGATAGACTTTCATGCAGTTATAGCAAATAACGCAGCAATAGACAGGGTTGGGCTAAAACCTGGTGATCCGTCCATTCCTCCTGGGGAGGCTATTGTAAAAAACGGACATTTTACAGGCGTTTTTCTGGAGAATACAGCTGAACAATTTAAAAATTCTATACCTAAACCGAAGGGCAAATCGCTGGAAAAGGTTATCATGACTGCAGAGCAAGAGTGTTTTAAAAACGGACTCACCTCTATATCTGATGCTGAAGAGAGTCTGTCCCGTATCCTGTCAATTGATACTTTGTATACAAATGGAAAACTGAAAATAAGGTCAGATGTATGGATGACAGCAAGTGAGGAGAATATGACCCGTTTTAAAGCCCCATATAAAAACGGAAGACTGAGGGTAGGTACATTGAAGTTGTACATAGACGGTGCCCTCGGATCAAGAGGTGCTTTACTAAAGTACCCGTATTCAGACGATCCTTCAACATCTGGCATAAGAATCGGAAGTGAGGCTGTATTCACGAAGGAGTGTGCGTGGGCACTGGAACACGGGTTTCAGGTAGCAACGCATTGTATCGGAGATCTGGCAAATCATGAAGCTTTGCGGGTCTATGGATCGCTTCTTAAATCGAAAAACGATCTCAGATGGAGAATCGAACATGCTCAAGTAGTTGATCCTGCTGATATTAATCTGTTCGGGAAATATTCCATAATACCGTCAATCCAGCCTACTCATGCTACTTCTGATATGTTCTGGGCGGATGAGAGGTTAGGGGGGAGGATAAAGAATGCCTATGCATATAAGGCTCTTTTGTCACAGTTGGGGTGGTTGCCATCAGGAACCGATTTTCCTATTGAGAAGGTGAGCCCCATTTATACTTTCTTTGCGGCAGTTTATAGAAAAAACCTGGAATTTGAACCGGATTCCGGCTTTCAGACAGAAAATGCACTTACAAAGGAAGAGGCTTTAAAATCCATGACAATCTGGGCCGCCAGGGCCTCATTTGAAGAGCATGTCAAGGGTAGTATAGAAAAAGGCAAATACGCAGATTTTGTATTGCTTGACAGAGACATAATGACTGCAGAAGATTATGAAATCCCTTCAACAAGGGTGCTTATGACTATTGTAGGCGGTGAAGTTGTCTACAGCTTGCTGCCGTAGGCAAGATCCCCGGCATCTCCCAATCCCGGTACTATATATGACTTTATAGTCAGTTCCTCGTCAACGGCTCCGACCCAAAGTGTCGTGCCTTTATGAGGCAGGTGTTTCGATAAATATTCTATGCCATCCACACTTGCAATCGGACAGACAATATGGCTTAATTTAGGATTCCCGTTCTCACATAGTTTGTTATAGGCAAGCACAAGCGAAGAACCGGTGGCTAGCATTGTGTCAGCCAGAATCAAAACCTTATCTTCGACAGAGGGAGTGCTGGCATACTCAATCTGTATTGTGAACTTGTTGTCTTTCCCGTATTTTCGGTATGCAGCTATAAAGGCATTCTGTGATTTGTCAAGCAGTGACAACATGCCGTTGTGCAAAGGTAATCCAGCTCTCATAATACTAGCCAGAACCACAGGGTCGTCAATTGTACTGCATGATGCAATACCGAGTGGGGTCTGAATGCTTTTTGAAGAATATTCTAACTCTTTGCTTATCTCGTAAGCAAATATCTCCCCGATTCTTTCAAGATTCCTCCTAAAGCGAAGGCTGTCCTTTTGTACTACATGATCACGTATTTCTGCTATAAAATTATTAAGGACAGAGTTCTTCTCTCCAAGGTTTATGATTTTCATTGTTCGGCTATTTACAGGATATCGTTCAAAGGTATGAAATTATCAGATTAGTCCGTCGTCGGCAAAGCTAAAATATTCATCACCCGCAATAATTAGATGATCAAGAAGAGAGATGTCGAAAAGCGCTGCTGCCTCTTTAAGTAACCTTGTCTGTACTTTGTCGTTTTCTCCCGGTCTGGCATTTCCGGAAGGATGGTTATGAATCAAAATGAGGGAGCTGGCCAGCTTCTCCAGAGCATTCTTAATGACAATTTTTATATCTACGACTGTTGCTGACACTCCTCCGACACTGAGGCGCTCTTTTGATATCAGTTTATTTGCCCTGTTAAGATACATTACCCAACACTCTTCGTGTGAGAGATCTCTTAAGATAGGGCTTATTAATCCGGCGGCACTTGACGATGATTGAATCTGTACCTGTACTCTGTTTTCTGTAAGCGAATACCTTCTGGCTATTTCAAAAATGGCAGATACAGTTATAGCCTTAGCCGGCCCGATACCGAATCTGGATGTAAGTTTGTCTATACTTAGCCTTGAAAGTTCCCTGAGATTGTTGTTGCAGGAAGACAAAAGCTCCCGGGCCATATCGACAGCTGTTACTCCTTTTGTCCCACTTCCGAGAATTATTGCAATCAATTCACTATCGTCAAGAGCGGCTGCACTTTTTGCTGCGAGTTTCTCCCTGGGCCTCTCATCCTTTTGCCACTCTTTGATGGATAATTTTTTATTCATGTCGGTATTTTAAAAAAAGCTTCCCAAAGTTTGGAAAGCTTTTTTTAAACTTAATGCCAACAAGTATAAATTATGCCAGTTTGTTAACGTATGCAGCAATACCGCTTTTTAGATTTGCTGCTTTGTTAGCGTGGATGATTTTAACTTTGGCTAATTTGTCAAGCATAGAGGATACCTTCGGAAGAAGAGCCTCTGCTGCCGATTTATCTGTAGTGTTACGTAATGCTTTAATGGCATTGCGTGTTGTTTTTGCATAATATTTATTATGCACTCTGCGTTTTTCGCTTTGGCGAGCGCGCTTGTCTGCTGATGCGTGATTTGCCATTTCTGTTCTTTTTTATTTTGGTAGTCGGTAGGGGAATCGAACCCCTATTGCAAGAATGAAAATCTTGAGTCCTAACCGTTAGACGAACCGACCGTGCACCCTATTCAGGATTAGGGAGTGCAAAGGTAGAAATTATCTAATTAGTTCCAAAAAAAATTAGAAAAATTCAAATGAATATATTATTGATTCAACCTGTCTGAGATAATTTCTTTTGTCGTATCTTGGGGCATAAACGAATGCTTCCAGGACAATCAGTTTCTGCTTGTTTTTGTCCAGGAATATGTGGTCTACAAATGGTCCGCCCATGAAGTCATTCTGTACTTCCCACAAACTTCTCAGTTCGACAAAGCTCCTTTTGTTATATTTCACCCATCTGAAGCCGGGTTCAATTGACATATTGGTTGTCATATATGTATTCTCCAGTTCACCGGGGACATTCCGGAAAAGGACATCATTCCTCATAGCCAGCAGTTTGGCAGGAGTGAAGTCAGAGCTGTCCTTGAAAGGGTAGCTGTATACAAAAATGCCCAGATTTGTATAAGTGGTTTCATAGGATATCCATATGAAATCTTCTGTTTTCTTTTTAAGGGTGTATCCTTTCGGAAAATACGGAGATCCTCCGAATGTTGCTGTGACAAGGTCCCTGAGAGATTTTTCCTCATATTTCTTGGCGTTTGAAATATTTCTGTTTCTCTCAGCCTGCAGGAAAACATTTGTCAGCTTATCACTCTCTTTCATAATCAGGTCTGCCGCATCTTTGGCGTTAGCTGTGGAAATAGTTACAACAGTCTGAGGTGCGGCCCAGACATTTTCCTGATATGCAATTGTCGGTTGTTGGACGTTTACAGATGTGTGAACGATGATAATGTTCCTGTGTGTCTGAAAAAGGTTGGAAAATGCATTTTCGGGAACATTTACAAGGTTGAAAAGAGGCTCTATCTGAGGGAGGTACGGATGCTCAGATCCAAGGACCGAGCGAAGGGCTATTCCGGGATCCGATTCCCAGTCCCCTTTGCTGATTACTACAATCACTTCACCCGCTTTTCCGCTGATGCTCGGCATAAGCTTCGGACCTCCTTTGCATGAAGCCAGAAGTGATCCTAAAATAAGGAATAGTACCAGATTTATTTTTCTCATGTTCTTGTTATTTAAAAAGTCTATAAATATCGTTTCCGAAAGCAAGGAACATTATAGCAAGCAAAAATAGCATTCCTATGACTTGCGCAATCTCAAGGAACTTGTCGCTTGGTTTTCTGCGGGTTATTATCTCATAAAGCAGGAACAGTATATGACCGCCGTCAAGTGCAGGAATAGGAATCAGGTTTATGACAGCAAGCATTATAGAGAGCCAGGCTGTGATATTCCAGAATATCTCCCACTCCCAGGAGCTTGGGAAAATATTACCGATAGCTATGAAACTCCCGACAGATTTGTAGGCTTCCGTTTTTGGAGAAAAGATCAATCCCAGCTCTTTGATATAATTGGTGACAGTTGAGATTGTCTTGTCGGCTCCGGCCGGTATGGCTGACAGAAGAGAGTAATTTACCTGTGTTACATTAAAAAATTTATGCATATCACTGTTCAGAAAGACACCGATTCTTCCGGCTGTGTCTACTGCCAGTATTTTTGGAATTAATGTGCCGCCGCGGTTAATCAGGAAACTTACAGAATCACCTTTATGCTCCATCAGAATTGCCTGGATATCCTGAATTATGAAAACTTTCTGTGAGTCAACCTCTGCGACGCGGTCCCCCGGCATCAATCCGGCATTGTAGTTAAGAGAGCTGTCAGGAATTGAAAGCACTTCGTACGGAACACGAAGGGTAAACATCCCGGGTGTATTGAGTATGGCAGGAATATAATCAGGATCAATACTCACTGAGACCTCCTCATTGTCTCTGATAACAATCGCAGTTTTTGCCTGATTGCGGGCAATGTTCAATTGTATGTCCTGGAAACGGTCAACAGGCATACCTTCTACCGACACAATACAGTCTCCGTTTTTGAATCCTATTTCTTTGGCAAGGTCATTACATTGTACACCGTATACTGCATCTTTATTCTTCAGGTATTCTTCACCCCAGGTGAAAAGAGTAGCGGAGTATATAAGGATTGCCAGTATGAAGTTGAAGAACACTCCTCCGAACATGACGAAAAACCTTTGCCACGCAGGTTTACTCCGGAACTCCCATGGTTTGGGCTCCTCTTTGAGAGCCTCCTTGTCCATAGACTCATCAATCATGCCGGATATCTTGCAATAGCCTCCAAGCGGAAGCCAACCTATACCATATTCGGTATCACTGCCTTTGGGCTTAAACTTGAATAATGAAAACCACGGGTCAAAGAACAGATAAAATTTCTCAACCCGGATCTTAAAGAGTCGTGCGAAGAAAAAATGACCGAATTCATGAATTAAGACAAGCAGCGAAAGAGCGGCAATAACCTGTACGATTTTAATAAAAATTATCATTTTCTAGTTAAATTTTCTTTTTTCAATATTAGCTTGCTCTCGTGCAAGCATGTCTGTGTCAAATATCTCTTCCAGAGTTGGCTCAGCAACAAATTTTGTTCCAGAAAGCACATTTTCAATTACTTTTGGAATAGCATGGAACGGCATCCCACCTTTCAGGTAATGGTGAACGGCTGCTTCATTAGCCGCATTCATTGCACATGGCATATTTCCTCCCTTGATTATAGCCTCGGTTGCAATTCTGAGGCACGGGAACTTGTTGTAATCCGGTTTAAAGAAATCCAGATTCCTAATCTCTGTAAAATCCAGTCTTTTTGTGTCAAGTTCCATTCTATACGGATATGACAGCGCATACAGAATAGGCAATCTCATATCAGGGTGGCTTAGTTGGGCTATAACTGCACCGTCTTTGAACTGGACCATGGAATGCACAATTGATTGGGGATGTACGACAATCTCGATGTCTGAAGGTTTGACGTTGAAAAGCCATTTTGCCTCAATAAGCTCAAGGCCTTTATTCATCATACTGGCAGAATCGATGGTGATTTTTGCACCCATATTCCATCTTGGATGGTTTAATGCCTGCTCAACAGTGGCATTCGCAATCTCTTCAGGGCTCTTTGTGAGGAAAGGACCACCGGAAGAGGTAAGTAATATTTTTTCAATATTTCCCATGTGTCCCTGAAGACACTGGAAAATAGCTGAGTGTTCTGAGTCTACCGGTATTATCGGGACTTTATGGGAGGCGGCTAACTTTGTTATTATCTCACCTGCGGCAACCAAAGTCTCTTTGTTTGCCAGGGCTATAGCCTTGCCGGCTTTTATTGCCTCCACTGTTGGTCTTAATCCGCTAAAACCCACCATTGCTGTAAGGACAATATCGATAGTGCTGCTCTTGACTATCTCCGATATTGATTCATCCCCTGTAAAAACTTTAATTCCAAGCGGGTCCAGAGCACTGAAAACCTCATCATATTTAGTCTCGTTAGCTATTACAACCGAATCCGGGTCAAACTTTCTGGCCTGTTTTATCAGCAACTGTGCGTTTGTGTTGGCTGTAAGGGTTACAACCTCGAACATTTCAGGGTGCCTGGAGATAACCTCTAGGGCCTGATTGCCGATAGAGCCTGTTGATCCTAAAATGGCAACTCTTCGCTTCATCCGTATCTCTTAGAATTTAATATATTTTGAAGGATCAATGGCCACACCCTTATGCCACAATTCAAAATGCAGATGTGAGCCTGTAGTAAGGCTTCCGGTATTCCCGGTAAGTGCAATGGCTGTTCCCGCAGTTACTTTATCCCCGGTCTTTTTTAGTAATTTAGAATTGTGCTTGTATATAGACACTAAATCGTTACTGTGCTGAATCTGTATAATAAAGCCTGCTTCATCGGTCCAGTTTGCCTGTATGACTGTGCCGTCAAGCGTTGCACACACAACAGAATTTGAAGGTGTGGCTATATCAAGATACGGGTGGTTCAGTGCAGCATTATATCCGTCAGATATTACACCTTTTACCGGCGGGAAAAAGTGGAGTCCTTCAATCTGCTCAATTCCTCTTCTTTTACCAAGGTTGAACTGCTCCTGGCGGATTACCTCCTCTCGCAGCATTGAATCCTCTTTTATCTTCTCGCCTTTAATAATTGAAGTATCAGTAGCAGAGGCAGGATTGGTGTTCAGCTCCATTTCCTCTGGCTTCTGGCCTGTTGCAATGCGCTGTATATTGGTGAGCTGGTATTCCGAGAGTTTCAACACATTTTCAAGTGAGTCTACCTTAAGGGCATTCTCGACAATTGCACGCCTTGTCTGGGCATTCGGATAACCGGGTATGAACTCTCTGAGAGGGGTGTATGATATCAGTATGGTAACGGAAATTATAATAAAAATAACAGCAAGGCATATACTGAGTATAAACATGAGCCCCTTTGCCCTGAAGACAAAAAGCTCCTCATGGGAGGTATCATTGAACACCGAAAAACGGAACTTGCTGTGGAGTATCTTGATTTTCTCCTTCTTAACTCTTGTCATAAACTTTGATAAATATCTCTTCGCTTCTCCATAACCCGTGCTTGTTGCAGTAAGCTAAAGCAGTAAGCCTCATGCTTACTTTCGGGATAAATGTGAAAACTGCCTCTATCTGTATGGGATTATTGCCGTAGCTGCTGCACAAAAGCCTGACCTCACCCACAAGTGTTTCGAGATTCCATAATTGAATGTATTCAAAATGGTGCTCTGATGTGTTAGGATGCTTAATGTTCATCCCTATCCTGACCTTCGCCCGGAAAGGTGTATCTCTTTCAGCCTCCATATCGCAGATTATAACCGGAGTGTGCTTATCGGCATAAGCCCTTACCTTGTCGCTCCCATTGGCGAAATCCGAGTATGTGAATAATCTTGGCATAATGAATTTATAAGCCTCAAAAGTACTAAAAAAATAACTAACTTTGCCCTATGGAGAGAATTATAGGGATAGATTATGGCAAAAAGAGAGTGGGGGTGGCAGTAAGTGATCCTCTGGGTATTTTTGCCTCAGCTCTCGACACTGTACCGTCAGCTTCTATAATAGACTATCTGAAAGGCTATATCGAGAAGGAGCATGTGACACTTTTTGTCGTAGGTTATCCTATGAATCTCAACAACAAACCATCAGAAGCGGCTCAATATGTAGATCAGTTTCTTAACAGGCTTAGGAAACAATTTCCTTCGATACCTGTTAAACTGGAAGACGAGCGTTTCACTTCACAGCTTGCATTCAGAACTATGATTGACGGAGGGGTGAAAAAAATGGACCGCAGGGACAAAGGGATGGTCGATAAAATAAGTGCGGCTATCATCCTGCAAAGCTATTTAGACAGAGATAAACAATAAATAAAGTTATTATGGTACTTCCTATTTATTTATATGGAAATGATATTCTTAGAGAAAGGGCGGAAGAGATTGACATTTCGCAGGCAGGTTTAAAAGAGGAGATTAAGAAGCTGGTAGAGGATATGTGGGAAACAATGTCCAAGGCTGACGGTGTAGGATTAGCCGCACCACAGGTGGGCAAATCTATAAGATTGCTTATTGTTGACGGTTCTCTTATGGGGGAGGACTCGCCAGAACTGGCCGATTTCAAGAGAGCAATGATTAATCCTGTTGTTTTGGAGGAGAGCAAGGAGACTATTGAGTACAGCGAGGGGTGTCTCAGCATTCCCGAGATTCATGCCGATGTTGTCAGGCCAAAAAGAATAAAGGTTGCATACTATGATCCCGACTTTGTAAAACACGAGGAAACTTTTGACGATTTTGCCTGCAGGATGGTGCAACATGAAATGAGCCACCTGGATGGGGTTCTTTTCACTGACCTTACTGCACCGATAAGAAAGAAGATGATTCAGGGAAGACTGAACAATATCAAATCGGGCAAGGTCAGGACGTTTTACAAAACAGTTGTTCAAAAATAAAATCAAATAACTATGGGAGCTTTTCACGCATACGACATCAGGGGAATATACAACAAGGATTTTGATAAAAATGTTGCCTACAAGGTCGGATATTTTATCCCTGAGTTGTTGAAAACCGACAGGGTTCTGGTTGGTATGGATGCCAGAACTTCATCTCCTGAGATTCACAGTGCACTGATTGCAGGAATAACTGACCATGGTGCGGATGTTGTTGACCTAGGCCTCTCGACAACCCCGATGGTATATTATACGACAGGAAAGTATGGCTTTAAGGCTTCGGCACAGATTACCGCATCTCACAATCCAAAGGAGTACAACGGTATTAAAGTCTCACGCGAGAATGCATTGCCGGTAGGCCTTGATTCAGGGCTGGGGACTATAAAGGAATGGATTGACGAGAATAAACCGACACCTGTTGCCGATAAGAGGGGAAATATTGAAAAGCTTGACGTTAAAAGAGAGTATACAGACTTTCTTTTAAAATATAAAAAAGACCTGGATAATCTAAACATAGCCGTAGACCTTTCTAACGGTATGGCAGCCCTTCTTATAAAAGATATTTTGGGACAGGGCAGCGATAAACTTCATTATATTTTTGACGAGCTTGACGGAACTTTTCCAAATCACGAGGCAAATCCTCTGATTCCCGAAAACGTACAAGCACTTAAGGAGAAAGTTATCGAAAAGAGGTGCGATGTAGGTGTCATATTTGACGGAGATGCCGACAGGGTTATGTTTGTAGATGAAAACGGCCGCTTTATATCCCCGGATTTGATGATAGCCCTTCTTGGTCATTATTTCCTTGAAGAGAGAGGCGAAAAAGGAAAGGTTCTCCAGGACATAAGGAGTTCAAAGGCTGTAGGTGAATATCTCTCACCTATGGGCGGAGAGATGGTTACATGGAAGGTAGGCCGTGCATACGCTGCGCATAAACTCAGAGAGATAGACGGTATATTCGGCGGGGAACTTGCGGGCCACTACTATTTCCGTGATTTCTTCTACAGTGATTCAGGAATTATGGCATCCCTCATTATTTTGGGAATTATATCAGATCTGAAGGCAAAGGGAGTTTCCCTTTCACAGATTATAGGGAAAATAGAACGTTACAAAAACTCCGGTGAGATCAACTTCCGGATAGAGCAGAAGCAGAAAGCAATGGACATTGTCAGGGATTATTTCACATCTCTCGAAAAACCTGTTGCCTCGTTCGATTTTGACGGATACAGAGTAGAGTTCCCGCAATGGTGGTTTAATATAAGACCTTCCAATACAGAGCCATACCTCAGATTTATTGCGGAGGCAACAACAAATGAGCTTCTTGATGCTAAAGTCTCTAAAGTAAAGGAGCTGATTTCCGGTCTATAAGTGGATGGCTTTATGAGATCAATCTTATACTGTCTGATTTTAACCCTTATTTTGCCCACTTTGGGTTTCTCAAGGGAGGCCGGGTTTATCTCTGACGGACATGAGGTTGAATATGAATACAGGAATCTGATACCGGAGAGCCGGGTTGTAATAAATATGCCCGAACCGGAGTATATCAATCCGGCCAAGCCGACAATTATTATTTTTTATGCACTTCCCAACGGCAATACCATTGAGCAGACCAAAGGGAGAAAGCCGGATTTTGTCTCAGGCGAAAAAGATGGCTGGAGGTATGACATTCAGCATATTGCGGCCCAAACGCGTTTTTTGAGAGAAAAAGATAAAAAATCCAACTATATAGTTGTATATCTAGAATCAGAGCTCAGAGCCTGGACCACTCATGCGTCTAAATACGGAGAGTCTCCACGGTTATACAGAAAACTTGTAGATACGGTCAGGTCCATAATTGCAGAAAAGACTAACAACAGATCGTGCTTAGCCAAGCAAATGGTTGTATTGAGCAGCCACAGTGGGGGAGGAAGATTTATTTTCAACTATATTGACGGAGGAGAAACCATTCCGGATTACATTAAGAGGATTGTCTTTCTGGACAGCGTTTACGGATACGAGGAGAGTCTGCATTCTGACAAGTTCAGCAGCTGGCTCGAGAAACCCGCCAAAAATGTTTTGGTTGTATACAGCTATATCGATACAACCGTTATTCTTGACGGTAAACATATTGTAAGCCCCACTGGCGGTACAGGGTACAAAAGCAGAAAAATGGCCGGAGATCTTATGAACCGCGGCATAAAGCTGATGTCAGTATCAGATACCTCTTTCTGCAGATACACTCTTAAGAACAAGGTTCAGATACTAATCAAGGAGAATCCCCGGGGAAAGATATATCACACCATCCTAGTGGAGAAGAACGGTTTTATCTCCTCGGTGCTTTTTGGGACAAAGCATGAGCAGAAAGGGTATAAATTCTGGGGAAATCGCTGCTACAACCCATTCATTGATTAAATTAAAACAGATTTACTGTATATTTGACAGTAAAATAAAAGAAGATGAAACGATATCTCTCACTGGACCTACTCCGGGGACTCTCCATATTCGGAATGGTCTTCTCGGCTATTATTCCGTTCGGCGTTTTGCCTGCCTGGATGTATCATATTCAGAATCCGCCTCCTTCACATGTTTTCAACCCCCAGGTCTCAGGGATAAGCTGGGTTGATCTGGTTTTCCCGATTTTTATTTTTTGTATGGGAGCGGCGATACCAATGGCAGGAAGCAGACGTGTCCAGAATGGTACCAGGGCTTACGTGATTGAGGTCTTCGAGAGGTTTCTGATGTTGTGGCTCTTCTCGTATCTCTATGTTTTACTCAATTTCAACCAGGCAGAAGGGTGGCTGCCGCACCTTTTTACAATAGCCGGATACCTTTCACTCTTCCCTCTGTTTGTGGTAATAAAGACTAAATTCAAAGAGAAGATTCTGATCAGGATTGCAGGAGTTGCAATGGTCTCAGCATTGATAATAATGGGAAGCATTTTGTTTCAGGAAGAGATCAGCATATACAGGAGCGGTATAATCATCTTTCTTCTGGCTTTTCTATATCTCTTCGGAGCATTGATCTGGTATTTCACAAGAGATAATCTGAAGGCAAGAGCAGTGATTTTCTTTATAGTACTTCTCTTCTTTGCAGTCACCGTTCAATTTGATCTTCAGCCAAAGCTTTATGCAATCAAAGAGATCAGATGGTTTGTCAACCTGGAATATTTCTATTTCCTACTTATCCTGATTCCTGCAACATATATCGGTGACATTTTGCAGAAAAGGCTGGTTTCACCGGAGGGTTACGAACCTATGAAAGGTGCGGAGAAACCGTTGATTGTTGTTACTCTGTGCGGCATTACGGTTGTATGGGAGATGGTCGCACTTTATAACGGATGGCTGGCTGCAAACTTTATAGTTTCGGTTGTTCTGGGAGCCTTGTTACTTCTCTCTGTGAAAAAATATATTCCGGTGTACCGCCGGATTGTACTGCCTGCTGTTATTCTTCTTATTGCAGGTCTGGTTTCACTGTTGGTGGAAGGATCTATAACAAAGAGCCCCTGCACAGCTTCATATTGTTTCATAACAACTTCAGTCAGTATTCTCTTGCTGGTAATGATAGACTATAAAGTACAGTTTAAGGATTATCCGTTTATAGGCTTAATATTGAGAATATTTTCAGGGGCGGGAAGCAATCCGCTTATGAGCTACATAACATTCGGCAATCTGGTCATGCCGTTTATGCAACTTACAGGTTTGATAGTGGTTTATCAGGCAGCCTATCCGGAAGGTTACCCGTGGATAGGTGTGGCAAGGGCATGTCTGGCAGTATTACTTACAATGTCCCTGGTTGCACTGATGTCTGAAAAGAAGATATTTTGGAGGGCTTAAAATGAAAATATTCAGAAAGTTTATAAAAGTCTTGCTGATATTCGTCTTAGCCGTATTGTCACTTATGATTGTCATCCCGTTTCTGTTTCCCTCCTCTCTCAAGGAGAGGGTGAAGAGTGTGGCATGCAGCTATATTGACGGAACAATTGATTACGAGGATGCCGGGCTCTCTTTTTTCAGGCATTTCCCCCACCTGACCTTTTATATGGATGATATCCTGCTGAAGGGCCCCTCGCCATTTCAACATGACACACTAATTTCAGGAAAAAGCATATCTGCAGGAGTCAATCTTTCATCTTTGCTAAAGGGGAATGTGCAGATAGAAGGAATTTACCTTGACGGGGTGTTTCTAAACATAATTACGGACAGCAACGGCAAGAGCAATTACAACATAATCAAGGCTAGTGATCAGGATAGTGTTGAAACCGAGTCGACCACAAGTGGTAATGTTACTCTCGACCGCATCAGGATATCCGATAGCCGTTTAGTATACACAGATTCGGCATCCGGGATAGTAGCGGTTCTCAAGGGGCTAAACTACAAAGGCAAGGGAGGGCTCAGGGATAGCGACTTCTCCCTCTCCTCTCTGCTTAAAATTGAAGAACTATCGTTTATCCTGGACGGAACAGCCTATATAGATCAAAAACCTCTCAAGGCTGAGATGGTTACAAAGATCAATCTTGACAGCATGGCTATACATCTGGAGAGGAACAGAATTTCCCTAGCAGGAGTCAAAGCCGGTTTCAACGGAGATTTCACCGTTACCCAAAATGGATATGATATTGATTTCGTATTAAAAACTGAGAGGATAGACTTCAGGGATCTTTTCACTCTGATGCCTTCAGACTACACTCAGTGGTTTGCCGAGACAAAAATTACCGGTAAGGCAGCTGTGGGGATAGAGTTAAGAGGTTCTGAAAATGATAGTCTTAAAAGCTCACCCGATCTTTCTGTAGATTTTGATGTAGACAACGGAAAGATAACTTATGCCAAAACACCGATCCCTCTTGAAAAGATAAATTTTAAGGGAAAAGTTGCACTACCTTCCCTTAATCCTGAACTGATGGCTGTAAAGATCGATAAAATGAGCTTTAAGCTTGGAGGAGGAGAGACAGGAGCATCATTTGAAATGAGAGGAGCCGGCGATCCATACTACAAAGCTGACATTAAAGGATCATTAGATCTGGATTTATTGACCAGAGCCCTTGGTTTTACCTCTATGAAAGTCGGAGGGGTACTGAAGTATAAGGCAAAAATTGATGGTGTATACAACACTCAAAAGAGAGTGTTACCGGTGATGGATATGAGTGTCAGTCTTAAAGAGGGGATGGTCTCTACAACCCGTTATCCTGGTACCCTTCATGATTTTAATGCCGAAGTAACGATTACAGATAAGAGTGGAGGCTACTCTGACCTGATTATAGAAGCCGATCCGTTTGCATTCATATTTGACGGGAAACCTTTCCGTTTTATAGCAAAAATGGAGGATTTCGACAATCTGAAATATGATATCACATCACAGGGTGACCTTAATCTTGATAATCTATATAAACTGTTTGCAGTAGAGGGAATAACATTGAAAGGTGAGATAATACCGGATATCAAGCTTAAGGGTAATCAGAAAGATGCGAAAGCAGGACGTTACAATAAACTTGATAACAGTGGTACAATAGAGTTCCGGAATTTTGAGTTTATGAGTAATAATTATCCTTCTCCGTTCGTGATTCCGGAAGGGAGGATAATTGTTGACAAGGAGAAGGCCTGGCTGAAAAACACAGAGGTAAGATACCGGGATAACCTGATCAGTCTGGACGGCTACGCATCTAACTTTATGGGTTACTATTTTGAGGGTGGAGATCTGCAAGGAAGTTTATCCGTTCACTCGGATTCATTTAATCTGGATGATTTTCGCTTTCTGATGCAGGGAGCGGATGACACAACGGCTTCGGAAAGTCCGGGAGTGGTAATGTTGCCGGATAACCTCAATCTGTCACTGAATGCAGATATTAAAGAGGTACTGTTTTCCGGGACAAAAATCCAGAATATCCGGGGAGGTGTTAAACTAAACAACTCAGCAATCACACTTACAAATACAACCCTTGCTGTTGCCGGAGCCACATTTACTGCTGATGCCTCTTATAAACCATTGTCACAGCAAAAGGCTGCCTTCAGCATCAATGTGTCAGGAGATTCATTCGATATTCAGAGGGCTTATAAAGAGATTCCCATGTTCCGGGATATGATGAGTACGGCTGAAAGTATTTACGGAAAGATATCGCTCAGGTACTCGGTAAACGGAGAGCTTGACTCTGAAATGTCTCCTGTTTATCCTTCAATCAAGGGTGGCGGATATATAAAACTCGAAGATGTCAAGGTTAAGGGGCTTAAGGTTCTTGGAGAGATAAGCAAGGCAACCGGACGTGACAGTATCAATAATCCTGAGCTTAAGGGTGTAATAATCAAGAGTCATATTAAAAACAATATCATCACAATTGAAAGGACAAAGATGAAGATTTTGGGTTTTCGGCCAAGGTTTGAAGGGCAGACATCTTTTGACGGTAAACTCAATATAAGGTTCAGGCTGGGGTTGCCACCTCTCGGTATTATCGGCATCCCTGTGACTGTGACAGGCACTCTCGATAATCCGGAAATACATCTCAGAAGAGGACGTGACGGTGATATACTCTATGAAACTGAAACAGATAAAGATTTATGATTCTTATATTGATCTATTTATTAATGCCGGCTTTAGTAATATGGCTGTGTGAAAAATATAAAATTCTCAACAAATTAGGACCTATCCTTTTGCTTTATATTGTGGGTGCTATTATAGGCAATACTGGCCTTATGCCTGAATCTGCGGCAAAGATTCAGGATATAATGATGACAGTTATCATTCCGATCGCAATACCTCTAATGCTTTTTTCGTGTGATTTTAAAAGATGGGATATAAGAGGGGCTCTTCTTACACTTGTAACAGGTGTTTTTGCAGTTGTTGTAACAATTATCGCCGGTTATTTTATTTTTAAACCTTATATTGATCCAGCAACTGTTATCGGCCGGCAATTCAACAATATAGCCGGACTTATGGCCGGCGTTTATACCGGTGGCACACCAAATATGGCCGCAATAAAGATAATGCTGCAGGTACCTAATGAGACATATATAATGGTTCACTCTTATGATATGTTGATTAGTTTTATGTATATGATTTTCCTTCTTTCGGTCGGTGTGAATTTCTTTCGGAAAGTCATTGGCAACAATAAAACGGGTAAAACAAAAACGGAAGAGCCTCATATGCCTGTATCTAATGCCGAACTGGATGAGCATCCTTACCATAATTTTTTCTCCAGGAGGAATTTTATTCCTCTGCTTGGTGCAATAGGTGTTGCCGCGCTTATATTTGCCGTCTCGGGTGCGATGTCTCTTTTATTTCCGGCTAATAGTCAGATTGTTGTGATCATTCTCGGAATAACCACATTAGGTATAGCCGCATCATTTATAAATCCTGTAAGACGAATAAAAAAGAGTTTTGATGCCGGAATGTATCTTATTTATATTTTCAGTATTGTTGTCGCATCAATGGCTGATGTTACAAAACTGGATCTGGTGGGAGGGTTTTATATTTTTCTCTATATAGTTTTTGCAATATTCGGATCACTTTTCCTTCATTTGCTGCTGGCAAAAATCTTCAGACTTGATTCAGATACGGTTGTAATAGCATCTGTGGCCCTTATTAATTCAGCGCCATTTGTTCCTATGATGGCGGCTGCTATGAAAAACAAATCGGTTATTATTTCCGGCCTGACTATCGGGCTGGTTGGATATGCGGTAGGAAACTATCTGGGATTTATTATAGCAACTTTTTTAAAACCTGTCATGTAATATGAAAACCGATAAAAGATTTTTACTGGTGATAACAATACTGATATCATCAACTTTATTTGGTCAGGGACAAAAGTCCGCTACTGAGACAAAAAGCAGGAAGGGCTGGAACTTCGGGCCTCTTCCGGCAATTTCCTACAATAGTGATGTCGGCTTCCAGTATGGTGCTTTGTGCGATATTTACTACTACGGAGACGGGTCCGCATACCCGGAATATGTGCATAAGTTCAATGTAGAGGTATCTCAATATACAAAGGGGTCCGGTGTCTATCATCTCTTTTACGACTCTAAGCATCTTTTGGGAAATATCCGCACAACTATGGATATCAGCTATCTGACCGATAAGATGAAGGATTTTTACGGTTTTAACGGCTATATGTCGTATCACAACGATGATTATGGCGCCTCCTTCTATAAGATGGATCGCAAACTTATGAGATTCATTGTGGATTTCCAGGGAAAGCTAACTAAGAACATAGGATGGGCAGCGGGTGTGGCGGTTTATGGATATAAGACAGGCGAGGTCACTTTGGACAAATACGCAGGGGAGGAAAACCTGTACAATATATACAGAATTGCGGGCCTTATAGAGGAGGATGAGGCAGAAGGCGGTACGCAGGTAGAGATAAAAGCCGGTATCGTGCATGATACAAGAGATCATGAAGCCGATCCTGCCAGAGGTTTCTGGAGTGAGGCGGTCATGTTCGGCTCTGTTGATTATCTCAGGTTTGCATTGATTCACCGGGGGTATTTACCTGTTTACAATGACAAGGTGACATTTGCTTACCGGCTGGGGTGGCAAGGGAAGATGGCCGGAAAAATACCTTTCTATATGCTTCAGAATATTTCTACTCTTTATATGAGACAGATAACAAATGAGGGACTCGGCGGTCTTAATTCAATAAGGGGAGTTTTGAGAAACAGTGTGGTTGGAGATGGGGTTGTATGGGGCAACTTTGAGATAAGATATCGTTTCCTTGATTTCAGATTCCTTGGACAGGAATGGTATCTTGCCACAAATCCTTTCTTTGACGCAGGCAGGGTTGTCCAATATCATAAGAAGAGCCTGATGGATAACTTTTCTCCATGGTCTTCACATTTAGATTTGTTACCCGGAGATCAGATTAACAACTACTATATAAACTCCGGATCAGAAGAGAATTTTCATTTTTCTGCCGGTATCGGAGTTAAAGCTGTAATGAATCGTAATTTCATCATCTCTGCCGAATGGGGTAAACCTTTCGACAAAAGAGACGGGAAGAACGGGATTAATATCGGATTGAACTATATTTTCTAAGCGTTAATAGGTCCAGATTTCTTTATGGCCTCTGAAGGTCAGATATTTAACAACTCCATACTGGGTGTAGGAAATCATCTCGGCATGAATTGACTCAGTACCTTCATCCTTAACCTCAATGTCCATCTCTCCGTCTGAAGCTCTTAGCTCTCTGTATCTGGGAGAGTCATAATTGGGGTAATATGATTCTGAATCAGGACATGTCACAAATCTCACCTTTTCACCGATACTGTAGGATATGGTAAGAGTGTTGTCCGGATTAGAATCATAAACAGCATAGTGGTAGCTTTGAGATGCATTTGTAATAAACGATCCGCTGCCGCTCACATCATAGTCATACAAAATGCCTGAACCAGAGAGAAGAGGACCCCTTCCGGTCAGTGTTATGTTTGCTTCGCTCAGATGATAGTTGCTGGTAAACAGGCTACCGCTGCACTTTACACTCCAGGTATCTTTTCCTGTGCATTTTATTGTTACGCTTTGTGTATCTCCATATCCGACAGCCCACTCACTATTAAGGGAGTCTAAAGATTTTCCTCCGGTTCTGAAATAATATGAAAGATCTCTGAATATCCATTTGTCGCCCTCATACCTCAATTTGTAATCAGGAAACCATAGATCTTCCAAAGTACCTTTGCTACTTTCCGGGGCATCTATCCATCGGCTAAGCTTAACAGCCATGTCACAGAGATCAGCCATCGCAGATATGTTGTCCTCTACATTGTCAAAGATAATTCTTGCCGCCTCTGTCTTTCTCTTGACACTATCCCCCTCATCAATTATTACACAGGATGACAATGACAAAACGCAAAAAATAAGTGAGATTGAAAATATTGCTTTTTTCATGATCCTATTGTTTTTTTGAATATGTCGCAACATTGAACCTGTATCCGAATCCGAAAGTTATCAAACCTAAGGTGCCTACAGACTGAACCTCTGAGAAACCATATAACCGCTTTCCGACGGAGATTCCAAACCCTGTAAGCTGGATTGACGGGCCGGCTTCATTCTTTCCGGCATCATCACTGCTGAGCATCACACCCAGACCGAATCCCACAGAAGAGTACATCCTTACATACTCTCTGTTGAACCAGGCAAACCTGATGGTAGGTGTGAAAAAGAGAGAATGATAATCATCACGTCTTGTTATTCTCGGGTTTACCGTATTGTATATCGTCTGGTACGTTCCTGCATATGATATTGAAGCACCAAAATCCATCCACCTCAGAACTTTATAGTATCTTCCAAAACTGAAACATCCCGAAGATACCCGGTCTCCTGAGAATTCCAATGCGTTGTGATAACCTTCTTTTACGGATAGAAAGTCAATATCCCAGCCACATCCTAAAAAATGACCGTCAAAAAGATCGTATGTGAGAGGATATATTCCATATCCGAATCTTGTGTCAACCTCTCTCTTTCCGGATTGTCCGAATAGTGAGAGAACAGATAAAAGATTTACAGCCAAAATAAGTAAAAACCTTCTGTTCATATAGTTCAGAGTTCAAGTATTCCTTTTGGCAAATCTAATACTATTTTCTCATTTTTTATGTCTACATCAATAATAAAATCCTCATTAAGAGGAATAAGGACTTCTGATTCCCTGCCGTTTGCAAGCATTACACCTATGCATAGGTTATCCGGATAGGGATAAATGGCAGATATAGTGCCAACTAAGCTGTTGTCTTTCTCAAAGATTGTAAAGCCGATAATATCGGGGATTTCACTATCTGCACCTTCTTCGGGCTTGGTTTTCCGACTCTTTTTCCTGTTTATATAGACTATTTGACTGACAATCTCCTCGGCGAATTTCTGAGTATCTATTGTCTCAAACTTTACAAACACCTGGTCGTTTCCCCTCTCCTGAAACTGTAAAATAAAGAAAGGAACCGGCAGTCCATCGAAGTAGATGAAAGCCGGTTCCTTTAAATTGAAACCATCCTCAACCTGATTGTTGTATCGGAGTATCACTCCGCCATCTGTCCCGAATGATTTAAGGACCTTGGCAACAGGCAGCAAAATATTTGCTGACTTTTGCATTATCTAGGCCTCAGTTGAAGCTGGTGTCTCTTCTGCGGCAGGAGCTTCTGTTTCTGAAACTTCTGCAGCTGCAGCTGCTTCAGCAGCTTTCTTTGCTGCATCTTCCTCTGCTTTCTTCTTGGCTAACTCTTCAGCGCGGGCTGCATTAACTTTAGCTTCTGCCTCGAGAGCGCTCTTCTTCGCAGAGCGGCCATTGAGTTCTAGATCAGATTTCTTTTTAGAAACTTTTGACTCTTTTTCAGCAACCCATGCATTCCATTTCTGATCTGCAGCCTCTTGTGTAAGAGCTCCTTTCTTAACACCTTCCTGAAGGTGTTTCTTAAGAAGAACTCCTTTGTAAGAGAGTATCCTGCGGCATGTTTCAGTAGGTTGGGCACCCTTAGTCAGCCAGTCCAGCGCCTGATTGGCATCAAGCTCGATAGTCGCAGGATTGGTGTTAGGGTTGTATGTACCGATACGTTCAATAAAACGACCGTCGCGTGGTGAGCGGCTATCGGCAATTACAATGTGAAAATAGGAAAAGTTTTTTTTGCCGTGTCTGGCAAGGCGAATTTTTACAGCCATAATACTGTGATTTTAAAGTTTTTATTATTCAACTTCCTAATCTTCTCGAGAAAAGGCTCGCAAATGTACAACAAATTATCAAACTGGCAAAAATTTGCAACCACTTTAATTATCAATATTTAAATGAAAAAGGATGTCAATTCTTTCTTGACACCCTTTCTCATTTTACACTTAACCTAAAACTTAAACTATGAAAAAACTTCTCGATTAAAATAATTGCAAATCATGTGCCAAAACCTTATTTTCATAGATAATAACATTCTCAAATTTGACTGTAAGTTTGGAAGTCCCTTTAGGTACATTGAAAGAGATGGTTGAGAGTGCCGGCAGTTCAAATCTTTTATTGTTGAACACTATTTTAAATGGAACGGATGAACTGTTAGTCATAGTATAATAATCGGTTTTTTCATTACCGAACACTTTCTTAATACTAAGATACTCCTCAGTCAGCCATGCGGCAATTTCCTCTTTGGCGGCAATATACCCCTGGAAAAATGCCACGGTTCTTCCAGCCTCAAGAGCTTCCCGGATTCCTTCAACAGAACGTTCTTTAGTAAGGACCAGGGTCATAGGTCTCATCTTTCCCTCTTTTTCAAGAGTGCCCTGTTCGACAACCCCATGTACATCTGTCGCAGCAATTATTGCAAGTTTTTTGTCAACAGCCCAGGCCATTGCTCTCGGATAAAATTCACTGCTGTTGTACACTTCAATTCCCTTGATAAGCCCTTCTTTAAACAGATCTTCGACAAACGGATTAATCAGAGTCGAGTCTACAGCCCAGCCGGGATGGTTCCAGATAATGAATGCATTCTGTTTCTTTGCCGCAAGCACAGACTCTTTTGGATCATCCACTTCAATGGGATTCGCATCGTTTATGAAAAGTGCGTTGAAATGTCCCCAAGTTTTAGGTTTACGGGTGATTTCTGTCCCTTTGATAAGCATAAATCCCAATTTTTCCGCCTCTTCCTTGGCGATATTATATGAAGTGTTCAGGTCCGATTTCAGATTCTCTTTGTGAGGCCTGTATTCAACATGATCGGTCAATGCAAAGCAGTCGAGACCCTGTTTCCAGGCTTCAAGAACCCTGAAAGTGGGCCATACAAGACCATCCGAAAACACAGTGTGTACATGAAAATCACAGGATATGACCTCATATCCCTTGATCTTCGGAAGAGTTATATTTTCCCTGAAACTTGTCATGTATGCCGGGAAATGGACCTTATTGGGATTCCAGTATTCTGCTGAGGTACGGTTAATAACCTCCTGTGCATTCATGCTTCCTGATATGAGAAGGGAAACAAGGAGCAGTTTAGTTACTTTTTTGTAAGATCGGTTCATTGTGAAATTTTAAGGGGATGATTATTTAATAGCATCAAGTTCCTCAAAAGAGAGATTCATCAGCTTGTATTTGTCCCTCTGTTTGAGATTGTAATGCCACCATTCGGCATCGTAAAGTGTGAAGCCGTGACTCAGCATGATATCTTTAAGGAGAGCTCTGTTGGCAAGAGATACTGAGTCGAGATCGTTGTATTTATGAGAAGCTAGTTCTGTGAAACTGTCGAACTCTGTAGGCATTTTCAATTCAGAGCTGTCCGCAAGAGTTATAATTGAAAGATCCACAGCGCACCCTCTGTTATGGATTGATCCTTTCCATGGAGCTGCTACAAATGTAGTGTCCGGGTATACTTCATAAAAATAGAGTGTTGCTGCATAAGGTCTGTATGCATCATAAATTTTAAGGCCAAGTCCCTTTTCAGCCAGGATCTGCTGTATTTTCAACAGGGAGTCAGCTGCAGGTTTCCTCAGGAAAGCCCGGGGCTGGGTATAAATTTTTGTTCCGGTGAAATTGTTGGTATCTGCATATCTGATATCAAGTACAACACCCGGTATGTACTTCTGAAGGTCAACAAGCACATTTGTGCTGTCAGCTGTTATACTTTCAAGATAAGCCTCTTTTGTGTCAACAATGTCCAGTTTGTATGGATTTTCCTTGACATTTTGCTTGCAGGAGATGCAGGCGGAGAGAAGGAGCAGGGCAACTCCAAAGATTTTAAATAGTTTCCTCATGCTGTCGGGTATATTAAATTGTGAATACCTTGTAAATTTACAAAAAAACAGAGAGTGGCAATTTAAATTTCCTCACTGTTGTTAAGAATAGACAACTGCTGCCGGACCGACTCCTCATGCATAGCCTCCAGTATTCTTTTAATAAAATCGGGATCTAATTGCAGTGATTCCGCATTTGAAATCTTCTGTGTTACAAGATGTTCATAGCGTGTTGGCTGTAGAATCGGGATATTGTTGCTCCTTTTACACCGTCCTATCTCTCTGGCAACATGCATCCTCCTTGAAATCAATGTCAGAAGCCGGTCATCAATTTCATCAATCTCCCTTCGCAGCTCTTGTAATAACCCGGGGGTTCCTTCATAATCCCGGATGATAATTGATGAGAGTATTGTCTTTAATTCTGACGGAGTGACTTGCTGCTCCTTGTCGCTCAATGCAGATCCGGGATCTGTGTGCGACTCTATCATCAGTCCGTCGAAACCGAGATCCATGGATTGCTGGGCAATCTGAAGTATAAGATCGCGCCTTCCCGCTATATGGCTCGGGTCGCATAACATGAGAACTTCTGGAAGCCTTCTTTTGAGTTCAATAGGAATGTGCCAGTGAGGAATATTCCTGAAAAGTCCTCTCTCATACGTGCTGAATCCCCTGTGAACTGCGTATATGCGACTAATGCCACTATTCCGGAACCTCTCGATAGCTCCAATCCACAAATCCACGTCCGGATTCACGGGATTCTTGACAAGTACCGGAATGTCACAACCCTTTAATGTGTCGGCTATCTCCTGAACTGCAAATGGATTCGCGCTTGTCCTTGCTCCAATCCAAAGAATATCAATACCGGCTCTAAGGGAGGCTTTAACGTGAGAAGAGTTGGCAACCTCCACACAAGTCAGCATTCCCGTCTCTTTTTTGACTCGTGATAACCATTGCAGACCAACGGCACCTACCCCCTCAAACGAACCTGGTTTGGTGCGGGGTTTCCAGAGGCCGGCCCTGAAAACTTTAATCCCGATCTCTTTCAGACCCAGCGCTGTTGACAATACCTGCTCCTCGCTCTCCGCACTGCAAGGGCCGGCTATCACAAAAGGTCTTTCGGGGTTCATAATCTTAATTTTTATTTAATCTTGTAAATCAGCTCGTCAAGAGTTCTTTTGGGTACATGGTGATTCCGGTTTTCCTCCCTCCAATACTTTATGTCACCATCCTTTATATCGTCTACTATCACTATCTCCTTAGGCTTCCCGAGTGCAATCACCATAATTGGCTCCAGATTCTCGGGGAGTTTCAGTAGTTCAGTTATAGCCTCTTTTTTGAATGAGGCAATCATACACCCTCCGAATCCCATATCCACGGCCTGTAAAAGTATGCTTTGAGCAAAAATGCCGTTATCGCAGGAGTAGGTCGAGGATATATTCTTGTCGTGAAGTAAAATGATGTAGGCAGATGGCCTCTCACCCTCCTCCGGCCCGTTCCAATCTTTAAGATAGCCTGCCCAGGCGAGGTTCGGGAATATTGAACCGTTCATGTTTCTGTCGTTCGAGATAAAAAATTTTATCGGTTGGGCATTTCTGGATGAAGGGGAGAGTCTTGCGGCATCAACCATTTTTATAAGTTCTGCCTCGCTGATTTCTACTTCTTGATAAAACCTTCTGTAACTTCTGTTTTTGGCAAAGGGTATCATATTGTATGTTTTAATTTAACTGCTTGTTCTTTGTCGTTCTAAAAAATTGAGAGCAGTTCAGATAGTTTATTGGCTTTGATCAGTCTGGGATGCTCCTTCTCCTCGATGACCTCGTGAGCCCATATAATGTCTGACGGAATGTATACAGCCCATCCGCCAAGCTCCAGTACCGGAAGAATATCCGATTTGAATGAGTTGCCTATCATCACCATTTCATGAGGTTCGACATCGTGCTCCTTTATCAGTTTGCTGTATGTGCCCTTGTCCTTCTCACTCATTATCTCTATCGAGTTGAAGTATCTGCCTAATCCGGAACGCTCGATTTTCGACTCCTGCTCCAGTAAATCTCCTTTTGTGAAGAGTGATAGCGGGTATCTTGCAGAGAGGGAACTCAGAACGTGCTCGGTGTCAGGATAGAGTTCCAGACTCTGGCCTATTGTGTCTTTCCCGATTTCTATAAGCTGAAGGATCTCGTTGTTTGTAAGGGTACCTTTACTAATCTCAATCCCGCACTCTACAAGTGATATTATAAAAGGTTTGGAGCCGTAACCAAGTAAAGGGAGATTTCTTTTCTCCACAGCCAGCAGCTTTGAATTGGCCTCCTCTGGAGAGCAAAATCTCTCCATCATTTTCCCGAATCTCTGTTCGGCCCTTCGGTAGTTCTTCTCGTTAGCCCACAGGGTGTCATCCGCATCGAAGGCGATCAGTTTTATTTTGTCTTTTAACATACATATCAATTATTAATGCAAAGATACAAATATTTGAAGGGATGAGTAAAAAGAGTGAAAAGTGGAGAGTGAAAAGTGGAGAGTGAAAAGTGAAAAGTGAAAAGTGGAGAGTGAATTGAGAATAGCGTGTTGAGTGAATAGGTGATTAAAAGTAGAGGAATCCGAAGAGTAAGGCAAATATAAAATAAACAAAAAAGGTGTCAAAACTACTTTTGACACCTTCGGAATTATAGATTTACCTTGTATTTATTTCGCTACGCGCTCAAGCCATTTGACCATTGAGAGCATCGCGAGCATTGAGAGTCCGCAGGCAATTGCGAATACCATCCAGCATGTCCATAGTGGAACAGATGTATATAAGAGACCGCCGATGAACAGAAGAAGATTACCTACGGCTGTTGCGGCAAGCCATGCTCCCTGCATCAACCCCTGAAGGTGAGGAGGAGCAACCTTTGATACAAATGAGAGTCCCAGTGGAGATATGAATAGTTCTGCACATGTGAGGATGAAGTACATTCCAACCATAACCCAAGGTGTTAGCTTCATTGCGTCAAGATTAGCTGCAGACATAGTAGCCAGGGCAGATTTGTCAGGAAGAGCCATTGAAACTGTAAGCATGAAAATGTATGCAAACGCTGCTATACCCATTCCGATACCTATCTTCCTAGGAGTAGAAGGTTCTTTTCCTCTCTTCTTGAGAGATCCAAAAAACCACATAACCAGAGGAGTAAGTACAACTACAAAGAATGGATTTACAGATTGAAATATCTCGGCACCTTTTATTGATGTAAAGCCAAGGTCAAAATTTATGACATCAAGATTGATGTAGTCTCTTGCAAAATATGTCAACGAATAACCATTTTGGTGGAATGAGAACCAGAAGAATATAACAACTCCGAAAACTGCAAAAAGAGCATAAATTCTTTGTTTTATCTCTGTTGCAGCCATTGTAATCTCAGCTTTCTCAACCTTGCTGCCCTTCTCTTTAGCCGCTTTATTTGCTGCTGGATCAGGGAATTTATTCTTATTAGTCACATAAATGACCAAAGAGATAATTATGGCAAATATTGTTGCAAAGAATGCGAAGTGGAATCCTTTGTTGAACACGTCCAGATACTGGTTGCTGAAAGCAGTGAGATCAGATACAGGCGAACCGTTGAGCATAACCTCAGATGAGTATGTCTGAAGATTTGCCATTTGTTCTGTGTTCATTGCTCCCGGATTTGCCAGGAATTTGTGGCATAGTTCAGGAAGCTGAGCATTGTAGTCAAATCCGTTGTGTTTCAACCACCAGTTCCTTACGGCAATTGCAATGAACGGAGCAAAGAAGCCTCCGATATTAATAAACATGTAGAAAAGCTGGAATCCGGCATCTCTCATATCTTTCGGCTTGCCATTACTGTCAAGTCCGAATTTTGCGATAATATAATCCTTATACTCTTGTTTGTCATACATCTGGCCGACCAAAGCCTGCAGGTTGCCTTTGAAAAGACCATTACCAAATGCTATTACCAGCAAGCCTGCACAAGTCAGACTAAGGTAAAGAGGAAGGCTTGGAACCGGAGTCGGTGTCGGAATTGCAATAATAAAGTAGCCGACAGCCATCAAAATAAGTCCCCAAAGAATTGTTCTTTTATAATTGCGGGTCTTGTCGGCAATAAGGCCTCCCACCAAGGCAAGAACATAGATTGATGCGTAAAACGCAGAATAGATATAACCTGTCGTTGTTTCAGACAGACCAAACTTGGCCGAGATGAACAATGTCAGGATTGCCATCATGATGTAAAAGCCAAAGCGTTCTCCCATATTTGCGAGAGCCGCGGAAAGCAGTCCTTTCGGATGTGATTTAAACATAGAGTGTACTATTTAGATAAGTTAAAAATTCCTCACAAGTTTACAAAAATACTAAAAAATGGATAACTTTGTTAAAAATGTAAACCAAGCCAGATGCCTAAAGTACTTTTTTATCCGATTCTGCTATTTATTTATCTGTTTTCTCTTATTCCCAAAAAAGTGCACTACCTGTTTTCGGATATATCGGCCTGGTTGCTCAGAGATCTTTTCAAATACAGGGTGGATGTTGTAGTGACAAATATCGCAAGGTCATTCCCGGAAAAGAAATATAAAGAGATAAAAGCTATAGTAAGGAAGTTTTATATTAATTTTACAGATAACTTCTTTGAAATGCTTTGGTCTGTCTCAAGATCGGAAGATAAAATCAGAGCCGGTGTCACTGCGGAAAATTTAGACGTGCTCGCATCTGCCTTTAAATTGGGCGGTTCGGCCATGATAGTACTGGGACATCAGGCAAATTGGGAAAGGATGCTTGCTGTTGACATTTCTCCAACTGGTTACCGGAACGAGGATATGAGGATGGTATACAAGAAGATGAACAGTAAACTTTCGGATCTTCTGATTCATTGGATAAGAGGAAGACGTTCGGCTGGCACACTGGTAGAGATGAACGATATTGCAAGATATATGTTTAAACATAAGGATGAGCAACTTTGCTATATTTTCATTGCGGATCAGGCCCCGCTGCCAGGATCGAGGTATGTTACCACATTTCTCAACCAGAAGACAAGGTTCTTCAGCGGCCCGGAGCAACTATCAAGGAAACTGGATATGCCTGTCCTTTATCTCAATATTGAGAGAGTTGAAAGAGGAAAATACAGAGCCGGACTCACCTCCATCACAGAGCATCCCTCTTCGTTGAATGACGGTGAGATAACGCAGCATTTTGCATCATTGCTTGAGGAGGGAATCGTTAAATCTCCTTCAGACTGGCTTTGGACGCACAGGCGTTGGAAAAGAGATAATTAGAATATAATTTAAAGTTACCTGAAAAATGAACAATTTATTAAAATGCATTTTACTTACAGCATCTGTCATAACAGCCGGAGAAGCTGTATCTCAGACAGTAAGAACAGATGAGAAAATTCCGCTTGGAGCGATTGTATACTCTCTCCCGAGTACTACTATACATTTTGATGTAATTGCGGATCATGAGTCTTTTGTAGCCGGACCTTATGCAAAGTTTGCACAGAAATACCTCGGAGTACAGGCCAGAGAGGAGAGTGCGGAGATATATAAGTTGAAATCCGTAGATATGACTCCATATATCGAAGCAGACTATTCTGCAAACTATGCGGTTAATCTTGGAAATTCCAAGAATGCATCAGCCAATTTCCTGGAATTCATGAGTCAGGGACTGATTGTGTGGTCGGACTCTTATGCCGGGAAGAACGAGAAGATGCGTTTCCAGAACACAAAGAAGGAGTTGGAATTCAATCAGATTCAGACAACACAGAATCTAACCAGCGAAAAGACGACACTTTATAAAACTGTTCAGACAGCCGGAGGTCTTGAGAGAGTGGCGGTACAACAAAACCAGGTTGTTGAGAAAAGTCTTGAAAGAAGAGCCGAAGAGACAGCATCCCTGATATTCAAGTTAAGGGCAAAGAGAGTTGAAATAATTACCGGTGAAACAGATGCAACTTTCAGCGGAGAGGCACTCAAAGCTGCTATAAGTGAGATAAACCGCCTGGAGAACGAATATATGACCCTCTTCCTCGGAAAAAGCACATCAGATACACAAAGAATGAGCTTTGACATAGTGCCTTCTCCTGATAATCAGAAACAGATATACATAGCATTCAGAATCTCTGAGACACAGGGGTTGCTCCCTGCGACAAACATTGAAGGAAGACCTGTGGTACTGGAACTTTCAAATGAAGATAAAGTTGCACCCGCACCAAAAATGGAGCTTGCCAACTCAAAGGGCAGGGTTATATACAGAAGACCTGCTGCTATGGTGGCCAAGGTGTTGGACGGGCAAACAACCCTTATGCAGACACGAATTCCTGTATACCAACTTGGTACGCTCCTCTCTTTTCCGATTGAGGTCGCTACTGCTAAAAAATAAGAAATAAACATTTATAAATATTTACTGAAATGAGTATTGCTAATTTAAATCCGACAAGGGTCTGGAAACATTTTGAATCCTTAACCCAGATTCCTCGTCCTTCAAAGAAAGAGGCTAAAGCGGTCGCTTTTCTTGAAAACTACGGAAAGAGTCTTGGTCTAGAAACAATCAAGGATGAATTGGGAAACATTATTATCCGCAAACCTGCCACTAAAGGGATGGAGAACCGTAAGGGTATCATCCTTCAGGCACATATCGACATGGTTCCCCAAAAAAACAGCGACAAGGTTCATGATTTTGAGAAAGACCCTATACAACCTAGAGTTGTTGAGGAGTGGGTATATGCCACAGGTACGACACTAGGCGCAGACAACGGTATGGGCGTTGCAGTTGCAATGGCTGTTCTGGAGGCTAAGGATCTTACACATGGTCCTATAGAGGTTCTTGTCACTGTGGATGAAGAGACAGGCATGACCGGCGCCAGAGGTCTTAAACGCGGACTTTTAAAAGGTGACATACTCATCAACCTTGATTCTGAAGATGAGGGTGAACTTTATGTAGGTTGCGCCGGCGGACTTGATGCCACTGCCACGTTCCGATATACAGCTGTTCCGGTTCCTGTTGACTATGTTGGTCTCGACCTGGCTATAACAGGCATGAAGGGCGGACACTCCGGAATGGATATAGTACTGGGCCGCGGAAATGCAAACAAGGCTTTAGTGAGGATTTTACTCCCTCTTATCGAAAAAGCAGATGCAATGATATCTTCGTTTGAAGGAGGTTCTTTAAGAAATGCAATTCCAAGAGAGTCTTTTGCAACTATAGCGGTTCCCGCATCGAAGGTTGCTACAGCAAAGAAGATTGCCAGCAAACATTTCAAAGAGATGAAATCGGAGCTTTCTGCCCACGAGCCAACCCTCAATGTGGAGATTAAAGCTGCCAAGAAACCGGCCAAAGCAATAGACCCTGTTGTTGCAGCCAAGGCTGTGAAGGCGATTTATGCTTGCCCTAACGGAGTGGAGCGTATGAGTGACGCTATGCCGGGTTTGGTTGAAACTTCTAATAATCTTGCTATTGTTAAAAGCGGGAACGGAAAGATTGATGTAAAGTGTCTTATGAGAAGCTCTGTAGATTCTGCAAAGGATGTTTACGCAAGTTCTCTTAAGTCTGTATTTGACCTTGCCGGGGCGGAAGTAAAGCTTACAGGCGGATATCCCGGCTGGAAACCAAACATGGATTCCGATATTCTTGCAACAATGAAAAATATTTACAAGAAGCTTTACGGTAACGAACCTGAGGTTAAGGCTATACACGCCGGACTGGAATGTGGCATCCTGGGAGGTACATATCCTAACTGGGATATGATTTCATGCGGCCCGACTATCAGATCTCCTCACTCACCGGATGAAAGAGTTAACATCAATACTGTCGAGAAGTGGTGGAACTACATTGTTGCAGTTCTGAAAGATGCTCCGTTGAAAAAATAATTTGCTGAAGTGTAATTATTTTATATCTTTGCAGCCCTTTTATAATATAATATTAATTTACAAAGAGTATGTTAAAACAGTACGAAACCGTTTTCATTGCAACTCCCGTTTTATCTGAAGTTCAGATAAAGGAAGCGGTAAAGAAGTTTCGTGACTTTATCACCGACAATCAAGGTGAGATCGTTTACGAAGAAGACTGGGGCCTCAGAAAGCTGGCTTACCCTATCCAAAAGAAAACCACAGGTTTTTATCATCTGATTGAGTTTAAAGCAGATCCGTCATTGATCGCTAAGCTTGAGATTCAGTATCGTCGCGATGAGCGCATTATCCGTTTCCTTACATTTGCTATGGACAAGCATTCAATAGCTTATGCAGAGAAAAAACGTGCAAACAAAGCTGAAACTAAAAACTAAGGAGGAGAGGAGTCATGTCAAGTCAAAACAATGAAATACGCTATCTGAACCCACCAACTGTGGAAGTTAAGAAAAAGAAGTACTGCCGCTTCAAAAAAGCCGGCATCAAGTACGTGGACTACAAAGACGCAGAGTTTCTAAAGAGATTCCTTAACGAGCAAGGTAAGATTTTACCTAGACGCCTTACCGGAACTTCTTTGAAATTCCAGAAAAAGGTGTCTCAGGCAGTTAAACGCGCAAGGCATCTTGCTTTATTGCCTTATGTAACAGATTTATTGAAATAAGCTTAGGAGAATTGTTATGGAAATTATACTGAAACAAGATGTTCCCAATCTGGGTCATAAAGACGATATAGTAACCGTGCGTAACGGTTATGCTGCCAACTACCTTATTCCGCAAGGATTTGCCGTTATGGCGACTGCTTCTGCAAAAAAGGTACATGCCGAGAATCTCAGACAGAGAGCTCATAAAGAGGCAAAAATCAGAGAAGAGGCTGCAGCTTTGGCTGCAAAACTTGAAGGTTTGCAGGTTAAACTTGCTACAAAGGTAAGTTCTACCGGAAAGATATTCGGATCGATAAACAACATTCAGGTTGCTGAGGCTCTTGCAAGCCAGGGTTATGAGATAGACCGCAGGAATATTACCATTGTGGGCGAAGAGAATGTGAAGGAGGTCGGGATATACGACGCTGTGGTCAAGTGCCATCGTGATATCAAGGCAAATATCAAAATTGAAGTTGTAGGAGAGGAGTAAAATCCTCTCTTCTTTTATATTTCATTTGTGTTTAAATATTTGTTTGATCTCTTTTTTCGTTATATCTTTGTTATAACTATGTTAGGATTATTAAACTTTTAAACAAAATTTATATGAAGAAAATTCTTACTTTGGTAATGATGCTCGCGGTTGTGTCAGTATATGCGCAACAGCAAGAGACAAAAACCGATGTAAAGTATAACCAATACCTTACTAATGGTTTTTGGGACAATTGGTTTGTTGGTGTAGGTGGAGGTGCTCAGGTTTATTTTGGTGAGCACGACGGTGCAATAGACCTGGTAGACCGTATTGCTCCTGCATTTGACATAACTTTAGGTAAGTGGATTACCCCGCTGTTCGGACTACGCGGACAATTTTCCGGTATCGGAGTGAAAGGCGGTATGAAACAGAACAGAGGACATTTTATTGAAGGACCATATGACGGATGTGCCGACTGCTATACTGAGAAGTTCAACATGTTCAACCTCCATGGAGATTTCCTTTGGAATCTTTCCAACACTCTTGGCGGTTACAGAACAGACCGCACCTGGTCATTCGTCCCTTATCTTGGTCTGGGATGGGCAAAATCTTGGAAAAAGGATGTAAATCCTGAGTACAATGAGGTTGGTGCAACACTAGGTCTCATCAATAAGGTACGTCTTTCAGATGCAGTTGATTTCAATATTGAGCTCAAGGCTCTTCTTGTAAACGACAGATTTGACGGATATGAAGTAGGCCAGGGTATCGAGGAGCTTGCTACTGCAACTGTAGGATTTTCTTATAATTTCATGAAGCGTGACTTTACAAAATATGTAAAACCTGTTCCATGTGATTATACTCCTTATACAAGCAAGATTTCTGATCTTGAAAAGAAAATCGCTGATGCAGATGCAAAAACAGCTAAATTGGCAAACGATCTTAATGCAGAGAAGGCAAAAGGTCCTAAGATCATAACCAATACTGAATATCTTGCAGGTAAGATGGCTATATGGTTCCCGCTTAACGGAACAAAACTTACTGACAAGGATCTCATCAACCTGGGAGACTATGCAGAGGTTATCAAAAAATCTGGTCTGACTTACAAAATTTCAGGATATGCCGACAAACAGACCGGAAGCAAGAAGGTTAACCAGAAGCTCAGTGAACAACGTGCAAACAGAGTATATGATGCTCTTGTTAACAAGTTCGGCGTTGACCCTGCCAAATTGGAGAAAGTTGCTAACGGAGATGAGCAACAACCTTACGGCAAACCATTACTTAACCG
This sequence comes from Bacteroidales bacterium, assembly GCA_023227835.1. Lineage (GTDB taxonomy): Bacteria > Bacteroidota > Bacteroidia > Bacteroidales > UBA932 > Bact-08. The sequence continues at coordinate 97,889 of JALOCI010000005.1, forward strand.
TGTAGTTGTTATAGAATAATTACAATTTATTGATAATAAGGCCCATCAAAAAGGTGGGCTTTTTTTTTACAAGAATTTCTTTGCAGTATTATAAAAAATAGTTAACTTTCTCGAAATAAACTGGATGATTATGAAAAAAAGTATTTTAACCTTAGCGTTTTTGATGTTCGCGGGAGCAATATTTGCCCAGGAACAGGCAAAAAGAGGGCCTTTTTTGACTAACGGGTTCTGGGACAACTGGTTCATATCTGCAGGAGTCGGTGGAAATTTATATGTTGGAGAGAATGACGATCAGATCTCATTAGGTGACAGAATCTCGACAGCAGTAGATATATCGCTTGGTAAATGGTTCACACCATATTCGGGTCTCAGGTTCCAGTATGCGGGTATAGATGCAAAGGGCTATGGTCCGAATGCACTTTATGCCGACAACAACGGTAATGAGTCTTTTAATGTGATGAACCTGCACGCAGATTATATGCTAAATCTTTCAAATGTTATTGGAGGATATAAGGAGAGCAGATTCTGGCAATTTGTGCCATACGTTGGTGCCGGATGGGCAAAATCTTGGAAGAAGGATGTCGATCCTCAATACAACGAAGTTGGTTTTGCAAGCGGATTGATTAATAAATTCAGACTTTCTGAAGCTATTGATGCAAATCTTGAACTAAGAGCACTTTATGTAAACCAGCGTTTCGAAGGAACAGTCGGAGGAAGACGTGGTGAAGGGATGGCTTCAGCAACTGTCGGTCTCACTTATAAATTCAACAGACGCGATTTTACAAAATATGTTGAGCCGGTTCCTTGTGATTATACTCCGTACACCAACAAAATTTCAGATCTTGAACAGAAGATTGCAAATGCAGATGCCAAGGCAAAACAACTGGCCTCAGACCTGAATGCTGAAAAGAACAAGGCTCCAAAGGTGGTTACAAATACTGAGTATCTTTCCGGTAAAATGTCAGTATGGTTCCAGTTAGGAAGTTCAAAGATATCTACTGTAGATATGGTTAACATAGGTTACTATGCAGATATGATGAAAAAATCAGGACAGAATTACAAGATAATGGGTTCTGCTGATAAAGAGACCGGAAATAAAAAGATAAATCAAAAGCTGAGTGAGCAACGTGCAAAGAATGTATATGATGCTTTGGTTAACAAATTTGGTGTAAACCCTTCTCAGTTGGAGATAATTGCCAAGGGAGACACAGACGAACCGTATAACAAACCGGTACTTAACAGAGTCGTTGTTATTGAATAGGTATAAGCTTCAATATTAGAGGGTACGGGATTCCGTGCCCTCTTTTATTTTATCTCAATCTTTTGCCTGTTCAATTTTATTTCTTACTTTTCGACTAAATACCTAAATATTATGAGAAGAGAATTATTGACACTTGTTATTTTAATGGTTGCCTGTACATTATTTGCTCAAAAAGAGGTGACCAGAGGTCCGTTTTTAACAAACGGATTCGGGGACAACTGGTTTGTCTCAATCGGCTTCGGTGGTAATGTATATGCAGGAGAGAATGACAGTGAACTGGGGTTTGGAGACCGTATCGCAACAGCCCTTGATATCTCTGCCGGTAAATGGCTTACCCCTTCAATGGGACTACGGCTTCAGTATGCAGGAATAAACGCTAAAGGGAAGGCGCCCGCAAATTCTATGTTTGCTGATAATAATGGAAATGAGGAATTCAATATCATGAATCTTCATGCAGATTATATGTTTAACATTCATAACGCATTTCTCGGTTACAGAGCAGACAGGACATGGGAGCTTATTCCATTCCTCGGTTTTGGCTGGGCTCAAGCTACAAAATCAGGTATTGACAATAAGAGTAATGAGCTTGCTGCGTCAGCCGGTCTTCTGAATAAATTCAGGATATCCGATGCTGTGGATTTTAACCTGGAACTTAGAGGAATGATTGCAAATCAAAGACTTGACGGAGTCGAGGGAGGAACTAGAGCCGAAGGTATGGCATCTGCTACAGTAGGCTTTTCTTATAAATTCGGGAAGAGAACTTTTGAACCAGAAAAGGAGAGGGTTGTACCTGACTATTCTCCTTATACAGCCAGAATATCTGATCTTGAAAAACAGATAAATGATGAGAAAATCCAAAAAAAGGCGATTCTTGATGAGCTTAACCAGGAGAGGAGTAAGGCTCCTGAAACACTTACAAAGGTTGAGTATCTCTCGTACCCTCTGTCTGTCTATTTTGCCCTGGGAAGCTCAAAAGTGCCGCATGAGGATCTCTTTAATCTTAACAACTATGCTGAAATTATAAAGAAGTCCGGAAAAGTATTCAAGATATTGGGCTCCCCCGATAAGCTTACCGGCAATCCTAACTCAAACAAAAAGTTAAGTGAAGATCGTGCAAATGCGGTTTATGAAGCGTTGGTATATAAATTCGGTGTTAATCCTAAGCAGCTTGAAATCGTTGAAAAACAGGATGCCGGTAAAAATCCTGATAACACAATAATAGGCAGGGCTGTAATATTTGAATAGCATCTCTTATAATATAAAGGTGACAAAACTAATGCATTTAGTTGTGTAACTACAAAAAATAGTTGCACAACTAAATTTAATAGTTATATTTGTATTGTAATCCATCAGACAATGGCAACAATACATAAATTAACGGTAAAGGAGGAGGAGATTATGTCTCGCTTCTGGGAAAACGGGGCTCTTTTCGTAAGAGAGCTCCTTGATTTTTATACAGAGAACAAACCTCATTTCAACACTCTGTCTACAATTGTAAGAGGATTGGAAGAAAAGGGATTTCTAAGTCATCATTCATTTGGCAACACCTATCAGTATTATCCGGTTATTTCCAGAGATGATTATAAAAAAGGGGCTTTGGATAGTGTTGTCCGGAAATATTTCAAGAGTTCCTACCTTGGTGTTGTCTCATCGCTTATAGAAGAGGAGGAGGTTTCACTGGATGAACTGAAGAAACTTATCCGGCAAGTTGAGGAGTCATCAAAAAACTAAATGCCATGGGAGAATTATTTGTCTTTATTTTGAAGTCCTCCATTTGTCTAGCGGCATTTTACCTTTTCTTCAAGCTTATGCTCAGCAAGGAGACCCTTTATAGATTCAACAGGATTGTCTTACTCTCTTTGTTTTGCATATCCCTTATAATTCCATTTATACATGTCTCATTTGCCAAAGATGTACCTTATTCGGGACTGGCATTGAATATTGACCAGCTTATTGCAATGGCTGCGAGTGCAGATAGTGTAGAGGCAGTTGATAAGGGTAAGGATATGTGGGTGATTGGATTATTTGTACTCTATATTACCGGGTTAATATTTTTCCTTAGCAGAATGACTGTTTCTCTGTTAAAGATTATAATGATGATACGTTTCTCTGATGCGGAGAGATTCTCTATTGAAGGGGTAAGAGTGATTATTCACAAAAAGGAGATGGCTCCGTTTTCATGGATGAGATATATCGTAATCTCAGAGGCTGATTATAAGGAGAGCGGTAAGGAGATAATTGCACATGAACTTGCGCATATTGAAGGCAGGCACTCGATTGATCTGATTCTTGCAGAGACTGTGACAATAATGCATTGGTTCAATCCAGCTGCATATCTTCTCAAACAGGAGCTAAGGAACATACACGAGTATCAGGCCGATGAGGCTGTAATCAACAAAGGCATCGATGCAAAACAATATCAACTTTTATTAATTAAAAAAGCTGTTGGCGACAGGCTCTACACTATGGCCAACAGCTTTAATCACAGTAAACTAAAAAACAGGATTACCATGATCTCAAAGAAAAAATCAAATCGTATGGCAGCTATCAAGGCTCTATTTGTACTGCCGTTATCTGCATTGGCCGTAGTTGCCTTTGCTTCAGAGAAAATGACCGCCGGAATGGAGGTAATTTCCAATGCCAAAATTACTCAAATTTTTGCACCCGACACTATTAAAAAAGAGGCAAAAGTAAAAGTGAAGAGTGATAAGAGTAAAGTGAAGGGCGAGAAGACCTATAGCATAACAGTAAATGATGAAAATCAGGGGCAACCCTCAACAAAAAAGGTCGTTACCTATATGGTGAGGGATACCGTAAACGTAAGCATAGTCGGGTACGATAATACACAAAAAGAGTTTAGGCATGGTGTTATAAATGTAACCAACCCTTGTAGCAAGGACACAGTACGTACATTTGTGACTTATATGAATGAAAATAATAAAGATGCCCAACCACTCATAATCGTTGACGGGAAAGAGGTGAGTGCAAAACTGATGAAGGCAATTGACACGAAAGCCATAGAATCTATCAGTGTGCTTAAAGATAAATCTGCAATTGCACTTTACGGAGAGAAAGGAAAGAACGGGGTTATCGTAATTGCTCTTAAGGATCCGGATTCCGGAAGTTTGGATGAAAGTAATGATAAACATAAAACCATTATAAAAATAAGAGGAATTGCAGATTTGCCGGAGGAGGATCAGCCAACTTATGTTGTAAACGGTAAAATTACCGGTCCGAAAGATGCTAACGCAATTAACCCGGACCAGATTAAGTCAATCTCAATTCTCAAGGGAGATAAGGCAAAGGAAAAGTACGGGGATAAGGTTAAGAATGCTGTTGTAGAAATCACACTAAAGTAATTCTTACTGAGTTAATAAAGCTATAAGGAGCCGTCAATTTTTTGACGGCTCCTTATATATACTCTGATTCTCATTTCTACTCTTTTATAATAACTTTATAATAATGCCTTTCATAAAATAGGAGATATTAAAAGAAAATAATTATTACCTTTGAAGTCTGTTTTGTAACAATTTATAGTTTAAATATAACACAATGAAACAAGATCTTCAGATTTCAGAATTGATCAAAAAAGAGGAGAACCGCCAGCTTCATGGTATTGAACTTATTGCCTCCGAGAACTTTGTCAGCCCGCAAGTGCTTTCAGCGCTTGGATCTGTGCTTACAAACAAATATGCAGAGGGGTATCCTGGAGCAAGATACTATGGAGGGTGTGAAGTTGTGGATCAGGTTGAGCAACTTGCAATTGACAGAATTTGCCAACTATTTGGTGCTGAATATGCAAACGTTCAGCCTCACTCCGGAGCCCAGGCCAACATGGCTGTATTCATGGCTTGCCTGAAACCCGGAGATACTTTCATGGGACTTGATCTGGCTCATGGAGGACACCTGACACATGGTTCACCGGTGAATGTTTCGGGTATATGGTACAATGCAATCTCATACCAGCTTAACGAAGAGACCGGATTTGTTGATTATGACGAGATGGAGAGAAAGGCTCTTGAACACAAGCCTAAGTTGATAGTAGGAGGTGCTTCTGCATACTCAAGAGAATGGGATTGGGCCAGAATGAGAGCCATAGCAGATAAGATTGGTGCAATTCTAATGGTTGACATGGCACATCCTGCCGGTCTGATTGCTGCCGGACTCCTTGACAACCCTGTGAAATATGCACACATTGTAACATCTACCACTCATAAAACCCTAAGAGGACCACGTGGCGGTATAATACTTATAGGGAAGGATTTTCCAAATCCATTCGGAATTATGACACCAAAGGGCGAGGTTAAAATGATGTCTGCAGTTATTAACTCAAGTGTTTTCCCCGGCATACAAGGCGGGCCACTGGAACACTGTATAGCTGCGAAGGCTGTCTCTTTCTTTGAAGCTCTTCAGCCGGAATTCAAGACATACCAGCTGCAGGTGAAAAATAATGCTGCAGCGATGGCCTCATCATTTATTGAAAGAGGATATAAGGTTGTATCAGGAGGAACTGACAATCACCTTATGCTTATAGACTTAAGAAGTAAGTTCCCTGATCTGACAGGAAAGGTTGCAGAAAAGGCACTTGTTGCTGCAGATATCACTGTAAACAAAAATATGGTTCCGTTTGACAGCCGTTCACCATTCCAGACCTCAGGTATAAGAGTGGGTACGCCAGCGGTTACTTCAAGAGGTTTGCTGGAGAAGGATATGCCTTATATAGTTGAGCTTATAGACAGGGTTCTTTCAAATCCTGACAATGCAACAGTACTTGCAGAGGTTAAGGAAGCTGCACGTAAAAAGATGCACGGATTACCACTGAATATCTGGTAAAAATAAAGAATCAGAACACTATCTCTTCTTTGGGAAATATATTCCGTTTTGAATGAAGAGTGGTTTTTCTGCCAAGTTTTCTAAATGGGCCTGAGAGCTTTTGATAGTGCGATTGCAGACATCAAAACGATTCTTGGGCCTTCTTTCTTCCAGCCATTTGAATCCTTTTAGCTTCTGTTTTTCTGCCTCAAGTTTGAACAGCGGATATGCGTTGCTTGTAATTTGCTCGAAATAGCGGATTCTTTCTATTTTTTTATCGTTTAGACGTGCACTCATAGCTTTGCACTCTTTCTCGTTCATTGTGGTCAGCACACTATCTTCTGCAAAGAAGAACAGCATAGATGCACTACCAAGAGCATCGAACCTGCTTAATTCACCCTTTTCAAAGAAAATTATTATATCAGCACCTTTAATCTGGTCAAAATGAAGTGAATCTTCCTTTACAGCAACAAAGGCAGACGAGTTCAATTCCGCTTTACGCAAGGAGCGTCCGGAAAGTACAATCTGTATACTGTCAGCGGATAACTGCTTGTTTTCATTCCAGAGTAGAGGGTCCTTATAAAGCCGGATCAGTGAGTCTAAAGTGCTGAACTGGAGGGAATCACATGCCCCCTGAAGGCTTTTTCTGTGAAAACGTACATTTTTTAAAGCTGTTAAGAATTTAACCTTGACAGTATCTATCGGATTAATTGCCGTAGAATCGGCTTTTTTTGCGAGTAATGAGTCAACCTTTGAATTTATCAGAGAATCTTTCACTGATGTTATTGAAGAATCCCTCTGATTTAATGTAAGCTTGTGACTTGTAGTGTCTGAACTTCTCTTCAGAATGGTAGAATCTCCATTTTTCCGTAAAAGCGGTTCTGTTTGTTTCAACAACAGCGAATCTGTTTGCTTCAGCAGAAGTGTATCGGAGTTTTTCAAAACCAGAGTATCAGCCGCTGCTTTACTCTTTTTTGACCTTCGTAGTGTCTCCTTCCTTGAAGATTTTTCTCCTTGTTTCTTCTTGTCAGGAAGAGCTTTGTTCTCCCGAGATGTTGCAGGTGGGGTCAAAGGTTTTCCGGTTAGTTTATCCCCCGGTCTGGCCGGCATATCGGCCGGTCCGGAACCCTCTTTCTCTCCTTTGTCCGGGTTCTCTTTCCCCATCATTTTTTTAGCAGCGTACATCTCCGAAATGGGATCTTTTTTGCTGAGTTCATACCTTTTTGATGCTGTTGCAACGACTGACGAGTCCACTTCTTTATGAAGAAGGACACTGTATGTTATTGTATCAGCAGCAAAGAAAAGTGTGTCACTTACGCCGTTTTCTACCGAATATGTTGCCACACTCGGATTTTGTTCAAGAACTATTTTTTCCGGTTTCCGGTTGTATGTAATCTGGTCTGCAAAGAAAAGGGCTGATTGTGCGGTATCAAGTATCTGAGCGTTATTCTTGAGTTTTGCATTCCCTGTTTTACGATCGTAATCAAGCTCGGTTGCCCAGATTTCATTATTTTTTGTCTTAATGTAGACATCTTTGTCAAAGTGAAGATACTCCATGTTTCTGTCATACCATCCTCCGTTGGCTATCAGGAATCCATCCCCTTGCCATGCGTATGTTTTTGTCAGGAAAACGGCCCTGTTTTCTTTTGAAAGATATGCAAGAGAATCGGTACTCATCAGCACTGAGTCAGATTGCATCTCAACCTTCATCTGAAACAGAAACCGATTGTCTTTAGAGTAGTAGTAACCATTCATACTTTCAATGGTAGTGCTGTCTTTATTCATAAGGCAACCACCATTGTAAAACATTCCTATACTGTCTTTTGTATAATAATCTATATAGTGAGTACGAAGTCTTCCTCCCTCCTTATCAATCAGTTCCACCAATTGTCCGCGCACCTGTGCCAAAGACTGATCTGCAAGATATTTTATATTATCGCTGATAAGAGTCGTATTCTTCTGGATGATTTTTACATTACCAATAGCATCCACAATATTGGCCTGGGTATCCCAAATGGCAGAGTCACACAGAATAAGAGCGTTGTTGTGGAGGAATTGGGCCGGTCCGGAAACCTTCCGGAACTCTCTGCCCATAAATGTTGTCAGAATAGCCGACTTTGCATCTATCAGTCGTACGAGGCTCTCTTCCGGTCTTTGTTTCTGCTGTTGGGCGAAAATACAGGTAGAAAGCAGAGAAAGTACTATAGTGAAAAATATTCTGCGCATTATTTTTTAATCCAACCCTCTCTTTCGAAAGGGCAGTTAGCAAACAAAGGATCAATTTTTATGTAAGTAGTGGCTTGTTTCTGTTTGATAAATGCATCAAGAGCCTTGTTGATATTCTCGCTTTTAGCCATCTCCTGAAGAACCGAGAAGTCATCCTTGAATGATGCTGTATGTGAAGGAATTATCTTGTCAAGACGTATGATTTTGTAAACTATATTACCTTCGCGACCCTCATTGTCCCTTGATTCAAAAGGAGCTGAGATCTCTCCGATCTGAAGTGATTTCAATACGGCATGGTCTGCCGGTTTTAACTGGTCAATATCAAAGTATACAGAGCCGGTATTTTCGTCGGCAACAAGTCCTCCGTTTACAAAACTCTTAGGGTCCTGAGAGTATCTTCTGGCAGCCTGTTCAAATTTAAGACTGTCGGAAGCTATAAGGTTCTTAAGACTATCTAGTGTCTTGAAGGCTTTGTCCTTATCTGCTGTAGTGTACATGGGTTTTAAAAGGATATGTCTTGCGTTGAACATATCTCCCTCTTTTTTTATCAGCTGTATTATGTGGAACCCATCAGGGGTCTCAACAATCTGTGACACCTGTCCGACTTTAAGAGCCATTGCCGCATCAGAGAACTGGGACCAATAAAGTTGCTTGGAAGCCATACCAAGCTCACCACCTCTTGAGGCACTGCCCGGATCCTGAGAGTACATTGTGGCAAGGGTGCTGAATTTTGTGCCTTTCATTATCCTCTCCCTGAATTCAATAAGTCTCTCCTTTACAGCCATTATTGCTGCCTCTTTTTCAGGATATAACACAATCTGGCTGTACTGATACTGGGTTGAAATTATAGGAAGACTGTCTTTAGGGAGTTTCTTGTAATACTTCTCAATATCCGAGGGTGTAAGTTCGGGCGCTTTCTTTGCCACTTCAGACTGCATATTGTTGACCAGAGAAAGATCTGTAAGTGTTTCGCGCCACTCCTCACGTATTTTGTACATTGGCTTCTTGAAATACTCTTCTGTGGCTTTCTCTCCGCCGAGTTTAGTCATTACCTCCTGCAATCTCTGATTAAGATTCTGCTCTACCATCTCACGACTAGCTGTAAGGCTGTCGAGTTTTGCCTGAGTCAAAAAAAGTTTTTGTACCAGCATTTTTTCAAGAACCTGACATCTCAGGTTCTTATCTGATGGTACTCCCTGAAAAAGCATCATCTGCGCCTCGGATTCTATTGCAGATAGTTGTATCATGTCATTTCCGATAAGTGCAATCGTCTTATCGATAAGTCCGCCCTTGTATACCTGGGCTGAGATAGGGGTGTTGGAAAGGCCGCAAAGGATGATGGTTATAGCGAGCAGTCTGGACCACTCTTTCTGTATAGTTGTCATTTGTTGATGTTTTTTTTCAAAGTATTATTCTCTAGTGCTTCTTTAAGAAGGCCTTTTTCAAGCTCAGATATCAGCTCCTGTTTCCGTTTTATAAGTATAATCTCTTTTATCCGCGGTAAATAGTATTCAAACGGAGGTATCTCACCGGGCGCAATTTTTTCGGGAAAATATACGAAATATTTATAAAGGCTGTCTCCGGTCTCTATGTAGGAGCTGCTGTTGGCGGCTCTTTCACATGACTGGATATCATAAGGTATTATGCTGGCAACAGATGAAATATCCACCCAATTATTGCCGAAATTGTCGTATTTGTCTGCAGAGTTGTAACACAGCCTCTCAAGTTCGTCTACCTCTTCTATGCCGTTTTCCTTGTATAGATTTTTAATAGAGGCTATATTGGGAGAGTTTTGGGAAATCTTAATTACCCTTGCCTTGACTACTGCGCTGTTTGATGTGAAGTTAGAAGAGTGTTTGGCATAATAATCCCTGCACTCATCATCTGTTATTGTAGTATCAAGGCGGGATTCGATATAAAGATTCTCGTATCTGTATACAAGCAGCGAATTCCTGTAGTCCTCAAGTTCCTGATCAACGTCCTTCTCGCTTTTAGACAACTCGCTTTCGGCCTTTTTAAGTAAAAGATGCTGGGTGGCCCATGTGTTTATGTATTGTTCAAGCATCCTGATACTATCCTCCGGATTTGTCCCTTCCGGAATAAGCTCTCTGATATCTGACTCGAGTAACTTCTGGTCTCCTACTTCAGCTACGGCCTTATCCGATGAGAAGTTTATATACTTGCATGACAGAAATGCTGGAAGCAAAATTGTCAATAGCAGATATTTTTTCATTTTACCAGTAATTTATCTTGAAGTTTGAGATACTACCTCTGCTAAACAAAGACCCTGCCATAAATTACGGCAGGTCTATTCTTTAGGAAGAGTCTACAAAGGTATACAAAAAATGGTTATCTTCGAGGTCAAATCCACAACGATGAAAAACATAGCATTTCTCACACTTTTACTTATGATTATACCTGTTTCTTCATGTAAACAAAAGACCGGACAGGTGACAAAGGCGGAGATAATAACCGAGGCCGCTATCAACTCCATAGTTGATACCATTTCTAAGCGTAACCCGAATCCGGATTCTCCCGAAAGACTTAAAGCCGGTGTCAGGCAAGCGGCAATGCAATGGAAGATAGAATATGGCGACTCAGACGTGTTCAAGAATTTTTGCATAGAGAATTATGCGGAGACTCCTGAAAAGAGGAGGGCGCTGTTCGACAGACTGTCAGTAGCCCTGGAAGCTTTGTGGGGAGGGTTCAACAAGATCAGCGTGGAGCTGAAAAAACCTATGCATCTCGTAGGAGACACTCTTTCTCATATTGACTATATTTTAGGGGCTTATGATCCGTCAAGCCATCTGTCGGAAGATTTTTACGATAATAAGATAGCCTATCTGACTATTTTGAATTTCCCTTTCTATACTCTTGAGGAGAAGGAGAAAAATGCAAAGCAGTGGACAAGGCTGGATTGGGCTTATGCAAGGATGGGCGATATCTTTATTCCTAAAGCATCTGCGGCTGTGCTTCAGCTTGTGGCGGACGCTGAGATGAAGGGAGAGAGTTACATTGCCGATTACAATATTATGATGGGCCACCTGGTCAATAATGACGGGAAAAAAATGTTCCCTGCCGACATGAAGCTGCTTAGTCATTGGAATTTAAGAGATGAACTTAAGTCAAATTATGCCCCGGGAGCGACTAACTTCGAGAAGCAAAAGATGATTTACAGGGTGATGCTTGATATCGTCGAACAGACAATTCCGGTGGAGGTGATTAACAATCCGGAATATGACTGGAATCCTTATACCAATGTTGTTTACAAGGATGGGAAGGAGATTAAGTCCACCCCTGAAGGGTCGAGACGTTATGAGATGTTACTCGGGCAATTCAGGGCACAACAGGCGGTTGATAAATATGCAACAGCTTATCCAAATGCACTGCTGAGAGCGTTTGACCAGAGTATGCAGATTAAGGAGGAGGATATTGAGAGCATGTTTATTGAGTACATCAGTTCTCCTAAGGTTAAAAAGGTTGCAGGTATGATTAAGGAGAGGCTGGGCCGGTCGCTTGAACCTTTTGATATCTGGTACGACGGATTCAAGACCCGGAGTGCCATAAATGAGGATGAGCTGACACAAAAGACACAAAGATTATATCCAAATGCAGAGGCTTATGATAAAGCCATTCCTTCAATGCTTGTGAAATTGGGATTTCCACAGGAAAAGGCTGCCTCTTTGGGAGATGCAATTGTGGTTGAACCGGCAAGAGGATCCGGACATGCATGGGGAGCAATGAGCAGGGATGACTATGCTAGACTGAGGACAAGACTCTCTCCGAAAGGTATGGACTATAAAGGGTTCAACATTGCTGTACATGAGATGGGACACAATGTGGAGCAGACTATCAGCATGAGAGATGTAGATTATTATATTATGAACGGTGTGCCGAATACTGCATTCACCGAGGCAAATGCTTTTGTTTTTCAGAAAAGGGATCTTCAGCTTCTTGGCTACGGTAAGACAAACGAAGCCCAGGCGAAGATGAATGAGCTCGATATTTTCTGGGGTGCCTATGAGATTATGGGTGTGGCTCTTGTTGATATCAATGTGTGGAAATGGATGTATGCACATCCGGAGTGTACTGCAGAACAGCTTAAAGATGCCGTAATCGCTGCAGCCAAGGATATTTGGAATAAATACTACGAGCCGGTTCTGGGTGGAAAGGATTCACCAATTCTGGCCATATACTCACACATGATCAACTCGCCGCTTTACCTTGCGAATTATCCACTGGGACATATAATAGAGTATCAATTGGAACAATTCTACAAAGGGAAGAATCTGGCGAAGGAGATAATGAGAATTTATTCTCTGGGCAATTTAGCACCGCAGGAGTGGATGGTTCAGGCTGTCGGAGAGAAAATCTCGACAAAGGCTATGCTCCGGGAGTAAAGCGGGCGGACTGTCTTGTTCCCCTCTCTTCAAGACGTTTTTCAAGAAGCCTCAGGAGTTCTGTGTTTCTCACGGAGCCCCAGGGGCTCTCTTTTATAAAACGTGGCGGGACTTCACCGGCAAATCTCTCTATATAGATATCCGGTCTTAGCAGTTCCAGAAAATCGACGAAGAAATCGATGTACTCTTCAAGAGAGAATCTGACAAAATCTTCCGGGTGATCTCCGAACTCTTTTTCCATCGGTGTCCCTTTGATAATTTGTAACTGATGGAATTTTGCCGAATGGATGGGCAATTTGTTGACTTCTTGAGCTACTGCCATCATCTCCTCTTTGGTCTCTCCTGGAAGCCCGAAAATAAAGTGAGCTCCTACCATTAAGCCTCTCTCTGCGCTTTTTCTTATAGATTCGACAGACTGTCCGTATGTATGACAACGGTTAATCCTCTTTAGTGTCCGGTCATATACTGATTCAATGCCGTACTCCACAATGACGATTTTATCCCTTGACAATCCGGCCAGATAATCCAGTTTCTCATCATCCACACAATCCGGCCTGGTACCGATGACAATACCTGCAACATCAGGGTGGGACAGGGCCTCCCCGTATAACCTTTTCAGATCTGACAGAGGAGCATGTGTGTTTGAATACGGCTGAAAATATGCAAGATACCGGCTTGCCGTGCGGTATCTTCGTCTGTGAAATTCAATACCCTCCTCAATCTGCCATTTAATGCTCTTTTCAGGAGAGCTGTACGCCGGATGGAAAGCCGCATTGTCGCAATAGGTGCAGCCACCGAAACCCAGACGGCCGTCACGGTTGGGGCAGGAGAATCCGGCATCAATGACTATTTTCTGTAGTCTCTCACCATACCTCTCCTTAAAATATCCGACATAGGAGTTGTAACGCTTGTCCACTACATTTTTACCTTAAAAACGGCCTTTTTAATTTTCCCTTCTCCGATTAGTGGTGCGTGAGCATCATGAGGAAATATCACAGCAAGGTTGTCGGGTCCCAAGCTGATAAAGTTTTCGGGCATATCTTCAAGAAATGCAATATCTTTTTCAGGGTCGTAAGAGATATTCTCCCCATTACACCTGCTTCTGTCCCGGATTCCTATAGTTTCGCTACCCTCCAGAAGAATATGAATGTCTATATAAGTGTCGTGCACCTCAAGCTTGGGAATCTCAATCCCTTTGCCTTCCCCCTCCCAGATAGTGAAATATATATCCCTTCCCACTACCGGATATTCACCCGGCTCCATTTCGTGAAGATTGTGCTTTATAATGTAGCTGAAAACTTTTTCAAACTTGGAGTGAAGATTGAGATATCTTTCGAAACCTCTCAATGAATCAAGAATCATAATGTAAATTTTGATGCAAATATAGTTATCTTTGTCTATGTAATTTTAATAAAACCCCTCAAAAATGAAAAAGGTGCTATTTGTTGTCCTGGCTTTTTTTCTGGCCTCAGTATGCAAGGCCGACGAGAAGTCAGACAAGGTTAAACAATTGTTCGACAAGATTTCATCAGAGATCAAGGCACAGTATGCCCCTGACAGAAGAGTAAAAACTTACGAGCCGTTCCTTGAATTTTCCAAAGACGGTATTATTATTCTCAGAGGGTCTACAACTGAACAGGATGCAAAAAATGCACTGCTGAAAGCCATTGCGGATAATAAACTGAATGTGGCGGACAGCATGATAGTGCTTCCGGACCCTTCTTTGGGCAATAAAATATATGGTATCACAGCATTGTCGGTTATCAATTTCAGATATGGGCCAGACTATGATACAGAGTCCGCAACACAGACCGTTATGGGAACACCTCTCAGAATCCTTGAGAAAAAGGGTGGTTGGACAAGAGCTGTCACTCCGGAGGGATATATCGCATGGGTTACATCAGGAAGCATTCAGCCGATGAACAAAGACGAATATATGATTTGGAGCACGTCTCCAAGATTGATTATAACAACATATTATACATTGTTCAGGGAATCACCCTCTGAGAATGCCGCAGTGGTCATGGACGGTGTAATGGGTAATATAGTAAGGGCTGACGGAGAGTCGGGAGACTATTATAAAGTCATACTTCCTAACGGAAAATCTGCATTTGTTCCCAAAGCCCATGCTACAAGTTTTGAAAAGTGGACAGACGCCAGGAATCCTACTCAGGCGAATATTATAAACACAGCA
>JALOCI010000112.1 GCA_023227835.1 Bacteroidales bacterium
AGCTGGACGCAAGGTTAGCGGTACGATGCGGGCGAAGATGAGGGTCGGCTCGGTGAGCTGGCATCCCAACAGGAGTACCCCGCCACGCCGGACGAGTCGTTCGCCATCGAAGAGGGCTCGACTCTCTCCTCCGGCGCTGAGGCGCGTGAGCAGGTTGCGGCAACATGGAAGCTCCTCGACGAGCCACTCCGCTCGCGCATCGTCGAAGAGGCCGCAAAGAAGATGACCGTCACCTGCATCGACGAGTTCGCCCACACCGGTGACACCGAACCGGCTGCGCCTGGCCCACTCGACCACCTCGAGATTCTGGCCGAGCGGCGCGAGTCCATCCTCTACAAGCTGCTCACCAACTCGAGGCGTAGCGAAGACCTCCTGCGCGAGATGCTCGAGTCCCTCGGCCGCATCGAGGAGTCGCTCATCGTGGCGAAACTGCCGAGCTGGAAAGAGTGCGACCACGCGTGGGTCGAGACGACCGGCGGGAAGCGCTGCACCGTCTGTGGCGTGACAATCATGCCGCGCTTGACCTGAGCCGCTTCCAAGTCCTACCATCTTCGCTAGGACGCGGCCTGTTGGCGCAGGACGCATACGTCGTCTCGAGAGCGAGTCCTCTCGGCCTGATTGAAGGCAGGCACCGAAGGCGACGACTTCATCTAGCGAGGAGCGTGGGATATGGGCCTGGCCGAGTACCTCGCCAATCAGCGTGTGATGCAGGAGCAGCGTCTCGGTCAACCGACTCGCGTGCAGCCTGCTCCCGCCGTCGTTCCTACGCAAGCGTACGGGCAGCCGCTCGGGATGCCGCAGAATATGGCACCTGCGCCTGGCGTCTTCGACCGCTCACAGCCTACCAACCCGCTCGAGCGACAGCTCGCGGTTCGTCGGATGCTCGACACGCAGGGCCGCGGGATGACCCGCGGCGTCGGGTACGACATGAGTGCTCCGCCCGCCGTCGTCCCGCAGCGTGCTGCGTTCACGCCGCCACGGATGCCGATTGCGCAGAACGCCCCCGTGACGCTTCCCATCTACGGTGGACAGTAGCCCGACGCTCCACCGGCTCGAACCCGCGCCGGACAGAGCTCCGCTGGTGGACTTCTTGGCCACGGTCAACACCCGTGGCTTCTACGACCCCGTAGACGACCTCGACTTCTGGGTGATGGCCGCTCACTACGACGGCTTCGACACGCTTCCGGTGCCCATGCAAGAAGCGGTGAAGGCCGAAGAGATTCGTCGCCTCTCCGACCCGCACTCCGGCTTCGAGTACTTCATCCGCTGGTACGGCATGGTGCGTATCAAGGGCGGTTGGGATAGAGGCTGGCGCCGCATGTGTCCCGACGGGATGCCGCGCGTCTCCGAGTCGACCGGCCGCGATTGGGGCTGGCAGCTCCTTCTCGCCGAGGCCATCACTGAATACGACGTGTTCCTGGTGCTCAAGGCCCGCCAGATAGGGCTCACGTTCATCGCGGCCCACTACGGGCTGTGGCGCTGCATGTTCTTCAACGACACCATCGGCATCGTCATCGCCAACAAGATGACATCGGCCAAGCGTCTCGTGCGCCGCGTGCTCGACATCTACCGCCACATCCCCGAGTTCGTGCAAGAGGCCGCGCTCATCACGAATGAGGGCATACAGCGCATGGAGTGGGCGAACGGCTCCTCGCTCGAGCCCATGAGTGCCGCGTCCGACACCGGCCGTTCCGAGGCCGCGGGTTTCGTGCTCATCGACGAGGCTGCCATCATCCGGCCCATCACCCGCCAGGAAGACGTGTGGGGCTCGGTCGAAGCGTGCGCCGACGGTGGCGGCCAGATTGTGATGTTCACCACCGCCAACGGCATCGGCGACCTGGTTCACACCTGGGTGACGGATTCGGTCTTCGGGAAGCTCCAGCATGTCCTCGACCTGGGCGACGACACGACCATCGACGTGACCTTCGGCGAGGCGGAGATGGGCTTCTGCTTCCTGCCGTACTCGCTCCATCCCGA
The DNA here is from genome assembly GCA_023227835.1 of Bacteroidales bacterium. GTDB lineage: Bacteria > Bacteroidota > Bacteroidia > Bacteroidales > UBA932 > Bact-08. The sequence goes on from JALOCI010000112.1 coordinate 1,978, forward strand.
CCGTGACCAGGCGTGGCACGAGAAGAAGCGCAGGATGTACCGTGGCTCGCTCTCCAAGTTCGACCAGGAGTACCCCGAGACGTGGGAGCAGGCGTTCATCGCATCGGGGCTCAACTACTTCTCGGTCGTCCACGTCGAGGAAGAGGCCCACCGGCAGAAGTCCGCGCTCGCCGCGTACTCAGCCGAGCACAACTCGCAGCGCGACGTGCGGGGCTCGCTCATCTGGAAAGACCGCGTGCTCCGCACGGTCGAGTTCGTACCCGACCCGTACGGCGTAGTGGTGATTCACGGGCTCGAGGACTTCTATCTCGCCTTGCAGAGCGGGCGTCCGTTCGTCATCGGCGCCGACTGCGCGGGCGACGCGCCGTGGGGAGACTTCCAGGCCGCGACCGCGCTCCATGTCGGCACGCCGTATGCGGATGCCGAAGAGGAAGTCCTGATGCCGCCGAAGAGCGGCACTCCGCACCGGCAGCTCCTCACAATCCACGGGCAGATACCGGCCGACGAGTACGGCGAGACGCTGGCGAAGGCGGGCTACCTGTGTCACCAGGCGGTCATCGCGGTCGAGGCCAACGGCGTCGGCACCGCTGTCATCTCGAATCTGCGGCGCCTGCGCTACCCGCGGATGTACATGCGGCCCAACTCGACTCTCGCCCGCGAGCACAAGACCACCGAGCGAATCGGCTGGTGGAGCAACGCGGACACGAAGAACAATGCCTTCGGCACGACAGACAAGTATCTGCGCGAGGGCGCGCTCGACATCCGCGACCTCGAGACACTCGATGAGATGCGGGGTGTCGTCCATCTCGGCGGCCGGAGAATCGGGGCGCCGGAGCCGCGGCACGACGACCGTGTTGCCGGTCTCACCATCGCGGCCGCTCTCGCTACACGGGCGGCACGCTCGCTCGTGCTCAACGTGGTCGTCGACGATGACCCCATCATGCGCGTGCTCGCCGAGATTGAGGCGGAGAGCAACGCGCAGACCTGTGAGCTCGGTAACGAGATGCTCTACGTATAAGGAGAGCCATGCCCGACTATAAGTACAAGTGCCGCGAGTGCAAGCACACCTTCGACCGGACGCTTGCGATGAGTGAGCGAAACGGTGTACCGTGCGAGCTGTGCATGGGAGAAACTTCCATCGTCCCGCAGCGAACAGGAGTGCTCGTGCCCGCTCACTGGCATCCTTCGACCGCTATCCCGAAAGCGGAGCTCACAGAGCCATCCGGTCTACTGGCGCAGGAGGCTCGACATGGCTGATGGCGTGAGCTACACCCCCGAAGAGGCTGCCGTCTGGGAAGCGCAACTCTCCTCGGCCATCAAGTTCAAGGCCAAGTTCGGACGCGAAGACCGCTGGAGGCGCTATATCAAGCGCCTCGCGCATCGCTACTACGACGGCGTGCAAGAGGAATCCCCCACCGTCAACATCATGGCCGCTCGTATCCGCGCACTCGTGCCGCAGCTCGCCATCGGTATGCCGGTCGTGAAGGTCGAAGCGACTCGGCGGCCGGACGAT
>JALOCI010000113.1 GCA_023227835.1 Bacteroidales bacterium
CCGCATCGGTCCCTGTGGCCGCTCCAGCGGGGAACCCCAGGGCAGCGGCCACGGTCCCGCCGGTGACCTCCAGCGAGGCGCCCAGGCCCCACAGCACGGTGCGCAATTCGACGGCGCCCGCGTTGTCGTCGCCCAGGACGTCCGGCCCGAGGTCGTGCTCCAGGCGCGTGGCCAGCTCGGCGGCGAGCGCCGCGCCGCTCGTGGCGATGTCCGCGGCGTGGAACGTGACCACGCGCGCCGTTCCGTTCACGAGCAGCTCCAGGGTGTCGCCGGCGGCGACGGCGAAAGGTTCCACGGCGCCGCTGGTGAGGATCGCCGGCGTGCCTGCCGCCGGGGAGTAGGCGCCGCCGCCCACGAGCTGGGGACCTGCCGCGGCCGCCAGCTCCTCGGCCGTCGCCGCGGCAGGAACCGCGAAGTCGGCCAGCTGGAACGTCGCCACCTGGGCGGTGCCTTCGTCGATCTCCACCTCCAGGGTCAGCGGGCAGCCGCTCATGTCGTAGGTCTCGGCGGCGTCGCACACCACCTCGGCGATCGATCCGCTGCCCAGGGCGTCCACGCCGAGGACCCACCCCTCGGCCAGGTAGTCCACGATCTGGACCCGCTCGCCCAGGAGGAACCAGATCGTGTCCTCCACGCCGGCCGCGGTGCCCTTGTACTGGTAGATCGGCAGGAGGAACCGCAGCAGCCGGCGCCGCTGGTCGGCGTCCAGGTCCAGCTCGGCCCAGTCGAACGGGTTGCCCATGTCGTACAGCATGGCGTCGAGCACCTCGTCCGGGCAGCGGTCCGGGTCGATCAGGGTCTCGGGGAAAGCGTCCACGCTGCCGATCAGCAGGCCGGCCAGTTCCTGCCAACAGTTCACCAGGCGCACCAGGTCGCGGGTGGCGTCCTCCTCGCGGTTCTTCAGGGGCAGCCAGCGGATCAGATCGAACACCCGCCCGGGCATTTCCACGGGGACCCAGCCCGCCCAGACCGCGGTGCGCGCCGTCGCGTCGATCGCGTTGCCGGCGTCGTCGGTGAGGGCGAGCGCGGCCGTGATCTCGTACTGGCACCCCGGGCTCTGTTCCCACTGGGTGGTCAGGTCCCAGGCGGTGGACCCGCTGCCGTCAACCTCGGCCACGGCCACGATCTCCAGGTTCACACCTGGGGCCGGATCCACGTTCTGGCGTTCGACGCACCCGGATGGCCAGTTGGCCAGGGCGAGCACACCGGCCGCGGTCATGGCGTCGTCGAACGTGAGCCGCACGGTGAACGGACCGACGGCGGCGGCGCTCACGAGCTGGGGCGGCGTGACGTCGGCGGCGGTGAACGCCCAGCGGAAGATCTCGGGGCCCACCACGCTGCTGGCGTGCCCCCATGGGAAGTGCCCCCAGGGACCAGACCCCCAACCCAAGGGTATCGACACGTCCAGGGAAACGGGCACGAGCTGCTCGGAACTCCACGGCGTCGCCCGTGTCGCCTCGATCCCCCAGGCGACAAATGGGGCCTCGGTGTCTGGCGGTGTCACCGTCGCGGCCCACCCGGGCTCTGGCGTGATCACCCCGCCGGCGTAGGTCGCGGCGAGCACGCCGTCCACCTCCAGCGTGAACGAGATGTCCCCGGAACTCGGCCAGGCCAATGGGTCGGCGTCCAGGTCCACCACGAGGAACCGGATCGGGCTCGTGATACCGATCCCCGTTTCGTCGGGTTGCGGGTCGCGCTGCACCACGGCCAGACGTCCAGACACCACCGAGGCGGTGGCCGCGTCCACGGCGAGCGTGGCGAGCAGCTGTTCCAGTGTCCAAGCCATGCGTTCCGCCTCCCGCTATTCCGAGATCTCGATCATGCTCACCATGAGCCTGGTGTCCTCCATGCCAGACAGGGCCGGCGCTGGCCTTCCCCACGCCGGGTAGGCCGGCCCGGCCCCTGCGGTCTCCACGTACTGCATGACCAGGAACCACTCGTCGGTCCCAGGCGTGAAAACGATCTGGCCCGTGCCGCTGGCGTTCTGCGCGCCGGCGCCGGACACCGCCTCGCCCATGGCCGTGGTCACGTCCTCCCAAGCCCCGCCGCCGGCCATGCTTCCGCCGGCAGCGTCGAACGAAAGCGACGGCGCGGCCAGGTCGTCCTTGATGATCCGCGCCTGGAATCGATCGCACTCGAAACCCTGCACGGTGAGGGTGACCCAGGCGACGACATAATCAGGCAGCAGGCGCCCGGCGGTGCTCAACCCGAACCAGCCGGGGTACAGCGCGCCGGCAGGTGCGCCGATGTCCGCCACCGCGTCCTTGATGTAGGCCGCCGGCGTAGTGTTGATCGTGATCGTGGTCCAGTCGTTGCCGGCGTCGTACACCGCCCCGGCGGTCACGAACTCCTTGTCCGTGGTGTCGTTGGCCGTGCTGGACAGCAGGCACGAGAACCTTTTTCCGACGGGGTAAAACCTGGTCTGATCCCCCTCGACTCGGAAGTAGGACGAGGCCGCCGACGCCGAAAGGATCCCGTGCTCCACGAACGAGATCGGAAGATCCAGGTGGTCCAGCGCGGCCAGCGTCCTGGGTGTCCACGCGCCAGAACCGCCGGTCCCCGCGGGGTCTGTCGCGTCGTTCGCCGTCGCCCCAAAACCCCGCCACGTCCTGGGGAGTCGCCCAGGGCTGGGCATGGTTCCACGCGCGAGCAGGACCACCTCCAGGCCGTTGCGATATGCGATCGGCACGACAAGGGCGCTCAACGTGGGGAGGGTCGCGGCGGTCGCGATCGTGCCGACCAGCAGGCCCGAGATCGGACGGCTCGGGACCACCACGTAGATCAGATGGCCATCCGCGCACGCGATCGAACCGGCTCCAGCTCGCACGTTGCCGCCGTCGGTGGCGGACGTCAACGTGATCGAGGCGTCCCAGCTCACCACGTCGCCGGGGCCCACTGCCCAGTTGCCCCCGTTGCTGGTGACGTAGAGCCCGAGATCTTCGCGGATCGACTGCACCCAGGTGTCCAGCTTGGTGAAGAACTGGCCCATGACGGTGAAGAACGGATCCTCGTTTTCGGTCGGGATCGGCAACTCCATGAGCGGGGTTTTCGGGGATACCATCGCTGACCCTCCTCTACGCCGGCCCCAAGGCCAGCCGGAACGCTACATCGTGGGCGCCGGTGTACCGACGCACGGGGATCGCCCAGTCGGTCCAGCGGCGCTGCTCGGCCTCGGGGATCACCCGCTCGGCGAACACCACACCGTCGATCAAAAGCTGCATGCGCCACGCCAACGGAACGGGCGCCGGCGGGCTCGTGCACTCGGCCCAGCTCGCGGCCAGCTCGGCGTCGTCAAGACGGCGCCCCACGAGCCGCACGGCGGACAGCCCGCCGACCAGATCTGCGCTGCCATAGCGGAACACCTGCCCGAGTGTAGGGGGCGACGGGGGGATCAGCCCAATGCCGGCGGGCGCCACCGTTGCCCCGTTCCAACAGACGTCGGCCTGAAGTGCTGCCGCCCGCAGGGTGTCGTAACGAATCGAAAGCA
>JALOCI010000049.1 GCA_023227835.1 Bacteroidales bacterium
CCCTTGCCCAATGCTCGAGGGTGTGGACCGGCTGGAGACAAATACATGGTGTCAATGCACTACCGGTTATAGTAAAGTTCTCTTTGAAAAGGCATTCGAATGCCAGGTTGATGTCGAGTTGCTCAAAAGCGTGAAAATGGGAGATGAGATTTGTTTGATGAGAATTGATATTAATGAGTGAAAAGTGAATAGTGAAAAGTGAATAGTGAATAGTGAAAAATTAAAAGTTAAAACAGAAAAGATTATGCCTGATAAAAATTTAGTATATCCTCGTAGTAATGACAAGCTTATAGCTTATCTTAAGAGTTGTGTGAAGAGTCCTTTTATTGAGGTGGGAGATTACTCTTTCTACCACGATTTTGAAAATCCTCTCGATTTTGAAAAAAAGTGTGTGTTGTATCATTATCCTTATGTGAATAATGACCGTCTGATAATCGGGAAATTCTGCTCGATTGCCAACGGAGCAAAATTTATATTCAATGGTGCAAACCATACATTGGGCTCACTCTCCACATATCCATTCCCGGTACTGGGGGAGGAGTGGGGTTTGCAGACTCCGATAACCGAGGCTTGGGACAATAAAGGAGACATTGTAGTCGGAAATGATGTGTGGATTGGATATGAGGCAGTCATAATGGCCGGAGTTACCATCGGTGACGGTGCTATTATAGCTACAAGGGCTGTTGTGACAAAAGACGTTGAGCCATATTCAATTGTAGGTGGTGTGCCGGCCAGGTTGATACGCAAACGTTTTTCAGAAGATAAGATAGCTCAGTTGCTGGAGATGAAATGGTGGGATTGGGATGAGGAGAAAATCAAAAGTAATTTGAACAAGATTATGGATGTCAACAAAATGTCCGAGCTGACAATTTCATGCCGATAAACAGAATCACACCCGAACAACTCTGGTCAAGACAGCAGATCCGGACTCTGGATGTCGATTATGACCTTTGGGAAAAAGAGAGAGAATCCATAACCGGATTTGCCGAACTTAGCCGGAGTTGTATTTTTACCGTTGATACCTTCAAGCGGAGGTATGACTATGCTTCTGATTTCTTCGCGGAACTCTTCGGTTACGATATCTCTAAAATCAGAACCATTAGAGAGCAGGGAGACCTGCTTGAAGAGCGTATTCATCCGGACGACAGGTCGCAATTGCTCGAATATCAGATAGAACACGGCAAATTTATCTATTCGCTGCCTCCGGAGGAGCGAAACAACTACAGGCAGATATTCCAGATACGTGTTTTGAATGCTGCCGGGCGTTATGTCAATGTAACCAGCCGTCATCAGGTGTTGAGGGAGGATTTGAGTGGAAAAGCATGGATAATTCTTGGCATAATGGAAATTTCACCTGACCAGTCATATACTGCAAAAGTAAAACGTTCGGTTATCAACAGGGTTACGGGTGAGATTCTTATGAACGAAGTAAAGCCGGAGGGGAGGCAGCTTACCTCAAGGGAGAAGGAGATTTTAATGTTAATCCGCGAGGGGCTGCTAAGTAAGGAAATTGCAGCACAGCTCAATCTCAGCATTTATACCGTAAACAACCACAGAAAAAACATTCTGGTAAAACTGGATGTGGATAATATTATGGAGGCGATTAATACTGCAAGAGATCTGGGTATTGTAATTTAAGGAAGCCACTCGAGGCTGTTCTTCAGAGGATTTGTCCTCCGCCACTGTTCCAATTCTTTATAACTTTTTACATTGCCGTCAAATACGGCATGGTATATCTCTATGCCCGGTATACTCTCTCCATCCGGGACCTGAGCCTTGATCCGAAGGATGGTTTCTCTTATCTCCTGTGTCAGCTTACGGGATATCTCCTCTGTCGCTCTCTCCACAACCCCGTCATATTTCGACCCTTTGCAGATATGAATCATGTCGAATTTCCAGATCTTCCCGTTCCGGTCTTTGTATCTAGTATGCCATTCAATACACTCTTCATCTGTATCTGTCAGATTAATGTAGTTTATCTCTTTCAGAGACAGACTCTCTGCCAGTTTCAGCATGACAGAGAAACTCTCTTCAATAACAACCTTATCTGTGTAAATATGCATGTCAATATCCAGGTTCTTCATCATGAGCCCGGATTTGAGTGAGCCCACAATGTTAACTCTAGCACCAATGCTTTCCCATGCAGAAATGATTCCTGTATTGTTTAATATCTCCCATGCAGCCCGGCAGTTTCTCCCGGCAATTTCCAGAATATCCATAATGTAAAATATGTACAAAAGTACAAAAAGCGGGACGATATAGCTACTTATAGCCATTCTATGCTCAATACCACTACTGTAATTTTGTAATTCTATTTTTTTCAAAACTTTTTAACTTCGGAAAATATGATATTCAATCAGACGGAAGAGCAGGAGAGGGAGTATCTGCAGAGTGTGATATCAATTGTCAGAGGTGTTGTTGCGAACACGGATCATTCGGTAAAGGAACATGTTGACACGCTGCAGGAGTACAAGGAGTATTTATGGAACAACAAAGATATTGATCCCCAGGAGATTCGCTCGATGCGTGAGTCGATACTGAATCTCTATGCGTCCGGAGAGAGCGTGATCTCAAAACGGGCCAGGATCGCCAGAATCATTGACAACCCCTATTTCGGTCGGATCGATTTCAGAAAAGAGGGTGAAAAGGGGAGTGCGACACCTATCTATATAGGTGTTCAGAATTTTTATCATCGGAAGAAATGTGCGAACCTGATATATGACTGGAGAGCACCGGTTGCGGGTATGTTTTACGATCAGGAGACAGGAGAGGCCGGATATCAATCGCCCTCTGGAGCTGTCAGGGGTGAGATATCACTGAAACGCCAATACAGAATCAGGAGAAGCTGCCTGGAGTTCATGATCGAGAGTTCTGTCACAATACAGGATGATATTCTTCAGAAGGAGCTCAGTGCAAATTCTGACGAGAAGATGAGGAATATCGTAGCAACCATACAGAAGGAGCAGAACAGGATAATACGCAACATGGATGCACAGGTTCTGATTATACAGGGTGTGGCAGGATCCGGAAAAACCTCGATTGCACTTCACCGGATTGCATATCTGCTCTATGCAATGAAGGGCGGACTCAAATCTTCTGACGTTCTTATTATCTCCCCCAATAAAGTCTTTGCTGATTATATATCAAACGTGCTGCCTGAACTGGGAGAGGAGACGGTCCCTGAAAGTTCGGTCGGTGAGATTTTTTCCGGGGTACTTAATAACAAATACCACTATCAGACCTTTTTCGATCAGGCTGAAGAGTTGATTTCAGATCCTGAGCCGGCTTTTGTTGAGAGGGTTATATACAAATCGTCATTTGAATTCGTAAGCCTTTTGGAGCGTTTCATAATTTTTGTCGAGAATAATTTTTTTAATGCAGTAGATCTTAAACTTACCGACCACATAACAATACCGGCAGAGTATATTGAGGCGCAGTTCAGACGTTTTCACCGTTATTCCATGCGTGGCAGGTTTGATGCTATGGCTGATTACATTGTAGAGATGGCTTACACGGATTGCGGGATAGCAGTCTCTTGTTCCGACAGGCGTAAACTGAGACAAAAAATTAAAGGTATGTTTGCCGGGAACGATGATATTGAGGTTTACAGGCAGTTCTGTAAATGGATAGGAAAAGCGGAGTTGTTCAAACTGGGAAAAGGCAGGTCTCTGGAATATTCAGACCTGGCTCCCTTGGCATATATACATCTGGCTCTTGAGGGCAATGTCAATGTATCAAAGGTGAAACACCTGCTTGTGGATGAGATGCAGGATTATACACCTATACAGTACAAGGTGCTGAAGATGCTCTTCATCTGCAAAAAAACCATTATGGGAGATATGGGACAGACGCTAACTCCTTATAGCCGCTCAGATGCGGATATGATTAAAAAGGTGTTTACCGACGGAGTTGTTATGAAGTTATGCAAAAGTTACCGTTCTACTTATGAGATTGCTGATTTTGCCCGCAAAATAAAGGTTGTGCAGGAGATGGAGCCTATAGCGAGGCATGGAGATAAGCCTGTAGTTGTAAAGTATGGCAGTTATAAGGAGGAGATATCCGGAATAGTGGGATTAATTAATGATTTCAGAGGCTCTTCATACGAATCCCTGGGTATAATATGCAGGAGTGAACATGTTGCCGCCGAGATGTCAGAACAGCTGGGGGACTTTGTTGATGACCTGACTTATATATCCACACAATCGGCATCCTTTTCAAGAGGAGCTGTGATAATGTCAGTGTGTATGGCGAAAGGACTTGAATTTGATGAAGTTATAATCCCTTGTATGGATGGTTATAAGTCTGATTCAGACTCTGGGCTGCTTTATATAGCTGTTACAAGAGCCTTGCACAGAGTCACCCTGACGCATTCCCTTGGAAAAAATGATTGAAATCAGCTTCTGGATTGACTTTCCGTTAATATTTATAATATATATAATAGGTACATTGTAAATATCACATAATGAGGAATATAACCAAGGGGTGCGTGGCTGTTTTGTCTCTTATATTGTTATTTATCAACAAATTCTGAATATTTTTCATTGCAAAAGTTCTCAAAACAGGAAAATTTGTAGAAATATTTATATCTTTGTTTTCAGAAATATGAGAAAATAGTTGCATTTATGTGAGACATGTCTTGCAGATGTTAAAATGTTTATATACATTTGCAATGATATAGCTATGAAAATGAAAAAATCAATTACCTATATTTGCCAATCAAAAATTATGTTTAACAAAAAGAATTTTTAACTTAAGAATTAAAAAATGAAAAGAAAATTCACATTTTTCGGTATTTGTGTACTTATGTGTGCACTCGTGCTCTCTCTTGGTTCTTGCCAAAAGGACTATTCAGAGGACATCGATCAACTGAAAGCTGATGTTGCTGCAAATAAACTTGCTATCAGTGCTTTGCAGACAGCTATCAATGCTGGTAAATTAGTCACAAATGTTACAGCTAACACTGCTGGCTACTTAATCACTTTCTCTGACAACACCACTATCCAGGTTAATCATGGTGCTGCTGGTGCTACCGGCGCAACTGGTGCCCCTGGTGCAACTGGTACTCCTGGCGCAACCGGTGCAACTGGTTTCACTCCAATTATAGGCGTGGACGCTCAGGGTTACTGGACAGTTGTTACATCACAAGGTGGAACTCCGGTTCGTATTACCAATCCTGCAGGTGATCCTATCAAAGCTGACAGTGAGCTTACAGTCGTAGACGGCGTTCTCTATGCAGGTGGCGTTGCTACTGAAGTTGAGATCCCTGAGATTGTTTATAACTCAACTACTAACCAGATTTATGTTACTGTAGAAGGTGTTACATACAAACTTCCTTTGTCAGAAGATGTAGTATTCGGTACAGATATCCTTAGCCTTACTTCACCTATCGGAACAACTACTGCTATCGTAAGCTACGGTCAGGTTCCTACAGCTGCAAATAAGACTCAGGTTAACCCTGTTGCTGCTACAGCTGATGCAGCCGTTGCATGGGCAGGTCTTTCATACGGCCAGCTTATCCGTTCTGCAGGTAAGGTTCCTGTAATCATTAACCCTGCTGCTGCTTCTATCGCAGGTTATACTTTTGAAATTATTAAACAAGACGGTTCTCTTTATAGAATTCAGCCATCTTCTGTATCAGCAGGTTATACTGGCGACTTCGCTCAGTTCCTTACTGCTTCTACAACTAATGGCCTTTACACTCTTAACCTTACTCCTGCTCTTGCTGATGCAATTGCTGCTGTTGGTACAACTACACAGCTTGCTATCCGTGCAGGTAAGAATGGTCGTGAGATTGTTTCAGGTTACCAATATAGTGTAAGAGTTCAGGCTGACGTTGAGACTACATTTGGTATGAAAGCTGCTTATGCAGGTACTTATCCTCCTGTATATATCAAGATAGGTACTCAGAAAGATCTTCTCAGCTTCTTTGACAGAACAGACTTAACTCCTAACAGGACATTGATTCCTACAGATTTCTATAAGAGCGCTGCTGTTATCGACCCTATCCCTGGAAACTCTGACGTTGAGGATCTTATCAGCACAACTGCATACAGCACAACAGTAAGTACTGCTACTACAACTGCTACTGTATCTAACCTTAATGATAAGGCTGTAAACTTCAAGATCAGAACTTTCGACTGGATTGCTAAGTATAAAGAGACTGCTCTTCAGACAGTATTCTATTCAGCTCTTGACAACGCTATCAGCGCTATCCCTGTTGGTACTTTCACTCTTACAGCAAGTACTACACTAGGTGCTGACACAAAGACTATTATGTTGACCTCTATGTTCACTGAACTTGACGCAGTTGGTAAAACTGAGCTTTGGAGAAACCAAGCTACAAACGTTAAGATCGTAAACGTTCCTGCAGGTGTTTCATATCAATTCCTTGATGCAGCAAACAATGCTGTTGGTGCTGTAAATGCTACTCTTACAGCTGTTGCTGATGTTCAGGCTATCCGCAAGGTTGCTTTCATCTTCGATGAGACTGTTGCTGTTCCTAATACTTACAGCACAATGAAACTTACTTTCGCTGATCGTCGTGCTTATTCAACAGATGTATTCTCAGTTAGCATGCCTGTAACTATCGTTAACCCTACAGTTGACCTTTCAGCTGCTGCAGCTCACAAGGCAAACATGTTCAACGGTCAGGTTCTTACAGTATACGGTACACACCCTACCAACCCAGTTGCTCAGAGTGCATACCCTACATACTATGACCTGTACAAGGCTTATGTAAATCTTACAGCTAACGCAACTGAAACTCTTCCTGCAATTGGATACAACAACTACAGGTTCGTTTCAACCGATGCAGTTACAGCTCAGCACCCTAATCCACTTTCAGGTGTACTCAGCGTTAACAGCAACGAGCGTTTCGCAGTAACTAACCTTACTATCTACGATAACTATACTGTAGATCTCTACTACTATTACTTCGGTAATACTGACAATAAGGTTAAACTCGAGACTATCACTGTAACTTCTAAGAGTGAGGTTAAAGAAGGTAACATGGTTGCCCTTACACCTGCATCTCCTGCATTGCCTATACTTCAGGTAACTAACGGTGATCTTGCAACTGTTAAACATTTCGCTCCTTACTACAGGATCAACGATTACCTTGGAAACAACCTTGGCGTATTCGCTACAAGAGACGTAAGAGTAGCTGCTGTTACTGCAACTCCTCAGGCTGACCTTGCTCACCTTGTAAGTTTGACTCCTAACGGAACAGACTGGGATATCAAGGCTACCAACGCAGTTGCTGAGCTTCCTACAACTTACGTAGATGTACCAGTAGTTGTAGAAATTACTGACCTCTACAGTGTTAAGAAGTCTTACACTCTCAACATCAGAGTTGTGAAACCGTAATTAAACATACATTTTTGATATTAGGAGCACCTTTCGAGGTGCTCCTTTTTTTTTGTGTAAATCTGAACAATCATATCTACTGTCTGTTTATACCTCCATATAGTGAACGTTATGAAAAGAAGCTATCCTGTAAAGAATCTAAGTTGTGCAAACTGTGCAATTGGTGTAGAAAAGAAGTTAAATCAGCAGAAAGGTGTAAAAAGTGCAAATGTCAATTTTGCTTCCGCCATTGCTTTGATTGAATATGATCCGGCTCTGACCGGACCCGAAAAATTGAGAGACGCTGTAAGGTCGATTGGATATGATATGATAGTTGAGGGAAATGAAGAGGATCTGTTAACAAAGCAAGATGAGGAAGCCGAAAAGGAGTTCCGGATATTAAAGAGAAAAACCATATACGCATGGGTATTCTCTATATTAATAATGGCGATATCTATGAGTCATCTGAGCAGTTGGTTTAATTATCTGCAGCTGGCTCTGGCAATTCCTGTGATTGTGGTGTTCGGAAGAGACTTTTATATAAGGGGGTGGAAACATGCTGTCAACATGAGCCCTAATATGGATACTTTGGTCGCTTTAAGTACATCAATAGCCTTTCTTTTTAGTCTTTTCACAACATTTTTCCCCTCTTTCTGGGAACAAAGAGGTATGGATGTAATGCTTTACTATGAAGCCTCCACAATGATTATAGCTTTTGTCCTTTTAGGGAAGCTATTGGAGGAGAGGGCCAAGGGAAAGAGCTCCTCTGCAATCAGAAATCTTATGGGTTTGCAGCCGAATGAGGCGACTGTTGTGCAGAAAGCTGACGACGGAACTCTTGCTTATGTTATTAAAAAAATGGCTGATCTTAAAATTTCAGATATGATTCTGGTAAAGCCAGGTGAGAGGATTGCTGTTGACGGGGTTGTGGCAGAAGGTGAGTCTTTTGTGGACGAGAGTGCTGTTACTGGAGAATCTGTCGCTTTAGAGAAAAGAGCGGGGGATAAGGTTGTTTCAGGCAGTATAAACATTAATGGATCTTTAATATTTAAAGCTGAAAGGGTCGGGAAGGATACTGTACTTTCGCAAATTATAAAAGTTGTAAGGGAATCCCAGGCAAGTAAGGCTCCTGTCCAGAGGATCGTTGACAAGGTGGCTTCTATCTTTGTACCTGTGGTTGCTTTTGTGTCTATTCTGACCTTTGTGTTATGGATTACACTAGGGGGAGGAGAGATGTTTCCAATGGCATTGGTTGCTTCTATCTCTGTTCTTGTAATTGCATGCCCGTGTGCAATGGGTCTGGCTACTCCTACTGCTCTTATGGTTGGAATAGGTAAGGCAGCACAAAATCACATTCTGATTAAGGATGCTACGGCAATAGAACAGATGAGAAGAGTTGATACCGTGATACTCGATAAAACTGGCACTATAACTACAGGAAAACCGGTCGTTACGGACTGGATGTGGATGGATAATAGTGAGTCTGCCTACTCCGGATATACAAGAGAAGAATTCAGATCTGCAATTGCATCAATGGAGAAAAGATCTGAGCACCCTCTTGCTTCAGCAGTTGTGAGTTTTCTTGAATCCGAAGGTGTATTGCCAACAGAAAACCTTGAATCATTCGAGATTACAGTTGGTCACGGTGTATCTGCATCTTTCAGAGGAAAAAAACTTTGGGCAGGCAATCTCAGACTGGCTCTGGAAAGATGCGGTGAGGACTATATATCAAAGAAGGAGTCATTCAAAAGTGAGGGAAAGAGTATTCTTTTCATGGGGATTGAGAATAGATGTGTTGCAATTGCTGCCATTGCCGATGAGGTTAAAGAGAGTTCGGCAGAGGCTGTGAAAGAGTTGAAACGTCTCGGAATCGAAATTCACATGCTTACCGGTGATAGTGAGGCAGTGGCTTCAAATGTGGCAAAAAACACCGGGATTTTGTATTATTTATCAGGAGTCCTGCCGGCAGAGAAACAGGCGTATGTGGCAGATTTACAGCGACAGGGAAGGGTAGTGGCTATGGTTGGCGACGGGATTAATGACAGTCAGGCCCTCTCTGTTGCCGATGTGAGCATTGCAATGGGAAAGGGAACCGATATTGCCATGGATGTTGCTATGATGACACTTATAACCTCTGATTTGAGACTTCTTCCTGCTGCATTTGCCATATCCGGCAGGACAGTCAGGCTTATACACCAAAATCTGTTTTGGGCCTTTTTTTACAATGTTGTAGGCATTCCGATAGCGGCAGGGTTGCTATACCCGTTTACGGGAATAATGCTAAACCCCATGATTGCAGCGGCAGCCATGGCGTTTAGTTCTGTATCGGTTGTACTTAACAGTCTCCGTTTAGGAAGATTCAATTACCATCCAAAAGGATGACTAGCTAAAGGTAGTCTGGCAAAAGGATGATAGTCTCCCTTCAAGCCTATAGGCTGGGCCACTTCGATGTCGTGCACTATCTCAATAGATGGACGAGCATCTGAAATTCCGAAGCCCTCTCCTTTGAGTATCTTCTTGTATGACTCTGTGTGAAGATCTGCAAATCCATCTGTGAAATCAAGGGTTTTACCATCAATGGTGATTGCCCTGTAGATTCTCTGTCCGGTTGCGCTGATTTCAGGCGGCAGGGTATCTGAATTTATGCTGAGAAAATATCTTACTCTTGCTTTTTCCAATTCAAGGTATCCGGCTACTCTGTCATGTGTCTTGATGTGGACTACATTCTTTGATACTTTGCCGAAAATCCACTGGAACATATCATAGAAGTGAATACCAATGTTTGTGGCAATACCGCCGCTTTGAAGTGGATTCCCCTTCCAGCTTGTATAGAACCAGCTTCCGCGGGATGTTGTGTAGTTAAGATCAATATCGTAGATCTTGTCCTTAGGACCCTCCTCTATCTGTTTTTTGAGACCAAGTATGATTTCGTGGTAACGTAGCTGTAAAATGGTGTTTACCCTCATTCCGCTGGCTTTTTCCGTTAACTCAAGGTCATCGAGATTTTTTGGATTGAGTACCATTGGTTTTTCAGTAATCACATTGGCTCCGATCTTCAGACCGTAGCGTATGTGTGCATCATGCAGGTAGTCAGGCGTGCATACTGACAGATAATCAACACCTTTGCCGGCACTCTTAAGTTTTGAGAGATGACGGTCAAAAAGTTCGAATTGGTTGAAGTATGAGCACTCCGGGAAGTAACTGTCCAGAAGCCCGACGCTGTCAAAAGGATCAATGCATGATACCAGATTGTTTCCGGAATTCTTTATTGCTTTCAGGTGTCGTGGAGCTATATAGCCGGCAACACCCATTAATGCGAATTGTTTTACTGTTTCCAAGTTGTTAATTTTTTCTCTTTTATTACCAGCCGAATGGATGAGGTGTCTTTTCAAGACGTGCATACGGGTGATAGTCACCCTTAAGGCCAATCGGTGTGGCGTTCCGGATGTCGTGTACTATCTGTATGCATTTACGGGCATCTTCCAGCCCGAATCCATTGCCATTGAGGATATGTTTGTATGATGTGGTGTGCAGTTCAGTGAATCCTTCAGAGAATTCAACCTCCTGACCCTCCATCATAAGTGATCTGTATGTCCTTTTGCCGGCATCCTTGGCTTCCTGTGGCAATGTATTTACGTTAATGCTGAGAAAGTACCTGACACGAGCCTTCTCGAACTCCAAATATCCTGCCACACGGTCGTGGGAATATACATGAACAATATTTTGTTTTACCTCTCCGAAAATCCAGCCTAGCATATCATAAAAGTGAACGCCGATATTGGTTGCAACACCACCGCTCTTGCGGGGATCTCCTTTCCAGCTTGTGTAATACCAATTTCCCCTGGATGTTATGTATGTAAGGTCAACATCATAGATCTTATCTTTAGGGCCTTCATCAACTCTTTTCTTGAGGGCAATTATGGCATCATGAAGTCTGAGTTGAAGTATATTGTATATTTTATGTCCGGTCTCTTTCTGTGCAAATTCGAGTGCATCAATGTTCCATGGATTAAGTACCAGCGGTTTTTCGCAAATTACGTCTGCCCCGGCTCTGAGGCCAAACCTGATGTGGGCATCGTGAAGATAGTTGGGAGTGCATACAGATACGAAATCAAGCTTGCCTTTTGGATAATCCTCTTTCACTACTCCGCTTTCAGAGACAGCACGTTTTTTTGAAATGTGTCTCTCAAAAAGTTCATATTGGCTGAAAAAGGCACATTTAGGAAAAAAGGAGTCAATTATTCCTACGCTGTCATTAACGTCATAAGCTGCGATCAGATTATTCCCCGTATCCTTTATTGCCTTCATGTGGCGAGGAGCGATATATCCGGCTGCGCCTATTAATGCAAAATTTTTCATTATATTTTTTGTAAACTGCGGCAAAGATAAGTAAAAATAGCTATTGATGGCTGTACATCTCCTGGTAGTATTTCTGGTAATCACCGGAAGTCACATTATCCAGCCACTCCTGGTTGTTGAGATACCATTGAACAGTCTTTTCAAGACCCTCTTCAAACTGAAGTGAAGGCTCCCATCCGAGTTCATTGTGTAGTTTTGAGGAGTCAATGGCATATCTGAGATCGTGGCCGGCCCTGTCTGCGATATATGTTATGAGAGAGTCGCTTGTTCCCTCTTTTCTTCCGAGATGCCTGTCCACTATGCGAATAAGAAGCTTTATAAGGTCAATATTCTTCCACTCGTTGAACCCTCCTATATTGTATGTTTCTCCGTTTTTTCCCTTGTGGAAAAGAAGATCGATTGCTGCCGCATGATCATCTACATAAAGCCAGTCACGCACATTTTCTCCTTTTCCATACACCGGGAGAGGCTTGTTATGACGAATGTTGTTTATAAACAGAGGAATCAATTTTTCCGGAAATTGGTAGCTGCCGTAATTGTTTGAACAGTTAGAGATTATTACTGGTAAACCATATGTGTCATGGAAAGCCCTTACAAAATGGTCTGAAGATGCTTTTGAGGCAGAGTAAGGTGAATGGGGTTCGTAACGGGTGCTTTCTGTAAAAAGTGT
Source organism: Bacteroidales bacterium (assembly GCA_023227835.1). Classification (GTDB taxonomy): domain Bacteria; phylum Bacteroidota; class Bacteroidia; order Bacteroidales; family UBA932; genus Bact-08. Next base: position 12,374 of record JALOCI010000049.1, read on the forward strand.
TGTATTGTCACTAAGAGAACCATAAACCTCATCTGTGGAAACATGATAGAAAAGTTTCCCTTCATAACTGTTTTCCCATGATACTCTGGCAGCCTGAAGCAGGGAGAGTGTGCCGACAACATTTGTCATGGCGAAAGAGAACGGGTCCTTGATAGATCTGTCAACATGTGATTCTGCTGCAAGATGTATCACTCCGTCAATTTTCATGGTGTCGAAAATGCTCTTTATATGGTCAAAATCGCAGATGTCTCCCTTTACGAATGTGTAGTTTTCTCTCTTTTCTATGTCTTTAAGATTGGCAAGATTGCCGGCGTATGTCAACTTGTCAAGGTTGATTATTCTGTACCCGGGATATTTGTTAACCATAAACCGGGTAAGATGTGAGCCGATAAAACCGGCTCCTCCTGTGATCAGTATGTTTCTCATCACTTTATGTTATTTAATGAGTTTATACATTTTTCAAGTGAGCTTTTCCAATGTGGTATGTTCAGGCAATAGATGCTTTTTATTAACCCCTTGTCAAGTACAGAATATGCGGGACGAGTGGCCTTTGAAACAAATTGTTCACTCGTAACAGGCTCTACCCTAACAGTTGAAATGTTGCTCATTTCAACGATTTCGAGGGCGAAGTCATACCAGGAACATACCCCTTCATTTGAAAAATGATAAATTTTATTCTCTGCTTTTTTACAAAATTCTGAATCATCCTTATGCGAGACAATTTCTGATATCGCATTTGCCAGGTCTCCTGCATAGGTAGGCGTCCCGGTCTGGTCAAACACGACGTTGATTACATCTTTCTCACCTGCAAGTCTGATAATGGTTTTTAAAAAATTATTACCATCCTCGGAATAGAGCCAGGCAGTACGTATTATTATGTAACGGCATCCTGATTTCTCAATGGCCTTTTCACCGGCAAGTTTAGTCTTGCCGTATACTGATGCAGGAGCGGTCCCGTCCGACTCTTTATATGGTCTCGGACCTTTACCATCGAAAACATAATCTGTTGATACATGCAGTAATAGCGCCCCGTTATTTCTGGCAGCCTCCGCAAGTATACCTGCAGCACCTGAATTAATCATTGCAGCCATTTCAGGCTCATCTTCGGCCTTATCTACTGCAGTGTATGCGGCACAGTTGACTATAAGGTCAATATCCCCGGATTTTATATAATCGTTAACAGCATCTCTGTTGCAGATATCCAGCTCCTCTATGTCAGTAAAAAAAAGTTTACCTGGCATCTTGTCTGCAATCTTTCTGAGACTCTTTCCGAGCTGTCCGTTGGCTCCTGTTATTAAGGTTCCTGCCATATCTGGTTCTTAGTAAAGGTTTCTCTGATAATCAAATAGATCTGCTTTTTCAAGTAATGGATGACATTTGTCCTTTTCACTCAGCAAGATATCATTCTCCGGAATTTTCCAGTCAATTTTTAGAGACGGGTCGTTCCATAAAATTGCCCTCTCATGTTCCGGAGAGTATAAATTGTCTGTCTTGTACTGCACAATAGTGTCGTTTTCAAGAACAGAGAATCCGTGTGCAAAGCCTCTCGGAATAAATAATTGTCTTTTATTCTCTCCTGAAAGCTCAATAGCAACATGTTGCCCGAATGTGGGTGAGCCTTTTCGTATATCAAGTGCTATGTCAACAATCTTCCCTTTTATTACTCTTACTAGCTTTGATTGTGCGAATGGCTCTGTCTGGTAGTGCAATCCTCTGAGTACACCGTATTTTGAGCAGGATTCATTCTCCTGAACAAAGTCTGTTTTTAAAATGGATGTCTGAAACTTATCCAACAAGAAAGACTCCATGAAGTATCCTCTTGCGTCTCCATGTATAATCGGGTCTATAATAAATACTTCTGGAATCAGGGTCTTAATAAAATTCATCTTTTCTTCTTTATCAGGTTGATCAGATACTGTCCGTACTGATTCTTCAACATTGGGGCGGCCAGTTCTGCCAGTTTTTCATCATCTATCCAGCCGTTTTTATATGCGATCTCCTCGAGGCATGCAATTTTCAGGCCTTGTCTTTTCTCTATAACTTCAACGAATGTGGATGCATCTGAGAGAGAGTCATGTGTTCCGGTGTCAAGCCACGCAAAGCCACGTCCGAGAAGTTGAACATTTAACCGGTTTTCTTTGAGAAACTCCTGGTTTACAGTGGTTATCTCAAGTTCTCCTCTGTCTGAAGGCTTAATATAAGAAGCCACTTCAACAACCTTGTTCGGATAGAAGTACAGACCTACCACTGCATAGTTGCTTTTAGGGATTTTGGGTTTCTCCTCTATACTAAGGACCTTACCGCTTTTATCGAATTCTGCCACGCCGTATCGTTCGGGATCACTTACCCAATAACCGAAAACAGTAGCCTCAGAATTATTCTCGGCACTCTTTACAGCAGTTTTGAGCATCCTTGAAAATGACTGGCCATAGAATATGTTGTCTCCAAGAACAAGACATGCCGAATCATCTCCTATGAACTTCCTGCCTATTATGAATGCTTGTGCAAGACCATCCGGGGATGGCTGTTCCTCGTATTCGAAGCGTACTCCGTAATCACTGCCGTCTCCTAGTAACCTTCGAAATCCAGGAAGATCAGCAGGTGTGGATATAATAAGAATCTCCCTTATACCTGCAAGCATGAGAACAGAGATAGGGTAGTATACCATCGGTTTGTCATAGATTGGCAGCAACTGCTTTGAGACCCCTTTTGTAATAGGGTAGAGCCTGGTACCCGACCCTCCTGCAAGGACGATTCCTTTCATTGTCAATTTTTTTACTTTGTTACTTAATCAAAATTAGTAAAATAATTGCAAAGCTATCTGAACAGCCCTCGTTTTTTTATCTTTGGTACGATATCTTCGCTCTGATGGAAGATATCTGTAGTAAAACACTCTGACGGCCGGTTTTTAAGTGAGTTATATATGAACCCCCAGTCAGGCATGCCTCCGAAGTTTCTGTCATCAATGAACATGTCTGCCATCAGTTTACGGGGAGAGTCTGACATTGAACTCTCCGGATGATTCTGGTTAATTGCATAAAACTCAAGACCTCTGGATCTGCAATACTCCACGGCCTCATCCAGAAGATCCCCCTCCCTGACTGTCCAGAGTATAATATGATGTCTCAGCTCGGATTGGATCATCCTGAGAGTCTGGATTGCAAATGGAATCTCTTCCCCTATTTCGGGGTATTTGTGTTTGACAATTGTCCCGTCAAAGTCTACGGCAATAAACATCGGCTCTTTTTTTAACTTACAAATATAACAAAAAGGGGGTTGATTTGTTATATATAAAATACTATAAAACCAATCATATATGAAAATCAATCCACAAGTAGAAGAGGCCTTGAATAAACAAATGAATGCCGAATTCTGGTCGGCACATCTTTATCTTTCAATGTCAGCATATTTTGAGACAAGAGCACTCAAGGGTTTTGCCAACTGGATGAAAATTCAGTATCAGGAGGAGTTGACTCATGCTATCAAAATATTTGACTATATAAACAGCAGGGGTGGTGTTGTCAAGCTAGAAGCCATACCTGAGGTTCCTGTAAAGTGGAACAGTATTCTTGAAGTCTTTCAGGAGACTTATAATCAGGAGTGCAAGGTTACTGCCAGTATTCATGAGTGTTATGAGGTTGCTCTTGCGCAGAGAGATCATGCGGCAGCAAATATGCTGCAATGGTTTATAGATGAGCAGTCTGAGGAGGAAGAAAATGCTCTTCAGATTGTAGATCAGTTAAACCTTATCGGACAGGAGAATGGTCAGGCAATTTATCATCTTGATAAGGAGTTGGGGACAAGAGTTTTTGTTGATCCCACTCAGCCTGCTGTATAAAGAAAAGCTCATTTTTTGCTATGAAGCCGCAATGTGATTGATATTTCATATTGCGGCTTCTTTGTGTGGTGAAAGATTTTGTATATTTGTCTATCAACATCGTTTTAAATGGACTATTCTATAATACTGGGGCTAATCCAGAATATTGCAATACTAATTTCTTTTACACTGATATACGATTTATTATGGGAAAAGAACCAGTATTTTACATTGTTTTTGTACAAGGTGCTTATTGGTGTTGTAATAGGAGCCATCGGTATCGTTCTGATGCTCTCTCCCTGGGTTATGATTCCGGGGCTTGTTTTTGATACAAGATCTGTGCTTCTTGTGAATGCCGGCCTTTTCTTTGGCCCGGTTGCAACAATTGTGGCAATAGCAATAGATGTGGCATTCAGGGCCTTTCAAGGAGGACCTGGAGTGTGGATGGGAATAATTACAATTGTTTCATCCGGATTGACGGGTCTGGTATGGAAGAAATTAAATCCTGAGTGGAGAAAGGGTAAATATATCTATCATTTGTTTATTGTGAGCATAATAGCTCATTCTTTCATGTTTTTGAGCATTTTGGCATTACCGGCACCTCTGATAATACCGACAATGAAGAATATTGCCCTTCCGGTTATAACAATCTATCCTTTGACAACAATCCTTCTGGGTATAATATTTATCAGGAGAATGAGATACTGGAAGACAAGAAACGAGCTTTCATTTAGTGAAGAGAGAAATCGTATGTTCATGGATGCTAACAAGGACTGTATGTTCGTGAAAGATGAGAATCTGCGTTATATCTTTTTTAATTCAGCTATGCAGAAATTTCTTGGAAAGAGACCGGAGAAGATTATGAATAGCACGGATTCGGAACTGATTGAGCCGGGACATGCGACAATGTGTTCATCTACAGACATAAGGGCAAGAGAGGAGAAGAGAATGATAACCGATGAGGAATATGTAGGGAAGAAAATATATAAGGTTATAAAGTTCCCGCTTAATTTCGGAAATGACCGGGTTGGAGTGGGAGGAATAATAAGAGATGTTACCGAGAACAGAAAGAAAGGCAGACTCCAACAGGCCCTTCTCAATATTTCTCAAATATTTCTGGAAAACATTACATTAAATGAATTCCTTAGACGCTCTCATAAAGAGTTAAGCAAGGTTATGGTTGCAGACAATATCTTTATTGCAATATATCATGAGAGAGAGGATAAATACACTTTCCCGTATTTTGTTGATGAATTCGACAAGGTGGATGGGGACACATTAATTTCACTTGACCATACTCTGACAGATTATATTAGAAGAACCGGAAAAGGCCGGCTCATAACAGAAGATATTGAAAAGGATATTGATAAGGAGTTTGGCTTGTCGAAATTGGGAACAGAATCCCCTATATGGCTTGCGGCTCCTTTATTTGATATTACCCATAAAAAAGTTCTTGGGGTTGTCGTACTGCAGGATTACCACGATAAAGATGCTTATAAGACAGAAGATCTGGTTACACTGGAGATATTTGCTGCATATATCGGTTTGTATTACGACAAATTGATGAAAATTGAAGATCTCAGGCTGGCAAAGGAGAGGGCAGAGGTAAGTGACAGGCTAAAAACCGCTTTTCTGGCAAATGTCAGTCATGAAATAAGGACTCCTATGAACGGAATTATCGGTTTTTCCGACTTGTTAATGAATGAGGTCAAAGAGGAGCACTTAAAAAATTATATTTCAATAATTAGTAAGAGTGCCTACAGATTGCTTGATACGGTAAACGATGTAGTTGACATGGCAAAGCTTGAGGCAGGTCAGGTCGTAACTCAATGTGAGAAATTTAACCTTGGAGATATCATCAAGTATATATATGTATTTTTCAGTCATAAGGATTATCCGGCCGAACTAAAGGTATTCCCGTCTGAGGATGTTGACCTGATAGTCTATTCTGATAAAGCCAAGCTGACTCAGATTTTTGTAAATCTTGTCAGCAATGCGTTGAAATTCACAATGAGTGGTTTCGTTGAGTTTGGTTTCTATTTCGACAAAGATCATGATGGGGAAACGGATCATTTAATCTTTTTTGTAAAGGATACGGGTTGCGGAATTGCTGAAAGCGAACAGGAGAAGATTTTTGATCGCTTTTATCAGGTAGAGAACTCGCTTACGAGAATTTCGGAAGGGACAGGCTTGGGACTTGCTATTGTTAAAGAGTATGTATCAATTCTTGGCGGTAAAATTTGGATTGAGTCTGAAATTGATAAAGGAACTACATTCTTCTTTAATGTTAAACTAACTGATAATTAAAGGCTCCAGTATTTCATCTGCTTAATCTTCCCTTTGTAAATCCCTTTAATATCAACTAACACTGAATTATCTGCAACGATCGGCAAGAAGTAATTCTCGTCAAGGTTTCTGTATTCATTGTGCGCAACGGCAATGACAACTGCGTCATATCCTCTTGCCTTCCCGTATTGAGTAATCTCTTTCTGGTCAGAGAGTTTTATGTTGTATTCGTGCATAACCTCATCCGAGGCTGCATAAGGATCCGCCACATCGACCCCGCAGCCGTAATCCTCGAGCTCTCTTACGATATCTACAACCTTTGAATTTCGTATATCAGAGACATTCTCCTTGAAAGTTATTCCCAGTACCAGTATTCTTGCTCCAAGGACACTCTTCCCTTCGGCGATAATCTGCTTTACTATTTTCTTGCCAATATATCCTCCCATGGAGTCATTTATGAAACGGCCGGCATTTATGATTTGCGGATGGTATTTTAGCTCTTTGGCCTTGTGAACGAGATAATAGGGATCTACGCCAATGCAGTGCCCCCCAACCAATCCGGGAAAGAATTTCTGAAAATTCCACTTTGTACCGGCAGCCTCGAGTACATCGAATGTGTTTATATTCATTCTGCTGAATATAATTGAGAGTTCGTTCATAAGGGCAATGTTCACATCCCGCTGGGTGTTCTCTATAATTTTTGCTGCCTCGGCAACTTTTATCTCAGGGGCTTTGTGAACGCCGGGTATAATAATTGACTCATAAACAGCGGCAATGTTTTCAAGAGCCTGATTGTCACAACCTGAAACAATCTTGATTGTGTTTGTGAGGGTATGTACCTTGTCGCCCGGATTAATCCTTTCCGGAGAGTAGCCGAATTTGAAATCTACTCCGGCTTTTAGTCCGGAGTACTGTTCCAGTA
>JALOCI010000050.1 GCA_023227835.1 Bacteroidales bacterium
CATAGTGTATTATATTTTTCGGTGATTTTAGCTACCAATTCGGTTTTAGGTATTGACAAATATTATGATATGGTGTATTATGGTAGATATTACAACCATAACGGTGGTTACGATTACCAACAGGGGGTTAAGCAATGCGAAAAGAAACGATTAGTTTCACGATAGACCAGGAACGGTTGGCGCTGGTGGATGCGCTGGCCGATGAGCTAGAGCGCGACCGCAGTTCGACGTTACGCCAGGTGATTGACGCCGGTATCCCGGTGGTGAAGGCGGCGCAGCAGGTCCACGCGGCGCTGTTGCGCGGGCCGGCGCCGGTGGGCGCGTTCCCACACGCGGACGCGGATCAGGCGGCCGCGTAATGGGGGCGCGGGTGAAGATGAGTCCACGGGCGTTGAATAGTGAGATGTTGTTGCTCATCGAAGCGCAAGCGGACGGGGCAGAGGTCTTCACCTTGCCGGGCGACGTGGCCGCGCAGATGGCGCGGTTGGCGCGCCGGGCGCTGGCGATAGCTTCTCCGTTGGAAGAGGCTCCGCCGGCGCTGCAACAGGCGACCGTAGATGCGGAGCGGCTGGCGCTGTGGGATGCGGCGCGCCAAACGGTGCGCTTTTTCTCGCCGGAACAATGCGAAGCGCTGCGGCGGGCGCTGGGGTAACAATGGCGCTGCACAACGAGACGGGCAAGCTCGGCGAGGCGCTGGTGCGCGCGATTCTGGCGCAGGCCGGGCCGGTGGAGCACAGCGCGGTGGCCGATGTGCGGTTTGCCGGGTTGGAGATCGAGGTCAAGGCCGGCGGGCCGTGTCGCTACAGCAAGGCGGCGTATCTGGGCTATCAATTCAGCCTGGAGCGCCAGGGGCACAGCACGCTGACGGCGGACGTGCTCGTGCTGGTGGCCTTCGACGCGGGACGGACGCGCGCGACCTACTTCGTGATTCCCGCGGCGGAGATCGCCGGGCGGAAGAAGTTGGCGCTGCCGACGACGCGCCCAGAACACTATCAGGGGCAATGGGCGCAATGGCGCGACCGCTGGGAAACGCTGGCGGAAGTGGCGGCGGCGAAGGGGGAACGATGGGTGATTTAGGTGGAGCGCTGTGCCTGGGGGCTCTAGGGCTGGGCTGCGCGCTGGTGCTGTTGATGATGGCGGGGTGTTTGGATATCACCGCCAAATTGGATGATGATGAAGAACGCCGGGACGGGACGCGGCGTTCGTAGATAAAAAAAGGGGGTCGCCAGGGGGCAAGCCCGACGACCCATTGCTATGAAACTCCCGCAGGAGCTAGACATGACTATTGTAGCTGAAGTATCCGTAGAAGTCAAGAATGACACAACGTTGAGCGTGCCGTGGGTCGTTGCCGGTGATCCGGCGCTGGTCGAGGCCTTTGTCACCTATCTCCGGGCTCAGGACCGCAGCGCGGCCACGATCCGGGGCTATCGCATCGGGGTCGAGACGTTCCAGACCTGGTTCGAGCAGACGACGGGCCAGGCGCTCGCGCCTGCGTTGATCACGCCCCTCGATGTGCGCGCTTTCAAGGCGCATCTACAGAAGTCCCTCAAGGCGAACTCCGTCAATCACTACCTCGCCGGCCTGCGCGCGTTCTGCGCGTGGGCGCTGGCCTCAGGTAAGGCGGAGCACAATCCCGTGACCAACATCAAGCTGGTGAAGCAAGCCGGCTGCGCGCCGAAGTGGCTGACGCGGACGGAGCAATTCGCATTGCTGCGCGCCACCGAGCAGGCGGTGCAGTTGGGCGAGTTGCGGGCGAAGGGTAACGCGACGGCGCCGAGCGCGGTCTGGCCCAAGCGCGACCGGGCGATTATCCGGTTATTGTTGGCCGCCGGGCTGCGGCTCAGCGAGGCCGCGGCGCTACGCCTGGCGGACGTGGAGATCAAGCCCCGGTCCGGCGTGGTGACGGTGCGGCAAGGAAAGGGCAACAAGCGCCGCGTGGTGCCGTTGAACGCCGATGCGCGCAAGGCGGTGAGTGAGTGGTTGGACGTGCGCCCCCTCTCAATCCCCCCCAGCGGGGGGGAGGAGGTAACGGCGCTATTTGTGAGCCAGAAGGGCGGGGCCTTGAGCGCGCGGGCAATGGCGGAGGTGGTCACCGGATTGGGAGCGAAGGCCGGTCTGGAGGGGCTGCATCCACACCTGCTGCGCCACAGTTGCGCGAAGAACCTGGTGGATCAGGGGATCGGCATCGAGAAGGTGGCGATGATCCTGGGTCACGAGAGCCTGGAGACCACGCGGCTGTACACGATGCCGAGTGAGGCTGACTTGCAGGCGGCGGTCGAGGCCACCTGCTGGGAGGATTAGCTGTACTGTTAAGGCGCGTTAATAGTCGTTTAGTCGGGTAGTCGAGTAGTTAAGGGCGACAGACGAGGGAGTTAGGACGTGGAATTTTCAGCAGTTAAGCCGGAGATGCTCAAGAGGATGAGCGCCTGTATCGTAAACAGGAGGATGCGCGTTCGAGTCGCGCCTCCGGCTCTGTGGGCAGCGCGCGACAACGGACCGAGCCCCAGCCCCATTCAGCGGCTTGGCGCGTTGGCCCACCCTGGCAGCACCTCCTTACTGCCAGGCACGGACGGAGCGCAAGGCGTGGCGCGGCGAAGATCGGTGGTAGGGTGGACGAGCGCCTGGGGCTGTTGCCGATCACTGAAGGCCCCGGTGGGATGTTCCCGTCCCGCAGTCCGTGATTCTATTGTTAAGGTGCGGCTGGATCATTTAGGCTCAGTATAGGACATAATTATGATCGAGATGCAATTATCTGTAGATTTTATGTTGATTGGGCGCTGTTTGCTCGCGTTTCTGTGGGGCATCGGGCTGGCGTGCTTCCTGCAATTCAGCCGCATCGGGCAGTACATCGCCACCGCGCGCACGTGGATTAGTGTTGTGATCGGGGTGGGGGTAGACCTGCTCCTGGGGATCGGCGCGGCGTGGTGGGTAATGTGGCTGGTGGTCGCCTTGTCGAGCCTGGGGGTTATCACCCGGTCGTTGTTCAACGAGCACAACGAGGCCGAACCGGCATTGAACCGGTATCGCACCAAATGGCAGATGGAGGACACCATCGACTGCTGCGGAAGCATCATCGGCCTGCTCACGGACGCGCTGGAAGCTGAATCGGCAGACAAGTCGCTGGCGCAGGTGAGCAAGGCGCTGGCAAAGGCGCACAACGCACTACGTTTGATGACGGAGGCCCGGTATGGACGAAAGTAGACAGTATGCGATAGACGATAGCCGGGAGACGGCGCAGGCAAACGTAACGAGCATGGTATGGGTCGTCGCGCCGGCGGACGACAGCAACGCGCTACTGGCAGAGTATGAGTCCTGGATCGGGCGGAACGTGGCGCTGCGCAAACGGGCGCCCTCTCCGGAGACGGTGCGCGGCTATATGGGCGAAGGCCGGCAGTTCCTCGCCTGGCTGGCGCGGAACGAACCGGCGACGCCGTTGCGCGCGGTGACGCCGGACGTGGCGCGAGAATACGTCGCCTGGCTGACCGGCGGCGGGCACGGCGCGGCGCAGGCCGGGTCACGCCGTCCACGGGATTGGCAGGGCGGGCAGTACACGCCGGCCACCATCCAGCGCAAGCTGGCCGGGCTGAAGAGCTTCTTCAAGTTCGCGCGCGCGCGCGGCTACGTCGAGGGCGATCCGCTGGCCGACGGTGAAGGTATCCGCACGCCGGAGGCGCACGAGCACAAGACCGAGCAAATCAAGGCGCTCACCCAGGAGCAGGCCGTCAAGCTGCTGCGCGCGGTAAACAGCGCGGCAGCCAGGGCGACCAGCCCGGACAAGCAAAACGCGGCCCTGCGTGACAAGGCGATGATCAGCCTGATGATGTTACAGGGCTTGCGCGTGATCGAGGTGCAGCGCTTGAGCCTGGTGGACTACACGCCCAACGTGTGGGGCGACCAAGGGACGTTGAAATTGCACGGCAAGGGCGACAAACACCGGACGGTGGTGCTGCGCCCGGAGATGCAGCAGGTGCTCAACACATGGCTGGCGCGCCGCGAGCTGTATCGCCCCGAGGATGACGCGCTCTTCGTGAGCCTGCACCCGGCGCAGAGCGAGACGAGTGGCCACCGCTTGCAGCGGATGTCGCGCCGGTCCATCCGGGCGCGCGTGGATCGGTATCTCGACGCCGCCGGGCTGAAGGACACGGGGATTTCCTGCCACGCCCTGCGCCATACCTACGCGACGGAGATCGTCGCGGCGGCGCGGCGCAGCGGCCAGGAAGTGGACCGGGAGGGTTTGGCGCGCTCGATGGGGCATAGCGACATCAGCATCGCGGAGATCTACATCGACTACGTCGATATGTTCGCCAAGAACCCCAGCGCGCCGCTGATGGGCATCCTGCGCGAGGCGGATGGGGGGAGCGAGCGATGACCGTCAGCCAATGGCCGTATTTGTGCCTTATCGTTGAGCGCGACGACGCAGGATACCGGGCACGCCCGTTCTGCACCGTCTATGCGCCCGATGGCGAGCGCGCGTCCATCATTGCGTCACTGGCGTATCCAGACTTGTACTTTGTAGCGAGCGGGCGTTCGACCTGGTTTCGCTTTGAGCGCCAGAGGGCGCAGGGTTTGCCTTGCTTGAATGAGGATGAGAGACCCGGAGGGAGAAATGCAGACATACGAGGTGGTAGCGCGGGTGCGGTTGATCGTGGATGCAGACAACGCGGACAAGGCGTTGGCGCTGGCGCAGCAGGCCATACAGGCGGCGCGGGGGGTAGAGGAGTACCGGTGGGTACGCTTGCAGGAGGTGACCGATGAAGGTTTGGGGGCGGATAGGCCTACTCTTCCTTTTGGTTTGTATCGTGACCGGTTGTGACGAGGGGCGCAAGATGGAGCGCGAGGCACGCCGGAACACGGTGCAGATGGCGCAGATGGAAGGCCGGTAAGGCGGTTTTAGATTTGCTTCCGATAATACCGATATGCGGAAGGGATTTTTCAGGGAGGCGACAATGAGCGGAGTTACGGGTTTGGTGTGCGCGGGGTGCGGTCAGGTCGTCGGGGTGATCAACTCCGCGGCGCTGGAGGCAATGTTGGAAGACGGCGAGGCGTATGTGTGCCGGCAGTGTATGGATCGTGCGGACATCGAGGCGGTGCCGGAAGCGCAGCGCCCGGAGCACTACGCACACCAGGTTGCCCGGACAATGCTGGATGCGATGCTGGCGCAGGAACCGTCATCTATAAACGTTTACGGATAGGAGCAGGCAAATGGAACAAATGCTAAACATCTCACAGATCACCGCCGACCCGGCCATCCAGCCCCGCGCGGGGATGGATATGCCGACGGTGTTGGAATACGCAGGGGAGATGCAGGCCGGGACGCAGTTCCCCCCAGTCGTGGTCTTCCACGATGGCGCGAGCTACTGGTTGGCGGATGGCTTTCACCGGTATGAGGCCGCGCGACAGTCGCAGTTCTCGGTGCTGGCCGCCGACGTCCGCGAGGGTGGACGGCGTGAGGCGATTCTGTACAGCGTGGGGTCGAACGCGGCGCACGGCCTGCGCCGGTCCAACGCCGACAAGCGGCGCGCGGTGGCGACGCTCCTCCGCGACGAGGAATGGCGCGCGTGGAGCGATCACGAGATCGCCCGCAAGTGCGCGGTGAGCGCGATGTTTGTGGGGACGTTACGGCGCGAGATGGCCGACGAGATTGGGCCACGGCCGGATGAGGTGAAGGCGAATCGCGGTGGGACGGTGTATACGGTGCAAGTAGACGGTAGACGGCAGACGGGAGACGGGGGGGAGGCGCTGCGTGCTGAGGTAGAGCGGACGGTGCCGGAGCAGATCACTATGCAGCCGTCAGCGGTCAGTGGGCAGCCCAAGGCATTGGATATGCGCCCGGCGGCGACCGCGACGCCTGCGGCCCCGGCGATGCCGCAACGGTTGGTGATGCAGCCGGTACAGGCAACGCCAACGGTGGAAGAAAAGGATGTGCTGGTGAGCATTCGCATCAAACCCGGCGCAGATCTGGAACAGCGCAAGGTGGTAGTGACGGTGGCCGAGGAGTTCGGCCTGGGGAAGTGGAGCGAAGGCGTCTACTGCGACTTGATGCACTTGGTCAATGAGATGCTGATGCGTTACTGGTTAGACAAACAAGGAGGCTAGACATGGCAACAAGAATTTTCAAGTATCAGGATCAGACGTGGGAGGATCCCGGCGAGGGGTTCTCGAATGAGGATGTGAAGAAACATCTCACGCAGTTTTTTCCAGAGCTGGCGCAGGCGACGATTGAGGTGAAGGAATTAGACGACGGCTCGACCGAGGTGCGGTTCGTGAAAAAGGCGGGGACGAAGGGCGCGAAAGCCTGCGAGATCGGAGCGCACGGACTGGAATTGGCAGGTTACTGCTACGGCGCGTTATACGTGCGCGCCGGCGGGATGCACGCGTGCGAGCGCCACGTGCGGCTGCTGGATGCGTTCGTGCAGCGGCAGACGGGCCAGACATTCACGGAATGGTACGCAGACCTCTCCGCTGTGGATCGCGAGGTGGCGGTGGTCGAGGGCACAACTATGGGGTGGCAGTTCGTCACAGATCAGGCCGGCACGTGCGTTTATTGCGGCGAGCCGGTGTATAGCGAGGGTCTGGAGCCGCCGATGTGCGAACGGCATTACGAGTTAGCATTATTGATGAGCCGTTGCGAGCGCCAGGGGCATGAGGTGACCGCAGAGAATGTGATCCAGCGGATGAAGGCAGCGCAGTTCGCGGTGTGGCACGTGGCCGAGGCCGAGGTCGCAGGACTATTGTCGGGGATGGTGGGGTAGATGAACGGGGGCGATATTGCGGCGCGCGTGGATGGACTGGCGCCGCTGCACATGGAGCCGGTGAACGTGGTGGTGCAGTTGCTCAATGGCGCGGTTCCCCCGGAGGAAATGCCGGAGGTTCTGGCAGAGTTGGAGAATATGACGGACGAGATCGTGACGCACGCGCGATGCGTGCAGGCGACGGTGAAGGGAGTTCTGGCGTGTACACCGCAAGCAGCGACGTGCATCCCTACCGGTTTCTGACGGCCAACGCGCTGGCCGTAGCGTTGCAACGTTTCCGGTTGCCGCGCTACTCCGGCTTGGCAGAGGCGCTCGGCGATTACGAGATTTACGGCCGCGCGGCGGCGTTGTGGCGCGGCCTGTGGCCGGATGCGCCGTTACCAGCAGGGGACGTTTGGGGCGTGGAGGTAGATCTGCTGGATCGGATTGCGGCAGAGTGCTTCCCACTCTCAGAGATGGTGGACGAGATGATTTTTAGCGCAGGGGAACACGCGCTCTACGGGTACGTGGATCACGCGAGCTGGGGCATCGGCTGGGAGAGCGGCGGGTTCGCGGAGCTTTCGCCAGAGTACAAGCCGCTGGCCGCGTTGGTGGCGAGCGAGTTGCAGCCCGCGGCCGGTTGGGAAGACGCGCAGATGACGTTCCTGGATGATGCGCAGGCGTGGCTGGCGGAGTGGGGCGTGCCGCCCCTGGATGAGGACGCGGCGCTATTCTACGGCGACATCCGCCGGACGCTGGCCGAGATGCTGCCCCCCTTCGATGGGCTGGCGGTGGCCTACGATTGCCTGCTGCGCAATACGGGCAATCCGTTCCTCGACCTTGTCGACTGTGGCTGGCGAGGCGAATATGATACGTGGGATCAGATGGCTGATTATGGGTGGACGACGGAGGACGTGCGCGCGCTGGCCGCGTTGTACGACCAGGCGCTGCCCCGGATCAAGCGGCTGGAAGCGTATCTGGAGTGGTGGTCGTCCGACACAGCAGGGCGGACGACTGAGGTATTGGAGGCGCTGGCCGCGGTGTTCGAGCTGGACAGCACAGAACCGGGCACGGGGCTACTGATTGACATCCTATGTCCAGATGGAGGCTATGATGACGCAGGCAGTTGGAATTTATAGCGCGCTGGAGGCGGCACGCGCAGGGTTGATGAGCGCAGAGAACGCGCAACGGCTGTTGGGACGCGTGGATCTGTACGACGAGACGATCCTCCTCACCCGCTACGGGCAGGATGGGAAACCGGCGACGGCGTTCGAGGTGGATCCGCGCGACCTGGCGGCAGCCTTCGCCGGGGAGACGCTGACAACGGGCCTGCTGCCCAAAGGGTGTTTGTGGGTGGGGCGGCAGAAGGGCGCCGAGGCGGTGGGGATGTACGTGCCGCCGGCGCGGCACACACTGCGCAACGAAGGCGCAACGCTGTATGACGTCCCGCTGCCCGGGCTGGTCTTTGCCGGCAATGGGAGCGAATACCGCGTGTGGGCAGTGAAGGCACACCCTAGCGAGGAGAGCGAGCGGCTGTTTCACGCGCCGCTGCCGAACGTCAACCTGGGCAGCGGGGTGATTTGCCAGGGATCAGCGGCGTTCCCGGTGTGCAGTGTGGCAACGATCCGCGCAGCGGTAAAGGTCTTCTTCGAGTCGGCGTTCAACGCGGACCTGAGCAACGGCAAAGTGCGGACGGAGAAGGAGAACGTGTGGCGCTATCTGACGCAGCTCAGCGGAACGGAGACGTTCCCCCTGGAGGACCTGCTCGCCACACGGTTCACGGTGGGGGACGCGCTGCGCGGGGAGATTGCAGGATGATGCGCATCAATCCGGCCCAGTACGAGATTTACCGGGGGCAGCAGATTCGCCTCGGGGCGGGCTGCGCGTTCGGGTACTACTTCGCGGGGAACGGGACGTTCAAGTTCGCGGAGAATGAGCATATGCGCGTGTTAATGCCCCTGGCGCAGTTCCGCGCGGCCGGGTTGCCGAACCTGACGCCGTTCTGCACCCTGAAGGGCGAGCGCTTGCCGGTGGCGGTGCTGCACGCGATTTTCAAGGATGCGCGGGCGCAGGCCCAGGCGCGGCCCATCGAGGTGATGTATCACGTGAAGGCGCAGGATGGCCGGGTGGTCGTGGACTGCCCGGAGCAGGATGGCGGGGCGAGCAGTCTCCGCTACAAGGGCGGCGATGATCCGCACATCCTGTTGGACGTACATTCGCATTGTGAGATGCACGCCTTCTTCAGCAACACCGACAATCGCGATGAACAAGGCTTTCGGTTGTATGGCGTCCTCGGCAATGTTTTCACGCGCCCCACGGCGCTCTTCCGGGTGGGGATGTACGGGGATTTTTGGCCGTTGCACAAGGAGCAGATTTTCCAATGAACACGCTCGCGCTTGAAAAACGGCACACGGTCGAATTGGGGGATATGCGTCAGAATGGCATCCTGTTGGTGGGCTGCGGGGGCACGGGTTCGTTTCTCGCGCTGCACCTGGCGCGGTTGGCCTGGCACCTGCGCGAGCGCAACGGGCAATCGTTGCCGCTGACGTTCGTTGATCCGGACCGGGTCGAGTTGCAGAACGTAGGGCGGCAGAATTTCTGCCCGGCGGAGATCGGCCAGTACAAGGCGTGGACGTTGATGCGGCGCTACAACGCGGCCTTCGGCCTGGACATCCAGGCGCATACGCAGCCCTTTGATAGGGAGATGGCCTACCAGCAGCGCGTGCGCATCGTCGCCGGTTGTGTGGACAACGGGGCGGCCCGGAGCGCTATCGCTGACGCGGTGCTACGCTGCAACGGCAAGGTGTGGTGGCTGGACGCGGGCAATCACGAATTCAGCGGCCAGATACTCCTAGGCAATAGCGAGACCGCGCGCCCGCAGATTTCGCCGGTGATGCGCGCCTGCACCGACTTGCCGTTGCCGAGCGTGACCCACCCGGAGTTGCTCGAGATTCACCCCAGGGGTGAATTAGCAGGTGAGAGTTGCGCGGAACTGGCGCTGCGGGACGCGCAGAGCCTGATGATCAATCAGATGATGGCCGGGTGGATGGCGAACTATCTCACGCGGCTGTTGGTGAGTCGTGACCTCGACGTCCAAGCGACGTATATCGACTTGGTGACGGGCGCGGCCCGGAGCGTAGCGATTACAGAGGAGGCAGGGGATGCGGATTGAGATGGCACTGTTGCGCATAGAGGGCGGCATCGGAACACTGCAAGACGCGGAAATCCTGCGGCAAGAGATCGCCGCGCGGACGGTCCAGGTAGAAGGGATGCGGCAGGAGATGGAGGAAGCGCGCCGGGAGTTGCAAACACTGATGTCACTGGCCGCCGAGCTGCGCGAGGCGATGAAAGACCATGAGGCCTGGAACACAGTAGACAAGCAGCGCCGGGTGAAGGACACGGCCCGCGCGCTGGATGTGTACCTGCTGCGTGCGGCAGGTGAGAAGATCGGCGTATTCCGTTAATACCGCATAATGGCGGTTCTTGAGCGGTAGACGGTAAACGATAGACGGTAAACAGGGCTTTTAGTGGGTTTAAAAACGGCAGTTAAGGGAGGTATGATGATTCAGGCGCTAGACTTTGGGGCAGGGAACTACAAACGCTTTGGGGCAGACGGCGCGCAGGTAATGCCGTCGCAGGTAGCCTCCGTGTTGGGGGAGTCGTTGGGCCGGTCGGCCGGGCTGAAGACGCGCAAGGCGCCGACGTGCATAGGATTGAACGGCTCGCGTTTTTATGTGGGCGTGGGCGCACACGACTGGGGTAGGCCGATAGAGAATCTAGCGGACGAGCGTTTCGTGGCCGGCGCGCCGGAGCTGCGCGCGCTGGTGTACGCGACGTTGCCGTCAACGGATGAGGCGCTACACGTCATCGTGGGGCTGCCACAAAGCGCGCTGGCCGATGGGCAGGCGCGCGACACGGCAGACGCGGTACGTGGGTGGATCACCGGCGCGCACGAGTGGACGGTGGACGGCGAGGCGCGCACGGCGACGGTCGCCCAGGTGACGGTGGCCTCGCAAGCGGCCGGGGCGCTCTTCGATTATCTGCTGGATGACGACGGCGTATTCCTCCCGGCGCGCAAGGCGCACTTCAAGGAAGAGCTGGGGGTGGTCAGCGTGGGGATGAGCACGCTGGAGCTGCTGGTGGTGCGCAATGGCGCGCCCGTGGAACGTTTTACCGCCAGCCTCACGGCGGGCGTGCGGCGCGTGCTCGACCTGGTAGATCCCCAGGGCCTGTACAGCCGGGGCGAACTGGACGAGGCGCTGCGCGCCAACCGGCTCGACGTGAGCAAGGCGCTGCCGGTCTGGGGCAGCGAGGTTAGCGGCCACATCGAAAACGCGTGGGGGAAGGCCTTCCGCCGTTTTGCCGCTGTGCTGCTGGTCGGAGGCGGGGCATTGCTTCTGCAGCCCACGCTGCTCGGCCTGTTCAATGGGCGCTCGGTGTTGATGCCGGATCCCATTATCAGCGTGGCGCGCGGGTTGTACAAGCTCGCGGTGATGAAGAGCAAGTAGGCGCGAGTAGGGATGGGGAGACCACGCAAGGCAGCAGAGACAGTGACGCACCAGGTGAAGCTGGTGCTGACGTTGGGCGAGGATGATGATCTCATCCAATTTATGGCGATGCTGCCGGCGCGGGCGAAGGCGAACGCGGTGAAAGCGGCAATGCGCTCGGGGATGACGGTGGCGGTGGTCGAGGATGAGGATGACGCCGAGTTGTACGCGGCGTTGGCGGATATGGTTTTATGATGCAAGAAACTAAAAATAGTTTATTGCATCATAAAACTAACTGAGGATCAAGGGTGGGGATGGTAGCGCATCCCCACCGGCGGGCGAGGGAGGTACATCTCGCCCGCAGAGAGTATACAGGAGGGACACAGTATGACAACTAACATGTGGCTGTACGCGACCGGGGCGGTCGTTTTGGTCGTGCTCGTGACGGCCTTCTGGCGAAAGATCGTGCGTGCCGTTTTGTTGCTGGCCGGGATGGGGTTGGTCGGGTTGATTGCGTGGGCCTTCGCGCAACAGGCGACGGCGACGCGGCAAGTAGCGACGGCCGCCACGGCGGCGGCGCGGGGTGGGGCAGCGATTAACATTGTGGTCGCCGTGCTGGCCGGAGTCTTTTGTCTTGGAGCGGCAGTGCTGGCGGTGTACGTGCTGGCGCGCCGGTGGATGCTGCAGCAGGAATGGGGCGCGGCGCGTATGGGAGCAGCGCTACCGTATCCACAGATGCAAGCGCCGCAGATGCACGATTCTGGGGCAGTGAACGCGCTGGTGCAGCTCGAGGTGTTACGGGCGCTGCGCGACCTGCGTTCCCCGCAACAGACTGCGCTGGTGCTAGAGCGCGACGAGGGCGATGACGACGGGTACGCGGGGTGGTGGGGTGCGTAAGCTCGTCGCGGCCATCGTCGGGCTGTTGTTCCTGCTGCTGACGGCGTGCGCGGACACGACCGCTCCGCAAATGTTGCCAGCAGCGGAAGCGGCGCGCCTGGCGGTGATTATGACGGCAACCGCGGAGGCGGCAACCTCGGCGGAACAAGCGCGCATTGCAGCGGATCATGCCAACGCGACGGCGACGGCGGAGAGCTATCACATGGAAGTCGCCAGGATCAACGCCACAGCCACGGCCGAGGCCATCGCGCGCGAAGAAGCGCAGCGCGCCATCGATGCCACAGCCACGGCGGTCGCGTTCTACCCGACGGCGACGGCCATCGCGCAGGCGGCGGAAGAGCGCGCGATGGAATTGGAACGGCAGAGCCTGGCGCTCGATTTCGAGCGCCAGCAGGCGGCCCGACGCGCCCGGCGGGATGAGATGTTGATGCCCTTCACGACCTACGGGCCGTGGTTCATCGGCATCGTCCTGGCCGTGGTGGCTATCTACGGGTTGATCCGGCTGATCATCACGCTAGAGCTGCGCGGGCGGGCGATCCGGCGCGACGAACGCGGCGATGCGCCATTGATGCTCTTGCGGAACGGGCGCGGCCAGACAGTTATCTTCGACGGTGATCGGGCCTTTGGCCCGGTGACACTGATGAATACGGCCGGCGTGAGTATGCCGGCGTTGGTCGATGACGCATACCAGGCGCAGGTCACGATGAGAGATCAAGCCGTTGACCTCGCCACGCGGCATCTACCCAGGCCGGACGGGGAGCAGCGGGGGATGGGCAGCCGCCAACGCGCGGCGGCTAAATTGGCAATGGGTGGCGCGTCACCGGCGACGGTGCGGGTGATCGAGGCGCAGGCCGTGCGGAACTGGTTGCAGGACGTGCGCCCGCAAGCGCTGGCGATGGCGATGCAGGAGCTAGGAGGGCAGCAGGATGAATAAAGGGCAGATTGTCGAAGCAGAGCATGCCGCGCGGGTCATCCCGGCGACGTTGACGCAGCGCGGCCTCAAGCCGCTTTTTAGCGATTGGTTGTTGACAGAGGACCAAGGCGCGACGTGGTTATTTGGGGTCCTGGATGTGGCGCGGGTGCCCCGGTTAGAGGATTTTGTACGGGACGACTTGCTGCACCACATCTCCACGGCGTTACGTGGGCGACCGGTATTTATCAGCAATAGCAGTGGCCTGCGCTACGCGGTCCTGCTCAGCCAGCCGCCCCGGTTGCCGAAGCTGCTGAATTTTCCAGGCATGACGCGCGGGCGGCTACGGCTGGGGATGCGCGCGGGTGGGGGCGAGATCGCCGTACCGTGGGATACAGCCGGGCACTTACTGGTAGCGGGGAAGACGGGCGCGGGGAAAAGCGTCTTCCTGCGCTTGGTGGCCCATCAGGCGCTCGGTGACGGGGCTGAGTTGCTGCTGGGCGACCTGGACGGGGTGACGTTCCCGATGCTGGCGGAGCATCCGGCATTGCTCGCGCCGATTGCGACGACGCCGGAGGCGATGCACGCGTTGGTTGAGCGTGGCCTGGGCGAGTGCGCGCACCGCGCCACGCTGTACGGGCTGGTGAGCGGCTATCCTGATACGCTGACAGAATATAACCGCCTGGCGGACCAACAGGGGGCGGACGTGCTCCCGCGCGTCGTTGTCATCCTGGACGAGTTCAATGCAGCCGCGTTGGCGCAAGGTGGGGCTAACGGTGGCCTGGCGAAGGCGGCGGCAGAGCTGGGCTGGCGCGGGCGCAAGTTCGGCGTGAGTGTGGTGTTCGCCGCCCAGGATTTCACTAAGGCCGTGGTGGGGCGCGTCCGAGATCAGATCGGAGCAGCGATTTGCTTCCGCGTGCGGTCGGCGGAGGTGGCGCGGGCGGTAGGGTGCGCGGAGGCAGCGAGTATCCCGGCCAGCCGTCCAGGGCTGGCGCTGTCCGACCGGTGGGGGCTACTCCAAGCCTACTATCTGGATAAGTCGCTGTTGATCCAGGCCGGCGAGCAGCCAGGGCCGGCGCTGACGGAGCAGGAACGGCAGATCATCACGGCGGCGCTGGCCGATGGCGGGCGGGTGACGCTGGCGCTCCTCCAGGAGCACGGATTCCAGCGCAATGAGTCGCGGCGCTTACTGGTTGATTGGCGGGCGCGCGGCTGGGTGGAGAAAGACCCCAACCAGCAGAACGCGCACGTGTTGACGGACCGTTGGCCACCGTTGGCCGAGTTGGCCGGCGTTGGCCGGGTTGGCCAGTTGGCCGGTCGAGAGGCCGAAAAGGATTTAGATTAGCAAAGGAGAAAGGTCAAATGCAAGACAAAACTGTAATTGATCCGCGCACCATCGAATTCGTCGTCGTCGAGCCAGCAGAGACTACCGAGATAGCGACACACATGCCGCTGCGTGCACCGGTACCCGCGACCGCCTATCCACTGCCGAGTGAGATCGCGGTGCGCAGCACGCTGACGGCGTTGCTCGGCCTGCCGCTGCACTCGTTTGAGATACTGGAGCAGGTAGGGCGTTTCGCGTTGGTGGAGTACCATCCAATGGGCGACGACGATCCCGACATCATCGTCGCGACCGGACCGGGAAATAGGCTCTTCAATAAGTTGATGCTGCGCTTGCAGGAGGCGCGGCGCGACGACCTGGATTGGCACGCGGAGCGGTGGTACCAGAAGGTGGCGAGCATCGTCGAAACTCTGGGCGCGTGTCTGGTGGAAATGGAGGCGCAGCCGGATGAAGCGCGCCTCGTCCTAACGTGGGCCGCCGCGGTCCGCGATTTCGGGCTGGCGATCTGAGCAAGATTGGCGGAAGGGCAGGATAAAAAGACGGTAGACGGAATACAGGGACATGCACATCTTACAAGCAAAACAGGCAGCACTCTTCTACAGGATTCCGATGGCCGCTCATCACGCTTTGATTGCCGACGCACAAACCGGCAAGGGACACGTTTTGACCCTGATCTTACTGGCGTCATACCTGTGGAGTGACGAGCCGATCGAAGGCTCGCGCGCGGAGTTCGCTGAAGCTTTGGGCATCGGCGTACAGACGTTTGAGGCGCACGTTCCGGCGCTTGGGAGAGCTGGTGCATTGTCGTATGCGCAGCCCCACGTCGGTTACTATCGTTTCTTCGGGCTGGTACGATCCGATAGCGAGGCGGAGGCGCTACGGCGCGCGTGGTCACAAGCAGAAGCCGAGTTCGAGCGGACAGGTCTCTCTAAGCGAGAACGGTTGGTATGGATCACGCAACGCGTGGATGGCCTCAAAGAAGCGTTAAAATTTACGCTTGATGAAGCGTTAAAATTTACGCATCATGTAGTAGAAGATACTTCTACTTCAAGTCTTAATGTTTTAGAAGAAAGCGGCGATCAAGCGTTAAAATTTACGCTTGAAGCGTCAAAAACGACGCAACCGGCTGAAGATGCGTCAGGAAGTACGCTTGACGCGTCAAATAGTACGCTTGACGGGTCAAACAGTGCGCTTGACGCGGGAATGGCGCAGGTGGTCCAGCTTTACGAGCAGGAGATTGGCGGGACATTAACCGCCATGATGCTCGACGAGTTCAATGACCTATGGGCGCAATGCGCGGATGTTGAGCGTTGGCGGTATGCCTTTAAGGCCAGCCTGGGCAAACGCTCGCGGTGGGCGTATGTCAAGGCGGTGATTGAGCATCCTGAACGGGACACACGTGGAGGTAACGGGAATGGGCGAACTACAGACAATCGGCAGCGTGGGACAGCAGCTCGCGGCAAAGCTGCGGGCGATGATGGAGGCGGACGGGAAACCGTGGCCGTCAGCCACGACATCGACGCCTGGTTCGGAAAAGCTTGAGTGCACGGTGTGCCGGGATTTGGGATGGGTGCGGATCGACGTGCCGTACGGCGATCCGTGGTTCGGCAAGCTGGTGCCGTGCCGGGATTGTGAGCTAGGCCGGTCGCTGGCGCAGCAGGCCAGCCTGGTCCGCACGGAGCGTTGGTGCACCCAGTTACCAGAGAAAAACTTTGTGACATTTCAGTCACGGGGTGGGGCGGTAGATATAGCGTTGCGAGCCGCGAGGGCTTTCGCGGAGAATCCGCATCGCTGTTTGATCCTCTGGGGCAGCCGTGGCACTGGCAAGACGCATCTGTGCGCGGCAGTGGTCAACCGGCTGCGGGAACGCGGGGTGAGCGCGGGGTTCTTCACCGCCCCTGACCTGCTGGATATGTTGCGCAGCGGCTATGCACGGGGCGACTATGACGAGCTGCTGAACGGCCTGCGCAATTTGGACGTGCTGGCGCTGGACGATTTGGGTGTGGAGAAGGAAACGGATTGGGCTACAGAAAAACTTTTCCAGATTATTAATCACCGCTACAACAAAAATTTACCGTTGATGATTTCGACGAACATGAACCCGGAATTGTTTGAGGCTCGTCTGGCGGACCGGTTGTGTGATAACGCATGGTCGCTACGGATACAGTTGGGGGCTGAGAGCTGGCGGAGGAAGACGCCATGAGGACGGCGGCCAGTGTGTTTGGCGCGGACTGGCGCGAGGTAGATGTGTTGCGCGTATCGACGCCGGATTCGGGACAGCGTGCAACGCGCTGATCCTCTCCGTGCGGCGGGTGGATGATGTGGATCGGCGGTGGCATTCCGGCAACGGGGAGCGCTACGCAGTACTGCGGCCAGGGCAGTGGACGCTCCGCGACCTGGAAGCGGCCTTCGTGCTATGGCGCGCCGGAGATCGCTATGTGCGCGGGCTGGGGCCGGCGTGCGAGGCGCTGATGGTCGTTTTCTTCGGGCAGGCGGAGGCGCGCCCGGAGGAGCACGCCGGCGCGCCAGACGTGGCCGATATTTTTCAGGCGATTGTGGACGCGGCCCAGGCGGCCCAGGGCGCGTATGGTACGCGGGATGTCCTGGGTTGGCAGGCTCACGCTACGGTGATGGAGTGGGTGGCGCAGGTGGAGAACTTAGCGCGCAGCGGGTTGTCGTTGGAGAGCGGGGGCGCGTGGCGTTGAGGTGGATTGTCGCGGGGATGGTCGTGATCGGATTGTGTGTGTTGGTACTGGGTGTATTGCAATTCATTGCACTCGTGCAGTTCTTTGTTTTTTGTGACGGTATGGCGTCAGACGAAAACGGACGCGCAAACGGAGGGGGTGATTCACGGCTAAAAAAGTGACGGTATAAGGGGAAAAGACATGGTATGACAAAAAGGGCTGTTTTAACGTTATACGGTAAGGGAGGTTGCTATGCAGATTACACGGGTTTCGGTGAATGTTTCGCGGAAGGTCAGTTTGCCAGAGTACAGCAATGCGAGCTTTGCGTTGGCCTTGGATGCAGATCTCGAGGCCGGCGAGAACGCGATTGCGGTCGCCGATGCGCTGCGGGACGCGGCGGCGGCTTACGTCGAGGAGCAGTGTAACCAGGCGTTGGAGGCCGAGGGGAAACCGGCGAAGTTCAATCTAGGAACGCTGTACGATGTCGTCACGTTCCTGGACAATGTTTTTATGACTGTGTCCGGCCTCGTCCGGGATGCGCGGCTGCCGTTGTGCCGCATCCTGCATAGCCAACATCGTGGGACGGCGGCGGTGCGGTTGGCGCAGCAGGAAGCGGTGAGGCGCGGGATGCATAGCGCGATAGAAACCGCGCTGCTGAACGAGGAGGAAGCGCGCGCGACGCTGGTCGAGTTGGCTGAGGCGTCCGAGGCGCTGGCGCTGTTTTATGTGGGCCGTGTAGCTGAGTCATACCAGTACGCGACTATTCCCCTCGCCCGTGTATTGTTCGACGAGGCACATAAAGAATTTTACGATGACTATCGGGCCTTCCGCGATCACGCCCAGGTGGAGGATCATCTGGCGCACGACTGGCGTGGATCAACTCTGGTGGACGTGCAGACGGTGGAGGAGTTGGTTGCGCATAGTGAGGTGCCGCTGTAACCGCATAGAGCACAAATGCCATAGTAGGACAGAATTGGCCGGTTGTGCGTTATGCAAACAGACCGCCAGGGGGAAGCCTGGCGGTCTGTTTCTGTGTACGGGGATTGTCGGAAGGGAATTTCGTGCCTATCTAAGGTTACGCGGTTGACATTTAGAACAAATGTTTGTATTATAAGGGTAACTCCAAGTTAACGACCGAGGACGCATTGACGACGACGACGATGACAATCACGGTAGGAGATGGATCGACTGTTGTTGTGTGCTCGTTACGGTTACAACAGATGATCCTCAAGCTCTTGCAGATGCAGGGGCTTATCGACTCATTTACAAAGGGGAGCGTTTCGTTAGCGTACAGCGGTAGCAGTGTCCGTCAGTCGGTAACGTTTCACGAAGAGTAGATAGTTACGCTCCGGGTTTGCCGGGGTGGGCGTTAGCGTAGTAAGCGCGCCATACGTGGGAACAATTTCCCACGTATGGCGCGCTTTTTGTTTTGAATCATCGATGGAGGTGCGATATGCATACGTGGCGCTTTGTAGCGATTGTTTTGGTTTTGGTTCTGCTTGCGGGGTGTGAGACGGTTGCACCTGGCGTCAGTCCGCTGGCGGTGCCGCAGGATGGCGAGTTGCCGCCGGCAGAGATACCGGCGTCCGTGGAGCTAAGCGGGCCGGGAATCGCGGCCATTGTGTCGCTAATCGTTTCGCTGGCGCTGATGTATGTACCGAGTTTCAACGCCTGGTGGAGTGAGTTTATTTACAAGCGCGAGACACTGGCGGCGACCGGGTTCGTCGTCGCGTTGGCGCTGGTGGGCCTGCACTACCTCGGCGCGATTGATCTGGCGCTGGGCGCGTTCGGCTGGCCGGTGATCTGGCGCGTGCTGTCGGTTTGGCTGGCCTACGCCGGCACGGGGCAGTTGATCTATACCGGGAAGCGGAGCCTGGCCGGATGAGATACGGGATCGACCTCTCGCGCTACCAGGGCGCGGTGAACTGGGAGCAGCTCGCCGCGGCGCGCATCGAAGGCGAGCCGGTGGCGTTCGTGCTGATCCGCGCGCAGGTGGGGACCACGGTTGATCCGTTGTTACAGACTAATCTTTCAGGCGCGGCCTCTGTCGGGTTGGAGTCGTCGGTATATCACGTCGTCCACGAGAATGTGGCCGGCGATGTGCAGGCCGATGCGTTCCTCGCGTTGCTGGCCGCGCAGCCTAAGCCGCGGCTCCCTGTCATCCTGGACGTCGAGCGTCCGATGTACGCCGGAAACAGCGACGCGCACCGGCGGGTGGTCGAGTCCACGCGCATTATGACGCTGCGCTTGCAGGCGGCTGGTTACGCCGTGATGA
>JALOCI010000051.1 GCA_023227835.1 Bacteroidales bacterium
CGTCGCGGCCGACGCGGCCTGGATGCCGGCCCGCGGGTGGTGGTTCCCCGCGACCTGCCGACCAGGGCCCGTACGCCGGGACTCGGTCTCCACCGTCATCTCGGCGGCCATGGCCCGCGCCGGCGTGCACGGCACCGCCCACCAGCTGCGCCACTGGTACGGCACCGAGCTCGTGCGCGCCGGCGCTGACATCCGCGTCGTGCAGACCCTCATGCGGCACGCGAGCCTGTCCACGACCGCGCAGTACGTCGAGGTCGACGCCGACGCGCAACGCGCGGCGATCGCGCGGCTCGCGCTCGGCGACGCGGCGTGATCGCCGCGTCGCCGGGATAGATTCCCCCTCGCCTCACCTTGTCATGTGACAAGGCTTGCGGTAGACTCGTCTTGTCAACGAGGGAGGGAGGTGGGAAGGTGGACAAGGAGATGCGGAAGATCATCCGGGCGCTGGAGGACCAGGGCTTCGAGATCACCATCACCCGGCGCGGGCACGTAGTCGTGACCCGGGACGGCAAGATGATCGCGACGCTGGCTGGCACCGCGAGCGACCGGCGGTCACTCCGCAACGGCTTGGCCTATCTCAAGCGGGCCGGGTTCCGGTGGCCGCCCGGGCGGTAGCACCGGCCGGGAGGGTGGGAAGCGAAGCAAGCGCCTCCCACCCTCCCGGGATCTGCCCATCATCTGCCACCAGCACCAGAAGGGGAAGCCATGGACAGCTACACCGCCACCGTCGAGTTCGACACCAAGGACGACGTCGCCGAGCAGGTCGTCGACGCGCTCGGGGCCTACTACGCGGCCGCCGGCCGCAGCGACCGGGGCCGGCTCTCGGTCACGATGACGACCCCAGCCGAAGACTTCGTCCAGGCGATGCAGACCACGGTCGCGATCACCGCCCAGGCGGTCCACGCCCCCGTGCTCTCGGTCGAGATCATGTCCACCGACGAGCACGACCGGCGCCTGGGCCTGGACCCGGTGCCTGACCTCGTCTCGGTCCCCGAGGCCGCGCAGATCCTCGGCGTGACCCGCCAGGCGGTCCTGCAGCGCCTGGGCTCCGGATCCCTGCCCGGCAGGCAGGTCGGGCACGCCTGGGTGATCCCCCGGGCTAGCCTGGCCCCCACTGACGACGCGGCCGATCCGGACACGCGGTAGTCAGCCCTTGCCGATCGCCTTGCGGACGGTCTCTCGCGCGAGGCCGGCGAGCTCGGCGAGGTAACGCTCGGACAACCCGGCCTCGGCCCCAGCACGGACGGCCTGGTGCAGCGCGACCCGCGTGGTCTCGGCGCGCTCGGCAGCGTCGCGGTGGGTCTCGGCGGCGCGCAGGATCGTGGACTCGGGCCAGGTGACCTCGATGATGTCCACGGTGCGGCCGTCGTCGCCGACGACCTCGTACTCCTGCGGCTCGTCCCGGCTGCTGGTGCCCTGCGCGAGGATGTCGCGCACCGGGCGGCCGGGGTACAGGTGAGCGACGATCGCGGCCATGGACGTCCCGGACGCGGTGCGCTGATCGGTGATCGAGCGGGCGGTCATCCAGGAGCCCTGGTAGGCGGATGGGGTGGTCATGGGCTGGTCCTCTCGTGGGTCGGCCCGGCTCGCGGGGGACGCGAGCCGGGCGGGGTGGGTCAGGCGGTCGCGGCGAGCCAGTTCAGAGCGGCAGCCAGCGCTGTCGGACCGTAGGTGTCGGCCGCGAGGTGGGGGTCGGACACTTCACGGCGCACGGTCAGCGCCCAGATGGTGTCGGCGGTGTTGCCACCATCTCCGATCACGGCTCGCCACTGGCCGTGCCAGAGCAGGTGGGAGCAGTGTTCGGTGATGGACTCCAGCGCCCATCCGGCGGGGAGTGTGGCGTTCGTTCTGGTGGTCATGGTCCCTATCCCTTCGGTGGTCTGTCCCTTGCTGATGTCTCCATGGTACACCCGTAGACCACATGCTGTCTACCCCTAGACCGCGGTCGCCAGGTCGGAGCAGTCCATCGGCTCGACCCACGACCGAGAGCCACCACTGCCCCCGGGCAAGACAAAGACGCCCCCCGCCCGCCGGAGCAGGAAGGGGGGCGTCGGACCGTGACCGCTGAGTCACGGCGGGGTGTGTCGGGGTCAGGCGCCCATGACTCGCTCGAGGACGCGGCGGGCAGGGTCCTCGGGCGCGAGCGCCGCGGCAAGGGCGGCCACGTCGTCCCACTCGGCAGCGGTCACGTCGACCATGACCAGGCGCGACCCGTCGACCGGCGGGTAGACGGGGGTCCGGACGCTGCCCAGGACCAGCGTGATCAGCCACTGCGGGACGTGGGGGGCCAGGCGGTTCCACACCCACCACCACGCCGCGCACGCCAGCCCGGTGACCACGGTGACCATCGCGGGGGAACCCAGCAGCGAGACGGACCAGCCTGCGAGCGCGGGGGGCAGGTGGGGGGCGATCAGCCCCGCGACGACCACGACCAGGGAGCCCCACGCCATCGGGATGAGGGTGCGCAGGCGTGCGATGACCAGGTCTGACAGGCCCTCGGCCGGGGACTCGGTGGTGTGGGACATGAGCGACTCCTGTGGCAGGTCGTGGCGGGTTGGGGGGGGTCAGTGCAGGGCCTTGCGCCGGGCCTCGGGTGAGGCACCGATCTCGGC
Organism: Bacteroidales bacterium; assembly: GCA_023227835.1. Lineage (GTDB taxonomy): Bacteria > Bacteroidota > Bacteroidia > Bacteroidales > UBA932 > Bact-08. Next base: position 2,613 of record JALOCI010000051.1, read on the forward strand.
CCACGCCTGAGCGATCGTGCGACCCCGGGTCCAGAACGTGAGGTCGGCCGGCTTCGGCTTGCGGTCGAGCCAGTAGGCGTAGGCGGCCCGGACCGTCCCGTTCTCGGCCGGGCAGGCACGGAACGCGGCGAGGAACTGGGCCGCGTTCCAGCCGTGGGCCCGGGCGGTGTCAGCCCAGGCGGCGACCTCGTCGAGGCTCCCGGTGCGGTCGGCCAGCTCGTGGTAGGTGCGCTCGATGAGCGGGATCATGTCGTCCTCCTGCGCGGATGCCGGGGTGGGACTGGTGTGGATGTCGCCCGCGGTCCGGGCGACGCCCAGGGTCACGCCGCGGGCGGCGTACCAGGGCTCGGGGTCGATGGGAGTGGTGCCGTCGTGGACCTCGGTGTGCAAGTGGGCGGCAACCCCACCGGAGGTGCCGACCGCGCCGATGCGCTGCCCCTCGACCACGACGTCGCCGACCTCGGCGCCCCGGACGGATAGATGCTGGTGCAGGGTCGAGTAGCGGCCATGGTCGACCACGACGTAGTAGCCGCGGGCGGAGCTGTAGGTGGAGGCGGTGACGGTCCCGGCCTGCGGTGCGACGACGGCCCGCCCCACGGGGGCGCCGATGTCGGTGCCCTGGTGGTTGGTGCTGCCGAGCGTCCCGTCAGCCTTGACCGGGGCCTCGCGCTTGCCGAACCGCGACGTGATCGGGCCGGCGGTCGGGGTGGTCGTCACAGGTCAGCCTCCGATCAGGTCGTCCGGCCAGTCGGGCGGGGGCGGGTCCACACGCCGGTAGATGTGGTCACGGAGGCGCTGGGCGTAGGCCAGCGCGGACGTGTGCCGGGCTTCGAGGCTGTCGACGCGGGTCTCGAGGGTCGCGATCCGAGCGAGCGCTGTGGACAGCATCGTGATGTCGGCCGTGCGGGCGTTGCCGCGGGAGACCAGCCACGACCCGCCGAGGGTCACGCACGCCGTCACCAGGACGGTGAGAGCGAAGACGAGGTGCTCGGGCACGACGGAGCCCTCCTCGGGTCAGGCCACCCACGGCAGCGCGGGCGGGACGACGGCGGCGACGGCGGCGACCATCAGCCCGGCCGCGCCATGGGCGAGCGCGGTGGCGGCCTCGCTGCAGTGGTGAGGACATGCCCTCGGACCGGTGGACCCGGTCAGGTCGCCTCGAGGTCCACACGGACCGCGGTGTCGACGTCGACGACGTACCAGAGCTCGGCCGGCACGGCCTCCAGGTCCGCGTCGATGAAGTAGACGACGGGTGTGGACGCGAACAGATCGCGCAGGTCGTCCCCGGCGGTGATGATTCCCCAGGCGATGCCCAGGCCACCGAGGGTGTCGGTGGTGTAGTCCGTCACGGTGGTGGCTCCGCCGAAGCGACAGTGACCCAGGTCAGTGCGCGCCAGGTCGAGGCTGGCGGTCTCGACCGTGGTGCCGACCTGAGTCAGCGCCTCGTCGTAGAGCGCGAGCCGGACGTACCCGTCCGGGGTTGCCACGGCGTGGCACCACACCTGCGCGGCGTAGGTGCCCGCGTCCATCCCAGTCATGTCGATGTACGCGCCGTAGACACTGGACCCGTAGGTCACGGTCAAGTGCCCGTTGGACGCCAGCGCGATCCCGAACGTCTGGGCGTCCGAGGAGTCCCGAAACGCGAGCAGGTTGATGTTGGCCCCGGGGTCGCCATTCCAGTCGAACCAGCGCAGCGCGGCCGCGTCAGTTCCGCCGGTGTCGTCTCCGCGAATGTAGTTCCCGCTCACCGCGTCCAGCAGCCGGTCCGGGCACCCCCGCGCGGCGTTCCACTGCCACCGGTTGCCCGAGGTCGGCTGCGGCTGAGTGGTGGTGTTCAGCCCTGGCAGGTTGGCGAGGGTGAGGACCTCGTCGTCGGAGAGGGAGCCTGCGACGTCGGCCCACTTGATCACCTGGACCACGGTCAGCCTCCGCTCGTGATGGGGGCGGCCTCGGCCACGGTCCAGCCCTGCCCGTCCGGATCCATGTCGATGATCGTGTGCCCCGAGTGCAACCCGGCGTAGGCGGAGGACCGGATCACGTAGTGCCCGTCCGCCCGACGCACGTGCAGGTTGTCCGTCCAGTCGCAGTCGGCCATCGCATTGGGGTAGATCGGGTTGTAGGCGTGGTTGATGTTGTAGCCGTTGCCCTCGACCGCGCCACCGGGGCCGTGGGCCCAGAAGATGTTCCGGCGCGTGGTGCACGCCTTGGTGTAGCCGAGCGCGGACCCCGGAGCCTCCTGCTTGACCATCAGCCCGGCGTTGGCCCACCCGTCAGATGTCTCCCTGGACGGGGTCAGGCCGTAGCCCGACAGGTCGTCGTTCGGTCCGCCGAGAAGGTTGTACTCGTTGGTCAGGTACATCACCCTGGACCACTGCTGATCGTCAGAGTGGGTGCCCTCTGGCTGCGACGGGTACAGCGGTCCCCGGTAGAACAACGGGGCGTGCACCCAGCAGTGCCGAACGTGCGCCGGGTTGGTGACCAGCTCGTCGGTCTCGGCGTCGGTGAGGGTCGTGGCGATGTTGAACCCGTCCTGCACGCCAGTGATCTCACAGTTGGACAGCTGGAAGCGGCCGGCGCGGATCCCGATGGACTGCTTCATCAGGAAGAGGAACTCCTCGACGTCCCAGGCTCCCCCGGGCGGGTTCAGCTCGGGCATGGTCCACGCCCAGGCGTTGAACACACAGTTCGTAGCGGCCCAGACCCTGGCCAGGTTGGACGTCTCCCGGATGTACCCGGTCGATGCCGGGTTGGCAGCCACGATGTCCGGGCGTGGGCCGGCGACCCAGGAGTTGTCGATGGACGACGCACCGGCGGCACTCGGCTTGAGCTGACCCCAGACCATGCGCTCGGACAGGGCCGACGGCCCCCAGGTCGCGGCGACCTCGGTGGTGCCATCCCCGAGAGGGGACAGGTTCAGGGGGCCGGTGCCCGGCAGCAGGCCGGTGGTCACGGCAGAGGGGACGTAGGTGATCTGCCCGGCCGCCACGCACGCCGCGTCCAGGGCCGCGCGCCCGGCCGCGTCGATCTTGGGGACGTCGCTCCACGCCGGCCCGAGCTCACCCGTCCCACCCGCGCGCAGGTACCCGTCGGGGTGGGCGTACCAGACCGGGCTCACGGCACCGGGACCACGAAGACGAAGTCCCCGGCCTGGCACCCCTCAGGCAGCGGGGTGGTAGAAGCCAGGAAACGGCCCGACGCGGTGACGTCGACGCTGACGACCGTCGCGGCCGCGGCCGCGACCGCCTGGGCCGCGGCCGCGGCCGCGGCCGCGTCATCGGCGGTGCCCTGGGCCGCGGCCGCGGCCGCGGCCGCGTCATCGGCGGTGCCCTGGGCCGCGGCCGCGGCCGCGGCCGCGTCGGTGCCCTGGGTGTCCAGCTCCTCCAGGTGACCCCTCAGAGGGCTGCCCCAGCTGGTCGTACCGTCTGCAAGATCATCAAGGTCTATCGCCACGTCACGTCCCTCCGTCGTCGTCGACAGCGATGGATGATGATCCGGGCGCCACCCGTCGACGGTGGCGACCGGTCGAGGCCCGGCACGGGTCAGGGCCCACCCGAGGCGCCATGCACGATCACCCGGCCACCGGTGATCTGGACCCACACGCGCCGACCCACCGCCAGCTCACCGGTCAGGGTGTCGGGTGTCAGGTCCAGCGCCGCGGCGTCGCCGTCGAGGCGGACCCGCAGCGGGGAGGCCTGGGTGACGCTCGCCCACCCCCACGCATCCCGGCCAGCGGGCAGCGCCGGCAGGAGGAACACCTCGAGCATCTCCGGGACGTTCACAGGAGGACCTCCCGCAGACCGGTGCGCATGTCGGCGCCGAGCTCCAACGCCAGTGACCAGGAACTGACCGCGACCCGCACCCCGTCATGGACGACGACGTCGTGCAGGGCCAGGGGGACCGGTGCGTGGGCGATCGTACGCGTCGCGGACGGGGTGGACAGGTCGACCAGGCGGCGGACGGCCAGGGCGGTCAGAACGGCCTGTGAGGCGGCCTCGACGCCGGTCTCGGTGTGGGTCAGCGTCCTGCCCCGGGTCGGGATCGACAGGCGGGAGGCCGGGTCGGTGTTCTCCGCGACCCCGACGAGAGCCTCGGTGTCCCCGGAGCCCTGACCGATCAGGACGACCCGGTTCGGCACCGCGGTCAGGTCCTGGTCGCCGGTCCAGTCCGGCGCAACGATCGCATCGGCGGTGAGGTCGCGCACGGGTTCGCGGCCGGCCGGGACCACGTAGGGGGCCGCGACGAAACGCCCGTAGGCGTCGGTGTGGAGCGCGAAGTAGTTGATCGAGGTGAGGAGGTCGTTGATGATCCGCAGCCGGGAGGTCCCCGGCTCCCACGCCCAGCCCGCGGCCAGGGTCGCCTCGGAGTCGGTGACCGCGAGCGCGGTCTCGCCCGTGTCGGTGATGAGGACGCGCACGGCGTCGGTGACGACGGTCCCCGCGGGCAGGGAGTACGAGCCCGCGATCCCGTCGCCGTCGAGGACGGACAGCAGGTCCAGCAGGTCCACCGACCACGACCGGCCGGGCTCGGTGTGCGCCTCCCCCGGGGCGGAGCACACGAACGTGCCCAGCGGCCACGGGTCCACCCCGGCGACCTGCCACCACACGCGGACCCGCAGGTCGAGCCAGTCGGCCACCTGGGCGAGGTCGTCGACGTCCAGCGACCCACCCGAGTGCAGCACCCGGGCGGCGTTGTGGTCGACGCCACCACCGGTGATCCCGGTCAGGGTGCCCAGCGGGGCCCCGTCGCGGGCGATCAGGTCCGTCCGCCACGACTCGGTGCGGTGGGTCAGGAGCGGGTCGGCCACGGGCGGGTGGTACCCGGTGCTCATGTGGGGACCCCGTCCAGACGGGTCGCGACCAGGGTGAGGGCGTGGCTGACCCCACCGACAGGACGGACGATCCGCGGTGTGGCAACGGACACCAGGACCCGGCGCCCGTCCGGGTCGCGCCACAGGTGCGGGCCCGCCAGGTCCGCCAGGTCCAGCCACTGCTCGGGGCTGGAATCGACGCCAGGCACGAGCTCGGCGCTCAGCGTCAGGGTGTGCTCCTTGGCCTGGCCCGCGCGCTCGAGGGGGTAGGTGCGGCCCGCGTAGGTCTTGAGGACCCGCAGCCGGCCCCGACTCTGCGTGACCGTCTGCCTGTGCCCGGCCACGCACACCACGGAGAAGTCCCCGCCACCGGGTTCGGTGCTGGCGGAGACGAACACCGCGGTCGTGCCACCGGTGGTGACGGTCTCCTGCGTCACGGCGACCGACGGGAGGCCGGAGAAGGCCTCGACCCGGTAGTCGACGTCACCGGTCGTCGGCGCCGACCAGTCGATGATCGTGGTGTCGGGCGGCACACCGGTGGCGATCAGCTCCCACGACCCACCACCGGCGGACCGCCACACCCGGTTCTGCACGACCGGGGGGGCGACGACACCACCGAACGCGCTCCCGCCGAAGCCCCCGTCACCGAAGTCGCCGCTGCCGAACGGGAAGGCGAACTCCGCGACCACGGGGTTGGTGATCTCCAGGGCGACCGTGGCCGTGACCGGGTCCCAGGTGAGGACCAGGACCGCCGGGGTGGGCAGGGCGTAGGCGACGGTGAACGCGGCGGTGTCCCACGCCGACCACAAGCCGGCGCCGTCGGCGACCCGCACCCACACCGACCACGAGGTGGCGTCACCGACGACCGTCGCCATCGTCGTCGACGTCGGCGCACCGACGCCGCTGGTGGTCTCGACCAAGGCCCCGACGCCGTCATAGAGCCTGACCTCCCACGCGGACTGCGCCGAACCCTCAGCGTCGTGGTAAGCCCACGCCACGAACAGGGTTGAGGTTTCCACCTGGGTCGCGTCGGCCGGGGTCGTGATCGTGGCCGTCGGCCGGGTCGAGGACGGCAGCGTCGCGGTCGCCGACCACGGCGAGTAGTCCGCGTGCGCGCCCTTGGTGGCGACCTGCCACTCGACCGTGTCGGGGTTGGTGTAGGTCCCCCCGGCCAGGGTCCACGACGACGTCGTAGACGTGACCGGGGTCTCGGTCGTCCACTCCCCGGCCCCGAGCTCGCGGTGACGGACCTGGAACGCCGACTGCGGCGAGGAGTCCACGGGGTTGTGCGTCCAGACCAGGACCACGTCCTCGGTCGCGTCACGGACCACCGACGGTCCCAACCCCGTCGGCGCGGCAGGGGCAGCCAGGAGCTGGACGGTGTTCGACGCCGCCGACAGGGCCGAGACCAGGGCCCCGTTGTAGGTGGCGACCTTGTAGGCGTGGGTGACCTCGGCCGACGGCGCGATGTGCGTCCACGTCGTCAGGTCCGCCGTTGCGACCGTGTCCACCAGGGCGAAAGCCCCACCGTCGACGGACTCGTAGACCTTGACCCCCACGTCGTGGCGTGCGGTGTTGGTGAACGTCAGGACGATGTTCGACCCATTCTTGACCGCAACCGGGGTCCCCGGGGCCTTCGGGGTCGTGTACAGGGTCGACGACGCCGCCGACGCCGTCGACCCTGAGGAGTTGTCCGCGACGACACGCCACCGGTAGGAGTGATCGGCACCGGTGGTCACATCGGTGTAGGAGGTCGCCGTGGCGCTGACGGTAGCCACCGTCGCCCAGGCCCCACCGTCGGTGGACCGCTGCACCCTCTGGGCCGAGTACGGGGCCGCCGTGCTCACATGACGGGTCCACGTCACCGTGTGCGAGGTGTCGGAGTTGCGGGCCGCGGCCACCCCAGTCGGGGCGGCCGGCAGCTGGTAGGGCCGGGCGGGGATCGTCACCGACCCGGCCACCGCCGTGGCCCCGGAGACGATCTCGTAACCGGACAGCGTCGCCGTGACCGTGACCACCACCGGCGCCCCGTACACCGTGGCTATCGCCCCGATGCCCAGGCACACCTCGGTCACACCACCGCCGGACCCGTGGACCACGGACTTGTTCGGGTCCGACGCAGCGATCGACCCGTTCAAGACGTTGGAGTTGAACGTGTCGGTGATCGAAGCGGTCGTGCGAATCCGCGCAAGCGCGGTCTGAGTGACCGTGGCCGTGTCCTTGGTGATCGCCGGCGGGTCCGACAGATACAGCTCGGCGCGCATCTGCCCACCACTGCCGTAGGCCCGCCACAACGAGACGAACTCAGCCACGACCGACACCGCCCCTCTGCTGCGCCAGGCGACGGATGGAACCGGCGAAGTCGGCCAGGTCCACGAACTCACGGACGTCGTCGGCGCTGAGGGTCAGGTGATCGATGTGGACCGCGCCCACAGCACCGGCCTCGTCGTCAGTCGCGGTGGCGTCGGCGACGGTGACCGCGGCGAACCGCGACGGGACACCCACACTGATCTCGTCCGTCACGCGCGCCAAGGTCGCCCGCAGCTGCGGGATCCCGTCCTCCAGGCCCGTCAGCAGGCCCTGGATGATCCAGCTACCAGCGGGCTGGAGGAGGCTCAGGTCATAGGCCCTGGGGCCCTTGTGGTCGGCGATCCAATCACCGATCCCCCCGACCCAGTCCTGGACGTCCTCCCACTTCTCGCGCAACCCGTTCCACAGGCCCTCCATGATCGCCCGACCGGCGCCCAGAAGGATCGTGCCCAGATCGCCGAGCGCGCCGAGGATGCGTCCCGGGATGCCACCCACCCAGTCCACGGCCTCGGTGAACTTGGCCTGGATCCCGTCACGGATCCCGGCGACGGCGCCGACGACGTTGGTGTGCACGGTCGTGGCGATCGAGCGCAGGCCGTCCCAGATTCGGCCCGGCAGGGCCCCGACGAAGCCGATGAGGTTGTTCCACACGTCCTGGGCGGTCGAGCTGATCGCACCCCAGACGTCGGAGAGCCGGTCGCCCACGTCGATCGTGCCCGTGAGCAGGCCCACGAACCCCTCGACCAGGCCGACGACCCACTCGATTGTCTCCGCCAAGGCGGTCGCAACGACCTGCAGGACCGGGGCCAGGCCCTCGGCGAGGGCACCCACCAGCTCGATCACCGGCTCCAGGACGGCGACGAACAGGTCCACCAGCGGGGGCAGGAGCGCCGAGACCAGGTCCGCCACCAGAGGCAGGAGCGGGAGGAACGCCTCGACGATCGACAGGAGCGGAGGGATCAGAGGGGTCAGGGCCGCGAACACCTGGCCGACGATCGGAGCCAGGCGCGCCATCATGTCGGCGATGACGGGCAGGACCTGGGCGAGCGCGCCCGCCAGGACGTCGGCGATCTCGACCAGGACCGGGGTCACCGCGGCGATCGCCTCGCCGAGGACGTCGGCGGCCATGGCGGCCAGGTCACCCAGGACAGGGGCCAGGGTCGTCACGACGTCGGTGATCGAGGCGAAGATCGGGGTGAGCGAGGGCAGGACCGCCAGGAGCGCCCCGCCGATGGCACGCCCGACCTGGGTGATCGCCTGGGCCAGCACCGGGAACACCGGGGCCATCGCCCGAACCAGGGTGCCGATCGGGGACAGGACCTGCAAGATCGCGCCCAGGTCGATGCCCTGGAGGACCCCACCCAGGTCCAGGCCGGCGATCGCATCGCCGATCCCGGACAGGAACCCCGCGAACTGGTCCATCACGCCCGAGCTCGCCAGGGAGGCGAACGCGTCGCCGACGACCCCGTAGATCGCGGACCCGACCGGCTCCAGGGCGAGCAGCGCCTGGTTCTTGAAGACCTGCCAGGACTCCCCAGCGTCCATCGTCTCGGTGCCGAGCTCGAGGATGGTGTCCTGGGTCAGTCCCGCCGCGCCGACGAGGTCGCCAAGGGCGAGGGTGCCGGACTGGATCGCCCCGACCATCTGCGTCGCGCCGCGCGTGCCGAAGACCTGGGAGGCCAGGTCGACCGCCGAGGCGGTGTCGCCGGCGGCGATGAACCCCTCGATCTCGCCGACGACCCGCTGGAACGCCTCGGCGGGGGCCTCGCCGTCGCGGGCGAGGGTGACCATGCCCCGCGACATCGACGACATCGTCTGGCCGACGTTCAGGCCGGCCTTGTCCAGGGACCCGACCAGGGCCGTGGTCTCTTCGAAGGAGAATCCGAGGGCCTGCAACGCCGGGGCGTTCTGCTGGGTCGCGGCGGCGAGCTCGTTCATGCCGACGCCGGTGGCCTGGGACACCTGGAAGAGGGTGTCCATGGCGTCGATGACGCCTTCGCCCTCGATCTCGAACGCGGAGAACGCCGCCGACGTGGCCTGGATGTCGACGTCGGAGCCCAGGATCCGGCCGGCCTCGAGGTACTGGGCCCCGACGGTCTCCAGGGTGTCCCCGGACAGGCCCAGGCGGGTGTTCAGGTCCGCGACGGTCGTGGAGATCGCGTCGAACTCGGCCGGGACCTGCGCACCGACGTTGCGGGCGACGTCGACCAGGCCGTCCAGGGCCGTGCCCTGGGCACCGGTGCCGACCCGGATCGTGTCGGTGACGTCGTCGAAGCCCTTGCCGACCCCGTACAGGGCCGTGCCGGCGGCGACCGCGCCCGCGATGATGCCTGCCGCGAGCGCGGCGCCGCCGAGAGCCCCGAGGTTGCCGAGCCGGGACAGGACCCCGCCCTTGGTGGCGTCGATGCCCTCGTTGACGGACTCGTTGTCGAACTCGACCTTGACGCGGGCCTTGCCGATCTCGGTGCTCACCGGACCACCCGCCCCCCGATGCGTCCTAGTGCAGGTAGTCCTTGAGGCCACGGACCGAGGTCAGGACGACCTCGCCCGGGCGGGCGCCCTCGCCCATCCACGCCGGCCGCTTGACCTCGACCGGCTTGGTGCGCCCGCGCCGCAGGTGCCTGACGTTGACCACGGGCATGCCCCGCCTGATGGCCAGGACGGTGGCGTGCTGGAGCTGCAGGATCTCGGCGAGCAGCTCCTGGGTGTATCCCCACTGGTCCTGGCGGCGGCTCACCTGGACGGCCTCGGCGTAGGCGGTGATCTCGTCCTCGTCCAGGTCTGTGACCGCGGACAGGGCCACGCCGCCCGCGGCCGCGACCTGGGCAAGACGGGCCAGGGTCAGGCTTTTCCCATCTCGACCTCGGTGGTGTCGATCGAGGCGACGGTGTCGAGCCACGTCTCGAACTTGCCGTCGCGGCCGAGGGCGTGCCAGGCCAGCCACGCCAGCTGGGTGTGGGTCTTGGGCTGCTGCTCGCCGTGCTCGAGCTCGAACGCGACGAGCAGGTTCGGCCGGTTCGGGTTGAACGTGGCGACGGAGGCGTCGTCGAACTCGACGCGGATGAGCTTGCGGGTCTTCTTCGGTGCTGCCATGTGCGGTTCTCTCCTCGTGCGGCTCCTGGAGGGTTGAAGGACCTGGGCGGGCGGAGCCGCACGAACAACCCGCCCGGGTCCGACCGGGGGTCAGACCGAGGACTCGTCCTCGTCCCACGACGGGTCGTTGGTGTCGATGAACCACGCCTTGGTCTCCCCGCCCGCAGCCAACGCCGACCACTCGTTGGGCAGGTCGATCGCCGCGTTGTTGACGAGCTGGATCTCGACCTCGGCGAGGTTCTGGGCGCGCCGGAACCCGAACCTGTAGCTGAAGTCCCCGTCGACGAAGTCGATGAGCAAGACCTTGACGGGCAGGTTGGTCTCATCGGGCTCCCACCGGAACAGCCCGGTCCCGGTGGGGGTGATCGTCCCGCCCAGGGAGTTGAGCAGGGTCGCCCGCTCCAGCTGACGCAGGACGAACGCCGCGGCCGTTGGTGTGGCGGTGACGAGCCTGCGAAGAGGCTCCAGGGACTGCCAGCCGGGGATGTCGGTGGTCTCGCGACCGATGGTGAACGTCACCCCGTCCTCGGAGGTGTAGCCCAGGTCGGCGAACTCCGGACCGGGGACGTCCTCGACGGTCCCGGGGATCGTCGCACCCTCATCAGCGACCCAGATGGAGCCGGTGAGGGCGACGCGCACTCGTGTGGCGTCCTTCATGGTGGTGACCTTTCGTCGTGAGGGCGTACGGGAACCCCCGGCCGGGCGGCCGGGCGTGGATGGGAGCGGTAGGTCACAGCCCCCGGTAGGTGATGGTCACGTCCGCGACGTAGCGGGGCCGCGGCGGGTCGAAAGTGGTGTCCGGGGCGTCCGACATCGGCCCGAAGTCCACGCGGGTCACCACCCCGGTCGGGTGCTTGCCGGGCATGCGCTCGGCCATGACGGCCCGGATCGTGGCCAAGAGGGCCTGGGCGGCGGTGTTCGTGGACGCCCACACGTCGACCTGCATGCTCGCGGTGTCCAGGACCAGCGGGTAGCCCACAGCCGGGACACCACCCCACCGGGTCACCCGGAAGCACGGCAGACCCGGGTCGGGGGGCAGGGCGCCGGTGTAGCCGCGTTGGCCGGCGAGTGCGGACACGTCGGGGTCGGCGCGCAGGAACGCAACCAGGAGGGCCTCGGCGTTGGGCAGGACCCGGATCGGGCTCATCGGCCCGTCGCCTCGTACTCGAGGCCGGCGGCCTGCATGCCGCGGGCGAACGGGCGGGACGGGACGGTGCCCGCGGCCCCGTACTCCAAGAAGTGCCAGATGCTCGAGGTCGTCCCCACGACCCCGACCGCGCGGCCGTCCTCCACGCCGGCGCCGGTCACGATCGAACGCTTCGTGGCGCCGGTGCGCTCGGGCATCGCCCGCTCCACCTGAGCCCCGGCGATCGCGGCGATCTCCCCCATGGCCCCCACGGCCTCGGGAGAGGACAGCAGCGCGTCGATGCCCTCACGGTCGGGCTCCCACTGCACGCCGGCCATCACCACCACCTACTCGGCCAGGCGCACGCGCGCCTGGACATGGGAGACGGACCCGGTCAGGGGGTCGCGCACGACCCACGGGCGACCGTCGACCGCGTAGGCCACCTCGTCGACCTCGACGACGTCGCCGGCCGCCAGCCCCACGTCCAGGTACGTGCCGGAGGCGGGATCGACGAACCCGTACAGGTTCCACACCGAGACGACCACGGCGACCCCGTCGCGGATCTCCGAGGACTGGGACTGCTGGATCTCGCACAAGGCCGAGACGGGCACGGCGGTCACCGGCGCGTCCCCGGCCACATCCGGGTCACCACGGGTGGTGCGATCGACCGTGCACGGGCGCGTCATCAGCATCAGGACCGGGTTCACCGGCGACGCACCCTGTACCGGGCGACCGTGTCGACCCAGTCCTGGGTGCGACCGGACCGGTCGAACCCGTAGGACGTCGCACCGAGCTGGACGTTGAGGACGCCTGGGGTGCGGAAGGAACCGATGACGGCGGCCTCGGCGACGACGTCGGCGACGTCGTCGGGCACGACCGGGTACCCGTGGTCGTAGGTCACCACGACCGACCGGTAGCGGTCGGGCCACCTTCCGTGACGCTTCAGGACCCCCGCCGCAGACCACTCGAAGTCGTCGCCCTCGACCAGCGCCAGGCCATCCACCACGACCGCGTGCACGGCCGTGACGGGCACCTGCGGGAGCTGCAACGCCCACGAGGGGCGGGCATCGAGAGTGACCACGTCACCAGCCACGGCCGAGATGTGCTGACGGGTCTGCCCGCGGAACGCCGCACTGGCCTTGACCAGCAGCGTGTAGACGCGATCGTCGTCCAGCCCGGCACCGCCGGGCAACGCCCTGACGCGGGCCGGGCTGGACAACAGGTCAGGCGTGGGCACCCTGCACGCCCTCGTCGTCCCCGTCGCCGTCGTCCGCGTCGTCGTCCTCGTCGTCGAGGTCGGCGTCGAGGTCGGCGTCGAGGTCGGCGTCGGCCGGGACGGACGCCGGGGCGGCCGGGTCGGCGCTGCCGCGCCGGCGAGGTCCGGACTTGTTCGGGGTCGACCGCGGCCGGCGGGCCTTGCCACGCGCGCGAGGCTGGGCGGCGCGCAGCTCGGCCGGCGCCGCCTCAGGGCGATACCGCACGCCGTTGATGATGACCATCTCCATAGCTGGGCTCCTGTTCGTCGATCTGGTTGTGGACGGACCCCGCCCCCGGGACCGTGATGGTTCCCGGGGGCGGGGCAGCACATGTCCGGGCAGGTCAGGAGGACGCGGACTCCCCCGAACCGAGGTCGACCACCACGAGCTTGGCCGGCTCGAAGATCGCCTGAGCGGCACGCAGCTCGCCGCGCACGTACGTCTTGTTGCGCCGCGCGTAGTCCGCGTGCTGGTTGAACGCCACGACCGAGACGCCCTCACGGTCGAGCAGGGTGACCGTGCGGAAGTCGCCGACGACCGCGCGCCCGGTGGTCAGCTGACGGACCTTGACGACCGGGACACCCCAGACCGTCAACGGGCCCTGCGACCAGGGCCCGTTGCCGTAGAAGCGACCCTGAGCGTCGCGCAGGCGCTGCAGGGCCCAGGCGTCCCGCACCGTCAGGGCGACCGCGGTGGCGGTGCCGTCAGCGTTCTCGACCTTCTCGATCGACGCGGCGATCGTGTCGAGGACGTCGGTGCCCTCGGGCGACTGGTTCTGCACGCCCGTGGTCGACAGGATGCCCTGAGGCTCCCCGTTGAGGCCCGAACCCTCCAGGAGGACCCGCTGCACCTCACGGCGCAGGTGACGGGGCAGACGCGCCTGGATGTAGGACGCCACGAACCCGTCGTCGGACAGGGCCTGGTTGGTGATGTCGAAACCGTCGGCGTAGGTGTACGCCTTGGCGTCGGCCAGGGTCGTGGCGAAGTCCGACAGGGGCTTGAGGTCGCCCGGCTCGACGATCGCAGCGCCCTCGGTGACGCTGACGATCTGGACGTACTCGACCATGTTCCCGGTCATCGTGCCCCGGGAGATCAGGTCCAGCAGGGTGATGTCCTCCGGCCCGGTGTAGTCCACCGGAGCCAGGCGCTGGGGGTTGACGAACCCCGACGCGTCGGAGTCGATCCCGATCGTCGCCTTGAACAGGCCCGACATCGGCCCCAGCTTGGCGCCGATGTTGACGGGCGTCTCGTTGCCGATCCCCGACGGGTGAGCCTTGCGGAACCCCCGGTAGGCGTCGGAGGCCACGAACGCCTTCCCGAAGTCACCCGGGAGGAACTCGGTCCGGCGGGCGTCCTCGGGCTCGTCCCCACCGGTGCCGACCGGCTCGGCCAGGTCCGCGAGCAGGCTCGCCGCCTTCTCGGCCTCGGTCAGCCGGTCCTTGAGCGCGGTGTACTCGGCGGCCTTGGTCTCGATGTCGGTGGACTCCTCGACGGTCAGGTCGCGGGCCGCGGCCTTGGCCGTGTCCACGATCGCTTCCATAGCGGCCTTCAGGGCCGCCATCTGCTCCTTGATGTTCACGGGAGCTCCTCTCAGAGGATGGTTATGGTGGCGACCGCTCGGGCACGTCGCGGAGCCGGCGGCGCGGCCTGACCCGACTTGGCCCCTGCGGGCTCGTCGTCGGCAGGCGACCCGTCGGCCTGGCTCGGCTCGTCGGTCTTCTCCCCGCCAGGCGGCGGGGAAGTCTTCTCGGGCTCGGCGGCGGCGATGACCCCCGAGATCGCGTCGCGGGCCTCCACGAGCGCGTCGTAGTTCTTCTGTGACAGGACCCGGCCGGCCTTGACGGCGCCGGCCACCGCGGCAGCCTTGGCAGCGATCAGCTCGGTCTCTTGGTTGGCGCCCAGCAGGCACGGCCCCGTCTCGTACAGGACCAGCTCGCGCAGCTCGTAGACGTCCGGGTCGCCCTTGGCGGTGGTGACCCACGCGCCCTCGACGACGTCGTAGGCGAAGGAGAACTGGGTGACGCGGCGGCCCTTCATGAGCCTGCGGACCTGGACCGCCGTGGGGTTGTCCAGGTCCAGGGCGCCCTTGACCCACAAGCCCCGGTCGATCTCCTTGGCCTCGATCACGTGCCCGATGTGGGAGAACGGGTCGGTCCAGGCGTGGGACCAGATCACCGGGATCGGGTCTCCGCTGGCCGCCCATTCCGCGAGGGTCTTGGCGAACGCCCCCGGCACGACCACATCACCGTCGGAGTCGAGGTTGCCGAAGACGGAGACGATGGCCTCGAACTCCCCCTCGCCCAGGCCGGGACCTGCCGTCTTCACCTGCGCGCCGAAGTCCTTGATCCGCACGGTCAGTCCTCTCTGTTGAACTCGACGACGCACTGGCAGTTGGCGCGTTCCTCCTCGGGCAAGACCGCGTCACCAGGCCAACGGGCACCGTTGCTGAACGCCTGACCGACCGGGACGGTCTCCCCGTTCATGGCCGCGTGGGAGGACCGCGGGTTCGCCGAGGTCACTACCCATGTCTTGGTGGTCATCCCGGCCCGGGTGGCAACCTCAGCCGCCCCGAAGTTGCCCGCATCGGTGCTCGTCGTGGTCGCCAGGTACGCCGCACGCCCAACCGCGGCCGCAGCGAAGACCGCCGAGACCCCCGTCTTCCAGTCCGACTCGCGCACGGCCTCGGCGAGCGCGTCGTAGGTCTTGGCATTCCAGCCCGCCGCGGCCTTGCGCGCCGAGACCGCGACCCACCCGAGCAGCTCGTCGGGGTCGAAGTCCTCGACATCGAGGGCGTCGACGACCTCGGCCGCACGGACGGTCGCCGCCTGGTTCATGCGCCGGAACGTGATCACGGCGAGCTCGCGGTCCCACCGGTCGGTGTCCCAGGCATCGGCCAACGGAGGGACCGCCTTGGCCCCCAGGGCCGAGGTGACCGCGGCCTGCTGGCGCCCCACGAACGCGGCGACGTCGTCGGCGTAGGCCTGGCGCATGCGCTCACCAACGGTGTCGGCGGACTTGACCAGCCACCGCGGGCGAGGGGTCTTGCCGCCCAGGTTCTGCGACCCCGAGTCACGCGGGGACGCCTGGCCACCCACGATCACGTTGAGGGGGACGATCAGGTCGTCGCCGCCGTCGAGGGCCGACCGGTTGTCCAGGGCACGGGCCTCGTTGCGGAGCAGCCACGGGCCACCCACGGCGGTCGACATGATCGCCGCGCGCTCCTCGAAGGAGCCCCGCAACATCGCGTCGACGTTCGCCTCGACGTACAGCGGCCGGCCGGCGGCCAGGTCCGGGGTCAGCTGGTCGTCGACCGCCTGCTCCCACTCGCGGATGTAGGGGCCCAGGGACGGGCCGTAGAGCATCTGGCGGTACTCCCGGACGTTGGAGTACGTGCCCTGGCGGGCCCCGACGAGCTCGGGGGCGATGTGGAACGCGGTGGCGACCTCGATGCCGGTCAGGGTCCGCGCCTCGATCTCGCCCATCTCCTGGGGGGTGAACACGTCGAGCTTGTGCAGCTTCAAGCCGTCCTCGAGCAGCGGTGCACCACCGGCGTCCGGCCCCGTACCAGTGAACCGCGAGCGCCACTCGGCGTCGAACTTGGCGCGGTCGAAGCCCTCGACGTCGCCGTCGACGGGGCGCTCCACCCAGGCGGGGATGCGCGCGCCGTTGGCCCACACCTGGCGGCGCCACCGGATCGCCTCGATGGACTCGGCGAGGATGTCGGCCAGGGTGTCGATCGGGGACAGGCCCGCCCCGGACGGGGAGTACCCGTGGTCGAAGACCACCTCCTCGGGCTCCAGCTCCTGCCAGCCGTCCGGGAACTGGGGCGAGGCGCCTCGGTAGACGCGGACCTTGGTCACCTGGTCCAGGCCGTCCAAGGTGAACGAGAGGCGGTGAGCCGGCACGCGCACGAGACGGATGGGCACCGGCCCGGACGCCTGGGGGACCTTCAAGGCCGCCCACCGGTCGTACAGCAGCCGGTCGGAGATGATCGCGTGCCAGAACCGGTAGGCGGTCCGCCTGGGCTGAGGGGCGGCCAGGACCTGGGCCAGGGGATGGTCACTGACCCGGGG
>JALOCI010000114.1 GCA_023227835.1 Bacteroidales bacterium
CAGCCATACCGGACGGCAAGGCACTGCAAGCGAGCCTCCAGCGGCAGATCGCCGTGGAGAAGCAGCGCGCAGAGGCAGCCGAGCGGCGGCTACAGGCAGAGCGCGAGGAAGCGCGTCTATCCAGTCAGATCGCGGAGATGCGTAGCGATCTCCACAATGAGGGCCTTAGCGAGGACGCGATCTCGAAACAGGCCGGTCGACTGGAGCAGGAACTAACCAAGTCCCGTCTCCAGAACCAGTTCTACAAGACGGTCCTGGACTCCGGCCTGACACCTGACGAGATTGCGGCTGTGGACAAGGGCACGAGCCCCGACGACTTCCGGGCCAACATCGCGGTCTACAAGCGAGAGAAGGCCGAGCGGGAAGCACAGCAACGGCTCGCTGACGCCGAGAAGGAGATCGAGCGCTTGACCAAGGAAACGGCGAAGCTGACGAAGACGAAGGAACTGGAAGAGAGACGTGCAACTGGGGCGGACAAGGTGGCCGGCGGTTCCCCGAAGGCACCCGCGTCCGAGCAAGACAAACTCCGCAAGGAGTACGATGCGGAGATCAAGCGCACGAGCAGCGGCATGGGCCGGGTGAACGTGCGTGCCAAGTACCGGGCACGGGGGCTCGACATCTAAGCTAGAGCAGGAGCCCTACCATGGCCATCGGATATGGGGCGGACCAGCCCCGCACGACCTATACCGACACGAACCTCAACAAGCGGGTCATCTCCGACGCGATCAGCATGATCACGCCGACGGATCACCCGTTCCTGTCGGCCTTCACGCCGGGCGGTGCGAACGAGAAGTTCAACATCCGCGAGATAGGGACGAAGATCGAGTGGTCGGAAGACGACCTCCGAGCGCAGACGACCGCGATGGCCTCCACCGCTGCCAGTGGTGCAACGTCGCTCACGGTGGCGGATGGCAGCTACTTCAAGCCATACGACATCATCCAGGTCGACTCGCAGTTCTTCTACGTCTCGGCGGTCACTCAGAGCACGAACACGCTCACGGTGGTTTCGGTTGGTGGCACCGACGCTACCCACTCTAGTACGGCCACCATCACCATCATCACCAGTGCCAGCACCGAGGGCGCGGCGGCAGCCTACGGCCCGACCACGACGGTCAACCAGCCGTACAACTACCTCCAGACCCTACGCGATGCTGTCGAGGTGACGCGGCACCAGGAGAAGATCGCCAAGTACGGTGTGGCTTCCGAGCTACGCCGCCAGCGCGACAAGAAGATGCTCGAACTCTGGCGCGGCCTGGAGAAGGCGTGCCTCCTGGAAGCGGCAGACCTGCGTGCAGCCGGCAGCGCCACGACTGTGCGCCTCATGGGGTCTCTGGCAGCCTTCATCACCACGGCGGGCAACTACGTCACCAGCGCCACGACCATCACCAAGGCCAACGTGGACACGGCGAGCCTCTACTGCCATCTGGACGGGGGCAACCCGGATATCCTCATGTTGCACCCGACGGCGGCCAACCGACTGCGCGATACGTTGGACTCCTCAAGCTTCGTGCGGGTCTCGCAGGACGAGACCGAGCTGGGCATGCGGCTCGGACGTGTGCAGACGCAGTACCACGACCTGGAGCTGATCGCCAACCGCCACATGTCCAACAGCTACGGATGGCTGCTGGAGAGCGCCTACATCGGTGTCTACACCGGTGACGAGTTCTTCGAGAAGGACACCGGCAGGGCCCAGGAGTACGACCTGGCCGGAGCCATCGAGATACTCGGTGACTACTCGCTGGTCGTGCAGCACGGCGACCTCGCGCACAGCCGCCTCTACACCACGCTCAGTGGTGGCTTCTAGGCATCCGTCGGGGCGGGGGCATCGGTCTCCGCCCCTCTCGCAGGACAGGAGTAGGCGATGGGACTGGTAGAGTTCCTGATCGAGTGGCACGAGTACGGGTTCCGTGTCGCTCTCTACAATGTGGTGTGGCTCCGCCTCCACAGGAACGATGACCACGCCGTCGTCTGGAACGAGGATGCACCGAGTGACGAACTACTCTGGACGGCCGGCCATCTCGGAGACCAGATCACACAGATCACTCGCATCCTTCAGGAGCGCACTGCGTGCTGACGATCGACGTAGCAATCCCGTGCAACAAGTGGCAGAGCCCCACGTGGTGGGGGCCGCTGATGACGACGAGCCTTATCACGGCCGGGGCCGGCATGCGCATCGGCCACGTCATTCGGGCCACCGGCGCCCTTACCGATACCGCCCGTAACCAGAATGTGCACGAGTTCCTCATGGCCGGCAGCGACGGCATCATGCAAGTGGATGACGACACGGTGGTGCACTCCTCGGCCATCTACCGGCTGGCTGAGTTGAACGTCCCCATTGCCAGTGGTGTCTACTTCGGGCGCGTGGACATCAAGGCAGGGAAGGAGCCCGTGCCCTTGCTGTACCGCCGCGAAGAGGGTTTCTACGTGCCCATCAAGGACTACTACAAGGGCGAGATCATCGAGTGTGACGGCATCGGCATGGGGTGCAGCCTCATCCGGCGCGAGGTGTTCACGGCCATCATGGAAGCGTTCGTGCTCATGGAGCGCCCCACCGGGCCGCTGCTGCCGGTGCACCCCGACCACGTCGGACGCTACGAAGGCATCGGGTGCAAGCGCTACGAGGCGCTGATGGAAGTGAAGCAACGGGACTATCCCTTCTACGTGTTCGACAACGGGCGGACGGAGGACTTCTTCTTCCTGGAACTGGCCGCAGAGGTTGGCTATCGGCCTATCGTGGATACACGTCTGGAGTCGGGGCACGTCACAGAGTACGTGATAGATGGGGACGACTTCTGGGAGTACCAGCTAGACCAGATCGACAGGAGGGAGCGCGGCAGTGCGATTCGTTCGGTGCTCGTGGATGATCCAGGTGAGTCCGGGCCAGTTCAAGCCCTGCCAGACACCGGCCCGATGGTGGAGTGTGCGGAAGGGGCCGCTCTGTGACCGCCATGCCGTCATGGACCCCATGGCCAAGCCTAAGCAGTGCGAGAACGAGACCATGAAGGAGTACATCGAGAGGCACATGAACAAGTGGGGGCACTGCATCTGCGACTACGAGACCCAGGTGGCGCCCCATGTCTAGGGTACACGTCATCGGAGAAGGGGAGGAGGTAGCAGCCCGCCTCTATCCTGGAGCAGAGATCGTGCGGCTCGAAGATGCCTTCCCCAAGGAGCCTATGCAGGCCGTCGTTGTCTTCAGCGTCCTACAGCGCGGCACCTATGCCGCTGCCATGGGCATGCTGCAAGGCATCGCGGACCGGCTCGAGGAAGGCGGCGAGGCCCATGTGTTCGTGCCGTCGCTGGACTGGGCAGCACGGCAGATGATGAAGGCCCAGCCATCGCCGGCCACCGAGTTCGTCATCTATGGGCCACAGTACTCTGGCCCATAGATGACGAACTC
>JALOCI010000115.1 GCA_023227835.1 Bacteroidales bacterium
AGATGAACTCGGCAATCATATAACTTTTGAAATAATTTGCAAATAATTTGTTATGATTATTGCGGAATTGAAAATAATATTTATCTTTGTGATTGCTAAGTCTATCACTGGGGCTGTAAGCCCTAATATGTTCGGGCATTTTTTATGCCAATTAAAATACGGCGGTGGTTATTTTCCGTTCCGGGAAACCGGAGGCCCTGGTGAAGGACTTAGCAGACGGGAGATGCCACCGTCCTTATTTGGTATTATGCTTAAAACTACACCAAATGGAAGGATATTTTAAAGTCCATAGAAAGACATTAGATTCTCAGGTCTTTGCTCATCAAACAGCCCTAAAAATTTGGATTTGGTGTTTAGCTAAAGCAAGCTATAAAGAGCGCTTCATATCTCTTAAAATTGGCAGGGGAGAAACCACTGTAAAAGTAAATCCCGGAGAGTTTCTTTTCGGAAGATTTAAGGCAGAGGAGGAACTTAATATCGACGGATCAACTATCTATAAGTGGATCAATAAGTTTGCTTCACCTGAATTTGATATGATAAGCATTAAAAGTAACAAGCAATATTCTGTCATAAGTATCAATAAATGGGATGAATACCAGAATGAGAGCGAAGAAGAAGTAACAACCAAAGAACAACCAAGTAGCCAGCAAGTAGCCACCAAAGAACAACCAAGTAACACAAACAATAAAGATAATACAGTATATAAAGTTATATCATATAACAAATTTTACGATTCAGAAATTCAAAATTCAAACTCCGATGAAAATTATCTAAGGTTCGTAAAAATCCTTTTCGGAAATAATAACCTCGGAATCCCTTTGACCTCTGTCCTGAAAATGGATCAACAGGTAACTTATCCTCAGTTTAAAAAACTCTGGTATCTGAGAGAGAAATATAAATTCAGCATAACTGATGTTCTTGAGAGAATGGAAAACTGGAAGAAGATCAATGGAAATAAAACAGTTTATAAGACCTTCCTAACATTCGTGAAGCGTGATAACCCTTCAATAGTTATATAATGATCGAAGCATTTGAAAAATATCATAAGGCTGGCTTTGCAAGCTTACCAACGGGCAAAGATAAGATGCCAGCAATTCCAAAGGGTGAATCATGGAAGGGTGGCTGGGTTAATAAATCTGAATATGCCCTCAGTCATGGCATTGCACTAATTGCCGGGAAAATATCAGGAGGTCTTGAATGTTTGGATTTTGATAATCATTTCGGGGATGCAAAACAAGTTCTGCAGGAGTTCTCAACTATCGAGGGAGTAACTGAAATTGTTAAAAAATATTCTCTTCCGATTCAATCTACAGTATCAGGAGGTTTCCATTTACTATACCGCTGTGATCTTGTTGAGGGGAATCAGAAATTAGCTTCCCGGATACGTACAGATGAAAACGGCAGACAAAGGGCAGATGTTTTGATTGAGACAAGGGGAGAGGGTGGCTATTTTGTTGTCAGTCCTACACCCGGATATAATGTCATCCGCAATAACATTTTTCATATCCCTTATATAACATCGGAAGATAGGGCAGTATTACTTTCGGCCTGCAGGACATTCAACAAAAACGTAAAAGTAATTAATAAGGCCGAAGAGGAAAAAGATACTGTCGGGAATAAGTTTAATAATGATCCGGTCTCACTAGAAGAAATGATAAGTACCCTAAAAGATCATGGATGGAAGGAATTGAAAGAGGGAATATGGCAGCGGCCTGATAAAAAAAAGGGAATAAGTGCTACACTTGGCAAGGCATACCCTGGGATATTTTATAATTTCTCCTCTTCGGGTCATCCGTTTGAACAGGAAAAAGGATATACAGCATTTCAGGTTATCGGACTTTTAAAATATAACGGGGATTTTAAACAGTTTGCAAAGGATCTTCATCAAAGATACCAGACAGATGACAAACAGCCGGTAAAATTTGAATCACAATCCAAAGAGACAAAAGAAAAAACCCTTGATGCTATTCTGGAAAAATCATTTATTGATCTTGAAATACCAGTTGCAAAGCCTCCGGTTATTTTAAGGATCAAAACACGGATAGGTGGTGAATATATGTACAATAGAGTTTTCACACTTGGAAATTTCAGCGCAGTGACCGGAAAAAGCAAGTCAAAGAAAACATTTTTAACAACCCTATTCCTTAGCTCTATGACTATAAACACTTATTACGGAAAGATATTCCTTGCAGAACTTCCGAAATCAAAATCAGGGGTTGTATTATTTGATACTGAGCAAAGCAATTATGATGCTTATGTATCTGCAAGAAGAGTTTGGGACATGGTAGGCAAGTCCCCAAACTTTGGCGCTTTTGATCTCAGAGAATATTCTCCATTTGAACGTTGTGAAATTATTGACAGATTTCTTGTTAAGGGCGGGGATCAGATGGGATTTATTGTTATTGACGGAATCGCTGACCTGGCAAATGCCATTAACGATGAAATTGAAGCATCCAGGGTGGTTACTCTTTTAATGAAATGGACAAAGAAATATAATGTCCACATATGTACTGTCATCCACCAAAACAAGAATGACAACTATGCAACAGGACATTTAGGAAGTAGTATTTTAAAAAAGGCTGAATGTGTTATCTCAGTAACAAAGGATGAAAGTGATAATTCAAGAAGTGAGGTAAGCTGTGACCTGATCCGGGGAACTTATGACTTTGATAAGTTTTCCTTTATAGTCAATGAAAAAGGATTGCCGGAGGTTGAATTTACAAACAGTATTCAACAGTTAGAATCACCATTTATAAATTCAATGTGATATGAGCATAAAGTGTGAAAAATGCGGATTTACGGGTGAGCTCATTTATGAGAATTTTGGCAAGGATAAATTAATCATCTGTCCTGATTGCTATTCATTTAAGGTTGAATGTTGTGATCATAAGAAAAGTATTCTGAGAAAATATGCTGTTAATGGAAGTTTTAGGGTTCAGAATATGTGTTCATCCTGTTTCACCTTATTCGGACAATTTATTAAGCAGTCAGATTTAAACATGAATGAGGTAAAATTACTTGACAAGCAAATATATGATAAGTGGCTTAATGAACAGTCTGAAAAATATAGTAAGCGTTATTCTCAGTTAATTCAGACAAGTCAGGAAAAACAAAAGCAGGAATGGTTTGATAAACATAATAAATACCTAAGTTCTATGGAGTGGAGGGAAAAGAGGGATGAGGTATTAAAAAGAGACGGGTATTTATGTCAGGCTTGTTTAAAGAGGAGAGCAACCCAGGTTCATCATATCAGCTATAGACATTGGCAAAATGAACCGCTCTATGAACTTATTTCTGTTTGTGAGGAGTGCCACGAGGCCATAACTGAAATAGACAGGAATACAATTAATGATTCACTTTTAAAAAGATAAATGCTATGAACGAAAGCG
>JALOCI010000052.1 GCA_023227835.1 Bacteroidales bacterium
GGCCTTAATCGGCCATTAAAAGGCTATGTGTGTGGGGCTACTTGTCCAGCCCATCGACGAACTGGAGGGCCTGCTGTTTTTCGGAGGGCGAGAAGTTAACATTGGCGTAGGCCGTCTTCGCGCCTTCGAGGTCCGCGCCTTTGAGGTCCGCGCCTTTGAGGTCCGCGCCTTCGAGGTTCGCGCCTTCGAGGTCCGCGCCTTTGAGGTTCGCGTGTTTGAGGTCCGCGCTTTCGAGGTTCGCGCCTTCGAGGTCCGCGCCTTCGAGGTTCGCGCCTTCGAGGTCCGCGCCTTCGAGGTCCGCGCCTTCGAGGTCCGCGCCTTCGAGGTTCGCGCCTTCGAGGTTCGCGCTTTCGAGGTTCGCGCCTTTGAGGTCCGCGCCTTTGAGGTCCGCGCCTTCGAGGTTCGCGCCTTCGAGGTCCGCGCTTTCGAGGTTCGCGCCTTCGAGGTCCGCGCTTTCGAGGTTCGCGTATTTGAGGTTCGCGCTTTCGAGGTTCGCGCCTTCGAGGTCCGCGCCTTTGAGGTTCGCGTGTTTGAGGTCCGCGTATTTGAGGTTCCCCTCATACTCGAACAGCACCGCTTGAGTGAACCTGTTGAGGATTTGCTTTTTTTCCTTTAAGATGATAAGTATCTCGTTTCCCATCCCATACTTTATTTAATCTAGGCCGTTAATCCGGCCTGTTGGTCTTGGGGCCTCTCGGAGGGGGCGGGGATTTACACCCCGCATTTGGTGGCCAGTCTCCACCTAGCTTTCCATCATGTTCGGAGTCCCCGTCATGTTCGGGATTCGTCCCCCTACGCACATGGAACTGAATTGGGTAACGTAACGTCTATCTTCCGTCACCCCTCCGAGCGGCCCCCGACCTTTGGGGGTCGCCTCACGCCGCGTCTGTCGCCTTCCTCGCCGTCGTCCGCGAGACGTAGCCAGCGAACTCCTCGTCGTTCTTCTTGACTGCGGCGGCGACGTTTTGCTTGATCGCGTCGGCCAGCCGCTCCTGCTCAAGTAGCTTTTGCGCTTCGGTCATAGGAATTTTTTAACGAAGTCAATCGCCTCACCGGACCCATAGCAGACGGCGGCATGACAGTCGTCGCCCACGCGGTTAAGGTCACGGAGCCACGCAACCTGCTCGTCCGACAGCCGCGTCCCGTTCGCGCCCCCCTGCGGGCCGCGCGGGCGCTTCAGTTCGACGAAGACGAGGCCGGTCACGCCGTCGCCCTTACCGACGACGACGCAGTAATCCGGGAAGCCGGGGCGCACGCCTTCGAGGTGGTTCCTGCGCTTCGTCCCCCAGCTCCTCGTGAAGGTCTCCTGCGCGAGGTGGGTGTAGCGGCGCACGTTGCCGAGGGCGACCTGCGTATCGAGCCACTCGCGGAAGGCGACTGCCTCGGCGTGCTCGGTCGGGACGGGCGGGCGCTCGGTGGCGCGCCTCATATCTCCCTGAACGCCGCGAGCGCGGCGCCCTCTATCTCCCTCGCGAGGCGCATGGCCTCCTTCGGCTCAAGCTCCGCGTAGCCTCCCTTCATGCGGGAGGGCAAGATCACCACAAGCTGGACCTTGTCCCCCTCCCGCTTGGCCTCAACGCGCGTCAGCTTCCTCTGGTTGATGTTCATAGTTTTGTTTTTTCCTCTCGCCGGAGAGCGCCGCCTCGCAGCACTTCACCGAGCAGAACGTCCTCGGCCTCCCGCCGACGTTGACGATGAGGGCGTTGCGCCCATACCTGTCTAGGTTCAGGCGGCACTTCTCGCAGGTGCGGGGCATAGGTCAGTCGGCCAGCGCCGCGTTCCATGGGGTCGTCTCGCGCTTCTGCCTCTTGGCCGTGGGCGGCGGCGGGTCTTCCCGCCCCTCGCGCTCCGCTATCTCCGCCCCCGTGAGCTCCCCGCGCATGGCGGCGAGGGCGTCGCACTGCTCGCACCGGCCCCACCTCTCGGCGTATTCCTGCGCCTGCCGCGTGGGGAGCGGGGCGCGGCACTCGCTGACGGGGCAATGCGTCATACGCGCCCCCTCCCGACCCGCCGCACGGCGCGGCGCGTCAGTTCCTCGCGCGTCTCCGGCTTCCACCTCTTGACCGCCGTGAGGGCGTCCTTGACGTGGCCCCGCGCGTCGTAGACGAGGGAAGCGACCTCGCTCCTGCCCTGCCCTGACGTCAGGGCGCGCTGAATGCCCCGCAGGGCCTTCGACGCCATCTCCATGCTCCACTTGGCGGTGGGACGGCCGAGGTCGAGGGCGGCGAGGCCCTCGCCTGTTATCTCCTGTGGTTTCGTGGTCATGATCATGGGCTAGGCAACTTCGCCTTGTAAGCCTCGATTAACTGCTCCATCGTGGAGCGGTAGTATTCGTCAAAGGTCTTAGTCGGCTCCCCCCGCTCCTTCCAGAGCAGGAACAGGACGGCGTGGAGGCGCTGGGACGGCGTTTTTTTCTCGCCCTCGTCCTTCGGCGGGATGGACGGCAAGTCGACGACGTCCTCGGGATTGATTGCCGGCCTCGCCTCCCTCGACGGGAGGAAGCACAGCCAGCCTGTCTTGCCCTTGTGCTCCACGATTGACGACAGCAGTTGCGGGGGGATGTTCTCCTGCGAGTCGAACACCATGCGGAGCGCCCCGCCCGCGCGCGACTCGAACTTCACCATCTCGGAAGGGACCTGGAGAATCGTATCGTCTCCTTCACTCGCCGAGCGTAAGGCGAAGTAGTCATCTTCATTCTCCTGCGTATCAGATTTAGCTGTTTCGGCGTCTAAGATTTTGACCGTGTCGTTATCGCTCATGTTTTTTCGTTTAGGCTCCCCGACCTCCCCCGCCGCACGGTCGCGGCGAGGGAGACGGTTACGCATGACTTCTCGGGAGGCATGGGGGCGGTGGCTAGAGTTCGATTTCGGCGACGAGGCGGAAGAGGCGGGCGCGGTTGCCGGAGACGACGACTCGGTCGTACCTCTCGTCGTACTTGTTGGCGGCGAGCCAGTCCTTGTATTTCTTGTCGGACTCGGCCTTGACGCGCTCCGCCTCGCGGCGCTCCTCGTCGGCCTTGCGGTCGGAAAGTTCCTTCTCGGCCTTGGCGGCGGACGCGCGGGCGGCGGCGGCCTCCCTCTCGCGCTCGTCGGCCTCGGCCTTGAGCCGGACGTTCTCGGCGCGGACGCGGGCGTCCTCTTCCTCCTTCGCCTTCCTGTCCGCCTCGGCCTTCTCGGCCGCGACGCGCTCGGCCTCCGCGCGGGCCTCGTAGGCCGCCCTGGAGGACTCCAGCAGCCCGGCGAACCCCTCCGGCGTCATCTTCTCGGTCACGTAGACGGAGATGTCCGGGACGAAGGGGGCAAGGAAGGCGTCGCGTTCCGCCTTGATGGCGGCGAGGGCCGCGGCCTCCTGCCTCTCGGCGAACTTCTCCTGCGATTCGCAGTAATCCTCGGTCGGTTCGGTGATGGCCTTCACGATATTGTTCGCGCCATCGATGGCGCGGCCGGTGCGGAGGACGTTCACCTTCAGGACGGTCTTGTTTTTCTCGGATTCAGTGCGGACCCTGCGCAACGCCATCCTGATCCTGTGGCATTTCTTAATCGTCTCGACGTCGCGTGCGTCGGTGACGACGAGTCCCTTCGCCTCCTCGCACAGCTTCGACGCCTCGACGATGTAATCGCTGAACTGCGCCATGAGGTGGTTCGTCTCCGCCTCGGGAAGCTCGCATTTGCGGGCCACCTCGACGAGCTCGGCGGTGGGTCCCGTGACCTCGAAGGCCACCACGGCCTTATCCTCCTGTTTGGCGCCGTCGTCGCATGGGCGGCAGTCGTCGCAGTAGCGAGGGCCCTCGACGAGCGGGTCGTAGTCGATTTCTAGCCCGCAGCCGTAGCAGTTTCCGGTGATGGTGTCGGCCATATCTAGAACGGGATGTCCTCAATCTTGATTTCCTCCTCGTCCTTGCGGGTGTAGTCAGGCTCCATGTCCTCAAGCGGCGGCTCGTCGGAAGACGTAGCGGGAGGCAGGGCTGGGCGGGCGACGGAGGCGGCAATCGCGGGGGCCGCGCCGGAGCGTTTCGCCTCGTAGAAACCCATCCACGCCTTGAGGTCGCCCATTGCGGAGAGGACGACGGAACGCTTGTCGGTCGGCACGTCGCCGACGACCTCGAAGGTGGCCGCGAAGTAGGTGAGCGCCTTGCCGTCCTTGTCCTTCTGCGGGCTTTCCTTCTTTTCCGCGCCGACCTCGACGACGACGGAGGAGACGGCGCGCGGGAGCTTCGCGTCGAAGAAGTTGCTCCGCCCGTCGCCCTTCACGCGCAGGCGCATGACGGAGGAGGGAACCTCGAAGGCCTCGCCGACCTCCTTGCCCTCCTTGTCGGTCAAGACCTCGCGGTGCGCGGGGACGAGGACGTAGAGCGAGACGTATAGGTCGAAGGGAGACTTGACCTTCTGGGTGATCTTGTCCGTCGTCACGACGTCGGCCTTGAAGTCGGCGTAGGAGCGGTAGACCCGCTCGCTGGCCTCGTTGTCGCGGTTGAGGTTGTCGATGGTGAGGAGCGTCACGGGGTCGTTGAAGTCGGCGAACTCGCGGGTCATGACGGACACGGGGGCCTTCTCCTCGTATTTCCACTTGGCGAGGTAGCGGACGGCGAGGATGACGACCTTGAGGCTGTCGCCGATAACCTTGGAGAACTGGCTCTCCTTCTCGACGCGGCGGATGACGTTGAACTGGCCGAGGTTGCCGTGGAGCTTGAGCGTGGCCGGCGTAGGCATGGACGGCCCTGCCTCTGCCTCCTGCGCGGCGATCATCTGTTCCCAGGCGTCGGCGGCGGTGGCGTTCTGAATTTGCGTGTCTTCGTTCATAGGTTTTTCTGAGGGTTTGTAGATTTCGGCGGTGAAGTCGATTACCTCTTCCTGTTTAGGCGTGAACATGGGTTTTACGGCAGGTCTACTGTCCGCCCCTCGACCCTGTCGATGAGGTGGGCGAGCTCCTCGTCGCTGATGACCTCGACGCCCCACTCCTTGAGCACCCCGTGCGCCTGACGGTGGCCGACTCCTATGTAGCGTGTCCCCCAGCGCGTCTCCCCGATGTCGGCGAGGCGGGAGATGAGCGTCCGCGCGTCGGCGACGGTCAGCCTCTCGCAGAGAAGCTGGTGAGCCCTGTGGGAATGTTCCAAAGCGATGTCGTGCTTGCCCTTCGCGATGACGAGGTGGTGATCGCGCAGGAGCGACTTGAGGTATTGCGACTGGCCGCGCGTGAGGGGCGAGGCCTTGGTGACGGCGTTCATAGTTCCTGGAGGGTGATGACGTAGCGCTTGGAGCCTCGGCGGGACTTGGCCTTCACGAGAGCGGCGGCGCGGCGGAAGGCGGCGGGGAGGGTGGAGGCCTTGACGCGCGGGGCGTCGCCGGTCGGCGTCAGGAGCATCGGCCGCGCGTCCACGATGGCGAAGACGGTGTAGGTCTTCATATTTCGAAGGTGACGCTCACCATGTCGCCGTCCATGCGCCACCGCGCGTTTCGGACGCGGGCGACGAGGCGGAGGAAACAGGCGCAGGTCATAGGGCGAAGGCTTTAGCGAGCGAGTCGCGCTCGGAAATTACCTGTTCGCGGATTTTGCCGAGCGTGAGCGGGACGCAACCCGCCCAACTCTCGGCGTCGAAGTCGAGCTTGCCGTCCTCGCGGGACGAGTTGATGTAGTCGCCCACGTCGCCAGCGATTTCCTCGAGCTCGGACGCGAGCGCGTCGAGCTTCGCCACCTCCTCGCGGAAGGGGTGGTCTTTCGGGAGTTCTCTCATGCGTATTCCCCGAACCTCGGCGCGGGGCATTATGAGTTTGTGTCTTCGCGTAAAAATGGGGTATCGCCCCGGAGGAGAGGAGACGGTGCGTTGGCTCACCGTCTCGCTGCTCCCCTCCGCGGCGGGCGTCAGGCGGACAAGCATGCTTCGTCCGACGCCGCCATTGTTTGTTTTTGTTTTCTCCCTCGGTGGGGCGCACGGTCACCGCCGCGCGAGGTGAAGACGCGTCAGTCGCTCATGCGCCCCACCGAAAGAAAAAACCACCTCGCTTGCGAGCGGGTGGGCCTGTGGCTTGCGCCATCAGTTTCACCCCTCAACGATTTAATCGTAGCAGACGCCACGGTTTCGGTCAAGTCCTATGTGTGGATAACTTTAGGCAGAGGTAAGCATTTTTCGCGCGCCGTTTTATCTCGTTATCCACAGCCCTAAAACGTGCATCTTGGTACAGGCGGCCCTTTACTTCCCTCCCTCACCCCCTTGCGCACAAGGCAAGCGGGATGGTGGCTAGGTGAGAAGCATTGGGTAAAGTCGCTCGCGTAAAACGGTAACTGCTACGCTCCTCGCCGAACTTCCATACCGATCTTGGCGTCGGCTCCGGCATCCCGGATTTCACGGCTGGTGTTGCGTTCATTCTCGGCTTCGTCGGCAAGGGGATGGTCCCCCGTTGTCAGGGCCGGGACAGCGCGGGGGCTATAGTCCCTGCCGACGAGCGCTTTTTGGACAGTTTACGGAGCGGTCCAAACCAAAGCTCCTGTTACCGCTTCTTTCGTCTTTCCGGTCACGGTGTCTTGCCTGTCAAAAAACCGTCAGCGGCCCGCGACTGCGAAATCGCGCTGGCCCTTGACGGTTCTCTGTGATGTGGTGTAGAGTATAGACATAGTTTTTGTTGCAAAAATACTATACACCCCCTCGCGCAGAACGCGCAAGGGGGTGTTCGTTTTCCTGTCAAGTCCCCTCATGGACCCTCAAGATTTCGGCGGGCGCATCAGGTTCCTCATCTCCCCCGCCTCCCTCATGCGGTCAACCTCGTCCTGCCCGACGACCCATAGGTATCCGGCTACGCGGTGGGCCTTCATCGTCCCCTTCTTCACTCGGTTGAGCGCGGCGGTCCGGGAAATCCCGCACATCTCGGCGACTTGCTTCAGGCTGTAGGTTTTTTGAGGCATGGTTGTTTTCAGATTACCGAGCCGAGGAACGCGCCCAGCGTAACTATCGCGGCTATCGAGATGAACAGGAAGGCGTCGTCCACCTTGTGATTGCGCATGAAGGCGAGGATTTTACTGGTGATCTTGAGCATAACGGATTTGTTGGGTCACGGTTGAGTCTATTGCGCCGCCGGCCAGTGACGCGCTGAGGCGTATGGCCGGGGCTGGTAGGACGGTCGGCAGGGCTGGCAGTCGTGACCGCTGGCGGTGTCGAGTCCTATCTGTTGCTACAGTAGCACAGGTGATAACCAAGTGTCAAGGCCTCCCCGTGGATAACTTACGGTTGTCAAAATGTTTTTAGATTTGGTGTGATGAACAGGCCAATATTTACGCATTTACCGTTTCCCATATGCGAACAGTCGAATCCGTCACCGAAGGCCACCCCGACAAGGTCTGCGATCAGATTTCTGACGCCATCCTTGACGCCTACCTGGCCCGCGACCCCGCCGCGCGCGTGGCCGTGGAGGCTTTCGGTTCGCACGGCATGCTCATGCTCGGCGGCGAGATCAGCGGGGCGGCCGAGGTCGACCCGGTCCAGGTGGCCTTGCGCGTCTACCGCGAGGTCGGCTACGAGGACGAGCTCGAGGTCTTCACCAACATCGAGGAGCAGTCGCCGGAGATTGCGAGGGGCGTGGACCTCGGCGGCGCGGGCGACCAGGGCATCATGTACGGCTACGCCAGCGCCGAGACGCCGGAGTTCCTGCCCCTGCCCGTCGTCCTCGCTCAACGCCTGTCGTGGGGCCTCGCCAGCCTGCGCCGCACGAGCCCGGCCTTCTCGTGGCTCCGGCCCGACGGCAAGACGCAGGTCACGATGGACCGCGGGCGTGTCACGGCGGTCGTCGTTTCCTGTCAGCACCGCGAGGACGTCCCGGCGGGGGAGATCCGCCGCCTGCTCGTCGAGCACCTCATCGGCCCCACGGTCGGCGACCTCGAAGGCGTCCATGTCCTCGTGAACCCGGCCGGCTCGTTTGTCCAGGGCGGTTTCGCCGCGGACACCGGCCTCACCGGGCGCAAGATCATGGTGGACACCTACGGCGGCCTCATCCCGCACGGCGGCGGCGCCTTCTCCGGCAAGGACCCGACGAAAGTCGACCGCTCCGGCGCCTACATGGCCCGCTTCGCCGCCAAGAACCTCGTCGCCAACGGCCTCGCGAAGAACGTCTTCGTCTCCGTCGCCTACGCCATCGGAAAGGAGGAGCCGGTGATGCTGCGCGCCGTCGCCGGTGACGGGCGCGACCTCTCGCCGTACCTGCGCCAGCACTTCGATTTCCGTCCGCGCGCCATCCTCGAGCGCCTCTCCCTGCGCCGCCCCATCTACCGCAACACCGCCGCCTACGGGCACTTCGGCCGCGACGAGTTCCCGTGGGAGGAGAAGGTTGACCTGCCGACAGCATGAATGACCTGAAACTGGCCGAAAGGCTCGTCGTCGAGCTCCTGGGGATTTTCCCCCGTTCCTTCTGCGCCTACGGCACCGCCCTCGGCGTCGTGCGCGAGGGCGCGATACTGGCCCACGACCTCGACACCGACATCGGCGTGATGTCGGCAGACTTCTCATGGGACTCCGTGGTCGAGGCCGTACGGCGCGGCTGGGAAATCCGACACGTCTTCGGCATGAGGCACCTCGGCCTCGAGATAGCCCTCATGCGCGACGGAGTCAAGACCGACGTCATGGTCATCTACCCCGAAGCGGGGGGCTTCACCAACTCGCTCTGGGACAACGGCGGGAGGAACGGCCTCGCCGACCGCATAATCCACTCCTACCCGTCCCCCGTCATGGGCGTCGAGGAATGGCGCATGGGCGACGTCCCGGTCCGGACGCTCGGCCCCGCCTACCTCGCGCACGTCTACGGCGACTGGCGCACGCCGGTCAAGTCGTGGGACTGGCGCACCGACCACCTGTGCCGCAAGGCCAAAAACGCATGAGAAAGAAGAACAAGGACTGGAGGGCCTTCTACCTCCACGGCGACGCGCCGGAGGGACCGACCGACTTCTGCCGCTTCGTCCTCTCGCTGGGGCTGTTCGGCGAGACCGCCGTCGACCTCGGGTGCGGCAACTGCC
Organism: Bacteroidales bacterium; assembly: GCA_023227835.1. Classification (GTDB taxonomy): domain Bacteria; phylum Bacteroidota; class Bacteroidia; order Bacteroidales; family UBA932; genus Bact-08. The sequence goes on from JALOCI010000052.1 coordinate 8,995, forward strand.
GGGACACCCGCGAGCTTTCGACGCGCTACGCGACCATAGGCATAGACCCGGCCGCCGTCGACCTGTCGGCCCACGCCGCGCGCGCCTCCGACAGCCTCGACCTCATCGGCGCGGCTGACCTCGTGTATTCGCGCTTCTGGCTCCACTCGGTCGCTGACGCGGAAATCGACGCCGTCCTGCGCGCCGCCCCTAGGCACTTCGCCGCCGAGTCGCGGGTCGTCGGGGACGAGCCGAAGCTCTACCGCGACCACGACCGCCACCTTACCGACGGGCAGGCGCTCGTCAGAAAGGCCATGGCCATGGGCTACCGCCTCATCCACTACTCCGAGGGCCGTGGGATGGCCCGCTACCGCGACGAGGACCCGCTCGTCTGCCGCATCGTGCTCACCAGGGACGAGATATGGGCATGAGCGACGTCACCGCCATCGTCATATCGTTCCTCCGCCCCGGCTTCACCGAGGCCTGCATCCGCTCGCTCCGCGCGTGCTACCCCGACATCCGCGTCATCGTCGGGGAGAACGGGGAGATTGACGCCCGCCTGCGCTCCGCCTGCGCCGAGGTCGGGGCCCGCTACGTCGTCCTGCCCTTCGACTCCGGAGTTTGCCGCGCGCGCAACAGGCTCGTGTCGCTGGCGGAGACCGAGTTCGTCCTCGTGGGCGACGACGACTTCCTCTACGACGCCGGCGCGCGCGCCGACGACATGGCCGCGTTCCTGCGCTCCCGCCGCAAGTTCGACCTGATCGGCGGGCGCATAACCGAGAACGGGAAACTGCGCGACTACCAGGGCTACAGCGAGCTCGTCGAGGGCCCGCCGCGCAGGATGGTGAGCCACGCCCTCGACCCGGAGGACGCCAAGACAGACAGCAAAAGCGGCCTGCGCTTCATGCCCGCCGACCTCACGTTCAACTACTTCGTCGCGAGGACCGAGAAGGTGAGGGCCGTCCCGTGGGACGAGGAGATAAAGGTCGCCTACGAGCACTTCTCGTGGTTCTTCGACTTCAAGCTCGCGGGGAACCGCGCCGCCTTCTCCCCCGACCCCGTCGTCATCCACAAGCCCAAGGGGGTGGACGCCCGCGCCGACGCCAGATACCGCCAATACCGCGTCCGCAAGGACGACAAGCGCCGCTTCTTCGAGCGCTTCGGCATCGCCTACTTCGTCGGCATGGAAGGCGCGGAGACCCCCGCCCCGCAGGACGACCCGCTGGAAGCGATAGAGTTCGCGGTGACCACGTTCATGCGCCCGGAAGCCCTCAGGCGCCTCCTGCTCTCGGTGGCCGAGTTCGCCCCGACCGCAAACGTCACCGTCGCCGACCAGTCCTTCGACGCGAAGGCGTGGGAGGCCCTCCGCCCCGCGCTCAAGGCGGCAGGCCTCAAGAACGACGTGAATGTCATCGAGATGCCCCACGACGCGGGGCTGTCCGCCTCCCGCAACCGCCTCGTGTCGGGGTGCGGGAGGGAGATGGTGTTCCTGCTAGACGACGACTTCGTCTTCACGGAGAGGACGGACGCGGCGAAGCTGGCCCGGAAGCTGAAGGCAGAGGGACTGGACCTCGTGGCCGGGGCGATAGACCTCGGAGAGGGCAGGCTCCAGCATTACGAGGGGCGCTTCGAGAGGGACGGCGGGAGGCTCAGGCAGGTCCCAGCGGACAGGCCCCCCTACGACTACGTCTTCAACTTCTTCGTCGCGAAAACGTCGGCGCTCAAGGCGTGCCGCTGGGACGAGGGCCTCAAGGTCGCGGAGCACATGGACTACTTCCTCTCCCACAAGGGCAAGCTCAAGCTCGGCTACGACCCTTCCGTGAGCGTGCTCCACCTGCGCGACCGGTCGCCGGAATACTCGCGGATGCGCGGGCGCTCCTACGCCTTCACCGCGAGGATGATGGTGAAGCACGGCCTCGACTTCATCCGCACCCACTCAGGCGACGAGATCAGGCTACCCGACATGAGGGAGAAGGCGGCGGAATTCGAGGCGGCCGAGCCGAAGCGCGAGGAGCCGTGCGGGAGGGTCGCGGTCTGCCGCAGGCCCGTGTTCGTCGGCAACCGCCGTTACTTCCCCGGCGCTGTCCTGCCGGAGAAGGCGCTCGACCTCCTGGACGACGCGCAGAAGGCGCGGGCCGTGAGGTGGAGGCGTTAAGAGGCAAAACATTATGGAAGTGAAAAACAGGCCCATCGGCGAGATCATCCCCTACGCCGCAAACGCCAAGAAGCACGTCAAAAAGCAGATTGAGCAGGTGTCAAAGTCCATCGAGGCGTTCGGCTGGGCGCAGCCTCTCGTCGTGGACTGCGACGGCAACCTCATCATCGGTCATTGCCGCCTCGAGGCCGCGCTTAAGCTCGGTCTCAAGGAGGTTCCGACCGTCACGATGGCCGACCTTTCCCCCGAGCAGGTGAAGGCCTTGAGGCTGGTCGAGCTAGACCCACACTACTGCGACGTGATAATCAAGCGCTGGGAGGACTACACCAGCCGTAAGGCAGAAAAGGCATGAAAGTCGAAAATCCAGTCAAACTGACCGATGAGGTCTCTCTAAAGCTAGAGCAGGCCGCCGCCATCGACGCGACTTGGGAGGAATGCGCGTTTTACGCGGGCATCAGCCCTGCCTGCCTTTACAACTGGCTTGAGAGCGTCGAGGGGTTGAGGGAGCGATTGGAGGCGTTGCGCAACAAGCCGGTTCTCAAGGCCAGGCAGTCGCTGGTCGGCTCGCTCGACTCCCCGGAGATGGCGCTGAAATACCTAGAACGCAAGCGTAAGGTGGAGTTCGCCCTGCGCCTCGAAAGCACGGGCGCGGACGGGGAGGCCCTGTTTGCCGACGTGACCGAGACGCTCAAGTCGCTCACCGAGCAGCTGCGCGCCGACGAGGACGCTGAGGACGCGGACGCGAAACATGAACAAGCGAAGACAGATGCCGAACCTAGACCCGAAACCGCCGCTCCCGCCGCTGTCCGGCCGTGAGCGGGCCTTCTGCATGGCCGTCCTCGCCCTCCTGAAGGTCGGGGAGCGTCCGGCCAGCGAGTGCCTCACGGAGTCCCAGCTCCGCATCTTCGCCGCGCTCGTGATCAGGCGACACCCGCGCGTCCAGATACTCATGGGGACGCAGGCCGGCAAGAGCATGACCGTCGGCCTCGCGTGCGTGGTGCTTACCGCCCTGCTCGGCCTAGAGGTCACGGTCGTGGCCCCCTCCGGCGAGAAGGCGCTCATCATCATGCGCTACGTCATCGAGCACCTCGGCGACCACCCGATATTCTTCTCGAAGCTCGAGAAGCGGAGCAGGCTCGAGCGCCTGCGCCTCGAGGAGAGCAAGCGGCGCATACGCTTCAACAACGGCGGCTCGATATTCGTCGTCAGCACGGACGAGAAGAACAGCCAGAGGAAGATTGAGGCGGCCATGGGCCACGGAGCGGGGATAGTCATCGAGGACGAGAGCGGCCTCATCTCCGACGACAGCGAGGCCACCATCTTCCGCATGATGGCGGGAAGGGGCCCGTCAGCCACCTACGTGAAGATAGGCAACCCGTTCTACAGCGCGCCGCCGCACTCGCACTTCTTCGCCTCGTGGGACGACCCGACATACCACCGCATATTCGCCGACCACGACCTCCTGCTCGCCGAGGGGCGCTACACGCCCGAGTTCGTCGAGGAGGCGCGGCGCAAGCCGATGTTCTCGGTGCTCTACGGCTGCGAGTTCCCCGACGCGAACGCCACCGACGGCGAGGGCTACGCCCCCATCGTCTCGTGGGGGCAGGTGAAGCTCGGCAAGCACTCGGCGGCCGACGTGTTCAGCGCGGCGAGGGCGAAGGGGGGGCAGGCCCTGCTCGGCGTCGACGTGGGCGCGGGGAGCGACGAGACCGTGCGCGCCGTCCGCTTCGGGGACATGGCGGCGGTGCTGGGGCGGGGGAAGACCCCCGACCTCATGGGCGTGGTGTCCCTCGTCGAGGCCGACATGAAGCTCGGCGGGATTTCCCCGCGCAACGTCTTCATCGACGACATCGGCGTGGGGCGCGGCGTCACCGACCGCCTCCGCGAGAAGGGCAGGCAGGTCGTCGCCGTGAACGTGGGCGAGGCGGCCAAGCTCGCGCCCGACAGCTTCGCGAACCTCAAGGCCGAGATGACGTGGGCCATGCGCGAGTGGCTCCACGCGGGTGGGACGCTGGACGAGGCGAACAGGGGCGGGTGGGAGGCCCTGCCGCAGGTGCGCACCAAGCCAGCCAGCGACCGCAAGCTCGCCGTCGAGCCCAAGGACAGGCTGCGCGCTAGGCTCGGGCATTCCCCCGACGTCGTCGACGCCCTCGCCCTGACCTTCTTCCCCTCTCGCCCCGTGGCGGTGGAGTGGCTTTAGTTGTAGATATTTTTCGAGAAATGCTAGCGTGAACATATGGGTAACATCCGAGAGAGGATAGCGAGCTTCATCGGCGGCAGGGCGAAGTCCTACGACTCCGGCGGCTTCGAGCTGCTGCGCCGGCTCACGGGCGGCAGCGTGGAGGCGAAGGGCCTCGAGACATACCGCACCAGCCTCTACGTCTTCGCCGTCGTGTCGCGCATCGCGACCAAGGCGGCCAGCGTCCCATTCCGCCTCTACCGCGTGAAGGGGTCGAAGGGCGATCAGGAGGAACTGACCGCGCACCCCGTCATCGACCTGTTCTACCGCCCGAACCCTACGCAGACGCGGAGCGAGTTCGTCGAGATGGCCTTCACCAACCTCCTGCTCACTGGGGAGGCCTTCGTCTACAAGGTGCGCAACTCGCGTGGCGTCCCTGTCGAGCTCATGAACCTGCGTCCCGACCGCATGACCGTCGTGGCGGGGAAGGACGAGCCGGTCGCCCGCTACGAGTTCGCGAGGAACGACGGCACGAGGGCGGTGTTCGCGACCGAGGACATCATCCACGTCAAGCTCCCGAACCCTTCCAACCAGCTTTCCGGCCTCTCTCCGCTCGTGGCCGGGTCGAGGCGCGTCGAGACCGAGATTTACGCCTCCACCGAACAGCGCGACCTTTTCCTCAACTCCGCGCGGCCCGACGCCCTGCTCAAGGTGGCGGGGGGCCTCGGCAAGGACGACCGCGACGAGCTCCGCGCCGGGTGGAACAGGCGGCACCAGGGGCCGGGCAAGAACGGCAAGGTGGCCGTCCTCTCCGGCGACGTGGAATACCAGCAGATTTCCCTCTCCCCGAAGGAGCTCGACCACATCGAGAGCATGAGGCTCCTGCGCGACGACATCTTCCTCCTGTTCAGCGTCCCGAAGTCGGCCATGGGCGTCACCGAGGACGTGAACCGCGCCAACGCGGAGGTCGGCATGGAGCTTTTCCTCACCGAGTGCGTCGGCCCCCACCTCACGCGCTGGTGGGAGAAGATGAACGAGGAGATGATAATCCCCGACTTCGGGGACGAATACTGGATTGAGCCGGTCGAGTTCACGCAGGGCGGAGAGGAGCGCAAGCTCGCCCGCTACGCGAACGGCATCGCGAACCGCTGGCTCCTGATCAACGAGGTGCGCGCCATGGAGGGCCTGCCGCCCGTGAAGGGCGGGTGGACGCTCTACGGCTCGCTGGCCGAGATGCCGATAGGCGGGCTGGACCAGTCCGCGCAGAAGGCCATCGACGACGAGGCGCGCGAGAACGAGCGCGTGATACGCGCCCACGCATCCCCCCGCTTCGGCTTCAGGGGGCGTTCCATGCTCAAGGCGAAGCTGGAGGTGCGCGAGGCCATGCTCGCCCCGAGGGCGAAGTCCGAGCCGCGCCGCCTCATCGCGGGCGAGGCCCGCAAGGCCTACTGCGACTTCTCCCTCAAGCGCATGGAGCAGGGCGAGAAGTCCCTCCGCGCGAGGGTGGACGAGTTCGCGGCTGGTCAGGCGGCCCGCGTCGCCAAGGCCCTCGACAGGCTCAAGAGCAAGGCCGTGAAGGTCACGGTCTCCCGCATCTTCGACAGGGACAAGGAGGACGCGCTCGCCGTCGATTTCCTGCTCCCCGAGCTCCGTTCCATACTGGAGCGCGCGGGGGAGGACGCCCTCGACCTCGTGGAGCCGCAGACCGACTTCGACATGACCGCGCGCATAGAGAGGGCGATAAAGTCCCACGCCGCGAAGCTGGCCGAGGAGGTGAACCGCACCACCGTCGAGGGGCTGGGCCGCGACCTCGCCGAGGGCCTCGCGCAGGGCGAGGGCATAGGCGAGATATCGGGACGCGTCGCCGCGCGCTTCGAGGAGTTCCCCCTCTGGCGGAGCGACCTCATCGCCCGCACCGAGACCACCAACGCGCTCAACCAGGGGCTCGAGGAGGGCTTCCGGCAGTCCGACGTGACCAACGCGAAGGAGTGGGTCGCCACCATGGACGACCGCACGCGCGACGAGCACCTCGCGCTCGACGGCGAGGTCGTCAAGCTCGGCGAGGCGTTCAGCAACGGACTCCAGCGGCCAGGGGAGCCTAACTGCCGGTGCGCCATCGCCCCGGCCTTCATCGAGGATTAAACTTATGGAACAGAAGCTATACCAGAAGGAGCACGCCTTCACCGTGAAGGCCGTGGACAAGGGGGAATACCGCATCTCCGGCGTCTTCTCCACCGCCGACAAGGACTGGCACGACGAGATAATCGACCAGTCGGGCTGGAAGCTGGAGACATTCAGCGCGAACCCCGTCATCCTGTTCGGCCACGATCACGGCCGGCCGGCCATCGGGCGCGGCGAGAACCTGCGCGTCAACGCGCTCGGCCAGCTTGAGGGCGACATCGTGTTCGCCGTGAAGGAGCACACCGACGGCTTCGCGGAGACGATTTTCAACCTCTACGCCAACGGCTTCATGCGGGCGTTCTCCGTGGGCTTCCGCAACGAGGTCTACGAGGTGGAGCAGGAGAGCGACACCGTCGTCCTCAAGGTGAACGACCTCCTGGAGATTTCCTGCGTCAACGTCCCAGCCAACGCCTTCGCCCTCGCGAAGCAGAAGGGCCTCGTGATGGGCGGCGTGGGGGAGGGCGACATCAGGCACAAGCAAGCAGTGGGCGAGCGCCCAGCCGGGAAAGACTGCGAAAAGGTCGAAACCCCCGCAAGGGGCGGCAACAATACCAACAGGCACAAGCGCCTGATTAACCGCGCCGTCAGGGAACTCCTGAAGGCGAAGAAGACCAACTGATATGACCATCAAGAAGAAGAACGACGAGGCGGCGGTCGAGGCCGTGGAGGCCGAGGTCGTCACCGCCGACACCGAGGACGTTGACCTCGACGCCGTGAAGTCCCTCATCAACGAGAGCGTCAAGAGCGCGTCCGACAAGTCCGAGGACGAGAAGCGGGAGGCCGTCGAGAAGGCCGTCGCCGAGAAGGTGGACGCCATCGCCGAGCAGGTCGCCGCCAAGTACCACGACAAGGTCAAGGACAACCGCCGCAAGGCCCTGTCCGCCGACGAGGCCGCCGCCAACCGCAAGAAGGGCGTGACCACCCGCAAGTTCTTCCGCGCCCTGCTCGACGGCGACAAGGCGGGCGCGAAGGCGCTCACCACGTCCGATAGCGGCACGTCCCCCGACGACGCGCAGGCGGGCCTCACCATCCCCGAGGAGCTCCTCACCGAGGTCCTGCGCATCAGCGAGTCCGGCGTCTACGGCGTCGCGCGGCGCGAGTTCCGCTACCTGCCATTCACCGGCCCGGGCAACTCCCGCGTCATCCCGGCTCTCGGCACCACCGTCAGCCTCTCCTGGACCGGCGAGGGCGACGCCAAGACCAGCACCCAGCCGAAGTTCACCGTCGTGACCCAGGTCCTCAAGAAGCTCGCGGCCATCGTCCCGATGACCGAGGAAATCCTCGAGGACTCCGGCATCGACCTCGTGGCCCTCATCGGCGAGCTCATCGTCGAGGCCGTCAGCAAGGAGGAGGACACCGAGTTCTTCGTCGGCGACGGCACCGTGTGGACCGGCATCCTCTACAACGGCTCGGTCAACAGCGTGACCACCGCCACCGGCTCCCTTTCCGCCGATGACCTGCTCGACATGCAGGACAAGACTCCCGCCGGCGCCTTGGCCAACGCCAAGTATTTCATGCACCGGTCCACGTTCAACGCCTGCCGCAAGCTCAAGGGCGACGACGGCCAGTACATCGTCCAGTCCCCCGTCGGCGACCAGCCCGCGATGATCTGGAACAGGCCGGTCGTCCTCGTCGAGGCCATGCCGGAGTACGGCACCCTGACCGCCGACGACGAGTTCGTCATCTTCGGCGACCTCAAGACCGCCGCCATCCTCGGCGACAAGCAGCAGATCCGCACGAAGCTGCTCACCGAGGCGACCATCCACGACACCGACGGCCAGACAGGCATCAACCTGGCCGAGCAGGACATGGTGGCCCTCCGCTTCGTCGAGCGCGTCGGCTACGTTCTCGCGGTCCCGACCGCCGTCACCGTGCTCAAGCTCGGTGAGGACGTCAGCGCCTAGACACCCTGACCCGACTGGGGAAGGCACGGCACCGCGCCGCGCCTCCCCGTCGGGGAGGTAAACAACACAGCAATGGCCACATTCACGTTCAGCCTACAGGGCGGCACGCCCACCGAGGTCGAGGCGACCGACATCCTCCAGTTCGCGGGGGGGACGTTCGACAGCCGTATCGTCGTGGACGCCTACAACGCCTCCACCCACGTCAAGACCGCCGTCGGCGCGGACAAGTCAGCCGCCAACACCCCGAAGAACAACAAGTTCATCTCGCAGGCCGGCGGCGGCGGCGGCGACTCCCAGGTGGACGTCGGCGCGGGCACGGTTGACCTAGACTCGGTCGCCGAGGCCGACGCCGCCCTCAAGATTAACTTCGCGGACGCCGCGCTCGTCGCGGTAGTGGACGCCGTGGTCTACGGATACGACGGCACCACCCCCGCCACCGCCCCTGTCGGAGTAGACCTCCGCCTCGCCGAGGTCGGAAACGCCAACTTCACCGAAGCGGAGGGCTCCGGCTCCCCGTGCGCCCTCGCCGACCAGACCACTCCGGCCACCAGCCACGACTTCTTCGTCGTCGCCTCCGCATCCCCGGTGAGCGTCGGCCTCAAGGACGACTTCTCGGTCGCCTGCGAGTTGACCTACTACTAGGCCCCGCCCCTCCCGCAGGAAGCCCCGCAGAGGCTGGGCAAAACTCAATGGAGGCGCGGAAACGCGAAAGACGGTAAGTAGGGCCTTCCGGCCCGAAAAAGCTAACAGAGGCTCGCACAGCCGAGACTCGACAAACGCATGAAACCAAAGGCGCTATGGTGCGCGTCACTCTCGGACGGCACCACCCACTACGAGGGAAAGGGCGACTTTGCGGCAATCCCTGGGGAGCAGTCGCCATTTTTGCGACTGCTCTCCTTGATTGCCTCGAAAAACCTCGCGATCACGTCGCTTTCCCTCTACTCCGATGACGGGAGGCACTGGGCCCTGCCGTCCGCCGGCCATAACCCGAAGTTCCGCGCCTTCGACTCGGCGCGCAAGCCGTGCCGCTACTCCTTCTTCCGCAAGGTTCGGAGGGTGGCGATGGGCAGGGGGACGGGGCAGGAGGACAGGTTCGCCGTCATCGAGGCCGAATACGGCGACGGCACCCGCCTCCAGCTGTGGGTGGAAGACGGCACGCTTAACTGCTGGACGCTTCCCGCGTAAACAACCGACACAAATATGGCAGACCTCAAGATAACGGAACTCGGCGCGAACGGGGCGGTGGAGGACACCGACCTGCTGGAGATAGTCCAGGCGGTCCCCACCGTGCCGGTAAACAAGAAGTTCACATGGGCCAACGTCAAGGCGACGCTCAAGACCTACTTCGACACGCT
>JALOCI010000117.1 GCA_023227835.1 Bacteroidales bacterium
AAATATATAGATATTATAAATAAACTAATCAAATGGGGTAAAACTCACAAAAAATCATTTGAAGAAAATCAAATATCGGACGGATGGCACACATTTGATATTGCTAAGAATCGCAATGGTGCCTGTAATTCAATCCCATTATATCATAATGACAGCCTTACAGTAATCCAGGAAGAGAAGATTACGGCTGAAACTGTACTAAATGAACCTTTTGAGTAACAACACTAAAAATAGAAAGCTATGACAACATTAACACTCGTACAAAATGCAGGAATAGCCATTGACCAGGCTATAACCCTTATCATATCCGAGAATAGGATTGATGAGGCAGTTGAGAAGCTTAATGAAGCAAAGGTCTGCACAATGAAAATGGAGCAGATGATCAATCCTCCGGAGCCAGAACCAAAGCCAGAAGAAAAACGGACACTCCGGAAGGAGGTATGTGATGCTTTTGGGATCCCGGAAGAGAACTTATTTATAAAATCCCGAAAAAGAGAAATAGTAAATGCAAGGCAAGTATATACTTACTTGGTATATACAACCCCAATAAAGAACGAGGATCCTGTTCAACATGCAAAAAGAACCTCCCCTGTATGTCTTGGCAAGCATATAGGCAAAGACCATGCTACGGTTTATCACTATGAAAATAAGGTTCCGGATTATTACGACACTGAAGTAAATATCAGGACTCTGGTGGACCGGCTAAGGGGTGAGCTTATTGATAGGAAACTGGACATGCCTCAGTTATGATCGAGAAGAAACTCATACCGTTTAATGACGCTCTGAAAAGAGATGGTACTGCCGGGAAGGTTTTAGATGTAGTAATAGATATCGCAAACATGATCCCCTTATATGCCACCGGCAGTATTATCTATACTCTTAACATCGAATTAAGGAATATACAGGAGTATTATTCCCTTGATATCGAATTGAAGTTCGACAAGAACTTACGTAATTCCCGGGTCATTGAAGCCAGAAAGATCACTATGGATGAATATATCGGTGTCCACTGGAAAGATGACAGAGAATTACGTGAAACTTATTTTGAAATGCTAAAACAATTTGAAAGATGAAAATAAAAACTAAAGAAGGAGAAGAGAGGGAAATGATTGAAATGGAATACGAGAAGGGGAAGCCTTATGCCATTTTCGTAACATTATTCCTGGTCCTTATGGCCACAATTACCGGAGGTGTTTACCTCTTCGCATTTATCGTTGAAAAATTAACTAAAGCTGGAATACTATGAATCTATTAATCGCATTATTTCTAATTCTGTTCGAGGCTTGCCCAGAGGGGCTTAGTCTTGCAGGATATAAAGGACTGGCTGGAGGAATGGAATTTATCTTCCTGGCTGTAATAACCTTTGTGATGTTCTCCTATACAACCGGGGTACACAGGATCCTTTCCCGGAGGCAAACCGTACTATCTCTCCAGCCAAATATTTTCCGTGTGCTGGGAGGATACGTGCTTCTCAGGTTTGCAATCTTTGATATCATCCATAACCTATGTGCCGGTGTGCCATTATTCTTTATCGGCAATACGAAATGGTATGACCAGATCTGGCAATGGTTCTTTGCCTGGTCCGGGATCGCAGCTGATCATTTTCTGTTTATGTTCAAGCTGATTGCTTTTCTGATCGGTGTATCCTGGTTGATGGGCTGGCAGCATGGGATAATAAAAGACAGATAGCAATGAAATATCTTCCCTTCATATTCTTATTACTGCTTTGCTGTACAGCAATCGAGCAGCTGACACCAATGGAGTGTTATTGCATAGAGACCAGGGCAAGCTTAACAACAGGCGAGATAATTGATGTTAATGCTGATCATGCCTTCGTATTTACCTCGGATATGTTATCAAAATGGCAGAATGACGAGGGAATTACTGTAAAACGAGATACAACACATGATGTCGTTACGATATCCACAAGGATATGTATTGAAGCTCAGACTAAAACAGTAAAATAATGCTAAGGGAATCAAAAGGACACTGCGAAATATGCGGCAAGGTTATTATAAAACAAAGAGCAAGTAAAAAATATTGTCCTGAATGTCTTAAAAAAAGGATATATAATCGTAGTGAATTACTTTATAGAAAATTTCAGGATGCAAGAAAAAGATACGCACGTAATCATTACCTGGAAAAGCCAGTACAGGTCAATATTGGTGCTGACTCTGGTAATAACCACCTACCTGAGCCATCAAAGGATAAGCTTCTGGCACTTATCGAAGAATTGAACAAGTTCACCGTGATTGATCAGAAAAAGAATTTAGCAAGATTGTTAAAGTAAGATCTAAGTTATGAAAGAAAAACCGATATTATTTTCAACTCCGATGGTCCGGGCAATACTGGACGGGAGAAAGACACAGACAAGGAGAATAGTAAAACCACAACCATATCCTGACCTGGATGACAGAATGGATCCTATTGCAAAGGGAATATTACTTGACACCCTTAGAACCGTAAAATATCAAAAAGGGATGATTCTTTGGGTGAGGGAAACATGGAGACCAACATTACACTCCTTCCCTATTGGTCCGAGATGGGACTACAGGGCGACAGCAGAAGAAGATGGAGCCCCCACCGAAGGCCCCTGGAAACCCTCAATCTTTATGCCTAAAGAAGCATCCCGGATAAGGATCGAAATTACCAATGTGAGGATTGAGAGGTTGTGGGATATATCTAAGAAGGATGCGATTGCCGAAGGAGTGCAGACATTATATCCGGTAGATCATTATAAACGGCTCTGGGAATCAATCAATGGCAAAGGTTCATGGAACAAGAATCCCTGTGTATGGGTAATTCAATTTAAAAAGATTGATGGAAAGGAAGTAGGACTATGAAACTAACAAAATTACAAAGTGAATTTATTGATGAATCAACTTCTTTGGGATCATATATTGCTTTCTCTCAGCTTTTGAATGGCATAATCCCAAAGCAGAACAAATTATAAAACCAAATGAATATGATATTTTATCACGGAACATCCGAAGACAAATGGGCACTAATCCAAAAGGAAGGTGTGTTATGGGGATATAGTTCATATAGAAATTATAGATATACATATTTAACACCAGATATTGGAATTGCAAAAAAATATGGCAATGTTATTTTGGAAGTTGAATATGAGCCTGTTGGAGTTGATGGTAGAGGAATTGATAATTATTGCTTTGATTATGACATACCGGAAGAAGAAAGAAAAAGGGGTGCTAAATGTTGGCAATTTTCAGTGTTTGTACCAATATCGATAAATAATGTTAAAAGATTAATTAAATCAGAATAATATTAATAATTAAAATTAAACAAAATGAATCAGAAAATTAATGAAGTAGAAATTAACGGCATAATTTATGT
>JALOCI010000053.1 GCA_023227835.1 Bacteroidales bacterium
GAAGGGACTTGTGACAGAGCCACAACCACTCATTCAAAATCAAGATGTCAATGAACTTACTTTGTTTTAAAAATTAACGCATCAGTAGTAATTTATGATTATTTGTTATTCCTGAAGTAAAAGTACGATTGAATAGAAAACGGTTAAAACTATATCAACGAAACAGCTTTATTAATCGCCACTACCAGTAATTTTCTCTGTAAATCAGCAACCGCATATACTTATTATGTAATTGTATGGTAAACATGAATCTGTTGATTAAAAACGGTCATTCGTTGATAATATTTTATTCATGATATGAGCTCATATAAATTGCACTTAAATTAAAAAAAATGAGGTCAGGTATTTTAAATAATCTGGAGAGTGTAACCTGTACGTATAGTCCGATATCTTTAAAAGAGATGAAAGATATCCGACTAATGGACCGGGATGACAAGAAATACATTGCCACTACTTCGGATATCCGTACACTACTTGAGAAAGCCGGCGAAGAGTATTTGATACAGGAGTTAGATGGGAGAATCAGAATATCGCATTATCGGACGATATATTATGACACCCCGCACAATGACCTTTTCATGATGCATCAAAATGGTAAAAAAAACAGGGAAAAGATTAGGGAAAGATGTTATGTGGACTCCTCCCTGGCATTTTGTGAAGTAAAGAAGAAGAACAATCACGGCCGTACATCAAAATCAAGGATAGAGACACCATTCGGAGATTCAATGAGGTTAAATGAGATTAGAGAGTTTGTGGCCCGGAACTCAGGTTTGGATCCTGATAAGCTTGTGGTCTCTCTGTTTAATGATTTTCACAGGATAACCCTGGTAAACAGGAGGATGACCGAGAGGGTGACGATAGATTTCGATATAAGCTTCAGAAATTTTTTAAATGGAGTGGAGAGAGAATTGTCGGGACTTGGAGTCATAGAGATTAAAAGAGACGGTAATACACAGTCGCCTATTTCAGATATTCTCACTGATATGAGAATCCACCCGGCAAGATTCAGTAAATTTTGTGTCGGCTTTCTGATAACTGACAAGGAGATGAAGCGTAATAATTTTAAGTGTGACCTTATTAAAATGGATAAATTAACTGATTACAGATATGGATATTCCAATTGATCTTGCTGATGCTGCAACCGGTGATGCTCCGGTGCTTGACTGGAACATGTGGTATTTTGTAGCACATTTTCTGATAAATTTTATAGTCGTAATGATTATAAACAGACTTCTATACTACCCTAAAAGTAAACGGAGAGATTATTTTTTCACATTTACCCTTATAGGTGTCAGTATATTCTTAATGATCTTTCTCCTTGGAAGCGTGAAGATTAAAGTGGGATTTGCACTTGGACTCTTTGCAATTTTCGGGATTATAAGATATCGGACTGAGAGTGTGCCTATCCGCGAGATGACCTATCTCTTTGCCATTATTGCAATATCTGTGATAAACGCACTGGCCTCGGAGATAACTTATCTTGAACTTCTGTTTACCAACCTTATTTTCATCCTGACAATCTGGTTGTTGGAAAGTAAGAGGTGGCTCAAGCATATATCTTGCAAAGTGATTCAATATGATAAGATTGCCTTGATAACACCCGATAAAAAGGATGAATTGCTGGATGACCTTAAAAAACGGACTGGGTTGAATATAAATAAGATAGAAATTGGAAATATTGACTTTCTGAAAGATTCAGCCATAATCAAAGTATATTATGAGCCTCTTACCGATGAGGTAAATACGGCAGAGGCAATCTTCAAGATGCCAAAAGAGAACGAATAGAGACTAATGATATGAAAAAGGGATTTCTAATACTATTTCTTACATCACTTTTCTCTCCGGTATTGTTCGCCCAAGATGATGCCGGTCTGTGGCTTAATGGTGATATAAACTTTAAAATTGCGCCAAAGTTGCAATTGGAAGTAGCTGAAAGTTTCCGTTTAAGAGAGAGCCTAGGTGAAATAGATAGGTCTGAAACCTCATTGGACCTTTCATACAAATTCTTCAAATTCCTCAAGGCAGGAGGAGTATATGACTTCATCTGCTACAATCATCCCACAAAGGATTGGGAAGCCAGGCACAGGTATAAAATATATGTAACAGGAGATTTTTCCATAAACAGATTTAATATATCTGTCAGGGAGATGTTTCAGAGCACATACAGGGTGGGAGTGGAAGAGACTTCAACCAGAGCGAACCCCAAAATGATTCTCAGGTCAAGAGTTATGGCAGAGTATGACATAAAAGGCAGCCGGTTCACTCCTTATCTCTCAGCCGAGTATTATAATACTTTAAATGATCCTGTCAAGAACGAGTTGATTAAAACCAGGTATACAGCGGGGACAAAGTATAAGATAAACAAGAGGAATTGCTTAGAGATTTTTTATCGTCACATTTCAGAGAAGGACGAGGATGATGTAGAGGGATCAAATATACTGGGGATAGGCTATTCATACAAGTTGTAAACATAATGAGTATCTTTGTTTTGAAATCCAAAGAGATGACAGGTTCAGGAAAACAGCGGAAGATAGAGAACGTAATATATGGGACCTTATGGTTGCTTATATTTTGCGTTCCCTTTACTGACTATCTTATAACAGAGGATGCAACCCTGATATGGAGAGATTGTTACAGAACCTGGCTTGCCCTGCTGCCTTTTTTCATTGTCTTTGTATTGAACAATTTCTTTGCATTACCCTTATTATTTGCAAAAAAGAGGTACTGGAGCTACTCCGGAGTAATCATCTTTACAATTATTCTGGTTTTTTCTGTCTATCCGCTTTTAGTGAAAAAGGATGAGCCTCGTCCTAGGGATTTTCCTATACCGAGAGAGCAAATGGCCCCTGATCCGGGACAAGGGATTGAAAAATTTTCCGGAAGACCCCCGGGAGAGAAAGCAACAATGCCGCCTCCAGGAGATATGGATTTTAAAAAGTTAAAAAGACCACACCCTTTAATCAGTCCGCGTACGGGAGATTTTACGTTTACCAATATGCTCATAGCATTGCTATTGGTAGGATTCAATCTCGGAGTCAATCTTTTTTTCAGATCCATAAATGATCAAGAGGTACTTAAAGAGTTGGAGAAGCATAATCTTCAATTTGAGCTTGACTATCTCAAAGGCCAGATAAACCCGCATTTTCTTATGAATATGCTCAACAATATTCACGCTTTGGTGGATATTGACGCGGAAAAGGCAAAAGAGACGATAATAGGTTTTTCAAAACTTATGAGATACGTGCTTTACGATGGAAGTCAGAAAAGCATAGGTCTCGAAAAAGAGATTGAATTTATAAGAAATTATGTCGGACTAATGTCTATACGATACCCTCAGGATGTTGACATCCAACTCTCCTTGCCCAAAATAGTACCCGACATACAGATACCACCCATGCTTTTTGTCTCCTTTATAGAGAACTCATTCAAGCATGGTATAAGCTACAGGAATCGTTCATTCGTTGATATCTCCCTTTCGTTGGACGAGAGCAAAATATATTATATTGTCAGAAACAGCGTATGGTCAAGCGTGGAAGAGACTCCTCAAGGGGAAAAATACGGAACGGGAGGAATCGGGCTTGTAAACACAAAGAAAAGACTTGACCTTATCTACGGCAACACATACAGCCTGATTACAGAGAAAACAGAGACAGAGTATAAAGTAAACCTTACAATTCCATTAAAATGTTAAGATGTCTTGCAATTGATGATGAGCCGTTGGCTCTTGCCCAAATCACAGGGTATATCAAAATGGTTCCCTTTTTGGAGTTGGTCGATTCATGCAGGGATGCCTTTTCAGCACTGAACGTACTGTCAAAAGCCAACATCGACCTGATATTTGTCGATATAAACATGCCTGACCTCAATGGACTGGATTTTGTAAAATCTTTGACAACAAGGCCTATTGTGATTTTTACTACAGCTTATTCCGAATATGCTATTGACGGATTCCGTGTAGATGCCCTTGATTACCTGCTTAAACCATTCAGTTACAAGGATTTTCTCAAATCTGCCAATAAGGCGCTGCAGCAGTATGAGATGCAGACTATCTCAAAAGAGGGTCCAGGAAGGATTCCGGCAAACGCGGGTGAGGAGGAATTCCTGTTTGTAAAGGCTGACTATAAAATAATCAAGATAAAGATATCTGAGATAAAGTATATTGAAAGTCAGAGTGAATATGTCAAGATATACCAGCTCAATGAAAAACCGATCATGACACTGCTTAGTCTGAAATCAATCGAAGAGAGACTTCCGTCCGGCACATTCATGAGAGTTCATCGCTCTTACATAGTGAATTTGTCGTTGGTCAAAGAGGTCTCAAGGGCGGGGATTGTTTTCGAGACAAAGGCAATAGTTCCTGTCGGAGAGCAGTATAAGGAAAAATTTAACGAGTATATCAATCAGCACTCGCTACTCAAACACTGATTTCCAATCATACTTTCAATAATACGATCAAAAAGTGGCTCGTTGTTTTCGATAAAGTAGCGGGCGGCCTCCTCAAGGGCCTCAATGTTTTTTTCTGAGGCATTGTCCATGCGCGGATCTGCAGAAAGCAGAGGTGGTTCTATCCTTATATAACTCTCCGGAACGCCGCCCGCCCCGAACAGTTGTTGCATCTGAAAATCCACTGTCTCTGCAACAGAGGAGGAGAGAATGTCAATTATCGGTTGTAGCCATTGAAGAAATCCGAATTTATGGGTCTTTTCCCACTTGTAGGGACGTATCACCTTACCTGTCCCAACCGAAAGCATGCAATAGTCACGTATCGGTTTTTCCGGCCAAAGTTTTACCCCCTCAACGTATGCACACATAGAGGGGTTGTTTGCAAACACTCCGCCATCGACAAGATGCCTCGAAGTGGCATCTCCGGCAAATATCCTTGCCGGAGAGAAGTATGTTGGAGCGGCAGATGTTGCCCGGGCAATATCGACAAGTTTGTAATCCGCGGCCTTCCCATGTTTTCGAATGTTATATTTACTGAAAAAGAGAGCCTTGCGCATACTGAGATCATACGATGTCACCAGAAAGTCCTTTACCACTTCGGATGAGTATGTGTTTCCCATGAGTTTCCTTGAGAAAGAGTATAAAGCCTTTTCGGAGTATCGGCTCCGGAAGAGTCCCAAGCCGGAGATGATTTTATATCCCAGGCTTTTATGAAACAGAGACGGGCCGTACTCTCTGTAAAAATTCCTTATCTGAGTGGCGGTGTATTTAGGTCTTCCGGGATTATTTTCGTCGGGAGTAAGGTAGAGACAAGTAAGAATACCGCCTGTGGAAGTTCCTGCTATCAGATCAAAGCAGTCGGCAATTCTTAGTTCCGGGTTTTTACCTGCAACCTGCATTCTTGTTTCCAGATGCGCAAGAATTGAAGCAGGAATAATCCCCCTGATTCCTCCACCATCAAGGGTTAGCAAATGAACCTTTTCAGGATTAATGTCCATAACAAAAGAATTTGTTATGACAATATACTCAATTATTGCGATTTATTCAAGAGAATAAATAGAAGAGGATGCATATAGATGACTAAATCCAAATATTAACCCAAAATAAATGCACCCCCTCCGTATTGTTCCGTATATTACCTCTTAATGTCGTTAATCTCGTTTATAAATGCGTTCCTTTCTTGATTCCTGAATATACTGTTCACCCTCTCCTTAAAAGCGCCTGTAGTGCCACCGGTGAAAAACTTGTAAGTTAAGGTGAATAAAAAGTATTGTCTTACAATGTTATAACGGGTTTCCTGTATGTAAAAGTCACTGACAGCTCTCTGTATGTTCTTGTTTTGGTTTAAAATATCCCTGGCAGATAGGGTAGCAATCAACTTGTTCCTTATAATTGACTTGGATAAATTTGCATTCCACAGAAGGTAAGGTTTGTCGTTCTGCCCTTTGTAACCGCTGAAAAACTGATATGATATATCACTCCTGAAGTTAATCTCAAGAGGCAATATATAGCTTATGCTTCCGTCAATACTATTTCTCCATGTAGAATTTTTCTTTCCTGGATAGATTGAGTTTTCGGACAATTCATAATTAAACGAAGCTCCGACGTCAACCCTTAAGTCACCATAGTTAATGGTCAGGTCGGCTTTCTCACCGAATACAACTCTTTTTGTAACATTCCTGGTCCCATCTATATATGAGATGTTGTTATAGTGGCCGGCAGTAATTATGTCTGAAAAACCAAGTACTCCCTTGAAAAAAGGCAAGTTTGTCATCAATCTGGACTGTACTGAATAATCTCCACCATCATTGAATGGCATTGAGTATTGCACCCCATTTTCGTCAAACCATGATTTGTTTATTATCCTATTTGCAAAATATGATGCATCAATAAAGAAAAAATAGCCGTTCGCATAGCTGCTCGTACTGCCTGTAATTTTTGATATTTTCATAAAAGCCGAATGTTCGTATTCACCCTTGAGATTCTTGTTTCCCATCCTGAAATAGAGAGGATCTGTATTGTCCGGGACGGGCATCATCTGAGAGAGATCAGGGGTCCTGACGTTGGCCTTGTAATTAATGAAGACTTGAAGCAAATTGGGGGTTGTTATCCTGAACTCTGCCTTTGGTGTTACATTTACAAACCATTTATCAAAGTTGTTGCCTTCTGAATTCCTCTTGATATATGAAGGCATCAGAGATACCCCCACCATGTAGAAACTTGTCTCTCCCTTTCCCTTTGGTTTCTGAAGTTGAAGGTCAAAATTCTGTCGTAGCTCGGTATTATCCGACCTGTCAGAAAGGGTTGGATCCAGTATAGTAAAATTACCGCTGTTGTCAGGGTTGAATGTCTCTTTGTTCAGATTTGAAAACGATGTAGAGAATCCCCAGTTGCCTGCTAAAATCATTTTTTTGGTTAACGGCTCTGTATATGAGAGCTGTGTTGATAATTTGATTGAGTTGTTATCCACATTGTATCTCTGATTACTTTCGTCTGAGATGCGGTTCCTTCCTTCATTTGCACTTCTGTCAAAACCCAGTTTCCCTGTTAAACTCAATGTGCGTCTTGCTTTGTTCATTCTTTTAGTAATCTGGAAATCTGTTGAGAAAGACTCCTGATCTCTTTTCCCTGAATCGTTGCTCTCCCCCTCTTTTATTACAATCCCGGACTCTCCTCCTATTGTCTTGTAATTGGTGGAATTCGAATAATTTCCATAGGTGTATCTTGCCATAGGTTTTATGACTAGCATGATTTTTTTATCATTCCTGCTGATTTCACCGTTTAATATATGAGAGGTCGTATTATTCTCTTTTCTGGCACTGCTCTCGTAGACAAAAGAACTATCCTTTATAAAGTTCTGCCGGTATATATCTGTTTCGGTAATGTTGTCATTCCCTTTGAGATTGTATGATATGTCGGTATTGTACTTATTCTTCGCGCTTGAAAGGTTCAGGTTGCTTCCAAGTGAATAACTGCGGGAGTCCGCAGAGTTAGTCTGAGACGGAGCTCCCGGAAATATTGACGGCTCATTCAGATTTGAGATATTGCCAATGATTGCAATTTGATTATACTTGTTAAAATTGGCTATAAACTCCTTTCCCTTATACCTCTCATCCGTGCCACCCCCGGCACTCACATCACCAAGCCACCCGTTAAGCATATCCTCTCTTACTGCGACATCAACCGTATTGGTACGGGCTCCGTCATCAATGCCGGTAAACTTGGATCTTTCGGATTGCTTCTCAAAGAGCTTTATGTTCTTCAGAATTTTAGCCGGCAGGTTTCTGCTTACAAAAACGGGGTCATTAAAGAAGAATATCCTTCCATTAACGGTTATCTGTTCAATAACCTTACCGTTGGCTGTGATTCTTCCATTATTATCCACGCTCCATCCGGGCAGTTTCTTGAAGAAATCCTCCAGAACATCGGTGTCGGAGAGTTTATAAGCAGCGGCGTTGTATTGGATGGTGTCACCGAGGTATTTGATAGGAACTACATGGTCCTTGACTGTAATTGCATTCAGTTCGGCGGCATTTTCCCTCAACTTAATTACCCCAAGGTCCTTTATATTATTCCCTTGTACAAGCTCTTTTGCTTCAATCTTGATGTTTGGGATAATTTTCATGAAATACCCCATATATTGCAAGGATATCTCGTATTCAGAAATGGGAACGCTGTTGAACCTTATTGCTCCAAGTGTGTCGGAAACGGCGTAGGTAAATACCTCCCGGTTCTTATTATAGTCTATTCTTGTTAGAGTTGCGGTAACCAACCCTAAAGGTGCATTAGTCGAACTATCCCTCACAGAGATGGTTATGTTTGCCTTCATCGTTCCGGCACGTTGGGCATTTGCTGCAGATACGGAAATTATTACTGAGATAATAACTAATATATACCGTCTCATTTCTTTCTTTTCCTGGCTTCAAGGGCTTTTCTTACTGACTCAGCATTCTTCTTTTCCTGATCATCAATAATAAGTCTGCGAAATTGTCGAAATCTTTTTTCTCCAAGTAGCTCTAGAATTGAGTCTGAAACTTCTGCCTCTATTGCATTGTATTGACCTAGAAATTCCGGGTTAGCTTTACCTATAGGTTTCCCATCTCTGTCTACAGGAATTGATTTTTGTATTTTATCTATTAACTTGTTTTTTTCTTCTTTCCTTCCGTCAAGTGTTTTTATTATTGCATTTATTTCCACATCAGAAATTTTTACAATAGACTGATTTGCTTTTATAATAGTACGGAGTTCTTCGCCCTTATATGTGAATATATTAGGCAGGCTTGTAATCTCTTGTGTTTGAGAAAAAAGAGTAAGAGGAAACACTACAAACAAAATAAAAAGAGTTTTTTTCATGATTTGTTAGATTATTAAATTTTTCCGGCTTTCTTAAGTGCTTCCATGGTCCGCCGTTCTTTTTCATCACTTAATAATCTATGAAATTGACGATTTCGTTTTTCGCCTAAAAGATTGCAGACAGACTCGGAAACTTCATCTCTTACAATTTTCAACTTGTTAATGAGTTCCATATCGGCTTTTCCGGTAGGTCTGCCGCTTATATCACGAGGTATAGATTCGGCTGCTTTTTTATTTAACTCAAAATATTCGTTTTTTCTTTCATAAACGATTTTGATTATTGACTCTATCTCTGAATCAGATATTTTTAGCATTGTCTGATTAGTTTTCATTAGAGTCCTAAGCTCTTCGCTTTTATATGAAAAAATATCCTCAAGTCTATTATCTACTTCTATGAATCTTCCACCTATTTCAACCTGAGCCTGAGAGAAAAGTGAATAGGGAAGAATTTGAAATAGTGCAATGATATAGAGGAGACGCACAGATTTAAACATAAATAATCTTTTTTGCATAATATGGTGATAAATATCTTGTTACTAAGATATCTTATATATAGCAATTTAATCCTGCCATATACATCAGTTGCGGAAAGTTACGCTGCAAACCCCGGTAAGCGGCTGTAAAACAGTTATTAAGAAATTAAATGTTGCGAAAAGATTATGCCTTGGAATAATACAGCTAATCTTTATTCAGAAAAGGAAATACCTTGAATACATCGTATGGAAGCCCTTTTTCAGCAAGCAGCTTATCTTTGATCTTGGATTTTATAGTCCTGATGCTTGGCTGATTTGTTACGAGCATCTCTGCAATTTCTCTTGTGGAGAAATCGTTATTAATAAGTACCAATATTACCTTTTCATAGTATGACAGATCTGAAAGGTGAGCTATTTCAGGAAAAGCAGAAACAAAACCCTCTTCTCTTGCTATGTCTGTAATTCCAATCTTGGCCTTTGTCCTGACATTATTCACAGAAGTACTGAGGCTATCATAAATCTCTTTAGAGACCTTTCTGCTACGTGCTGCATCCATGCCCACAGAGTCTATAAACTCAGGCATAAGTCCGGTTGTAGCCTTCAATATTTCATTTATAAACCAGATTAAACTCTTTTCCTCTGATATGGCAGCTATTTTTTTTCTGCATTCCTCCTTGCTCCCCTTGAGTTTTTGTCGAATCTTAGCTTTAGTAATGAGAGAGTATATTGTTAATACCACCATTAGCAAAAATCCTATTATTGCAAAATTGATTATTTGTCTCTTCTCTTTAGTTACAATTTGAAGTTTATGATTAATATTTTCAGAATATTTTTTTAACCGATTTTCTCTTATAATAGATTGCCTTGTATTATTGGCTCGTAATTCACTATAAGCTTCACTCATATAATAATAGGCATTTTCCAGGTCATTGATTTCCTTATAAAAAGAGCTTAGTAAAAAATAATAATAAGATAATTCAATCCCGTCTTTACCACCTGTCTCAACACCCATTTTCAGATATATTATGGAGCTATCTATCTGGTTAAGGTCGTGGAAGCTAATTGATATTGACTTATAAAAGGGAGCAAGACTCTTTTCATTGTTATAAGCTTTCAGATTTTCAGTAATCAGCTTCTTCGTGAAATAAATGGATTTATCCCACATCTTGTATGATCTGTATACAAGAGCCAACTTGGTATAGAGAGAATATCTAACCTCGGGAAGTAGATTGTCTCTTTCAAGGAATGGAAATAAAACTGTATAAGCTTTATCGGCTCTTCCCGGAAAATAGTATAAATCAAAAAAATCAAGTTTGACAAGGTCTTCGTTCAAAGTGTCTCCTAACTTCCGGTATATAGCTGCGCTTTTATTCAGATACGCTTCACAAATAGCTATATTAGCCTCTCTGTTTTTGAACATTCTTGTGTAAAAATCATTACTTCCTTTATTTTCATCATATATTAAACTCGGTTTGAGTTTTTTGTAGATAATTATCTTATTGAGTGCGACACCTAAATCTCTGTATATTAGGGCTTCTACTTGTGGGCAGGAGAATTTGTTCTTTAAGAAGATCCCCTCTGCCTCTTTTAAATTGTCAAGAACAGAAGTGTCGGACAATGAATAACGTACTTTGTTATGCGCTTTATACAATAAGGCCCGGCATAAGTTCCATTCATTTTTGTGGGTTCTGTACCACTCAACTGTTGTGATTATTGAGGTGTCATTTTGTATATAATCCCCGGTGTTTTCTTTTACAATGCTCCATAGAAGATTGTAATATGCCAGGTTCGCCATAGATAATTCATCCTTGTATATGTTGTCAAGGCTGTCCCTGGCAACATCCGGATTACTGTATACAAGCTTATCCACCTGAAAAAGCTGTTTGGCGATTATCTGCTGTTCATCCCTTTCGGAAGAACATGATATCAAGATAAGTGATATGAAAAAAGGTAATAATCTGTACATAAGTACAAAAATATAAATTTACAGATGAAAAGCCACGAATAGACTATTAAAACATCTTCAGGCAAAACACTAATCCATTGCAGGCCTGACAAGGTCAGCAGGCATCTCCTGTTTCCCTGCGGACGGTTTGTCCTTCAGCCTGCCAAAATTCCATTCCAAACGGAATCCCAATATCCGGCCGAGTCTCTCCCTGGATGTAGTCATGATGAAGTTGTCATTACCTATTGTATTCTTCAGAAAACGATGCTTACTGAAAGGATCTTCCAGAGAAATATTAAGGAATAATTTGTCTTTAATCAAGGTCTGAGAGTAACTGAATTGTATGCCTGTATAATAACCCACCTTTGTTGTCTGAGCTGCCTCCATAAGTGGAGTAAAATTTATGCCGCCAAATATTTGAGATCTTCTATTCAAAGAATAGTTAATGTTGGCGGAGTAGCTTAATCCGGTAAAATCATTTCTCAATCCTGTTGGTTCATTACAAAAATTTTTGTGATTGATAGACAGTGCATTATTGAATTTGAGGTTTTTGAGTATCCTTAAACTTAAGGATACCCTCATGTTATATCTGTTTTCCCGGCCAAGATTATCATAAGTTGTAATACTGGTATTCGCAGAATTTATAGTTGTGGTTCTCTCAATGGCATTATTGATAAATTCAACTCCTGTACTAAATGTTAAAGTCGTGTAGTTGCCAAATACTTTGCTAGAAGTTAATGAGATTATATGTGCATATTCTGCCTTCAAATTTGGGTTTCCCATAGAGATATTATCAGGGTCTGACTTGTCTTTATACGGGTTTAAATAAGTAATACCCGGGCGAAGAGTACGGGCTTTATACCTAAGGCCGACTTTTAGTCTCTTAGGGAAGCTATAAAAAAAGCTAAATCCAGGTAATATTATGAAATCTTCATAATCTAATACAGATGACAACAAGTCGTCTTTGTTGAATCTTCCTTTATTGATCATTTTCTCCGCGTTCAACGAAACACCCAATGAACATTTCTTCCACATCTTATTATAATAACCGTATGCGCTGTAAATTTGCTGCGTATAATCCAGCCCCTCCTGATTGTAATCGTAGCTATATGTCTCCCCATCAATATTGTCCCACATATCAATTACGGATGAGTTGTGATACTTCCTGTTTGTATATGTAGCATTGACCTCTACACTATTTGACCCATTACCGTAAATAAAGTATGATATTCGTGCCGATTGGTCAAGTGTGGAATTATTTTGTCCGGCAACTCTCTTATATGAGTATGCTTCCTCAGGTGTGTCATACTTCATAGTAAGATACTCCCCATTGTCACTTTTATCTGCTAACGAATAACTGAAACTCAACAATCCACCCATAATATCCCTGCCATATGAAAAAGATCCGTTTAACCTGGGTTTGCTGCTGTTTTTATTGGTGCTTTGACTGGATTGGACACCTAATATCTCAGAAATGTCACTATAATCGGTAGATGTGGAATTTTGAGAACTCTTGTTAGTTGACTGCTGCGTGTTGAGAGTAAGTCTAAAACGATCTTTTTCAGATAATTTGAAAGTACTCCCAAGACTCAAATTATGCGACATTCCGTCATTATGTGAGTAGGAGTTGTTCTCCTGCAAGGCTATATCGGTATTGGCCGTCAAATTCTCTTTTATGGTCAGGTTTTCAATTTTTGGACTGTTATTATAACCTATTCCATAAGTTGTAAAGAAATAGACATTACCTGCTTTTGTAATAAAATCAGCATTACCATTATGTGAATTCCGGCTATTTCCGGAAAGATTGAGGTCTGCAGCGTATCCGTCAGGGAGATCCCTGGCCAGTTTAATGTTGATTATTGCCTTATCGCTTTTATTCTCGGGGGTATTCGGAAGTATCACCTCAATCCGGTTCATAACATCCCCCTTTATCATCCTCATGGTAAACTGCCTGCCACTGTTGACCATAGCATTATCCTCCCCGTTTATCTTTATAGTGGCAATATCCTCATCCAGATATGTAAGCTTCCCTTTAGGATTGACAGACAAATTCGGGATCTTTTTCATGATATCCATCATCTTGACCCTCTTTGCCTCCGGATCTTTAGTCACATCATATACAAGCCGGTCACCCTCATCCTTCATGATGAGTTTTTCAGCAGAGAGTGTAATCCCGGCGAGTTGCTGCCCCGCAGCCAGATGAAAAGTTCCAATATCCTGAGCAGTCTCATTTACCTCTACTTTCAGAGAGTCCCGAGCATAGCCCATTGCGTCGATTTTTATCAGATAGGTCCCGGAAGATTTTACGAAAATTGTAAAGCCCCCTTTTGGATCCGTCGCTGCCACATTTGTAACGATCCCTTTAGTATTAAGAAGCCTTACTGTTGCATAGGGAATTCCTATTCCTGTTGTGTCATCCTTTGTTGTTGACTTCTCAACCACTTTGCCGTAAATCTTGTAATGCTCCTTGGTCTGAGAGGCAGGCTGGGCGGAAAGATTTATGCAAAGAAGAAGCAAGAGAGTAATGAATAGAAATCTGTTTGTCATATATAAAAAGAGTTATTTTGACAACAGTTCCGGACGAACAAGGTCTGAAGGAGCATTATCACTATTAGTGGATTGTACTTTATCTTTCAGTCTGCCAAAGTTCCATCTAAGGCTGAAACCTAAAACCCTTCCCATTTGTTCTCTCTTGGTTGTCATCTTAAAGAGATCGTTTCCTATTATATTCTGAACGTACCTATGACTTCTGAAGGGATCATCAAGATTTAATGCCAGATATAGCTTATTTTTTAATAAGCTCTTACTAATGTCAAAGCCAAACGTGTGCATATATTTGACCTTTTGCGTCTGTGCTGTGCCCATTATTGGTGAGAGTTTGTAGCCTAAGGATAAAGTGGCCTTTGAAAAAATCATAATGACATTTCCATAATACCCAAATCCTATTATGTTGTTATTTAAATTCGTAAAGCTGTTTTTATATCTGTTGTACCTAACATCGCCAACTGATATTATACTACACCATTTTGCTGGCTTAAAAAACAGTGAAACGGAGGTCATAAAACGTTCTCCGTTGCCAACGTTTTCGTACGTCGTTGTGCTGATACTGTTATTATCCACGGTGGTTATCCGTTCTATGGATTTATTGATAAATTCGACGCCGGAACTTATATCTAATGAGACATTATTACCAAATGACTTTTTGAGATCAAATTTGAATACGTTAGCATACTCTGCCTTGAGATCAGGATTTCCTTTTGTTATGTTGTCCGGATCTGTGAAGTCAGTATATGGGTTAAGATAATTTATGTTTGGTCTTAATATGCGAGTGTTATAACTAATGGCAAGCTTATATCTGCTTTTTGTCTTGTAAAGAATTTTAATATTTGGGAAAAAGTTCAGCTCATTATAATCCAACTTCGAATCTTCTGTACTGTGAAAAACTCCCTTGTTTATCATTTGCTCTGCTGTTAATGAGACTGTAAAGGTTAACTTTCTGCCATTATAAGTATAACGGCTTTTGGCTTTATAGATATATTGATTATAATCAAGTCCCTCATGTCTGAAGAAATACTCTTCGGTATTCTGGCTGTCATAATCCCAGTATTCAAAATCTGAAGAATTTGAGTAATGCCTTTCCGTGTAACTCAATGATGCATCAAATATGTTTGTATTATTTTGTCGATTAGAAAAGGTTAGATTCGTTGACCTATCAAGAATTTTGCTGTCATTATTGGATTTCTGGTTATAAGTAAGAAAACTATTATTATTCCGGGTTTCACTTCTGTTATATTGAAAAGAGAGATAGCTCTTCTTTTCTATGTAGTGTCTATATGAAAAGGTGCCATTAATTGTCGGATTGCTCATGTACTTGTTCTTACTATCGATTTTTTTTGTATTGATTATCTGGTTTTGTCGATTATAATTCTCTGTGACGTTTTTTGTATAATATATTGAATTAGATTTATCGGCAGATATCGAAGCATTTAGAAAATCATTGTTGGTCGGGGTATATGAGGCACCAAACGCCAAATTATGTGATGTATTATCTCCCCACGATTTGGAACTGCTCCTCTGAAGGGGAATTGAAGCTTCCTCATTCATGTTCTCCTTATCTGTAAAGCTCTCCAGCTTAGGCCTATCCTGATAATCCATCCCATACTTTATGGAAAGGTATAGTTTATTGAACTTTGTTACCATATCTATGCCTCCTTCCACCTTCTTCTGATTATCCCCTTTTGCAATTACCTCTGCCGCATAGCCGTCCGGTAGTTCCCTCGATAGTTTGATGTTCAGTATCGGTTTCTCCCCCGGATTGTCCTTTGTACCTGGCAGTATGATCTCTATCTTGCTCATTACATCTCCCTTTATCAACCGCATCGGGAACTGACGGCGTCCGCTGATCATCTCATTTGGCTTCCCGTCTATCATTATGGTGAAGACTCTTTCATTCATGTATTGCAATTTCCCATCTTTCGCATTTTCTGTCATGAAAGGGATTTTCTTCATTATATCCATCATCCTGACCCTCTTCGCCTCAGGATCCTGCGTAACATCATACACCAGCCTGTCAAGCTCGTCTCTCATGATTAACCTCTTTGCTGAGACGGTTACCCCGCTTAGTTGTTGCCCCTCTGAGAGTCTGACAATTCCTATGTCCTGAGCGGACTCCTTAACCTCTACTGTAAGGGAGTCAGAGGTATAACCCATTGCGTCGATTTTTATCAGATAGGTCCCGGAAGATTTTACGAAAATTGTAAAGCCCCCTTTTGGATCCGTCGCTGCCACATTTGTAACAACTCCTTTAGTATTAAGAAGCCTTACTGTTGCGTAGGGAATTCCTATTCCTGTTGTGTCATCCTTTGTTGTTGACTTCTCAACCACTTTTCCGTAAATCTTGTAATGCTCCTTGGTCTGAGAGGCAGGCTGGGCGGAAAGATGTATATAGAAAATTAAAAAAAATACAATTAAAAAATATCTGTTAATCATTCAATGTTGTATATTGCAAAGGAGAAGGTGCCTGTAAATCGACTAAAACCCCATATTAACCCAAAGTATAGGCACCTCTCTCCGTTGTTTTCTTTTATTATTATCAGCTTATCACAATGCAGTCGAACGGACAGCTTGTTTTTGCGAGTCTGACTAACTCTGTTTCTTCCTCTGTCGGCTGTCTTAGTATCCTGACTTTGTCATCAATGATAGCAAAGACGGTCGGACAGATCTGAGAACAAAGGCCGCATCCGGTGCAGTTATCAATGTTCTGAATCGTAACAGATATGGAAGACCTGCTGAAAAATTTTCTGAATTCAGGAAAAATAAATAGCGGAGATACGTTTTTGCTTGACATGATATATGATCTAGTTTCTGTGACGAAATTAGGTCATAAGTGGTGAAAATGTTTGCCTGAGAGAGTGGCGGAGCGGTAAGTTACGCTAAAATTTGTTTTAAATGCTTGAAAAGCAAAGTTTCCAATTTTTTTTTGGAGCGGTAACTTTACACCTCTGAACTCTTGTTAAGGTCTTTATTCAGGAGCGGAAAGGTAGTTGTAGGGTCAAAAGAGAGATCTCCGGAGATTAAAATCTTCTCTTTTAATTTTGATTTTAGAGTTCGGATACTACTGTGGTTATTGGCCAGAATGTCCGCTATCTCTTTGTTGGAATAGCCATAATTGGCGAGTACCAAAATGATTTTATCATAAGGAGAAAGTTCTGTTAAGGATGCTACGTCAGGAAATTGGGCTGCAAACTTTTCAGTTTTTGCAATTTCTGAAATATCATTTTTAGTGTTATTCCTTATTTCTCCTAAAAAATTATTAAGGCTATCGGAACTCTCTTTGGAGACTTTTCTTAATCTTGCGGCTTCAATACTTACACTGTCAAGCGTTTGTGTCATATTGGCGGTAGGAATTCTCAATATATCGTTTATCAGACGCATCTTGGTAATCTCTTGGCTAACGGCATTTATGGCGTGATCGGTGTCGTTTTTTACCTTTATACACCTCTTTCGGTTTCTAAGATAAACATAGAGTAGTAAAGCAGAGGATAAAACTGCTAAAAAGCATATAATTAATGAGGTGTGCAAGAGTCGTTTATATCCCTCTTTTGATAGATTGGCGTATAACAGATCTGTTGTTGCTCTACTTCGAATTTCCTTGATTTTGTTAATGTTAGTAATGCCGATATGTTTTACATGGTAATCATAGTATTTTTGATAAGCTTCGTATGCCGCTTCTTTTTCTTTTTTTTCTTCTAAACAGGCTGATTTGTTTAAATAAGCCATAAAATAATAATTCCCGACTTCTTTAGAAGATTCAATGGCCTTGTCAGAATATACTATACTACTGTCAAGATTCCCTGTAAATTTGTATAGTTTGGCAAGTTCTTCATATTCAAAAGTCAGCCCATCGCTATAAGGTAGTTGAGCAAGATTATTATTTATGATCTCTTTTTTGTAAAATATTGCTTTTTCGTAGTCTGATTTGCCTTGGTAGTAAGAACTGAACAGTTTATAAAGTGTAAATCGAACTTCGTCTGATAAATCTCTCCTTGCTGCCATCTTATCCATCTCTGAGAGCAATTCGAGCTGTGGCCTGTGAGCGTAAGTTATTACCCGGAACTTGTCTATTTTCACCAGATCGGCTACATTCTCCTTACCGATACTTTTGTATAGGTTCATGCTCAGGTTAAGATATTGATCCGATAAATTTCCTATAAGTTTTGGGCTGAAAACGGTGACCCAATACTTGTAATTGAGAATCTTTCCAAGATATCGATAAATAGATGCTTTTGTCTCAACATCAGAGAAAGTCTCTTTTTGAAAGATCTTTTCTGCCTCTGAGATTTCTGTAAAGCCAGAAGTGTCGGAGTCATGGTATTTTGACATTCCGCTATATAGCAATGCCCTGCACAGGTTGTATTTATCCGATGACTGCCGATACCATTTGAGTGATCTATATATGAGAGTGTCATTAGTTATCTGAGAGAATTCGCCGCACTTGTCTTTCATTATGTTCCAAAGGAGGTTATAATATGCAAGATTCTCTTCAGACAGCAGATCCTTTGAAATAAGGTTCAGACTGTCTCTTGCCCCAAATGGATTGTTATAGACTATCTCATCAATAGCTTTTAATTTATTTGTAAAAGTTTTCTGTTCTCTCACATCTGTGGAACATGAGATAAGAAATAATGACAAGAAAAATATAAATGCTCTTTTCATGGTTACAAAAATAAATCCTTTTTTGGTTGTGTGCTAAAAGAACTTTGCACCCT
>JALOCI010000118.1 GCA_023227835.1 Bacteroidales bacterium
GCTGACATTCTGGAAGTGCAGCCGATCACACTCGCTCGGTTGATCGACCAATTGGAGGAGGCGGGATTGGTGGAGCGTCAAACCGATGCCGCAGACAGACGGGCCTATCGAATGTTCCTGACAGATGCCGCGACTCCGCATTTGGCTGCGATCAGAGAAGTTGGCGCCGCGATCCAAGCCGACGTGCTGCGCGATCTCGACAAACAGGAGGCCGCGGCGGTCCTCGTCGCGCTGCGCAAGATGCGCCGCAATCTGGGTTCATGCCGCAATCGCTGAGTTCTCGTCTACTTACGCGCTACGCTCATGAATCATACCCAAACCAAAACTCTGAACCGCCTCAGGGGCTGTTCACTCTGCCGCCATTGGCCGAAGCGGAGCGCGCGCCAATCAAAGGGTTTGTCGCGCAGGAACGGCACGCTGTCGGTCGACAGTTCGGTGTTTCCTGGCGCGGTGGCGCTAGCTGGCGGGAGACTCCGGTGATTGAGCGGCTGCGAACATTCAAACAATCACTGGGCGAGCGGCGGGGCCTGCGTCATGCAGTCCTTGTGGTGCTCGCAGTGGCAGTATTGGTCACAGCTGGACGATTCGTTCATCACCGGATGACGCATCTGGATGTGACCGATGCGCGTATCGCCTCCGAAATGATCGCAGTGGCCAGCCGCTCACCCGGTTGGCTGTCCTCCCGCCCGGTCCAGGAAGGCGACCGTGTCCATCGCGGCCAGACGCTGGGGGAAATCTATGCCGAAAATGCCAGCCTGGCCGCGAGCGCCCAGGCGGCCAGCTTGCAAAGTGCCGAGGCTGAGGTCCTGCGCCTGGAGCAGTTGATTGCGGAAACTCGCGCTTCGACCCAGGCTGCCGTGCAAGAAGCGAAGAGCCAACTGGACTCCGTCGCGCTTGCGCAAGAGCAGGCACGCCTGAATGAGGCCAACGCTCGGGCCGATTACCAGCGTGACCGGGATCTGGTAGACCGGCAGTTTGTGTCCGAACAGCGCGTGCAGCGTAGCGAGACGGTTTACAAGATTGCTCAGCGCGAGCAGCAAAAGTTGACTTCCGAAGCGAGGGCCGCGCAAGCGCGGCTGGCGAAGGCGCTGGCTGCGGCGCACCTTGATTCATTGAAAACTCAAGCGCAGCGGGCGAGAGCGGACGCGGAAGGTCTTCGCGCCCGACTGCGGCTCTCGCGTCTGGATGTGCATGACCTGCGCTTGGTCGCTCCCGTCAACGGGGTGGCGGACCGTACCTTCGCCAATACCGGCGATTACCTTGCCGCTGGACAGCGCGTGCTGCTGATGCACGATCCCGAAGCGATCTGGGTGGAAGCCAACATCAAGGAAACGGATCTGACCGACATCCGGCTTGGCCAGCCTGCGCAGGTCCGTGTCGACGCCTACCCTGGGCGAACGTTTGAAGGCCGGGTGAGCCTGATCGGCAACAGTGCGACCAGCGCTTTCGCGTTATTGCCCAACCCGAACCCCTCGGGCAATTTCACCAAGATCACGCAGCGCATTCCGGTCCGCTTGTCGGTCCGGCAAGAGGGTTTGCTGCTCAAGCCCGGAATGATGGTCGAGGTATCGCTTGACACCCGCCAGCGCTGACGCCGGGCTCGCGCCTTTTTTCGAGCGCTACGGGCCGGCGTACCGATGGCTGGTGATCTCCACCACGATGATGGCCACCATCACGGTGGTCCTGTCATCGACCGTCGTGAACGTGGCATTGCCCGACATCATGGGCGTCTTCGGGATCGGGCAGGACCAGGCCCAGTGGATGTCCACCGGCTTCCTCGCGGCGATGACTGCGTCCATGCTGCTCAACGCGTGGCTGAACGAAGCGATTGGTGTTCGCGCAACCTTCATTGGGTCGCTCGCGCTGTTTTCTGCGGCTTCGGTCTTGGGCGGGGTGGCGCCTAATGAGGACGTGCTGACCCTGGCGCGTGTGGCTCAAGGGATTGCTGCCGGCATCGTTCAGCCCTTGGCGATGATCATGATTTTCCGGGTCTTCCCGGCAACCGAGCGCGGGCGGGCGATGGGAATCTATGGCATCGGGGTGGTGCT
The DNA here is from genome assembly GCA_023227835.1 of Bacteroidales bacterium. Taxonomy (GTDB): domain Bacteria; phylum Bacteroidota; class Bacteroidia; order Bacteroidales; family UBA932; genus Bact-08. The sequence continues at coordinate 2,049 of JALOCI010000118.1, forward strand.
GGCCCCGGCCCTAGGCCCCACGCTGGGTGGCTGGCTCACCGACAACTTCAACTGGCGCTGGGTGTTCTACATGGGTCTGCCCACTTCGATCGCCGGCATGCTGCTCGGCTGGGTGTTTCTGCCCGGGCGTCTGGGCAACGAAAAAACTGCGCGCTTTGATTTCTTCGGCCTGTTGCTGCTCACACTCTTCTTGGTGATCTCGCTTTATGCCGTGGCCAACGGCCAGCGCGCGGGGTGGAACTCCAACCTCATCGTCGGGTTGTCGAGTCTCGGCGCCATCTTCATGCTCGCCTTCATCGGCTGGGAACTCAAGACCCCGCAGCCGCTGGTCAATCTCAGGGTCTTCAGCGTATCGCGGTACGCGGCGGCGGCAGTGGTGGCACTGATCTTCGGGGCCGGCATCTACGGCTCCTCCTACCTGGTGCCATTGTTCGTGCAGATCGTCCAGGGCTACACGCCGACGCTTGCGGGTGAGCTTCTGATTCCGGGCGGGCTGATTCTGGGTCTCGTCTTTCCCATCGCCGGGCGGCTGACAGACCGACTTCCGGCGTACTACATGGTCGGCACAGGATTGTTCATCTTCGGGCTCTCCAACATGCTGATGTACGATATGAATGTAGACACTGGTTTCTGGCGCATGGCATTACTCGTCCTGCTCGGTCGCGTCGGCCTCGGTGTGATGATGCCGGCATTGAACACAGGCGCACTGTCGGTCCTGCCGCCCGCGATGCTGGCCCAGGGGACCGGAACCATCAACTTCGTGCGCCAGTTGGGGGGCGCATTTGGCGTCAGTCTGCTGGCTGCCACAACGGAAGTGCGCTTTGGGTTTCATGCGGACAGCTTGGCGGCGACCCAGACCGCAGGCAATGGAACCACGCTGGAACTCATCAGTCGGGTTGCCGGGCTGGATGGCGCGTGGGGAGTGCCCGTGACCCAGACGTCCGCTGGGGCGCTGAACTACCTGGGCCAGATGGTCGCCGCCCAGGCACAGAGTCTGGCTTATGGCGATGGCTTCGCACTGGTGGCAATTGTCTTCTGGTTGGGCATCCTGCCGGCATTGTGGATGCGACCGAAACACTGAAGAAAGGAAAGCTCTCATGTTACAGACCATTGTCTTTGCCTACGACGGAACCCCGGAATGCCGCGACGCGCTCAAGGAGGGGATCGAGCTTGCCAGCCGCCTGAACGCACGGTGTCATTTGCTGGCGGTCGTTCCAGCGCCCCCTGCACTCGCGCTGGCGACCGGGCCGCTGCCCGACAGCTACATGGAGAATGCGCAAGCCGACATCGAC
>JALOCI010000067.1 GCA_023227835.1 Bacteroidales bacterium
CGCATGAGCGGGAGAAGACCAGCCACCGGCCGTCGGACGGGCCAGCAGCCACGCGCCCGATCGATCTTGTGCCCACGCTTTTGGGTGGACATGGGGGCACACGTTTGCTACGGTGGGCGCATGGTCCTACCACCCGAGGCCCGCCGCACGTTTTGGCTGAAGGTCCGGTGCTCCAGCGTGGAACTGCTGCACGTGCGCGACGTGTCGGCCGGGCTGGGCCTGACCGTGGCCGAGTTCTGCCGGCGCCGGCTGTTTGGCGACCGGGAGGGGCTGCCGCGGCCGGGTGTGCGCCACGAGCCTGGGCAGGCGGGACCGCCGGCGCTCGTGGCCGAGCTGGAGCAGGCGGCCGCCCGGGCCGAGCGTGAGCACGCGGTGGCCCAGGTGCTGGCCGCGCGAGGGGAGGCGGTGCGCCGTGGCGACCAAGGGTAAGGGCAAGGCCGCCGTGCCAGGGCGGGGAGGGCGCAAGGCGCCGACCAAGGCGATCACCCCGATCACCGCCGACCAGTACAACAAGCTCTGGGCGGGGTTCACGATCAAGCAGACCCCGGCGTTCGCCGCCCGGCACGCTGGGATCCCCGAGAAGCTGGCGGTCGCCTACATCGAAGGGGCGGCGCGCCCGGACCTGGGCATGGTGCCGATCCGGGAGCGGTGGCAGCGGGTCATGAACGCCGCCCAGGAGGAGGCGAACCTGACCGTGGCCGAGTGGCACCGGCGGAACCTCCAGGCCATTCAGGTGGCCATGGGCACGGTCACCACCGAGATCGCACTGCTCGCCGAGGACGCCAAGATGCGGCTGGCCACGTACCAGCAGTCCGGCGGGGCGACGGCGCCCGAGCTGCGCGAGTCGCTGCACAAGGTGGCCGAGACGGCCGACCGACTGATCCGCCTGGGCGAGCGCATGCTGGGCGGGCCGGACCAGAAGATCCAGGTGAACAGCGGCAGCGGACTGGACACGCTGACCGTGGAGGAGCTGGTGGAGTTCGCCACCACGGGCCTGCTGCCGCCGGGGCACCAGGGGAAAAGGTAAAGATCCATGACTACAAAGACGAAACGACCGCCGCCCGGCAAAACGCGCAAAGCGCCGGCACGCCGCGGCGCACCTCCCAAGGCGCTGCCGGCCGCCGAGCCACCGCGCCCTCTGGCCACCGTTACCGATATTCGCCCCCCCGAGCCGGGTGTTTCGCTCCAGGAACCGTGCGCGCCGTCGTCCGGTTCCAGCAAGGGCAGAAGCGGCAGGGCGCCTCAAGGCGCTACCGGTATTCGCCCCCCCGAGCCCGAGGTGGAGCCCACGGCTACGTCCAAGGACGGCAGGCCGCTGGTGCCTGGCACCCAGGTGGAGATCCTGCCGCAGCTCGTGCCCATGCTCGTGGCGATCGACAAGGTGCGCCCGGATCCGGCGAACCCCCGGATCGTCCGGGACCTGGACGTCGTGATCAACAGCATGCGCCGGTTCGGCTGTAGGTGGCCGCTGGTGGCCAACAGCCGCACCGAGGTGGTGGAGGCAGGGCACCAGCGCCTCGCCGCCCTGGCTGCCCTTGGGGCGTCCCACGTGCCCGTTCTGTGGGCCGACGATGACGGGGTGACCGCCCAGGCGTTCAACATCGCCGACAACCGGGTCGGCGAGACGGCCGCGACCTGGGACACCGGCGCACTGGAGCGCCTGCTGTCCGGTCTCCAGGTGGACGCCTCGGCCTCGCCGACGCCGATCGACACCGCCGCCCTGTTCCGCGATCTCGGATTCCCGGAGGGCAACCTGTCCGCCCTGCTGAACCAGACCACGGGCGCCGAGGGCACGCGCACCCCGAGCAAGGCCAAGGGCAAGCGGGTGGCGCCGATCCCGGACGCCATGCTGCGCGCCCCCGTGACCAGGCAGGGCGACCGCTGGGTCCTGGGCATGCACCGCCTGGCCTGCGGGGACTGCCGCGACCCCAAGGTCGTGGCCTGGGCGCTCGCCGGCCTGAAGTGCGGGATCGCCCTCACCGATCCCCCGTACTGTTCCGGGTCGTTCCAGGAGGCAGGCAAGCGGGCCGGCACCTGGGGCGAGATCGCCAGCGATACCCTGTCCAGCAGGGGGTACGCCTCGCTCATGCGGGAATGGCTCACCGCCGCCCACCCCCAGATCGTGTACGTGTTCACCGACTGGCGCATGTGGCCGGCGCTGTTCGATGTGGTGGAGGCCTCGGGCCTGCCGGTCCGTTCGATGATCGTGTGGAACAAGGGCCACCCGGGCCTCGGCGCGCTGTGGCGCACCCAGCACGAGCTGATCATGTACGCCGCCCGGCAGGGCAACAAGGTGGACCAGCTGGCGCGCACCGCCGCCAAGGGCAACGTGATCAACGCCGCCCGGTCGGGCAACGATCTGCACTACACCCAGAAGCCGGTCGACCTGCTCGTGGAGGTCCTGGAGGGCGACGCCGCCAGCGGGCGCACCGGGCCCGTGTTCGATCCGTTCGGTGGGTGCGGCTCCACGCTGATCGCATGCGAGGCCCTGGGCCGACCCTGCGGCACCCTGGAGATCGAGCCGCGCTACGCCGATCTCATCTGCCGGCGCTGGGCCGAGCAGGTGGGCGGGGCCGCGGCCGCCGTCCTGGAGGGGACCGGCCAGACCTGGTTCGAGGTGGCCGCAGCTCGTGGCGTTGACGTGTCCGACCTGGAGCCCGCGCCGCCGCAACGGTGCGACCTGGCACCCGAGGAGATGGAGTCATGATCCGCGAGCACCTGGGCGGGGTGATCGAGCGCATGGAGAAGTTCCGCGCGCAGGCCCTCATGCGCGCCGAGGCCGCCAAGGTGCAGGCGCAGGCCTACGCCGAGGTGATCGAGGAGCTGCGCCGGCTGGACGGGATCGCGCTCGCCGACGAAGTGCTGCGCGGCCGAGTTCGGCAGCTGGACGAGGACGCGGGCACGAGGCCCGCGCCCGAGGTCGGCGACCTGCCCCCGAGCACCGGCGACAAGAACCAGCGGTGCACACTGCCGCCGGTCGGATCGTCTGGCGAGGTCGGGCCCGTCGGCGAGGAGGGGCCCAGGGGTCCGGGACCCTGCCCCAAGGGGCCGGCCGGACCGTCACTTGGGCAGATGCCGCGCGACAGGGGCGCCGAGGCCGAGGCCGCCAAGGCGCAGGCGCAGCGCAAGGGCTCGCCGCCCTGCCCGTTGTGCTACAGCGGGACGATCGTGTATCGCAAGACCGGGCGCCTGATCTGCCTGAACGAGGAGTGCCCGAACAGCAAGACCGGGCAGGAGTCCCAGGCACCTGTGAAGGGCAAGGCCGAGGCGCCGCCCGCCGAGCCCGAGGAGGTGGACACCGGCCGCGTGATCGGGATCGGCAACGGACAGCAGGAACTGGGGGAGGGCACGAACCTGGCCGCGTGCATCGCTGCGATCCGCTACCGGGCGCCGCACTGGCTCACGACGTCCGGGATCCTGGAGGTCGTGCGCGCACGCCTGCGCAAGGACCTGCCCGAGACCATGGTCCAGATCATCGGGCAGGAGATGACCAAGCAACGCAAGCACCGCACGTTCATGGTGCCGGGGCTCCAGGCCAGGCAGGTGGACGCCCGCCGCTGGGAATACCGGATCGCCGAGGTCTCGAAACACGAGGGGGACTGACCGGGGCGGCTCGCCGCCGCAACCTGGAGCGCAAGAACATGGCGGTGCTGAACAACAGGGCGCGCAAGGCAGGGGAGGCAGGCGAGGAGCCCGCCCTCGCCGACCGCCCGCGCACCCGCGCCGATTGCGTGGACGGTGAGCGCCCCTGCCCGTGGGTGGGCTGCCGCTACCACCTGTGGGCGGACGTCATGCCCTCGGGCAGCCTGAAGATCGCCCACGACGTGGACCCGCTGGACCTCACCGAGTCGTGCGCGCTGGACGTGTGCGCGCAGGGCAGCCACACGCTGGAGCAGGTGGCCGACCGGCTGAACGTGACCCGGGAGCGCCTGCGGCAGATCGAGGAGGCCGCGATCGCCAAGCTCGCCGCCGCCGGCGTGCCGATCGAGGAGCTGGGGGCATGACCGTGATCGAACTGACCCGGGAGTGCGAGCGAGTGCTCGCCGCCGGCTTGTACCGCGTGGCGCTCGTGCTGCCGCGGTCTCCTGGACGTGGGCGACGAATGCGGATCGGCGGGCCAGGTAGTCCACTGGGCGAGATTGCCTGCTGCTCCAGTGCCGGAACCGTGTGTTATTTCGGTGCGATCGACGTGCTGGCCTGGCTGACCTTGCGTGGACTAATTCAGGCCGAGATCGCCGAAACTAGTCCATCCGTGGAGGGCGCACCATGACTGCTGCCGCCCAGGCGCTCGCCCCCGTGGGCGCTGTCCATCCCAAGTACCGGGCGCCGCGCCGGCACCTGCCGCGAGCTGACCGCGGGCGCTGGATCGACCCGGACAACCGCAAGGGGTACGAGGCGCGAGCCGAGGCCATGCGCCTGGCCCACGTGCGAACTGCGCAACGCGACCCGGCCGCGTTCTTCGAATACTGTTTCAGGGACGAGCGGACGTGGGAACCCCTCGAAACCCAATGGTATCAGGAGGACTGGAACGACGCCCTGGACGACGGCACCCGCGTGCTGATCATCGCCCCGCGTAACCACGGCAAGACCACCTTCCTGGTGGCGCGGACGATCTGGGAACTGGGGCGCAATCCCGACCTGCGGATCAAGATCGTCTGCGCCTCGGACCAGAAGGCCCGGGAGCGCCTGTGGGAAATCACCCAGCACCTGCGCACCAACCCGCGCGTGCGCGAGGTGTTCCCGCACCTGGAGCCGTCCGAGGACGCCGAGTGGAGCAAGCACCAGATCACGGTCAAGCGCACGGCCCGACACCGCGACGCCAGCGTGCAGGCCCTGGGCATTCTGTCCACGGTCGCCGGCGCCCGGTGCGACCTGCTGATCGCCGACGACGTGGTGGACCAGCGCAACGCGATCCTCATGCCGGCCATGCGCGCGGCCGTCAAGGCGGCCTGGCTGAACGATTGGTCCCTGACCCTGGAGCCCGACGCCCGGGTCTGGTATCTGGCGACGCCGTGGCACCGGGACGACCTCACCGCGAACCTGCAAACGAACCCGGCGTACACCCTGGTCCGGTACGCCATCGGGGGCGAATTCGGGAGCATGTGGCCGACCAAGTGGCCCGAGGCCCGGTTGCGCTCGCTGCTGAAGGAACTGGGATCCGCCTCGTTCGCCCGCGCGATGCACTGCGAAGTGACAGACGAGGGCACCGCCCTGGTGCGCGAGGACTGGATCCACTTCGCCGACCTGGAGCACGAGCCCGACTTCGCCGACCGCCTGGACCGGATGGCCTTTATCACGAGCTACGACCCCGCGATCGGGACGAGCAGCGAGCACGACTGGTCCGCGAGCGTGGCGATCGCCGTGGACCCCGAGCGCCGCCGCGTGTGGGTGGTGGACGGCTGGCACATGCACGAGACGATCGGACACCAGGCGGACATCGTGGCCGAGGAGGCGACCCGCTACCAGCCGGTCAAGATCCTGATCGAGAAGGTGGGCCTGTCCACGCTGGACGAGTGGGTCCTGAACAAGTACCCCGAGCTGGCCGGCCTCGTGCAGGTAACTACACCCAGGGTTTCGAAAGCTGCGCGCCTCGCCGGTGTCACCCCCCTGCTGGAGTCGGGGGTCGTGGTGTTCTCCGATCACCTGAACCCGGCGAGCCCGACGTTCGACCACGAGCGCGGAAACCTGGTGGGCGAGCTGATCGACTTCCCGTTCAGCAAGCACGACGATCTGGCCGACGCCTGGGGGCAAGCGATGCACGGCGCCCGCCGGCTGTTCCTGGACAACTGGGCGCCCGGGGTGGATAATGAGGCTCCGGTGATCGAGCTGCGGATCGGCGGTCACGCGATAGACGACGGGCACCCGTTCTAGGAGGTTCGATGGACGAGCAGCGGCACCCGTGGCGAGACCTGGAGGGGACGGCGTGGTGCGCACTGCGCCCCCTGACCCTGCCCGTGGACGATCCCGCGTGGGAGCCGATCCTGGGCAGCGCCGTGAAGCTCCCGGGCGGTTTCGAAGTGGACGTCGACGGCGGCCGCCTCGCCCAGGCGCTGGAGGCGATCGACCTGGACGACACCACCGGATCCGACCTGCTCGTTCCGGTCACGCTGAAGGATCGCGCGTGGCCGCCCGTCGGGCTCCTGGTGCTGGCGTCCGCGCTGCGCGAGCAGTTCACCAAGGTGCAGCCGGGCAGCGGGCCGAGGGCGACGGGGACGCCGCCGGCGTGCCAGCATCCCTCCGGGGCCGCTATGGGTATTCGCCCATGCGAGTGCTGCTGGTGGAGGTGGTGGCGCCTGAAGCTGGGGGATCAGCATCTGGGGGGCACACGATGAACGAGACCGAGCAACGCGCCGCGGCCGACGTCGCCGAGGAACTGCTGAACACCAAGACGATCATGCCGGACGGCAGCACCCGGGCGCCGCGCGTGCGCCTCGCCGCCGACGTGGATCTGAAGAAAGCCAAGCGGGGCTGCAAGCACTGCAACGGCACGGGGCGATCCGGGTGGGCCACGATCCCCATGTCCGACCAGCCCGAGGGCCGCGTGCGCGTGCCCGTGATCTGCCGGTGCGTCACGCGCCACGGCGGGGTGCGCCGGGACATGCTCGATCAGATCCTGACCGAGGCCGCCGAGCAGCTGGAGAGCGGGGCGTTCGGCGCCCGCCTGGGGCAGGACCTGGCCGGCCTGCCGCCCGAGGCCCGAGGCCAGGCCGTCGCATCGCTGCGGCGCGACCTCATGAACAAGGACAAGGACCCGCAGGTGCGGGCCGCGATTCGGGAGGCCTTGACCATCATTGGCGAGGAGCTGCCCGAGGAGGGAGATCCCCATGGCATTCTGTGAACGCATGCCCGTGACCATTCCGAACGACGGCGCCACGCCGCCGATCGCCACCGCGACCACCGGCCCCGAGGTGGACGTCGGGCAGCTGGGCGGCAAGGGCTACGACTTCAAGCGGGACGCCGGCGCGGCTTTCACCGGCGTGCTGGAGGGCAGCGTCGCCGGCAAGAACTGGACAACGATCGTCGCGCTCGCCGCCAGCGGGCAAGGGGCGATCGCCGACCACTACACCGTCGTCCGCGTGACCGTTTCGGTGGGGGGCGCAGTGGGCCCGACCACCGAATTGATGGTCGCCGGCCGCACCCAGGGGTAGGGCCGTGACGCGCACCGCCAAGCGTGAGCCGACCGTTCCGCGCGGGAGGGACGGCGCCGGGTCCATGAACGTCAAGCAGCTGCTGGCCAAGGCCCGCGCCGCCGTCGGCCCCGTGGACGAGTCCCGAGCGATCCAGGAGATCGACGCCACGGCCCAGATGTTCGGCAGCTGCGGCGCGGTGGAGCCGCCCTACGATCCCGAGTCGCTGATCAACTACGCCGAGCTGTCCCCGCACCTGGAGCCGTCGATCGAGTCCTACGCCCAGAACGTGGACGGGTTCGGGCACCAGTTCGTGCCGGCCGAGCCTTGGATGGACGCCTTGGACAAAGAGGAGGCGACCAAGGCGATCGGCGAGGCGCTGAAGTTCGAACGCTGGGTCGCCCGCGAGGAGGCCCGCATGGCCTACGAGGCCGACGTCGCCGCCGGCCGCGAGATCATCGGCGAGGCGCCGCCGAGCGGACCGATCCCCGAGATCAACCCGCAGGAGGTGGACAACGCCCGCGAGGAGATCCGCACCACGCTGGAGCGCGAGCAGTTCATCGCCCGCGCGTTCTTCGACACCTGCTGCTCCGACATGTCGTTCGCCCGCCTGCGCAGGATCACGCGCCGGGACATCGAAACGCACGGCTGGGGCACAACCGAGATGCGCCCGGACGGCCTGGGCAGGCTGAAGCGGCCCACCTACGTGCCGGCCTACACCGTGCGCCCGCTCCAGGACGACGGCACCCAGGTGCTGGTCCAGGAGCCCGACCCCGTGACCCCGCTGTCCGGCCTGCGCACGATCACCGTGTACAGGCGCTTCCGTCGGTTCGTGCAGCTCGTGGGGCAGGACCGGATCTACTTCAAGAGCCCGGGCGACCCGCGCACGATCAGCCTGAAGACCGGCAAGGCGTACAAGACGATCGCCGACATGATGGCCGAGGACGGCAAGGACGCGGTCGCCGCGGCCGAGCTGCTGTGGGCCAGCCTCCACAGCCCGCGCACGCCCTGCCCGCCGCCTCGCTGGATCGGCGCGCTCCTCGGCGTCCTGGGCAGCCGCGAGGCCGACGAAACCAACTACTACTACCTGCGCGACAACGCGACGCCCGCCGGCCTGATCTTCGTTTCCGGCGGCAGGCTGACCCAGCAGACCGTGCAGCGGCTGGAGCAGCGGGTCGGCACCGAGCTGCGCGGCGCTCGTGGGGCGGGCAAGCTCCTGGTGCTGGAGGCGTTCAGCGGGCAGAAGACCACGGTGGACCCGACCGCCCGCGCGCAGATCCCGACCATCTCCTGGGAACCGCTGCGCGACGCCCGCCAGCAGGACGCCCTGTTCACGAACTACGACCAGCGCAACGCCGACAAGATCGGCGCCACGTTCCGGCTGTCCCCTATGCTGCGCGGCTACACCCCCAGCGACCTGAACCGAGCCACCGCGCTGGCCGCGCTCCAGTTCGCCGAGCAGCAGGTTTTCCAACCCCTGCGCGAGGAGTTCGACTGGAACGTCAACCGGGTGATCATGCCCCGCCTGGGGATCCGGTTCCTGAAGTTCAAGAGCAACAGCCCGCCCACCAAGTCCGCCGAGGAGGTGGGCAACCTCGTGCAGCAGACGGCGCCCTACGGGGGGCTCCTGCCGCGCGAGATCCGCCAGCTCCTCGCCGACGTCCTGAACGTGCCGCTCGCCAAGATCGAGGAGCCGTGGACGGCGCAGCCCATGCCCATGACCCTGGCCGGCTACCCACCGCCCGGGACCGAGGCCCCGACGCCCGCGGGTGGGGGCTCGCCGTTCGGCATGGACAGCGACCCGGCAGGCATGGCCGGCAGGCTCGCCGCCCTGGAGCAGCGGATCGCCGCGATCGCCACCGAGGAGCTGCGCGCCGCCGGCCTCGATCCGACGGTGCAGGCCCGTTTCGTGGACGTCCCAGCGGGGAGCAGCGGCCCCGTGGGGCACGGAGGCTGACATGGTGCAAGGCGGTGGAGAGGTCCCCAGCAACCCCCTGCCCAAGACATCGGGCCCGTGGGTGGTTACTGCCGAAAACGGGCGCAGCGAGTCGATCACGTGGACCAGGGACGCCGCGCGCACGTACACCGTGCGCCTGGGTGGTGGACAGCAGAACCAGAACCTCATGCTGATCGGCGTAGGCGGTGGCGGGGTGTCCCACAGCATGGCCGCCGCGCGCTACACGTCGAACCACCGGCAGGGGACGCCGGTGTGCCTGGTCTGCAACCTGTACAGCGGCTACGTGATCGACGCCTGCGATCACCTGTTCCGCGCGCTGTCCGAATATGCCGTGCTCAGGCGCCTGACCTGGCCGCTATGGGCCGGCCTGGCCACCATGGACGGGTCCGCACGCCCGCGCGGAAACGCCGGCGGCCTGCGCCTGCTCGACTCGGAACTGTACGACGGGACCGCCCTGTACGTGCCGGCCATGTTCGGGGTGGAGGGGAGCCCGCCGCCCCAATGATCACCCCCACGCCAGAGCGTCCCTGGTTCGCCGGGCCCTATCGCGTGATCGCCGCCACCAAGATGGGGCAGCGGATCCGGCTGGCACCGGGCGAGGTCATGCAGCACCACACCGGGATGACGTTCACCACGTGCCCGGCCTGCGGATCCACGGTCATGGGACTGGCCAAGGTCGTGCCGCCGCTGGACGCCCCGAGCCTGGCCAAGCCGCTGCGCTGTCACGCGACCTGCCGCAAGTGCGATACCTGGTTCCAGGTCGTGAACGGCAAGGCGCTGCCGGCCGAGGCGCCGCCGCCGCCACCGCCGACCAAGATCCCCGAGAAGCTGCGCGCCGCCGGCGTGAAGCCCGCGCCCAAGCTGCCGCCCGGCCTGGGTTGAGCGGGTGGGCCTCGCCGCCTACAGCGCGCCCTCCTCGGGCTACCTCACCGCGTGGCCGCCGGTCGATCTCGGGCGCGACCTGGTGCCCGCGCTCCACCGCGCCGGGATAACCGCCGCCGAGCTGCCCACCTCGCTGGCCTGGGGCTGGGCAGCCGTCCCACTTGGCGCGGACGACAAGCCGATCGGCGGCGCAGTGCGCATCATGGCGCCGGACGCCGACGCCAACGGGGCCCGGGTCGTGGCCTACGGCATGCTCGCCCGCGGACCCGTCGCCCTGTGCAAGGCCGTGGCGCACACCGGGCCGATCACCGTGTGGCAGCGTGTGGAGCGCCTGGACGTCGCCCAGGCCGTCCCCGTCGGCGCCTGCCGCTTGGGACCTGGGGGCGCGCTGGTGGGCCTGGGCAAGGCAGCCGCTGGCCCCAAGTACGGTGTGGACGTGGCAGCGTTCGCCAAGAAACTGGCCAGCGGACTGCACACCCCGCAGGTGAGCGAGGCCGGGCTCGCCGCGGTCAAGAGCGCGCTCGATGGGCTCGATCTCAACTGGAACAAGGCGAGCCGCGGGGACATCGACAAGGCGTTCGCCCATGCGCGCGAGTCCCTAGGCAAGGTCGCCGCCGCGACAGGCGGCCAGCTGCTCCCCGAGTGGACCCAGAAGATCCGGGTCTCGCTCATGGACACCGCGGCCGCGTCCCGGAAGTGGACGCACGACCACTACCTGCCCCGCGTCGGCCTGTCCCTGCGGCAGCCCGACCAGCTGGCGATCACCCAGGTGAGCCAGCAGCAGGGGTGGTTCCTGCGGGACGAGATGGGCAAGCGGTCGGACAAGCTCACCGCCGAGGGTCGCAAGATCGTGGACGTCGGGATCCGGGAGGGCTGGGGGCGGGACGACATAGCCCGCGCGCTCCAGACCAAGCTCCCCAACCTGTGGGGCGCCTACGGGTTCAACTACGCCCGCACCGTCGCCGCGGTCTCGGTGACCAGGGCCCGCGCGTTCGGCGAGGTGTCCGGCTACCAGGACGCCGGGATCGAATCGCTGGAGATCGTGGCCATGCTGGACGAGCGCACGACCGACCAGTGCCGATGCCTGGACGGGCAGATCATCCCCGTGGGCGGGGCCTACAAGCACGCCGTGGAGGCCGCGAGCGTCGCCAAGCCCGAGGACATTTACAAGGTGGCCCCGTTCCTCCAGGCGAAGTGGGACAAGAACGCCGAGGCCACCCAGATCACGACGCGGCAGGGTGCGCAGATCGCCACCGTGTCGCGGTCGGGTGTCGGCGTCGCCGACGACCGCGGCGAGTTCAAGATGCAAAGCGCCGGGCCCGGCCTGTTGACCAACGGGATCGGGATGCCGCCATACCATTTCCAGTGCCGCACCACGACCGTGCCGCGGCTCACCTCGTCCCAGGTGTCCAAGGGCGAGATCCCGGTCGCCGCTCCCGTCCCGGTGCAGCCGCCGACGCCGGCGCCGCCCGCCATGTCCATGCCCATGCTGGAGGGCCTGGGGTTCGGCGGGGCCGCGGCGCCCACCGCCCTGCCGGCGCAGCGCCCGATCATGGGGATGGCCGAACCGAGCGTCGCCGCGCCGGCGTCCGTGCCGTCGCTGTCCGCCGTGGACACGGGCCCCGTGGTGAACCCGACGCCGCCGATCGGACCAGGAGGCAGCGGCGAACTGCTGCAATTCCGGCAGGTGCTGGACCAGGCCAAGGCCAACCTGGAGGCCATGTACGACGCCGAGTTCATGACCATGACCCCCGCCAGCGTGCAGCTGTACAGCACCGAGCAGTTCGGGCCGGCGATGGCGATCAAGGTGGAGGCCAAGATCTCGGTCAAGCAGGCCGACGCCCTGGGCTGGGAAAAGACCACCAAGACCCTGGGCTGGGGCAAGGCCATGCCCAAGGCCGAGATCGACGCCATGGTCGCCAACATGGAGGCCGAGGGGTGGACCTACAAATCGGCCGGGCCCGGGAACGGTGTCTTGTGGAAACCGCCGCCCAAGCTGCCCCCGCCGTCGCCGATGCCGGCCGCCTCGCCCATGCAGGGCGCCGGCGTCGGTCCACAGCTGAAACCGACGCCCGCCGCGTCCGACTTCGCGCGCACGCTGGAGAAGGAATACGCCGAATACCTGGACGAGGCGATCACCGTTGAGAAGTTCAGCGTCGGGATCAAGGACCTGGGGCCGAACCAGTCCTACTGGTTCAAGGCCTGGGGCAAGGGGCTGAAGCCCGAGGGGCAGGAGTTCTATATCAAGACCAAGGCGGAATACGATCGGATCTTCGCCGAGGCCGTGCAGAACACCGGGAAGCTGGGGCCGCCCTACGTGCCGCCGCCTGCCGTCGCACCGCCTGGGGTGAAGCCGGCCAAGTCGGTGGGGCTGCCCGAAACTCCGATAATCGACAACGTGCTCCTGTCCGCGGTCCAGGACCTGGAGGCGCAGATCGGCGCCGGCAAGTTCAAGATCGCCGGCATGAAGCTGCCGGTCCCCGGGCAGGCCCCCTATCCCGAGGTGCTGTACACCAAGGCGGGATCCTCGATCACCCACTACTACGTGGCCGAGGTTCCCGCGGTGGCCATGGCGCAGATCAAGATCGAGGCCAAGAAGCTGAAGCTGGGGAAGGGCGGCGGCTGGGCAACGCCGGCCGAGAAGGTCCCCCCGCAGTACCAATCCAAGGAATTGACGAACGAGCAGGCCGTGTGGAAGGCCCAGGCCGAGGCCGAGGCCGCCAAGAAAGCCACCCGCGCAAAGGCCGCCGGCAAGACCCCCGAGCCGCCGCCCGACCTGACCCCGGATCACATTGGACCGATCCGAGCTGTTCGCCCTGGGGAGGTGATCAACCCGACCGGGGACTATCACGTCGGGCAGGCCACTGCCCGCAATTGGGAGGCCCAGATCATGGACGCCGGCGAGGAGGTGGCCACGTTCGTGAACAAGCAGCACCTCGGGACGAGGCGCGGCCTTGACTACG
>JALOCI010000096.1 GCA_023227835.1 Bacteroidales bacterium
TCTGGCGGAACGTCGGGGACAAGGCCGACGCCGTGGTCATGAAGGCGGCGAAGTTGAACCCGGCGCAGTGGGCCCAACTCAAAGAGGAGAAAAAACTGGCGTACCGGTACAACTTCGGCGCCGACCTGAAAAGCTCGTGGAACGGCAACAGCATGGACCACAAGACCGACATGCACGCGATGCACCTAGCCGCCCGCGAAGAGTTCGGGCTCGCCGACGCGATGACCGCGAGCATGCGCAAACCCGTGCTCGAACAGGTGTACAAGGAATACACGCCCGAGGAGCTGCACGCGCTGCGCGCCTATCTGCGCGGGATGTACAACACCACCCAGGCGCAGCTCGCCAAGATGGGGATCAAGACCGTGAAGCTGTACCGGGGCATGTCCATCGAAAAGACGTGGGAACAGCCCGAGGGGATCATGTTCGGCGCAAAGCCCACGTTTCAGGTGGGCAACGTCGCGCTCCAGCCGGTTAGCTCGTTCAGCATGAACCCCTCCACGGCGCACGGGTTCGCCTACGGCCACGATCACGGCATGCTGATCCACATAGAGGTCGAGGCCTCCCGCGTGATCGGTATCGGCGCCGGCGGCCTGGGCACCGTGTACGAGTCCGAGTTTTGCGTCCTCGGCGGGAAGGGCCAGGCCTCGGGCGTGTTCTGGGACCACACCCAGGCGAAATGGGCAGCGAACGAGGACAAGGTTTTCCAGGAGTTCGTTCGGGGCAGCAGCGCGAGGACAGCCGCCGGGACCAAGGGGAAGGCGAAGAAATGACCACACCGTGGATCCAGCCGGACGCGATCGACGCCTCCAGCGACTGGGCGAGCATGAGCTGGACGGGCTGGCCGATCTACGGCTCGCCCGAGTTCATGAAGATGCTGGAGCAGCAGGGGCAGACCCTGGGCGACTTCAAGCAGACGAACAGGTACACCAACGCCGTGGCCGTCGGCCTGATCGAGGGCGACCAGTGGACCGGGCGCAAGTTCCCGATCAACGCCTGGGGCTGGGTGGCGGGCGAGCCGCTGCACAGGCAGCTGCGGCTCCGGGCGGACAAGGCGTTCCGGGAGGTGCGCGACCAGCTGGCCACGGCCCAGACCGCGGCCGGCCGCATGCTCTACGCCCAGGAGATCGCCACCGCGATCCGCGGGCTCGCCGAGGGCCGCGCGCTGCGCACGGGCTGCGGCGGGGACCTCACCGTGTCCGACGCGCCGCCGCCCAAGAACGGCCGCCGCTGCCTGGACCAGGCCGACGCCTGGAACCGCGCGCTCCCCGAGGCCTCGGGCCCGCTCGTGGGCGCCCTCATGTCGCTGGACGTGCCGCCGATCTGCACGGGTCCGACGCCGCGGGCAGTGTACGAGCCCAACCCGGGCAGGATCGTGGTGCCCAGCCTGACCGACACCGTGGGCCTGCGCCGAGCTGCTGCCCACTGGCTTGGGTCGGTAGGGTGGAACGGGCACGCCGCGCTGTCGCTGCGCGCCGCCCGGATCGTCGCCGGCCAGCTCGTGCCGCTCCCCGACGGCGGGGCCGCGCTCCCGGGATCGTGGGTGGACGCCGACGACGCGCGGATCTTCGGCAGCTCGTCCGAGGCGATCGGCCAGGCGCTCGTGGAGGGCCGCGAGTTCACCGCCGGCGAGCTGGTGAGCCTGCACGGACCGTCGTTCGAGGAGGACGCGGCCACGCCCCAGAACGTGCTCGCGGGGATCGCGGGCAGGTTCGCCCCAGGCCGAGACCTCGATCTCGCCCTCACGTGGGAGGTGTGGCCCGAGCAGGTGATCCTCTGGCTGCTCGCCATGTGCGCCGCGTTCGTGGAGGTTCCCACCGAGGAGCCAAGGAGGAGGGCATGACCACCGCCGCGATCCTGGACAAGGGCGGCGCCGCCGTCGCGTCGGCCGTCTGGGCCGGCGATCTGTACGCCGGCGTTCTGCGCATTGAAACGGCAGGGGCCGACACGACCCGGGCGACCCAGATCAAGGACATGATCGCGTCTCGGCGGGACCTCGGCGGGGTCCTATTCAGGTCCGCCGGCGAGCGCGCGAGCGTGCGAGGGTGGGAGGGCTGGGAGGGCTGCCTGGGTGCGCTGCGCATCGTGCTGCCGTCGCTGGGCCTGACCCTCGGGGCGCCAACAGGGATCCCGGACGTTGGACGAACTGCGCACGCCGAGGCCGCCGCCCGTCGAACGTCCGGCATGCTGGATTAGCACAAGGGGATTGCGGCGCATTATCCGCCGTGGTACGCTGCGATACATGGGGCGACCGACCCAGCCTGCGCCGTTCACCGGCGCGATCATGATTCCCGACCGCCTGAAGGCGACGGGGACCCCCTTCTCTGATCTCCTGCGCAAGCCGTCCGATTTCATGCTGTGCTGCCGCGGGATCGAGCGGGCGCTGGCGGTGTCGTTCGCCGAGGACGAGGCGCGAGGTGGGCCCGACTACAGGGCCCGAGTGCAGACCGACACCGAATCGAAACGGCGGGCAGAAATCTGCGGGCAGTGGTTCAGGAGACTGCGGGGCGATCTGGGATACACGATCGCTGCCACCCTGGACGAGCTGCCGCGGGCGCTGCGCGCGACCCTGGACGAGGACAGCACGTATCAGCCCCCCCCGAAAGGCCGCCTACACGTGGCCAGCGTGGGGGCCCGAAACCTGGAGGCGGACGCATGAAGAAACTGCACGAGATCACCAAGCGCCAGCGGGCCCTGACCGAGAAGGCCCTGGCCGGCACGATCACGCCCGCCGAGCGGGAGGAGCTGACCCGGATCGGCAAGGCCGTGGAGGAGGCGACCGCACCGGCGCCGGCCTCGCGGGTCGTTCCCATGAACATGACGCTGGCGGATTTCCGCAAGCACGCGGAGGCCGTCCTGTCCGCCGAGGCGCCGAGCGCCGACGCGGTGGCGCTCCTGAAGCGCAACCTGGAGGCGATCAAGGCCCAGGGCAAGAGCGCCGACACCGACACCGTGGCCGTGGACGTGGAGCTGGCGGACGAGCCGGCCGCGCCGGCGGACCCGCTCGCCGCGCTCGCCGCCCGCGTCGCCGTCCTGGAGGCGGGGGGCGTGGACAAGTCGTTCGACGGCAGGACCCGCACGGGCGTGCGCGTGGCCCCGGCAGTGACGCCGGCCGCCGCCGCGCCGGACCCGGCGATCGACCTGGGCACCGCCGCCGCGCCGCCGGTCGCCGCGCCCCCGGCAGCCCCGGCAGCCGCGCCGGTCGACAAGGCGTTCCCGGACACGGGCGCGCCGCCGACCACGCCGCCCGCTCCGTCTCCGCCGACCACCGCCGCGCCGGCCCAGGCCGCGCCGGGCACCCAGACCACGGGCTCGATCTTCCAATCCATGGGCCTGGAGGCCCTGGACACGCTGCTCGCCCGCTACAACGAGATCCGCAACCGCATGTCGGACGGCTCGATCACGCGGGCCGACGTCGATCGGTTGTGGGAGGGCCAGTGGCCGCTCCGCTCGATCATCGACGACAGCATGGCCGTGCTGGCCAAGTGCGACACGATCAAGGCCGCGATCGACGGCGTGCTCCCCGCGCTGCGCAAGGCCGCCGAGGTGACGCCCGAGGCGCCGCCCGCGCCGGCCGCGGCGCCGACGCCGCCCGCGCCCGCGCCCGAGGGCGAGCAGGTGGCCAAGTCCATGGACGTGGCCGACCTGTCCCCGCCGACCCAGGATCCCAAGGCCCAGTTCGCCCGGCTGCGCAAGGCGGGCGGGCGCTAGGAGGAGCCGTTGGAAGCGATCGGGATCTTCAAGGGGGCCGAGGGCCCCGCGTTCCTGGGGTGCGACGACGCCGCCCTGCTGGAGACCGTGTACGCCGCGGCCGCCAAGGCAGCCGGCGCCACGCTCCACAAGGACGCCCCGACCGCCGGCACCGCCGTGCGCCGGATAGGCGCGGTGCGCATTTCGGCAGCGGCCGAGGAGGACCCCGGCGCCTACAAAGTGGGCGACCCCGTGGACAAGCCAGCCGGCGGCCCCAAGCCCGAGGGCGAGGTGGGGAGCTGGACGATCCAGAGCCTCGTGTTCGACGGCGACCAGTTCACCGCCGAGCAGGTGCGCGACTGGCTGAACACCCACGAGGGATTCGGAGACCACGGCCTGGACGAGACCGAGACCGGAACGATCCGCGCTCGCCAGTACGACCCGGAAGCGTTCGACATGTTCCGCATGATCTCGCTGGCCCCGGGCGTCCGCGCCGTGTACGGCCGGATCGCCAAGGAACCGACGAACCAGCAGGAGGCCGAGCAGGCCGCCAAGAGCGCCGACGCCAAGGGCGCCGCGATCCACAAGTTCAACCGCACGCTGATCGATCGCGGTCTCGGGCTCATGCCCGTGGCCGCCAAGGTCACCAAGGCGGACGGCGACGCCCCGACCGAGGAGCGGTTCGTGCTGTCCCTGGTGCTGGAGCCCACCGACGGCAACGGCTGCGTCCTGAAGCCGGACACCCAGGGGGACATCTACAGCGCCGCCTCGATCCGCAAGGCGTGCCACGCTTGGATGGAGAACAGCGGCGCGCTGGACCTCATGCACAGCTGGGAGGCCCTGGGACGCGGCAAGGTGCGGATCCTGGAGAACTACATCGCCCCGGCCGGGTTCAAGCTGGGCGAGGGCCCGGACGCCTACGACGTGATCGCGGGGTCCTGGCTCCTGGGCGTGCGCATCGTTGACGACGCCCTGTGGGAGGCGTGCAAGTCGGGCAAGCTGGGCGCCTATTCGGTCGGGGGGGACGCCGTGCGCACCCCCGTGGCCGCGCCCCCGAAACAGGAGGCCACCGCATGAGCCGCCGCCGCGCCAAGGCCGACGCCCCCACGGGGTCGAACCCCGTGTTCGAACTCACCGACATGGCGATCGATTTCGTGTCGCTGGTGCCGGCGGGAGCGAACCGCCAGCGCAAGTGGCTGGTCCGCAAGGCCGACGGGACGCCGGCGGGGATGACCCCGGGCGACCCGGGCGCGCCCTCGGAACAGTCCACCGAGGAACAGACCCCGTCGCCGACCGACCGACCGGCGTTCTGCCCCTACTGCGGCGCCGCGCTCCCCGTGGGCTGTCTGAACTGCCCGGGGTGCGATCGCCCGGTCCCGGATCTCCTGGACCCGACGCTCCCCGAGCCGCCCAAGCCGGTGGTGCCGCCGACGCCCGAGGGGACCGAGGCGCCCGAGGAACCCGAGGAGCCGGAAGCGCCCAAGCCCGAGCCGCCCAAGGCGCCGGCCGAGACGCCGCCCGAGGGCTCGTCCTCGCCGCCGGCCAAGCCGGCCCCCGAGGCGCCGACGCCGCCCAAGCCCGAGGACGAGCAGCCCAAGCCGGGCGAGCCCAAGCCCGAGGACGAGGCGCCCAAGCCGGACGAGGAGGAGCTGGGCGCAGTGCCCGACGCCGAGGCGCCGGACGAGGAGAAGCGAGCCGCGCAGGAGGCCCGCGCCAAGGAATACGAGATCGAGGCTCTGGGCGGCACCGACGCGGCCCTGTCCTGGCCGGCCGACGCGCCCACGAAGCTGGACCTGTACGGGGATCCGGTCAACCTGAAGTACCCCCTCGGCGGGACGTCGAACGAGGCCGACCC
>JALOCI010000119.1 GCA_023227835.1 Bacteroidales bacterium
GGGGTTAGGGTAGCCTAACCTTATGATCTGAACGCCCCTACCCCCGGGGCGCAGCCTGGGACGCGGCGTTGCCCTCCCGGCCCGTCTTGCTCGCGTGGTGAGGCTCGCACAACGACTGCAGGTTCCCCGCGTCGAGCCTGGCCCCCCTCCGGGTGAAGGGCAGCACATGGTCGACCTGGGCGGCCGGGGCGCCACAGCCTGGGACCTCACACACCGGGTGCGCCGCGCGGTAGGCGTCTCGGACCCGGCGCCACCGGGCGTCGTACCCGCGAGCCTCACGAGGGCGGGTGCTCGTGGACCAGGCCTTGCGCTGGTGCTCCTCGCAGCGGCCACCGCGGATCGCGTACTCGAAGCACGGGCCCTCCGGACCCACGTAGCCGCACGGCCGGTACACAGCGGGGGGCATGATCACCCCCCGGGGGTCAGCCGACGACGCACCCACCGACCCGGCGGGGATCTCCCGACGCCGGACGCACGGGCTTCTCGTAGACGCACTGGTCGGCAAAGGCGTCCCGCACGCGCCGACCGACCGGCCCCGTGCGCCAGTCGCCGTCGCAGGAGGACAGGAACAGGGCGTCGGTCGGACACGGGCGCTTGGTCCCGATCCGGGGATCAGGGGCCGGTTCCGCCTCGACGGCCCAGAGGTTGCCGTAGACCGTGCGCCACTGCGGAGGCACGGTCGGGTGGAAGCCCGCACACGCGTCAAGGACCGCGAGCATGCGAGCCCGGTTGACCACGATCGGCTTGTGCAGCTCGTAGGACAACGGGGCGGGGCACCCGTGCTCGCGCAGCCACGTGCGGGTGTGGTGCAAGGACAACAGCCAGTCCGACCGGCGCTTGATCCGGGCGATGTGGGCATCGAGGGAGCCGCGGTACCAGCTGGGCACGGCCGCCATCGCCCGCATCACGTAGAAGTCGTCGTTCATCACCACGACGTCGGGGGTGAGCCGATCATCGGCGCAGGCCAGACGGACGTTGTCGAAGACGTTCAAGGCCTTCGTCGAGCCCCGGTTGCCCGAGATGTGGCCGACGTTGCGAGCCCACCGGGGCAGCAACCCGACGAACCACACCCGACCGTGCCCGATCAGGTTCTCCAGCGACCGCAACGAGTAGTGCAGCTCGTCGTTGGCCTCCCCCGGGCGCACCAGGTACACCACATCCAGGCCGGCAACAGGATCACTCACCGCCGGATCCATGTGACCTCCCGCCCATCGCGACCAACCCACACCCCACCGACGAAGTCCGGGCAGTACGGACACGACCCGTCCCAGTCGTCACCGTGGTCGGGGCAGATCCAGCCCCTCGGCCCCGCGGGCCTGGCCGCGACGTAGGCCGCCCACTCAGCCGGAGTGGACAACGACTTGATCTCGGCGCGGTACAACGCCAAGTTGGCCCGGCGACGACCCCAGTAGGGGTCGGTGGAGCCACGAGGCGGACGCGGATGCCACAGCTGGACCGCCCTGCCAGGACAGGTCTCGACCGGCCCGCAACACAGGTTCAGGCCATGGATGAACGCACGGTCCTCGTGCCCCCAACCCTCGAACCGAGGATCGAACCCACCGACGGTGTCCCACATCCGACGGGTGTTGACGCTGATCCCACCGAAGAACGCCGGCCCAGCACGACGAGGAACCCGACCCGTCCGGTAGTAGGTGCGCGACTCGGCCTGGGTGAGCCGGACACCCGCATCGAACGGACGGACGTAGGCACGAACCCGACCCACAGCACGACGCAACGACCTGGTGTCAGCGAGCAGGACATCGGCCGCCCACCGAACCGCCACATCCCAGCGACCATCAGCATCAGCGAGTGCAGCCAGGTGGTTCCAGGTGCGCGCGATCGAGAACGGAAGATCACCCGAGTCGCCCGCGTAGACGTCCCAACCCAAGGCGTCAGCCTGAGCACGAACTGCCCCGTAGGCACGAACCCGATGAACGTCAGCACCCCGATAAGGGATCAGGACCACAACACGAGGACGCTCGACCATGACCCCCTCGCTCACCGCGGGCACACCGTCCACCCCAGGCAACACGAAGGCCCGACCAGGTGTCTGGATCGGGCCTGTGAGCCACTGCGGCTCATCGTGACAAACCATAGCCTGACAAGGGTCAACGAACCAGGACCTGGCGCTCTCAGTGGCGTGGCGTCGATCGTGCCACGGTCGCGTCGACCAGGTCCATGACGTCACCCACGCGGTAGAGCGGGTGACCGAGCGCGTCGGCACCGTGAGGGACCAGCCGCCCGCGCTCCTTCCACTTCCAGATCGCCGACGGAGTGACGTCGACACCCAGACCATCGATCGCCCGAGCGAGCTCGGTCGCCGGCAACAACCGGTCCTGCGCCCGCTCGAGCAACCACGCCCGCCGATCCCCGATCGGGAACCTCGCCCCGCACTCCCTGCAGGCGACCTCGGTCACATCCCGACCAGGACGGGCGTACAGGTCCGCCCCGCACACCCGCGGCGCGAACACCCGAGCGCACCCGGGGCACGTCACCGAGAGCAGGCCCGCCTGACCGGCCAGGTCGACCCCGCACCCGCACACCCGTGGGGCCGTGCGCACCAGCGCGCTGCACGGACCCACGTACACCAGGTCAGGAGGCCGGTCCACGACCAGACGCGCATGGCGGATCGCCCCGCGCACCTTCACCACCGCCTCCGGACCACACTCGGCCGACCGCAACCACCCCACCTGACCGCACAACCACGCCGGCAACGCCGTCCACGTGTCCAACGGCCGGAACAGACCCCGAGCCCCCGCGATCAGATCCGCCCACCGGGTCAAGGTGTCCAACAGCATCGCGGCCGCCTCCGACGCCCGCGGGTCGAACGGCAACGCCGACTCCTCCTCCCGCTCGACGCCATCGAGTCCGAACGGCGGGGGCAGCCTGGACGCCCCGAACTGCAGCTGCCGGCCGTGCGCCGCCTCGAGCGCCAGAGCGATCCCCGGCACATGCACCAGATCGGTGAGGAGCTCGTCCGCGCACCGGCCACACACGACCATTCCCGGTGGGACCGCCGCACCACACGGCCCGGTCCGACGCCCCCCAACCACCGAGTACGTCACCCGCACCACCCGACACGTCGGACCCGTCGGAGCCGGAGGCTGCGACACAGGCCGGCGATCGTGACCACGACGGCGGGCCATCACCCTCCACCCCCACCACGACGTCGATCACCGCGGCGACCTCGACGACGAGGCAGAGGCCGCCGATCGGGCCCGCCCTCGCCCTGCCTGTCCTGGCCCGCCCCGACCTGGCCCGCCCCATCCAGGCCCGCCCCATCCAGGCCAGGCCCGACCAGGCCCGCCCCATCCAGGCCAGGCCCGACCTGGCC
>JALOCI010000054.1 GCA_023227835.1 Bacteroidales bacterium
AGTTCAGTAAGTCCGTCACACGTGCCGAGGCCCGAGCCGAGGTCCGGGCGGCGGCGCTACTGCAGCAGGCAAGCCAAGACCGTGTGGTAGACTTGCCCGACGAGGACAGCAATCAGCGCTGGGTGCAGGGCGACTGGCGGGCGATAGCGGAGTTCATGGCTCGCAGGTACCCGAAGCGCTGGAGCAAGGCAGAGCGGGTATCACAGGAGCACACCGGCCCGAACGGTGGCCCGGTGCAGGTGGAGACAAACACAAAGGACATGAGCGATGAGCAAGTCGCGGCCCTCGCCGCAAACATTGGAGCCGCGCTCAGTGGTGGAGGAGGGCCTGCGCCGTCTGATACCGAGGGCGAGGACTGACCCGCTGGCATTCGCGGTCGTGCACATGCGCGACGAGCGCAAGGCCCACCTAGACTTTGTTAAGCGCCCATACCTTGTGGACATCCTGCGCGACGACCGGCCGGAGCACGTGTGCATCGCCTGCGCTCAGAGCTGCAAGACCGTCACGTACCTGACCAAGGTCTTCCAGAAGCTGGTCTGGGGCTGTGGGCCTGGTGAGAAGGCCAGGACGGCTATCTACACGTTTCCAACCGATACGCATGTGCGGGAGTTCTCGGCTGCGCGTGCTAAGCCCATGATCGCCTCCTCACCACTTCTTGCGGGGGAGATCGGTGACGTTGAAAACGTCTCGCTGAAGCAATTCAACAGCGGAGGCACGCTCTACCTGCGTGGCACATTCACGCAGCAGGCGGCCCTATCGGTGCCAGCCGATATCCGCGTGCACGACGAGCTTGACAAGAGCCGCCCGGACACACTGCAGATGTACTCAGACCGGACCGGCGCAAGTGACTATCCGCACCTGTACATGTTCAGCACACCCACGCTCCCTGACTGGGGGATCGCAGCGCGTTGGCAGGATACCGACCAGCGAGAGTGGGTCTGGCGTTGTAATGAGTGTGGTCGCGAGCAGGTCTTCGCACCGATGGACAATGCAGGCACCTGGGTCGACCAATTGGACCTAGGCGCTTGCGAGGTGCGTTGCATCGCTTGCCAGGCTCCAATACCCCGCCAGGCTATCGACGCCGGTCAATGGGTGGCGATGAAGCCGGAGTGCCAACGGGCAGGCTACCATATCACTGGAATCATGCCTCCGGGTGACCGGCCAAAGCGGCTCAAAGCCACCCGCGACGAGGCGGAGTATCTGGACCTGTGGGTACAAGCGCACATCGGTGTGCCGTGGGTAAGTGGCGAGAACCAGATCACCCCTGATATGATACGCTTCGGAGACTGGCGGAACACGATTGTCTCAGAGACCGATACGTTCGCCGGTCTCGACCAGGGTAAGAAGCTGGACTTCGTCTGTGGTGACGGGGCCGGGCGCATATTGAGCGTGCAACGCTACGACGACTGGTCAGAGGTCGCCGCGGCTATGGACGCTATGCACATTCGGATGCTCGTAGCCGACGCGGCACCTGACGCGAGGCCCTTGCAGGACCTACATGCTCAGTTCCCGGGGCGTGTGGTCCTAGCTGACTACTCGCTCACCAAGCCCGGCGAGCATCCATTCAAGGCCAGCGAGAGCGAGCCTCGGGTGTCTATCCACCGGACGGCTGCGCTGGACTGGACGCGTAACCGGATCATCATGGGTGATGATGTGTTCCCGGCGTGCGGTCCAGAGCTTGAGGCGACCATCAAGTCGCAGATATGCGCTCCGAAGCGCACGTTGGAACCGGACGCACACGGCATCATGCGCGCGGTATGGCGTGAGACGACGGCAGATCACATGCGCCACGCGCACCTGTACTACGTTGTGGCGGCGCACGGGATCGGCGCCGGCGGGTACGAGCCGTTTTACGAGGACCTACACTGGTAGTTCGGAGAGGAGAGATGACATTCCGCGAGTGGCTCGCACGACGCCTGTGGCCCGGCGTCGCACAGGAGCAGAGGGCGAGCAGCACCGCGGGCATGGTCTATGCTGCTGCCAGTGGGTACGCGATTGACCAGCCGTCTGATACGCCGACCGAACTGGGGCACGCGAGTAGCCATCCGTACTTCTTCTCGTGTGCGGACACCATCGCGAAGGCGGCCATGGCCGTTCCGCTGCGTGTCTATGAGCTGGTACCAACGGAGGCCGCGACACGTAACCGCGACTACGTGACGTCCGCCAACCTGCAACGCGCTAAGGCCTTGCGTGGCATCATGCCACTGCGGCAGTATCGGGCTCTACTCAACCGTATGAACATGGGGCTGAAGGAGGTTTACGACGCTCACCCTCTGACGCAGCTCCTGTCGCACGTGAACGACAATGACACGTGGCCGGAGTTCATTCAGCGGAGCATGCTGCACCTCATTCCAACCGGTGACTACTACTGGGAGATGGTCGGCGGGAAGGGTGGCAAGCCCCCTAGTGAATTGTGGATACTGCGGCCCGACCGGGTGAAGATTCTCCCGGACGCGAAGCGGTATGTGGGCGGCTACGAGTTCGAGATGAACGGCGAGACGCTCAAGCTCGACGCCGACCAGGTACTACACGTGCGCATGCCGCACCCTGAGAACGACTTCTACGGGTTGAGCCGCGTCGACGCCCTGGCCCTGGTGCTTGAGACAGACCGGCAGCGGGCCATCTACAATGCCGGCTTCTTCCGCAACGGCGCGCAGATGAGCGGCATCTTCACACCGAAGGCCGGTGTCCAGCTTGGAGTCGACGAGTGGCGCAAGCACATGGACCTGTTCCGCGAGAAGTACATCGGCGCCGCCAATGCGGGCAAGGTCGGTATGTTCGGCGTCCCGGTAGAGTTCTCGCAGACTTCGGTCAACCCGCGTGACGCAGAGTTCTCGGGGATGAAAGAGGAGAACGAGCACGACATTTCTGGGGTGACGGGTGTCCCCAGGGCACTGACCGGTAGGACCAGCGACGTGAACCGCAGCAACATGGATGTGCTGCAGACGCTGTTTTGGTCGCAGACGATGGTACCACTGCTGATGCTGGTCTGCGCCAGGATCAATGTCGGGCTTGCCTCACGCTACGGCGATACCATCGTAGTAGAGCCGGACTTCTCTGGCATCGACGCGCTGTCGGAGGAGACCAGCGAGAAGTCGTCGCGCGAGATGGACGCCTACGACAAGGGCATCAAGACGCTGAACGAGGCAAGGCAGGCCCTTGGCGAGGACCCGATAGACGGCGGGGACGTGCTGAAGATCGCCTCCGGTGCTGTACTGGTGCCTGTAGCATCCATCGGCGAGGCACCTGAGGTTGAGCCCGATACGGAGCCACTACCCGAGCCTGAGACGCCGCAACGCTCCGCGCAGACTCACGTGTTTGGCGATGCCGAGCACCTGCGTATCTACGGCCTCTTCCAGGAGGCGGTGGACCCTTTTGTGCGGAACCTGAACAGGAGCCTGGTCGGCTACTGGCAGGGGCAGCAGGACGGGGTTTTGTCGGCGCTGAATGAGCAGAAGGCGTTCGTCCGCGAGGTGATACCAGAGCGCGTGCTCTTTGACATCGACGAGCAACAGCGTATCCTGTGGGAGGTCGTCTCTGACCATAGCGGTGCGGCACTTGAAAAGGCCGGAGCCAACGTCATTGCAGACCTCGGGATCAGCCTTACTTTCGACCCCGAGAACCCGCTGGTGCTCGCTCACCTGCGGGAGAAGGAACTGCTGATCAAGACCATTCCTGAGTCCATGCACGAGCGGCTCAGGACGCAGCTTGTAGAGGGCAACAGACGCGGAGAGTCGATAGCCGAGATCAAGCAGCGCATCGAGGTGCTCTACTCAGACGCCAAGGGCAACGTCTCCGCGCGCATTGCCCAGACAGAGATCGTAGGGGCCTACAACGTTGGCGGCATGGCCGGCATGGTACAGGCTGGGGTCTCGCACAAGACGTGGATTGCCACGCTGGATGACCGGGTGAGGGATAGTCACGCAGCACTTCACGGGCAGACGTTGCCGATAGACGAGCCATTTGCTAATGGGCTACTGTATCCGGGGGCGGCAGGCGGTGGTGCCGGCGAGGTGATCAACTGCCGGTGTACGATAACGGCGGCATTCGTAGCATCATAGAGAGGGGCAGGACTTGTGAGCAACGGAATGGGTCTGCTCTGCCTGACGTGCAGTGAGACAACAGAGCATAGCGAGCCGCCTGAGGCGTGGCCTGGGTGGCTGTTAGTGCATGCGGGCATATGGTCTCGTGCGTGCCACAGGAGCGCGTAGCGGAGCAACGCAAGTGCAATGCCGAGCGAGCCGCGATGACGCCAGAACAACTGCTTGAGCAGTTTCGCCACGCGAGGCCGATAGAGCGGGTGACGCTGTGGGCGACCGAGGACTACACGCGCCCTGCGTGGATAGTGATGTCCGCGGAGTTCGTGGAGGAGTGCTGCAGGCCGTGGAATGGGCAGTACCGGATACCCGTGGTGAGGCTGGAGCTACAGGGAGACAGGTACCTGATGCCGTGGTCTGGCAGGAGAAGCGATGCGCACGGCACTATGGCGCTCGTCAATGACGAGGCCAACAGGGCAGGAGTAGCCTGCGCGCCGGCGCCAATCAAGCTGATACCCGACGAGCTGACGCTCTGCAGGGATTGCCAGCACGCACGCTGCGAGGCGAGCTACGGCAATCGTATTGGGGAGCAGGGCACGTGCCCGGACTTCTCGGCGATTGATCGCGGCACGGACGTGCGGGATGCTTTTGCAGCAGAGGTAACAACTGGCGCGGACCAACTCTAATGCTGTGACTGCGCGAACCACATACGGCATGGTCAACCACCTGAGTATTGCCGGTGTGCGGTTCAGTTTGATAGAGCAGAGTTTCTGCGAGACTGGTGCAAAACGCCATCTGAGACTGCTGCCTTGCACGCCGTCAAACAGGCGGAGAGAGAACTTCGTCTTATTGCAGACGGCAACGGGGACCCCGACGACAATCACGTTGCTGCGGATCGTGTGCTCTGCAGGTTGCTTCGCAACCTCGTCGGAGCACGCGCAGAGAAGCTTCTGTCAGTCTACGAGAGCATCGAGAAGTGGTACGCCTAAGTTCCCATCCCAGCGCGCACCAGAAAGGAGCCGCGCGCCGACGTGGAGGTCAGCATATGGCCAGGCAGCAGACGCAGCCACAGCCACCGGCGCGCATGCGGTACGCGCGTCTCGACTATCAGGTGCGAGCAAGTGCCGACGCAGACAACGAGGCGGAGCGCCGTGTAACCGGCACTGCGTCTACCGCTACGCGAGACAGCTACCGGGAGCGCATTCACCCGGCGTCCCTAGAGCGGGCTATCCCGGAGTTCATGCGCAATCCGGCGATGCTCTGGCAGCATGATCCGAAGCAACCTATCGGCATGTGGGAGAACGTGCGTCGCGACGGCGAGGCGATTGTCGCAGACGGCTGGGTGATGCCCGAGGAGGACAAGGACGACCTCGCGGACTTTGCATGGAAGCGCATCAAGCGTGGAGTAGTCCGGGGTTTGTCGATCGGGTTCAATGCCGACTACTACAAGGACGGCGCCAAGGACAAAGACGGCGTCTTCTGGTGGGGCAAGCCGGACGGCACCGGGGATCTGGAACTGAAGGAGATCAGCATCGTCACGCTGCCGGCCAACCCGGACGCTGTAGACCTGACGGTATTGCGCTTTGACACCTCGCGACCCTGGGAGGCGATGACGCAGCAGTGTCGCGCCTGGGGCAACCTGTCGGCAGCCGACATTGAGCGGGCACTCATGCTCGCGCTTGGTGGTAGCTCCGACGAGGTCACGCTCTGGGTCCGCGAACTGTACGAGGACTATGCCATCGTCAGTGACTGGCGCGAAGAGAAGACCTATCGCGTGGAGTTCGCCGTCGTGGACGGCGACGTGGTAGTCGGTGAGCGCACGGAGGTCTCACAACTGTGGGTGCCCGTTGCCGTGCAGCAGGCAGCGTCGCCACAGCAGAGCCGCAAGACAATACCGAGCAACCTGCCGCTTGCCGACGAGGGCCTTGCCTGGGATGGTGACGCCGCCGAGACGCGCGTTCGAGAGTGGGCGGGCGGCGACTGGGCCAAGTACCGCAAGGCATTCCTCTGGTACGACGCCGAGGACGCCGAGAACTACGGCGCCTACAAGCTGCCCGTCGGTGACATTGTAGACGACGAACTGCACGCTGTCTGGCGTGGCGTGGCTGCCGCAGCCGCAGCGATGGCCGGTGCGCGTGGTGGCGTAGACATACCCGATGAGGACCGGACGGCGGTCATCGCTACACTCAAGGCCTATTACAAGGCCTTCGACAAGCCCTGGCCGGAGAACCTCTCGGCCGAGACGCAACAGTACAAGGACGTTCGATGGCAGGCAGACGAGCCGGCCATCTTCGAGGAGCAGACGCTGCTCCGTGACGTGCACACTATCCTGACGGTGAAGGGTCGTGTCGAGGCCGTCCTCTCACTCTCGCGCCATTGGGCAAAGTCCGGCCGGGACCTACCTGCCGCTGCGCTCGATGGTATCAGCAACACGTACAATGCGATAGGCGAGATGGTGGACGAACTGTGTAACCAGCGGCTCAACGCAGGGACGGCACAGACCGTGGAGGACCTACTCCGCGGCGCATTCGCAGAAGCCTACCTCGGGAAGGAGCAACGAGAACACTAGCGGCGGTTACCCCGCCGCAGGAGGTACCAACGATGGCTGAGACGACACTCAGAGCCGTGCTTGATGCCGTGGCCGAGGATGTCGGGCTTGACCCGACCAAGGCCGACAACGACCCGAACCTCGCGAATGCCGTGTCGATGCTGCAGGAGCGTGCTGTCAAGCGCCTGTTTGGCGATGGCGCCGATGTATCCAAGTGCCTGGATCAGGTGGTCTCCGGTGAGACTGCCGAGGTCGCTCCCGCAATGGGAGATATGGTCCGCGAACTGAAGGCCGACCTGGACAAGCAGCGCACTGCTACCCGCAACCGACCCGACGGCAATACAGACATTGACCCGGATGCAGATGAGCGCGTAGTGCGCGCGAACATGGATGACGCCCGCTCGGCGATGCCCGAGATTGTGCGGCACATGGACGCCGTGCACAAGGCCCGTGGCATCGACCCTCAGGGAAGCCCTGCCGCCAGGGGGACGCTGTGGGACGCCGTAGCTCGCGAGACGCTGGACACACTGGTCGTCAAACCCATTGACCCCGCTGACCCGACGCCACAGGCGGCTGCCATTCGCGCGCTACAGACAGCCAACGACGACGTGTACACCGCACAGGTCATGCTCGGATGGAATGGCAGGGACCCCGGAGCGCCGAACTGGAAGATGCTCAAGGCCTGGCGCCCGTTCTCTGAGATCGTGTCCTATGTCGAGACTCAGCGTGCGATGGACACCGGTACCAACGCTTCTGGTGGTTACTGGGCTCCGACGCAGATGAGCGCGGCACTCGTAGAGAAGGTCTACGAGGGCTCGGATGTTGCACGGCTCTTTCCCCGCGTGGACTTCCCGCAAGGCATGGCAACGTGGCGACTGCCCGTGGAGTCGACCGACGTAACCGTGTACCTGACCGGTGAGGCCACATCCGATGACAGCACGCCGAAGTTCACGGCATCGACTCCTGGGACCAGCTACGTGGACCTGTCGTGCAAGCAGCTCACGGCCCGCGTGATGGTCTCTTGGGAGATGATTGAGGATAGCGTCGTGCCGCTGATTCCTCACGTGCGGACCAAGGTCCTGCGCCAGCACTCGCGCGCCATTGACGACGCGATTATCAATGGCGACACGGCCGCAACCCACCACGATGGGGACATCACCAACGCCGCCGACCACCGCAAGGCTTGGATCGGGCTGGTAGAGCAGGCCCTGACCAATTCCACTGGCAACGAGGACTGCGGAACGTACTTCAACGGCGAGAGCCTGTCTGCGCCGCTCATCGACATGGCACAGTATGCCAACCCGAAGTCCACGGCGCTTCTCGTCAACGGGTGCCTGCGCACTAAGCTGTGCTTCCTGCGCGACACGCTCAACAACAACATGTTCCTGACCTTCCAGCAGATGGGGAGGCCCGGCGGAGCCGAGACCGGAACTGTCGACCAGTTCCTCGGCTACCCCGTCATCACCAGCGAGTTCGTCCGCAAGGTTGTGGGTGCCAGTGGTTACCACACCGGCTCCGATAGCACCTACACTATCGGCATCTGGGTCTACCTGCCGGCGTGGAAGCTGTCGACCAAGCGCAACATGACGATGGCGTTCGTCCGGTACGAGGACCAGGGGCAGAATGCAGTTGTCGGCCACTGGCGTGGTGGGTTCACTCACCTGTACTCGACCGACATCACCACGGCCATCGCATACGGGATCAGCGCCTCCTAACGGCGCAGGAAGGAGGACCTAACACCAGGAGGTGTTGAGAATGTTCGGCCTTGACGACCAGTTCACCGTCACCGTGCCAATCAGCGAGGACGGTGCCACGACGTACATGACGAGCGGCTACTTCAAGACCATCGCGCTTCCCATTGGCGCGCTGTACGAGGTGTCTGCATTCGCTGTCTCGGCTGCGACCGATTGCGCGGCGCAGGACACGAACTACATGACGGTGACGCTCACCGACGCGTCCGGCAACAGCATCGCAGCCGTTGCCAACGGCACCAGCACAACCGGTACCGACTTTGACGTGAACCCGGCGACCGGCGCAGACAGTACGTTGACTGCGGCCTACAAGCGCATCGACTGTTCGGCTGCCGCCAGCTATCTGAAGATCGTAACCACCGGCACCGGCGCGGGGCGCGTATGCCCCGGCCTGCAGGCACACGTGACGATCAAGCGTCTGCGCAACCCGAGCTAGTAAGGAACTGGCTCAACGACTCATGAGGGGCCGGAGCTTCTGCCCGGCCCCTCGTCGTTCATCCGGCGAGCATATGCAAGCCGCGTCCGCGGGGCATAGCCGCCAGTCGTGACAGAAGGGACCAAGCACATGAAGCGACGTGGGTTCACCCTGATTGAGCTGCTGGTCGTCATCGCGATCATCGCGATCCTGGCAGCCATCCTGTTCCCGGTGTTCGCGCGGGCACGGGAGAAGGCCCGGCAGGCGAGTTGTCTGAGCAACGTCAAGCAGTTGATGATAGCGGTCATCGCGTACGCGCAGGACTATGACGGCGGCTTCCCGTGCCGGACCTACGACACCACGTTCCGGTACCCGATGGAAAAGCTCTACCCGTACGTCAAGAACGCCAGCATTCACTTCTGCCCGACGCGACGCGGCTCCTGGGGCCCGCCAAAGGGCGCCATGTACAACGTCTGCTGGGACACGTGGGGCTCGGGCTACGAGGGCACCGACAGCACGTTCACGAAGCCGGCGGAGACGGTCTACCTGCAAGAGGCCTGGACCTGCGGTGCGAACACGCTGTCCCCGTGGATGCAATACTGGATGGCACGAGACTGCTACGGAGCCCGGCAGTGCACGCCGTATGCATCGGCGAGCACGGACCTCCCGCACAACGACGGGAGCAACATGGGCTATGCCGACGGCCACGCCAAGTGGGTCAACGGCACTCAGTTCGACTCGTGGGACAAGTGGATCTGGCTACACAACCCCAACAAGTGACAGAGAGGACTGATAGCCTTGCAGATAGCCTTCCTGATGTGCCTCGCGCTCCCCGCCCTGGCCGCCGCGAATGGACCGGCCTGGGTGGCAGAACTATCGGACACCACTCCCTCCAGGGCAGACGCCCTGGAGGTCACCATTCCGGTTGGCAGTCATGTAGCCGTGGGGGTGTACAACACCGATGCCGTCACACCACAACCACCGGCCGGAGTGGCCGCCACAGTCCGGGTCCTATGGCTTGAGCACCGCACTGTGTTCCGCGGCACTCCCAACGAGCGAGAGGCGGCCATCCCCTACTACCTGCCGCTGCCACGGGACTGTGCGCCTACCGGGTCCTGGGTCGTCGAGTTGCAACCGGAGACCGCCGGGCACTACGCGGTGCCGATAGCCTGCAACACCAACACGGTCACCGTGGACCTAACGGTCATCGATCTACCGCCAAGCGAGATCGGCTACGGGCTCTACACGGACTCTGCTCGCTATCCGGACCCACTGCGGGAGCCGGAGTATGACGCCGATATGGCAGCGCACGGGTGCAATACGCTCACACCATACGCGCGGGAGCTACCTGCTGAGTTCGGGGTGGACAACACGAGCTCCGCGGTGCTGCTGGCCTGGCACATCGACACTGCGATTGACGCCGGTCTCGTGGACCTGCGCTTCCCGCTGCTCTGCCTGTCCATCGGACCGGATCAACTTGGTCTCGCGCGTCAGTACGCACGGCACGAGTGGCCGGAGCTGGTGGGCTACAACAACGACGAGCCTGCCCCCAGCGCACGCCAAGCCGTGGAGGAGTGTAGCGCCCAATGGCATGCCGCCGGGTTCCGCACCGGGACGGCTATCACGCTGGAGAGTGCACTCGCCGCGGGTGGCAGCCTAGATATCTGGGTCTTGCTGATGGAGACCGTGTCTCGCGAGGCCATTGCGGTCTGCGTGGATCAGGGCAAGGAGCAATGGCTCTACAACTGCGTCCTACGCGGTAGCAACGCTGCGTTGGAGCGGTACTACGCAGGGGTATACACGTGGGCGGTCAAGCCGCGTGTATGCCTCTCGTGGGCCTACACGCACGACCCTGAGAGTCGCATTCAGCCCGGCGGCACCTGGAACCTGACGCGCTACTACGGCAAGGCCGTTGCCGAGCGCGACGGGATGCCGCTGCCGACCGTGGCCCTTGAGGGCATGCAAGAGGGGATCATCGACAGTCGGCTCCTGCAAGAGCTTGAGCGGCGCAACACGCCCGAGGGAAACGCCTACCTCGCCCGCTTGCGCGAGCAGGTGCCGCTGGACTTCTGGCCTGATGGTAAGGGCCGCGGCTACGACAGCGAGCGCGAAGGCTACTATGTCTGGGACATCCCGGACACGGCAGTGCCGCCGGTCGACCTGCCCGCAATGCGTCGTGATGTGCTGCGGTTGCTGAGAGGAGCCACCAACTGAATGCGCATCCCTAAGCGCATCAAGATCGGTGCCAAGGTCTTCCAGGTCAAGTGGGTCGAAGACCTGCGCGGAGCAGACGACGAGAAGCTCTTCGGTCGGTGCGACCGGTCTGCCGGAGTCATAGAACTGAGCAAGCAGGTGGGCCGACGGTACTGTGGTGGCCTACAGGGGCCACGCCGGCGCAACGGTTCCGCTACTGTCGGCGCACATGGACACGCACCCGAATGGCATCGGCTACGATGACAGAGTTGGGGTGGCTGCTATCCTGCACCTCGCAGAGACAACGCAGCAACCTATCGGCGTGTTGCTGAGCGTCGGGGAGGAGATCGGCGAGAGTAGCGCCAGTCTCCTCGGAGAGTACCAGCGCAAGTGGTTTTCCTGTGCCCTTGTACTCGACCGGTGGGGCACTACAGACCTCGTGACGCGAGTCGGGATCACGCGGACCTGCAGTGAGGACTTCGCGGCGATGATAGCCGAGGCTTTGCGTGGATGGGGATATGCTCCGTGTCTCGGCAGACAGAGCGACGTGGTGCCTCTACACGCCGCAATAGGCGACGCGGTGAACCTGTCGGTGGGGTTCTACTCAGAGCACACAGCGACCGAGTATGTTGACTGGGAGCACGTAGAGCAGTTGCCCGCTATCATCTCGGCGGCTCTGCTATCCATCACAATGCGGGAGGCGCAGCGGCATTGAATACGCGTTTCCGCCCGACGCCATATTGCGATATGCACGTGGGGCATGCGTGGGTGGCGTGGCATAACTACCGTATCGCAGCAGGCAGCGGCGGGCGTTTCGTGGTGGTCGTCGATGACATCATGTACTACCTGCCGGACCTCGCGCAGCAGTCGTGGCCTCTGACCACGGCCGTCGGGCGTTACGTGGAGGACCTCACGTGGCTGGGCATGCCGCCCGACGAGGTGGTGTACTCTACGCGCAATGCCGAGGCCCACGCCGAGGCAGCGCAGGTGCTGGGGATACAACGACCCGGCAAGCTCAGCCGAGAGTGGTGGGGCACCGTCGTCCCGCTGGTAACGCGCACCGGAGCGAGCGACCAGTACAATGCGTGGCTTGTGATGGTGCGGGTAGTCGATGACTACATAGCTGGTGTTGACGGCTTCTTCCGGGGCGCCGACATACTGCCTGAGATGTTCCTGTACGACGACACCTGCCGACGCCTCGGGTACCGCACCTGCGGGCAGGAGTACCTGCCAGTGATACGCCGCGAGGGAGCCGCCAAGAAGGAGTCTAAGTCCACGGGCGCGACCTCGGTACGGGCCTTGCGCGAGTCGGGATACACGCCGGAGCAGATCATATCCACCCTCCGCGAGTGTGCGCGACGCTCGGCCTTGGCGGGTCTCGCGCACGTGGTGGTTCCCGCCGGGGTGCTGGAGGCAGGCGAGGTCAAGGCCCTGCAGTATGAGTATTACTCGTCACCAACGGTCCTCCGCGAGAGCCATCCTGGGGAGCCGTTCTGCGAGGGTCTAATAGGGCACCATAGACGGATGAAACAGAGAGAGAGGCGCAGGCATGCGTAGACGACGCAGTGACACCACGACAATTGGCGAGATGGTCCGCGGGGATGCGCTGGTCAAGCGGTTGAGCGCAGGGCTCCAGGTGTATGGGTTTGCCTGTCCGACGCACGGGCTTAGGTTCTACGCGGTCGTCAGTCCTGGCACAGCGGTAGGCAGCGAGCACGTGCACCCGGTAGAGGGGGCAACGCTACCACGACCTGGAAGGCCGCTTGTCTGCGACGAGTGTGGGCAGGCCATGGGTTGGAGCGGACCGGTAGTGCAATCGAGCAGCATGCTGGTGCCCGCCGATGCGCTGGACGATCTGGAGACAATCCGCGACAACGAGCGCAGGCGTCGCAATGCAGCGGCGCAGAGAGGGGTCTGACAGTGGAGATTGGCATTCACGCCTACGACCCGGCAGACAGTGATGCAGTAGCCGACCTCGGGGCTACGTGGACCAAGTACGGCGGAGGCAATGTCGAGGGATTCACCGTCGAGGCGCTGGACGAGAAGATCGACGCGGCGATGGACGCCGGCCTTCAGGTCGTGCTCGACCTCCGCACCGCGCGAGACGGTCTCCACGAGGCAGTGGCAGAGTGGCGCGGGGACAATCCTGAGGACGCAGTACGGGCCTACATCGCCACCGTTGCAGAGGGCGCTGCCTACTACGTCGAGCAACTCGGGGACCGGGTGCACGACTGGGAGTTCTGGGGCGAGTTCGCTTGCCCGTATGTCTCGGGCCTTGGTGACGCCGGTTGGTCCGACGCATACCCGTACTGGCTCGTTGCTGTCTACGATGCGATCAAGGCCGTGGACCCGCAGGCCCGTGTTTGGAATGGTGGCTACGGGACCGATGTGGATACGGATTTCGTTGCAGCCATCGTGGACGCCGGTGCCGGCGACAAGCTGGACTGCCTGAACCTACACCACTACCTCATGAGCAAGATCTGGCCTGCCAAGCCGGACGGGCAGGCGGATACGAGTCTGACGCTGGAGCAGCAGATAGAGTGGACTGTCGGTCTCTACGACGGCATGTTCGCGCAGCTACGCGGGATCATGCAGGGGCGCGAGAAGCCGCTTGTCTCTACCGAGTGGGGCTGCCCCATCGTGCGCTTGACGCCGGGCGCTAGGCACTTCGCCGAGGTGGACGGTATCAACAGCCACGTGTTCCAGGGGCAGATACACGCACCGTTCGACGACCGTGGAGCAGACCTCTACCGGGCTTGGCTGGAGTGCTTCGAGCGCAACGGCATGCAGGTGCTCATCGTCCACGAGTTGCGCGATCAGGGCGCGGCCAAAGGGCCGGGCGGTCTGCACTGGGGTCGCTTCTGTGGGCTGCGGTTCAAAGACGATACGCCCAAGTCTTGCTGGGATGTAGTGCGCGAGTTTGCATGGCGCGGGAGGGGTGGCAACTAGTGGAGCTTGGCATCGCGAACTACACGCCAGACGACGCGGCAATAGCGCAGGTGATAGGGGCCAGGTGGGCGAGGATCACGGTGGGGTGCTTGCCGGACCTCGTTGCCAACGAGGCGGCAATCGAGAGTGCATACGCTAACGGCATGCACGCGATAGCGGTATCCGGCGCCACGGCAGACACGATATGCGTGCCCATGCCAAGCGCCTACTACGAGAACCTGTCGTTCGTGCTGGACTACTACTCCCGCGAGATCGGAGCCGTAGAAGTTCTCGGCTCAGTTGAGGGTGTCTATCTGGACGGCAAGCCCGCACACGAGTGGTACGGAGAGGTGTTGCGCGAGGCCTACAGCACCATAGTAGAGCGGCACCCGTTCGCAACGGTGCTCAATGGTGGCTTCGGGCGCAATGCAGACCCGTGGTTCCTGAACAACTGCCTGACGTGCGGGGATATGGACGCTGTGGCAATCAACCCGTTCGCGTATCCCGTTGACGACCTGGACGAGTACGCGGAACAGTTCGCCCTCAACCTGCAGCAGATCGGCGCCGCTGGCTACACGGTGTGGGCCACAGTCTTCGGCGTCCCCACGGTGCCGGAGCCGGTAGACCCGGAGTACGGCCGCAAGGTTCTGCCCGGCGACGTGCATGCGATAGGTGCCGACGAGGCACTTGACTGGTACAAGCGGCTTCTGACCGAGCTTGAGATAGCCGGTGTCGAGGCCTGCTGCTTGATGGCGCGGGACCTACCGCACTACAAGACGCCGGCGGCGTGGTGTGGGCTGCGTTACGCAGACGGTACGGACAAGCCCTGGACGCAGGAACTGCTCCTGTGGCTGCAGGAGAGACCGGCTGCGCAGGTGCTCATCGACCTGCCACCCGAGGAGGCGTCGGAATGGACATTGGCCTAGACGCATACCATCCCGAGCACGCAGATATGTTCGCGGACCTGGGAGTCAAGTGGACCAAGTTGCCGGTGTCCTTGCACGACCCCGCAGACGCACCGGACCCGCTCGTAGTCGACGCCGTAGAGCGCGGCATGAAGGTCGTCGTCGACCTCCGCACAAACCAGGGGCAGTACCGTCCTATCGTGGACGAGTACAGGCAGCGGGGGATCACCGACGCGTGGAGGTACATGGCGCGGGACCTCGCGCAGATGGCCGCCACCGCAGTCAAGCGGTACTCAGGCCTCGTAAAGCACTGGGAGTTCTGGGGCGAGTATGCATGCCCGTTCGTTTCGTCGGTGCCGGTGGACCGGCGCGGCGATGGTTACGGGTATCTGTTGCGCGAGGTAGCCGCAAGCATCCGCGCGACAGACGCGAGTGCCGAGGTCTGGACCGGGGGCCATGGGCCGAACTTCGACCTGCGGTACATCATGGACCTGTGCGAGACAGAGGCAGCCACAATCCCCGACGCTATCAACCTGCACCACTACAACTATCTGTACCCGTGGCCTCCGATGGACGGCACTGCCGCGCAACACGGCGGAGGGTACCTGCCGGACAGGTCGGTGAGTCTGGAGCGCAGGGTGCAGTGGATTGCAGGCCGCTATGACCAGTTCTTCGCTGAGGCCAGGGCGCGGCTTGCGCGCGTCGGGATACGGGCGCCGCGTCTGGTATCAACCGAGTGGGGAATGCCGGTAGTGATGGACGGAGCCGCCGAGGGTAGCGGGATGGAGAGTTTCGTCTTCGACGCGCGCATTGAGGGCGTAGAGGAGACGCCGGCGGCTACGATCATGCAGGCGTGCCTGGACTCATTCGCCCGCAATGGGCTGGAGGTAGTGCTCTATCACGCGCCTACCGATGGCCCACCGCGCGAGGACGGGCGGCTGCACTGGGGTGCTTTCTGCGGGCTTACATATGTCGACGGGCAGCACAAGGCAACCTATGACGTGCTCAAGCGCCAGATCGCGAAGGGACATCCACGGGCACGGAAGGGCGGTGGGCGGAGTGCGGATAGTCGGCACGCCTGACCTCACCGACAATGTGTGGCGTAGCGTCATAGCCACATTGCCACCGGGAGCCGTGAGCGTGGCTGTACTGGCCTTGCAGGTCAATCCAGGCGTATCCGTCGGGGGCGCTATCGAGGGCTATTCAACGCGCCTACAGCACGCGCAGAGGCTATTGCGAGAGTGGTACCCGCCCATCGAGTTCGAGGCATTACTTGGCATCCCAACGGTGCCGCGCAGGCCGGACCCACGGTACGGTCCGCAGTATTGCCTGCCAGGTGGCGGACATGCTGTCGCCGAGCGGGATGCGCTGGTGTGGTACAAGGCGTGCGTTGCCATGTTCCGCGAGGCTGGAGTTCGGCGCATTACGTTGATGGCACAGGACGGCGAGCACGACTGGTGCGGCGTCTTGCGCGCGGACGGGACAGCCAAGGACTTCCTGCCGGACTTAGTAGCCTACATGCAGGGGAGTGGTTAGCAGTGGCGCGACGCCCGAGAGACACACAGGCCAGGTGCCCCGCGTGCAATTGGCTGGTACGCGGCGACACAGAGCAGGCATGCCCCAACTGTGGAATGCACTATCCGAACCGCGGGGGGCGAGAATGGTATCGGCTCATGTACCAAGCTACAGGCGGCGGGACCGGGCGCGCGGCAGACATCAATGCGATAGACGGTGCGATGCCACGGGAGGGAATACGCCATGGCTGACCTGCTGAAGACTGAAGATGTCGCTAGCGCCATGGGGCTTGGCGACTACCAGCCGGACTACAACGAGCTAAACCGGCTCATCAATGTAGCTAAGGCAACCATCGAGGGCATCTGCAATCGCAGCCTTGATACTGCCCAGACCTACACCGAGTATCACACCGGAGGGAAGCCGTACGTCTACGTCAAACGCCCGCCTATCGTATCGATCACTAGCGTGACCGATGACGCGCAGTATGGTGCGCGGTCCATTGCTGCCACGAACTACATCGACGGGACCGATGACAATGGCGAGAACTACGCTATTGGTCGCGTCGAGCTGTGGTACAACGAGAGCCACTTCACGCCCGGCAAGTCGCAAGTCAAGGTGGTCTACGTCGGTGGCTGGACGACGAGCACGCTACCGGCTGACATCAAGCACGCGTGGATACGACTGGTGTCTCTGTGGTACGACAATCCCGAGCGTGGGTTCGTCCGCAAAAGCCCGGACGGCACTGAGTGGACGGAGGGGGACGTGCCTCCGGACATCATGCACACGCTGTTGAGGAGGCAGGTACCCGATGACGCCTAACGTGACCATGGCCGTCTACGAGAAGGCCTCCACGAACAGCGAGGTAGAGTCCTGGAATAGGGTTGGTACCATCCGCGCGAAGATCAGGACCTTGACCGCAGGGCAGTCGCTCAACGAGAGTGCCGCGCGACTGGACGACCGGCGCATCACGCACGATGTTATCTGCCGGTGGGATGACACGTTGATAGTAGCGGGCCGCATCGTCGTCCGGGAGCCCGGCCACCACCAGTACAGGATCATGCACGCAGTAGAGTACGGTGAGGCGCTACGCGACGCAAGGGCGCGTTACATGCGTGTCCTGCTGAGCGAGGAACGGTATACGGTGGTGCCGCAGTGAGCGATGGTTTGCGCGTGGAGATCATTGGCGGAGCTGAGGCCGAGAAGGCTTTCGTGGACCTCGTTGCGCGGTTCCCAAAGGCCGCTCAGCGCGGCGTGATGAAGGGCGCGCACATTGTAAGCGCCAGCTCTAAGGACGAGATGATCCGCGGCAAGGGCGTCGCCTACAGTAGTATCAAGACGCGCAAGACCAAGTACACGGCGTTGGGTGCTCCCGTCGCCGACCGGCTCACGAGCCGCACCGGGGCACTGCGGGCGAGTATCCGCGTCGTGGAGGACAAGGCGAGCCTATCGGCATTCGTGGGGCCTACAGTTGATTACGGCCGGATACACGAGTTCGGAGGCACGATTACAGCCTTGGCATTGGGTCGTCTTGCAGCAAAACGCAAAGACCGCATGGTGCATCTCGCGACAGGCGAGCGCGTGATGCGATACGTCAGAGTGAGGGCCCACCGCCGCGGTAGCTACACCATCAACATGCCGGCCCGCCCGTATCTGTGGCCTGCGTTTCTCAAGCACAAAGCTGATGTGCGGCAGGCGATAGTTGCTGAACTCACTGACGTGTTCGGGAGGACGTGATGACAGAGAATGAACTGACAGAGGCCCTGTCTGTCATCTTTCGAGCGAGCACAGAGGAGCCCCTCGCGTCGGCCGTAGTGCATAGCTACCAGCAGGAACGGTATGACACGTCGAAGGACGTGCTGGTGACCGGATGGATTGTAGAGGGCGAGGTGCTTGACCTTGCTATCGGCGGGCAGGGGCGCACGATCATTACCGTCAAGCCGCGGGCACTACTGTTCTCGTCCACGGTAGACACGATAGCCGGGCAGCGAGCGCCGGGCCTCATGGCAGAGGCAATCCGCAAGATCCTCGTAACGGCCGCCAACCGATCTATCACAGCGGGAGGCGATACGGCAGAGCGCAATAGCAACATCACCTGGGTGCACGGATATGACGAGATAGACGAGCGGCAGGTACAGGCG
>JALOCI010000120.1 GCA_023227835.1 Bacteroidales bacterium
ATCTCAACGGAGATTACTACATGTCCGCTCCGGTGGACATGGGCGCCGACGACAACTTCCTCGCCGCCCCCGTCGATCTCGACGGCGACGAGTCCGAACGCTACGGCTACTGATCCAGTAGCCGAGCCTCCACCCTCTCCACCTCTCGAACGGAGTTCCTACAATGGCTGAACAGCTCAACCCCGCCGCCCGCGTGAATCGCGTCATTCCCGGAAGCGCCCAGGCGACCATTCAGCGCCTCGGCGCCGGAACCTTCGGCCCCGGCGCGCAGGTCATGGCCGACTACCTCTTCGACACCGTGACGCTCGCGACCGGCGTGCAGTCCCTCGACTTCTTCTCGGTGCCCCTGGGCGGCGCGAAGACCGTCGCGGATACGAATCTGACCCTTCCGGGCCAGCTTCCCCGCGGGCAGGCGTTCGAAGTCCACTACGTGAACTGCCGTCTTCTGCGCGGCTCCGTCGTGGCCTCGACCGCGGCGCAGGCGGCCTTCGCCGACCTGCTCGCCGGCTCGTTCTGGCGCCACTTCTTCCCCGGCTCGGACTTCTGGCTCCGCCACAGCGGCGCCGAGTTCCTGCCCCGGACCTCGCTCTCCTACGAGATCGCGGCCGGCGACATCTCCTCGAGCTTCGTCTTCGTCAACGAGCTGGGCGTCTCCATCAAGGAGATTCCGCAGGTCATCGGCGAACAGGTGTCCTTCGGCCTGAACGTGGCGGTTCCCGCCGGCGTGGCCGAAGTCCTGAACGGCGCGAAGCTCCAGGTTTCGTACCGGACGAACCTCGTCAAGCGCACGTGATCCGACCCGGCCGGCGCAGCCTCCGCGCCGGCCACCTGGGGAGCCCGCAAGGGCTCGCCCGTCGGCTAAGAAATCCACCAGACCACGCGGTCCGGTGCCTGTGCAAGTCGGGAGAGTCGTATCTTTCACCCCTGAAACCGCCCGAGGAAAGGGAACAACATGGCCGCCGATACCTTCTTGGAACAGATCGAAACCGAGCTCCGCACCATCACGCGGCAGCAGCGGGGGAAGTTCACGCGAGCCTATGCCGGCTCCTGCGTCGTTCCGGGCGCCGGAACGAATGCCGTGGAGCTCCAGATCGACGGCGACGGCGATTTCCTGTCCGAACACCTGTCGGGCATCTGTGCCGGTCCCTGCGACTCCAACGGACGCCCCCAGGCGGCCCCCGTGTCGGCTTTCGGAGGCGCCACGGCTACCCGCGGCCTCCAAGTCTCCATCACGGACCGCGGATCGGGTCGCAACCTGACGAACGGTTTCGTCGATTGCGCGCTCCTCTTCACGCCGGGATACGGCACCGGCGCGACGAATCAAGGCCAGATCATGGGACCGCTCGTCCCCTGGCGCTACCTCTTCGAGCGTACCGCCTTGGTACGCTTCGAGTTCCGCAGCCTCGAGACGAACCCGGCCGTCTTCCAGTACGCCGCGGTCGCCTTGCGTGGCAGCGTCTACGCCGTCCGTCCGCAGCGATAAGGGGGGCCACCATGGCCGCCCCAGCGTCCGGAGTCAACAGGCCGACCAGCCTTGAAACCTTCCAGGATCGGACCACGACGGCCCGCGTCGAGCCGATCCTCTACAATCTCGCCGGAACCGAGCCGGGCGATTGGGAAATCGCGATCCCGGCGGGCGGCACCGTGTCGGCCGTCGTGCAGCTTTCCCACGCCGGCCCCTCCCGTCTGAACGTCCTGCGCGTGGCCGTGGCCGACGCTGCTTCCCTCCTCGTCGCTCCGCGTGACGTGGAGGTTCAGCTCGGCACTACCGACGGGCGAATCCAGATCAAGCGGCAGCCGGTGCAGCTCCTCAACGGCAACGCCGGCGGGGAACTCGTGGTCCGCGTCCCCTACCTGTGCGCGGGCGGCTCTACCG
Source organism: Bacteroidales bacterium (assembly GCA_023227835.1). Taxonomy (GTDB): domain Bacteria; phylum Bacteroidota; class Bacteroidia; order Bacteroidales; family UBA932; genus Bact-08. The sequence continues at coordinate 1,877 of JALOCI010000120.1, forward strand.
TGACGGTCCAGTTCTGGAACCTTGCCGCGGCGGAACGTCGGGTTACCGGCTTCCTCCGCGCCTACCTGTTCGAGAGGTGACCCGATGTCCGCTTCCGTCGTCTCGATTCCGTACTCCCAGGCCCGGCCGCTGATCCTGGCGGGCCGTCTGACGGCCCCACTCGTCGCCGGCGCCTACACTTGGGACGGTTCCTATTTCGACGCCTCGCCGGGCGTCGAGCTGCGTTCCTCGTTCCTCTACATCGTGGCTTCCCTGACCTTCGCCGCGGATCTCGACCCGGCCGACTACTCGGCCGCCATCGACCCGACTTACACCGCGTCTCCGATCCCGTCGTTCCGCATCCTCCAGCGTGGCGGCGCTTCGGTCCTGGCCGACGCCGTGCCCGCTCCGGCCTACTTCTCGGACCTCGGGATCTGCTACCCCTTCGCTCCCAAGGTGGACGGCAACCGGATTCAGTTCTCCGCGCAGGGCCGTCTCTTGCAGACTCCCGCACTCATCGGAAAGGTCTCGGTCTCCCTGGCCGTCTCGTGCGTCGTGTACGAGGTTTCGGACGCGAATTGGATTCGGAAGTTCATGTCCCGGACGCCGGCGCCTGCCCTTCCCCAGGGCTCCAAGCGTGTCGAGGGAACCCGGGAATCCATCATCATGGACGCCGGGTTCCGGAGTGAGGTGTTCGGATGAACAAGTATTCCCCCATCATCTCGCAGTTCTGGAGCAATCCGGGGAACGATCGGTGGAATACCTTCGTCCTCAACACCGGCGCGGTGACGAACTCGGTTCCAACGCAGGACTATACCCGGCTGGGAAGCCCGAAAACAGGGCTTATCTCTACCGTGTTCAACCAGGAAGACCGACCATTCCTGTCACGCGCGGCGATCTTCGCCAACTTCGCCGACGGCCTGCCCTTCGTGCGGGATCCGGGGCTCTTCAAGGACTTTCCCGGAATCGCGCTCAAGTTCGACACCGTGGGCGGCGCGGTCAACCTCGCGAACATCCCGATTCCGGCGTTCAATGCGTGGTTCGATCTCGGCTTCCAACTTCCTACCCCTGGCGGCTCTCCGTTCGGTCTGTGGGCTGGGATGCAGTCGTTCCAGTTCTATACCGCGTCCATCGACACGGCCTACAACGGGCAGCTAATCACCTTTACCTGTGGCGTCGAAGTGACGCACACGTTCCCGCTCTTCTGACATGGCCGGGATGCGTCCAGGACAGGCCAAGGGGCCAAGCGTACAGCGGCCAAGCGGCGGCGGTGGAGGCGGCGCGCCGGCGACGGCGACGTTTGCGACCGTCGCCAACGAGGCCGCCACCCTCCCGAACTCGCGGCGCCTTGTCGCAGGCACGAACGTATCCTTTGTGGATGCTGGCGCGGGCTCGACGCTCACGATTTCCGCCTCGGGCGGACCCATCGCGAGCCCCTACGCAAAAGAGCTTGGCCCTTCGCGACGAAC
>JALOCI010000006.1 GCA_023227835.1 Bacteroidales bacterium
AATTTTGTTTTCATGATTTTTAACTTTTTTTTATTTTTTTGTTATTATTCTCTTTGTTTTTTAATTTTTCTCTCTCCACTTTTCACTTTTCTCTCTCCACTTTTCTCTCTCCACTTTTCTCTCTCCACTTTTCACTTTTCTCTCTCCACTTTTCTCTTTTCACTTTTCTCTCTCTCCGTGACGCTTCATCCGTGTGCCACGCTCTATATTAAGACAGAAAGTGTGCCATCGGCAATACAAAAAACACAAGAATAAACAACAGCGGCTGTGCAAACTCCATATAATGAGATTAATAAAAAACCGATTGCTTTTAGAATATTTTTCTTTTTGAGTAATTCTAAACCGAAACAGAAAACTTTTGTTTTACAAAACGTAAAAAAATTAAACATTGATTATTTGCTTACAAGGAATAAAAAAGGATGACGCCTTTCTCGTCATCCTACAGTTCTTAACCTAACAATCAACTATTAATTATATGCAAAAATAACAGAGTAAGAACCCTTATATTCACCTGCGGCAGGGTTGTCAGACAGATCAACATTGCCGCGTAGTGCTAAGGTTCTGTTACCGTTTGTGGAAAATGCTTTGTAAGTATATTGGTTTTCTGTTATCGGATTAACTTTAAAGCTGTTTCCGTTATCTGATGATACATTCGCCGGCTTTATGACAATATTGCAACTAACAGAACTTCCGGATTTAATGCTCATGTTTCCAAGGCTCAGGTTTGCCTGATCCGAAGATGAGCGGCTGTTTATTGTGTGATTTATTATTGTATTGGAAGAAACACTTACGGCTTCCACTATTTCTGCAGATACATGACCTACCACAGTGCTTTGAGCTGATAGAGAAACCATTGCCGACAGAATGAAGGCTAAAGTTATCATGACTGAAATAGTGAAAATTTTCATTTCTCTTGTTTTTCAAAACAAAGATAGAAAAAATTTTTACAAAACAAAATAAAAGTAAAAAAATAATTTACACAATGTAAAGAATTGTTACACAGTGTGGCCGGGATTAGTTTTTCAGCAGGAATTCTGCAATGACCGGATTGTGGTCGCTCCAATCTTTCCGGTCGGAGTAATAGGTGGTGCATTTCAGACTTGCAGATGTCAGGATGTTGTCAATTCTCAGGAAATTCAGCTTACCCTTGAAAGTTCCTCCTGTGCCCAGTCCGCCATATATGAAATTATCTCTCAGTTCTCCCTTTAAAATTCTGAAAGTATATGTTGAAGGCAAATCATTAAAGTCTCCGGCCAAAACAACCGGGGTTTTCGTTGTGTCTATAAGTTTCCTGACTAATTGAGCCTGTTTTGCACGAATCTTTGCATTATCTGTAAAGTTCATTGTAGAACCAAGTATGCCAAGGTGTAATACATTCTTTAATCCGGTGGTTTGCATGTGAACATTGATTATTCTGATAATCTTGTCACCTGAGATTGATATATCTGCCCATATGGCGCCATTGGCGGAGTTTGGAAAGTTGATAATTCCGGTTTTCTTAACAGGAAATTTGCTGTAAATGACAAGCCCTATTTTGCTCATGGTGGATTCACGGAGGGTCATGTGTTCAAAATATCCGAAAGCTTTACGAACCTCCTCTTCGCTATACATATAGTGTGGCGCATATTCCTGCATGCAAAGTATGTCTACTGACTCGTTGTTGATATAATCTGCTATGTCGTTTATGGGGATAAAATCATTTTGGATATTAAAACTATGAACATTATAGGTTGCAACCTTTATTTTCTGATTATAGGTATAGGGGTTCACGCTAAAAAACCGGCCAGCACTGAAATTTGAAATTATAAACTGAAAGTTTAGTAATAAAGCTGAAAGGGCAATTAAAAAGTACCAGCTTCTCTTGATTGAGAAATAAGCTATAAGCACAAGTGCAAACAAGAGGGTAAATGGGAGCCCAAGGGCTGCATAAGTGAAAAGTATATTGTCGTTAGGATCAACGCGGGATGCCAGAAAGCCCATTATTGAAGCAATAAGCACTGCCATGGATGCAAGAATCATGACACAAAAAAACGGATTTCTGAGTGTACATCTCTCCATTTATCGATGTTTTGCTAACAAAGCTATTAAGATTAAAGATACTCTCAAATAATTTTACTATTTTTACATAATTATATAAGTGCAAGTTGTGATTAAACTTTAACCCCTGAAACTGTGAAAAAGCGAGTACTAATTGTTGATGATAAGTCCACCATAGCCAAAGTTATACAAGTATATATTGCCGAATTGTTTGATTGTGTGTATTTTGAAGACCCTATTAAAGCGATAGCATGGCTTCAGGATGGGAATATTCCGGATCTCATTATATCAGATATTTATATGCCGAACATGACTGGTGCTGAGTTCCTTGACTACCTAAAGAAAAATGATCTGTTTAAATCCATTCCTTTCGTTATTCTGTCAAGTGAAGATAGTACATCACAGAAAATCGCCCTGCTGGAAAAAGGTGCGGATGACTATATATCAAAGCCGTTTAATCCTATGGAGCTGAAAGTGCGGTTAAAAAAGATTATTTCGTGAGTGTTTACACTATATATGTAGGAAACGACGAGGCGACAATAAAACGCTTCAATGCATTTCTGGATGGTACATTGGTCACTGCCGGGGATTATGCCGAAGCAATCAGGGTCATCTCTGAGAATTGTGGAGAATCACCTTTGATGATTCTATATCAAAAAGATTCGTTACAAGTCGATGAGCCACGCATCACGCTCATTAAGAAGAGCTTTCCGAAAGCATATATTGTTTTGGTATTTAAAAAAATAGAAAAAGATGAGTTGCCTCATTACCAAAAAGCAGGTGTAAACGATACGTCTCATACAGATATTCCTAAGGCCAGGCTTCTTAACGGGATTGAATTTGTTGACAGGAATCAGTCTCTGATTCTTGCATCACTTGTGGAGAAGGGTTCTCTGGGCACATACAAGGCACCTATATGGAAAAGAGTGTTTGATATTATTTTTGCTTCACTGGCAATTATCGTTTTATTGCCTTTTGTAGCATTGATTGTGATTCTTATAAAGATTGAAAGTAAGGGCCCGGCTATGTATAAGTCAAAAAGGGTCGGAAGCAATTATGCCGTATTTGATTTTTACAAGTTCCGGTCAATGTATAGTGATGCAGACAAGAGGCTTCGCGATTTGTTGGGGATGAATCAGTACTGTGATATTGAGACGAATCCGGAGTATGACTTTTATAACGCAAATCTGATTCCTATTATCGAAAAAAACAATCAATCGCTTTTTGTTTCTGATGATGAAGTAATTTCCGAAGCGGCATTTATGAGGGACAAATCAAACAGACAAAGGAATAATTTTGTAAAATATGAGAATGATCCGAGGATAACGAAGGTGGGCAGGTTTCTCAGAAAATTCAGTATTGACGAGTTGCCTCAACTGATTAATATTCTCAAAGGAGATATGTCAATTGTAGGTAACAGACCGTTGCCGCTTTATGAGGCAGAACAGCTGACATCCGACCAGTATATAGACAGATTTCTGGCACCAGCCGGACTTACTGGTCTGTGGCAGGTGGAAAAACGGGGAGATTCAGGTAAATTGTCACCTGAGGAGCGTAAGCAGTTGGATATATACTACGCCAACAATTATAACTTTTGGATGGATATGAAGATTTTGTTTAAGACATTCACCGCCTTCATTCAAAAAGAAAATGTCTGAAAAGGTATGAATAGAGCCATAATATCATTTTGTATCCTGTTCGGGTTGGCCATAAATGCCAACGCACAGGTATCCTCGTCTAAAAATCAGGTGGATACAAATGATGTGCTTTTACATTTTGTTCTTCCACCCTTAGAAGTGTTATTTGAGAACGCAAAGAAGGGGCCATCCTGGGAGCTCTACACACTCAAAATAGAGGAGCTTAACAGGAAGGTTCTCACAGAAAAAAGAAGCTGGTATCAGTTTGTGGATTTTTTCGGTACATATCAATACGGGGTTGTGGGGATGAACTCATATACCGATTTGGGATCCAGTTATCCGTTGATTTATCAGAACAGTGGAGGTGAGCAGATTTGGTATAATGCCGGCGCATCAATACGTTTTCCTTTGGACAAGCTTGTGGATAAAAGAAACAGGACAAAAGCGCAAAAGCTGACAGTAAAACAGGCAGAGAAGGAGATGGAGGTCTGGTATGAAGACAGGCAGATGCAGATTATAGAGTTATATGTCAAATCTGAGGAGATGCTGAATAACCTAAAGAGTGCTATTGAACAGTATGCGCTTTCTCAGGCTCAATATGAGATGGCTGAGAAGGACTATATAATGGGAAGCATAAATATCTCTGCATTAGGTATAGCGAAGGGCCAGCAAGTGATGGCAATACAACAGATAGGTAAAATAAAATCAGAACTTAAGACTGCTATTTTGAAATTGGAAATAATATCATGTACTAAGCTACTTGACAAATAATGGAAATATTCTTTCAGATAATCAAACTGCTATACAGGATAAAATACTGGCTTATCATCGTTCCTGCTTGTGCCGCTTTGGTCGCTGTCTATCAGACCCGCCATATGGTCAGGACCTATGAAGTAAACACTACGATATACACAGGTATTGCGTCCGGTTTCACTATAGAATCAGGAGTAGAACCTGGCAGGATTGATTGGAGTAGTGTCAATAACGGTATGGATAACCTGATAAGTATAATTAAATCCAAAAATACCCTGCACGAGGTTTCCCTGAGATTGTATGCCCAGAATATGATATACGGAGATTCTACTGAGAACAACAACTATATCCAGGCTAATAATTATAAAGAGCTGCTACATATTACTCCCAAAGAGGTGCGTGCTCTTATAGATAAACAATCCATAGATTCTACCGTCAGCAATCTGAAAAAATATGAGCAAGCCTCACCGAAGAATTTCGTTTATGGTTTGTTTAACTGGTATCATCGCCATTATAGCTTCACTGCATTGAGCAATATTGAAGTCAAGCGAATCTTTGACAGTGATATGCTTGATATCAAGTATTCTGCCGATGATCCCGGTATAGCATACAATACACTCGTTATCCTCAACGAAGAGTTTGTAAAACAGTACAAACTCCTCCGGTTTGGTGAGACTAATGATGTTGTAGAGTACTTCAGAAGGGAGCTGGCCAGATTAAGTGAAAAACTTAAGCAGTCAGAGGACTCGCTTACACGTTATTATGTTGACAAGAAAATCATAAACTACGAGGAACAGACAAAACAGGTTACAGCCCTTGCAAGAGATTATGAACTTATGTATTATGATGCTTTGCTCAGATATACCAGCGCAAGTACCTCGGTAGGACAGTTGGAGATGAGAATAGAGGGCCAGGTAAAAGCAATACAGAATAATACCGTTTTTTTACAAAAACTAAATTCTCTTTCAGAAATAAGCACTCGTATAATAAGATTTAAATCTTTACAGACAGATACTTTAAACATCTCTCCCGCCAATAAGAAGCTATTGGATGAGTATAAGCTGCAGGAGAAAATTGCGGAAGAAGATCTGAAGTCTTTTACATCGATGCTGAATGATCAGAAATATTCAAAAGACGGTGTCGCTTCAGCGGCATATGTAGATCAATGGGTGTCATCTGTAATAACAAGAGAAAAAGCTTCCGCAGAACTTCGAGTCATGGAAGAGGTGAGGAAAAGCCTTGAAACCGAATATGGTTATTACTCTCCGATAGGGTCAACATTGAAAAGAAAAGAACGAGATATAAGTTTTACCGAACAATCGTATCTCTCGGTGCTGACTAGTCTGAATGCTGCTTTAATGCGTCAGAAGACTTTACAGATGAGTTCTGCCAACCTTAAGGCAATAAATCCTCCGCTTTTGCCGGTTTCTCCGATTCCTACCGCAAGAAAGGTTATTGTACTCTCAACATACTTCGGAACATTTGTCTTCATCATTGCTTTCTTTATACTTCTGGAACTCTTTGACAGGACAATCAGAGATAAATCAAGAGCCGAAAGGATAACCGACACCAAAGTCCTTGGAGCATATCCTAAAGAAAACATGTTGAGATACAGACGATATAACAAACAATATGAGGAGATTGCAACAAATTATCTTGCAAATGCCCTTATACCTTATCTTAATACCGGTGAGAGGCCGGATATAATTAATTTTATCAGTCCCGGAAGTGAGTACGGAAAATCTTATTTAGCAGAAAAGCTCGTCAGATATTGGGAAGAGAGAGGTCTCAGGGTAAAACTCTTCTCATGGCACGAAGGCATCTCTCCTGAATCAAGAGAGTTTATTCTATCGCGTAAATTTTCTGAATTATATGAGTTCGCCAATGAGGATATTATTATTGTAGAACATAGGTCTATACTTGAGTCGTCAATTCCTGTGGGGTTATTAAGGGAGGCATCTATAAATCTGATTGTTGTCAGGGCAGATAAGGTGTGGAGAGAGATAGATGCAACAGCACTGGAAAGATTGAAACAACAGGCTCAAAGTGCCCCGGTAACACTCTATCTAAATCATGTGAGCAGGGATGTTGCAACAAGCTTTATGGGGCTTTTACCTCCTGTAACAAAATTCAGAATGTTCTTATATAAATTGACTCAGTTAGGTTTAACCTCGAAGTAGTTAATTGTGTGAATTTCCGGAATATCATAAATGACAACCTTAATAAATGGTTGGTGTCGTCAATACTTCTTATTGGCATACTTGTCATTTTACGACTTACTACGAGAGTCGGATATGAGATAGGAGTCCTGGTATCGTTGCTGCCTGTTGCTATTATTTTCCTGTTTATAGTCATAAACAATCCAAAATGGGGGTTTATTATCCTGTTCATTACTAACTATTATATATCCGGAGTATCCAGATATATCAGGGCTTTACCTCCGGGAATCGCGATGGATATGTTTTTTGTACTGATAATTACTGTCATACTACTTAGTCAGTTCAATCCAAAGTCTGAAGCCCGTTTTAAAAACGCAATGAATGCGATTACATTAATCTCTTTCATTTGGTTGCTATACTTGATATTCGAGTTATTCAATCCTCACATGTCTTCTGCTGTGGCATGGTTTACCAATGTAAGGGGGCTGGGGACATATTTCATACTTACAGCTATTGTTGTGTCTGTATTAATGAGGCGTTATGCCGACATGAAAAAGCTGCTGTTTATTTGGGCTATTCTTTGTTTGACTGCCGTTCTTAAGGCATTCATACAGAAAACATTCGGATTTGATTATGCCGAGTCCCGATGGCTGGCAGAAGGGGGAAGGACTACTCATATAATATATTCAGGTATAAGGTATTTCTCATTCTTTACCGATGCCGCAAATTTCGGGACAGGGATAGCTTTTTCCGGAGTCGTTTTTGCCATAGTATCTGTTTTTATAAAGTCAAAATCTCTAAAAGTTTTATATTTCTTAACCGCATTGGCGTGCTTTTACGGGATGCTTCTTTCTGGTACCAGAGGTTCAATTGCTGTACCTTTTGTCGGGTTATTCCTTTTTGTGGTACTGTCTAAAAATTTGAAATTTGCTCTTCCTACTGCAGCTCTTGTTCTGGTGGCATTTGTGTTTCTTAAATATACATATATAGGTCACGGAAATCAATACATCAGAAGGATGAGATCTGTTTTCGATACAGAAGATGCTTCTTTTGTGGTTAGGGTTGAAAATCAGGCAAAACTGAGAATTTACATGGTTGATAAACCATTCGGAGCAGGTGTCGGAATGTCAAGAGGAAGGGCATACACATATAGACCCAACCCTTTTTTAGCTGAAATAGCAACCGATTCCTGGTATGTTTTGATATGGGTGGAAACAGGAATAGTAGGATTGTTGCTTCATATTGTAATATTGCTCTCTGTATTGGGATATGGTTGCTTTATAGTTATGTTCAAACTTAAGGACAGAGAGTTAAGAGGTATTATAGCCGCATTCACTTGCGGTATTGCCGGACTTTATGTCGCTTCTTACAGCCTTGAAATTATAGGTCAGTTTCCTACGGGAATAATAATGTATACACTTATGACCTTTATTTTCCTGAGTCCGATGTATGACAAAGAGATACAGGAGAAAAAACAATGAAAATCTCATTCATAATTGTTAATTATAATGGTCTGGAAGATTCGTGTGAATTGATAGAGTCTATATATGCACATATCCCAATGAACTACGGGTATGAGATTATTCTTGTCGACAATGGCTCTGTTAATGATGAATCAGTCCATGTGAAGGAGAGATTCCCTGCTGTCATTACTCTCAGGAGTGATGCAAATCTCGGTTTTGCGGGAGGAAACAATATCGGAATCAAAATTTCTTCGGGTGACTACATTTTTCTGATTAATAACGATACACTTCTTATTGATGATTCTGTGTTAAAGCTGGTTGACTTTATGGATGAAAACATAATGGCAGCAGCAGCTTCTCCAAAGATTTATTTTCCGGGAGAGCCTAAGTTTATCCAGTATGCAGGGTTCACACCGATGTCAAATATAACACTTAGAAACAGCTCAATCGGAAGAGGTGAAAAAGATACGGGTAAATATAATCAGGCTGTGCAAACTTTTGCCACTCATGGAGCTGCAATGATTGTGAGGAGAAAAGTAGTGGATGAGATTGGATATATGCCGGAAATATATTTCCTTTATTATGAAGAGATTGATTGGTGCATGAATATGAAGAGGCACGGTTATGAGCTTTGGTATGTTCCTTCTGCATGTATAGTCCATAAAGAAAGCAGGACAACAGGAGAAGATTCGCCTCTAAAGCGGTATTACATAACCAGAAACAGGCTTCTTTTTGCAAGAAGGAATATGACAAGAGGTACGGCAACTATCTCTGTTTGTTATCAAATCATGGTGGCTAACCTGAAAGCAGTATGCTTTGCGATGATAAAAGGCAGAATAGACCTTATTAAGGCTACCCTGACCGGCATGTTCGATTTTTTCAGGATACAGGATAAATATAACGGTTTGAAGCGATGAAGATATTTCACCTTTTTGATCAAATTCTGTTTGTTTTGATGGCGCTTACTGTCTTCTATCTTTTTGTGTTTTCTCTTTACTCAATGTGGAACAAGAAAGAGAATAGACAAATCAAGAAGTTAAAAAACAGATTTGTTGTACTTATCCCGGCATATAAGGAAGACAGTGTAATAATGGAATCCGTTAATTCCGTGCTGAATCAGGATTATCCTAAGAATCTGCTTGATATTGTGGTTATTTCGGATAAAATGTCAGAACAAACAAATGACCGGCTTTCCAAATCCCCGATCAAGCTGTTAAAAATTAATCCCGAAACCAGTTCGAAGGCTTTTGCTATGCGATGTGCAATTGACACCCTGCCGGAAACTCATTATGATATAGTCGTAATTCTGGATGCAGACAATACTGTAAAGGAAGATTTTATATCTCGGGTCAACGATCTCTTCAACTCCGGTGTAAGGGCCTTGCAGGCTCATAGAATGGCAAAAGATACCGGGAATGACATGTCTGTCCTTGATGCGATAAGTGAAGAGATAAACAACTCAATATTCAGAAAGGGGCATACTTCACTGGGCCTCTCTTCGGCTCTGATAGGATCCGGTATGGCATTTGAATTCAAATGGTTCAGGAATAATGTGAACAATCTTGAAACTTCAGGTGAAGATAAAGAACTTGAGCTCCTGCTCTTCAAGGACAGGATATATATTGAATTTGCAGAAAATCTGCCGGTTTATGATGAAAAAGTAAAAAAAGAAAAAATCTTTTATAATCAGAGGAGAAGATGGATCGCAACGCAGTTCGGGTCTTTGGCCAAGGGGTTAAAAGGGTTGCCGAAGGCTCTTGTAACATTTAATTTCGATTATGTTGACAAAGTAATACAATGGATGATGTTGCCAAGAGTTGTTGTCCTTGGTTTAATTTCAGTTATGGCCTTTATTTCACTTTTATTTGACTGGCAGCTGACTGTGAAATGGATATTCTTACTGATTTGCCTTATTGTGACATTTCTAATGGCAATTCCTCAATACCTTTTAACAAAGAGAGCTCTGCATGCATTAAAACGGGTGCCACTTATTTTCTTGCTAATGTTCGCAAACCTGTTCCGTACTAAGGGGGCCAATAAAAAATTCATTCATACACAAAAGGGATAGAATATGAAAATAGCGATAGAAGCACAGCGTATATTCAGAACAAACAAACACGGCATGGATTTCGTGGCCCTTGAGACCATAAAGGAGCTTCAGAAGCTGGATTCGGAGAATGAGTATTTTATACTAGTCAGTCCCGGTAAAGATAATGAGGTGTTGCAAGAAACAGCCAATTTTCATATAATTGAACTTAAGTGTCCTACTTATCCGCTTTGGGAACAAATTGCCCTCCCCATAGCTATTAATAAAATCAGACCGGATGTGCTTCATTGTACAAGCAATACTGCTCCGCTTTTATGTAAAGTACCTTTAATACTTACCCTTCATGATATAATCTTCCTTGAGAAAAAGAGGAGTACAAGCAAGTCTCTGTATCAAACTTTGGGCTGGTACTATAGGAGAATGGTGGTTCCAGAGGTGCTTAAAAAATGCTCTAAGGTTATTACTGTGTCAAAATATGAAGCCGGAAGAATTGCAGAACAGCTAAAGCTATCCTCTGAAAAGTTAGTGGCTGTATATAATGGCGTTGGCAAGCATTTTGCGCCGGTAGCCTCTGAAGAGAAGAGTTATATCTTTTTTTTAGGTAATACTGACCCTAAAAAAAATACAGAGAGGGTATTAAGAGCCTACTCGCACTATCTTCACATATCTGATAAAAAGATGCCGCTTTTAATAGCAGATCTTAACATCCAATATGTAAAGGGTCTTATTGAGAAGGAGGGAATACGCGGAATTATTGATAAAATCAACACTCCGGGTTATATCAATAATTCAGATCTCCCCGGCATATACTCTAAGGCCTTTGTGTTTTTATATCCTTCTTTGCGAGAGAGTTTTGGAATACCAATACTTGAGGCAATGGCCTGCGGCACTCCTGTAGTGACATCATGTACCTCAGCCATGCCGGAAATTGCAGGAAATGCAGCATTGTTGGTTGATCCTAACAATGAAAAAGAGATAGCAGAGGCAATCGTTAAAATTGAAAATGATAAGGATCTGAATAAGAATCTGGTTAATGCGGGAAAATTGCGTGCTTCTGAATTTTCGTGGGAATATACAGCCAGAGAAATTTTGAAAATATATAATTCAATTTAGAACTTGAGCGAGAAATCTTCATACAGGAACATCTTCAAGGCAACCTCCCTGTTTGGGGGGGTACAGGCAATCCAGATATTGCTTAACCTGATAAGGGGGAAGATTATAGCTGTGCTTTTGGGAGCCGCGGGAATGGGTTTGAATACCATGTTCACTTCAGCTATTACAATGATAAATAATATCACCAGTCTGGGTTTGAACTACAGTGCGGTGAGGGATATCTCACAGTCAAACGAGAATGGGGACAATCAGCGGCTTTCCTCTACTGTAATTATTTTTAGGAGATGGCTTTATGGATCGGCAATTGCCGGATTCATCCTGGTTATAGCACTTTCACCGCTTTTAAGTCGGTACACATTCAAAAACCATGATTATACTTTAGCTTTTATCTTTCTTTCATTGATGCTTGTATTTAACACATTATCAATGGGAAATGCGGCAATAATGCAAGGTACAAGAAATCTGAAAAAGTTTGCACTCAATTCTTTTACCGGGTCACTAATCTCTTTGATTGTCTCTGTTCCATTATATGCATTATGGGGTATGAAAGCCATTGTGCCTGCTCTGATTATATCTTCATTTGTTACTTATCTATTCAGCAGATATTATTTATCCGGTATTAAGATCGCACGAGTAAAAGTTCCATTGGAGGAGACATATGTGAAAGGGCTTGATATGGCAAAATTGGGCGTTTTGATGTTGATGTCGACTTCAATAGGCTCATTGGTAAATTATCTTGTAAATTCATACATAATAAGTGTAGGATCAATTGCTGATTTGGGATTTTATCAGGCAGGCACAAGTATTGTCTCGCAATCTATCGGCCTTGTATTTACAGCAATGGCGGTCGATTATTATCCAAGATTGGCCGCAGTATGTAACGATAAGGCAAAAACCAACGAGATGATAAATCAACAGACTGAGATAGCACTGCTTATTGCATTACCTATCCTTTGCCTGATAATGCTGACTTCAACTATAATAATTCATATCCTTTGGACGAAAGAGTATCTCATAATCAATAGTTTTATAAGGATCTTATGTCTTGCAATGGTTTTCAAAGTGCCGGGATATCTTATAGGTGCATTATTGTTTGCAAAGGGAGATAAGAAGGTGTTTTTCTATGTTGAGGGGATCTTCGCAAATTTCAGTCTTTTAGTATCATGTGTTATCGGATACAAATTGGGTGGATTAAACGGACTGGCATGGGGATATGTCATAATGCACATATGCTATTTTGCACTTGTGGCTCTTGTGACAGGAAAGAGATATTCATTTGTTATTAATCGTGATTTATGGAAGCAGTTCGGTATCCAATCATTGCTGGCCACGGGAGTATTTTGTTTCATATTTTTTCTGAAAGATATATACGGATACATTGGGGGATCTCTGGTATGTGCACTGCTTATTGTCTATTCTTTCAGGTTGCTGGATAGAATGATAGATATTAAGGAGTTTTTGCAAAAATTTCGTCGTCAATGATTTTTTAACGCAGTAAAAAAATTAAAGGCAAAATTCTCCTTACTGAATTTCTTGGATTGCTCAATCGCGTGTTTTGACATGCTTTGTTGTAAATTTCTGTCATTATAAATCGTAAGAATTGACTTTGTGAGGTTATGCACGAGGTGCTCGTCTTTTTTCAGAATTATAGAGCAATTACTATTAACAGCTTCTGGCATACCGCCAGATTGTGTTGCTATTATAGGGAGTCCGGCAGCCATGCTCTCTATTGCAGTCAAAGGGAACGCCTCCTCACAAGTAGATGGTATGACAGAAAGATTACAAAATCTTAATATCCCGGGAATATGTTTGTATGGCTGATACCCGGTAAAAATCACTCTCTCCCCCAGATTGGAAGAAATTTTATATATATCTACGAGATACTCGTTTTTAGAGAGGTCATTTACAGACGCGCTCCCTACAATAAGTAATTTAATGTCAGGGAAATCCTTTATGGCGGAAAAAGCCTCAAGTAGTTCTTTAATACCTTTAATTGGCTCAATCCTTCCGGTATATACAATCACAAAATCCTCCTCTTTTAATCTGAATTGAGTTCTGCTAACGCTTTGGTCAGATATGTTACGGAATTTTTCAAGATCAATACCATTGTAGACGACATTCACCTTGTCAATAGAAGAATCCAGAGTACAGACTCGTTGCTTTATATAGGATGATACAGCTAAAACACCGGTGCATGCCGAAACCACCTCTTCGGCCAGTTTAGCTCCTTTGTAAAGATTGTCGTAATGAAGGTGGAGGAATAGTTTTCCGTGATATGTTTTTCTTAAAGGTAATACGAATCCGGGTCTGTTTTCTGAAATCAATACCTCATAATCTCCTGAAGCTATTCTTTTGCTGACCTCTTTGGCAAAAAAATCAAGATAGTAATTGTAAAAAAAGGAGCGGTGTGAATATTGGAATACCTTCCTTTTTACTTTGGTTATAAATGAGTTATTGTTTATAAGAACGAACTTTGTCCTTTTATAATTAGTGAAATCGATTTTCTCAAACTCCTTGTCGTAAACCCCAAATATTGTGATATTATGTTCCTGATGTTCTTCGTTATAATTGATTAAAAAATCTATAAGTGTTTCTACCGCACCACCTTTAATTGCTGGCACAGGTAATATTCCGGTTGTGATTATTGCTATGTTCATCAAAGAGGTAAATTATCAGTGTTTCGAGTGTAAAAGCTCATCTCTTTTCTTTATCAGGAAATTTGCAATATGACCTGCCATAGGATATAGATATCCGTATCCGTCAACAACACAGCCCCCTTCATAAAAATTTATTGTGTGTGTTCCCAGATTATATTTGAATGAATGAGGGGTTATTGACAGTATGTTCTTTTCAGTAAATTCATCTTTGCTTAGTTTTACTATTTGCTGAATCATCATACCTGCCCCATATCGTTCCGAGCTATTTTGTGCGGGTCTGTATATATTCCCATCAATTGTGAATATATTTCCTGCAGGTCTTGATGATGAAAGTCCTGTTACAATTGGCCCTCCATTGTTTGTGCAAGTATATTCTCCTTGAAAATTCTCCGAATGGTAAAGAAAAAGTTTTTCATTGGATTCGGGCACTTTTGATGCAAAGAGCCAATACTCGTTGTTATAATTAAACAACGTAGCATCTGTCATAGGCTCACTAATCATAATCCCTGTTTTGATTACAGAATTGCTGTTTTCATTGTATTCATATACAGACAGTTTTCCTGATGCGCTATTTTCCGGAAAGAGGTATATCTTACCGTTTAATTTATGGAATGCAGGGTAGGACAGGTGACTTTCAAGTTCTAATATAGTGTGTCTCTCAATGAGTCTTTTACTCTTGTTGTCTATTATAAGTCTTGCTATCCTGCCCTTTTTTTCGGAAAAAGGCAGTTCTTCAACCAAAACATTAATAATAGAGTCATCTGAATTAACGACAAAAGGATCTGCAAAAAAACGGTCCTTGTAAGAGTGTTTTAACCACTTTATTCTCTCCAACTGTCCCTTTTTAATAAGGCTTTCAGGAGTTGTGGCGGAGAACCCGATATTCCAATTGTGGCTATATATGTATTTAGAGTAGAACAAAGTTCAATTGTTTTTTATTTATACATTGAAAATAATAAAAAAACAGACAATATGTCCATTATTAACGGCAATATTTTAAATTTGTAATAATATGAATAATTATGGCAAGTTTCGGGATGTTAGCTGAAAGATTAAAGCAAAACGACAGGTTAAAGCATTTTGTACTTAACCTTCTTATAAATCCTGTACGGACAAGGCCGAGACTATGGCTTCGTATGTTAAGACCCTTGTACATAAAAAAAGGAAGTCGCTCGGTTTTATGCAGTAGCGCACGAAAGGATATTGTGCCATTCAATAAGTTTATCATCGGCAGAAATTCTGTTGTGGAGGATTATGCTACAGTTAACAATATGGTGGGAAACATTGAAATAGGTGATAATACAAGAATCGGGATAGGGAATGTGATTATAGGTCCTGTATCAATTGGAAGTAATGTGAATCTCGCCCAGAATGTAACCGTTTCAGGATTGGATCATAATTATGAGGATGTTAATAGCTCTATTGCAAGTCAGGGGGTATCCACTTCGCAGATTGTAATTGAGGATGATGTGTGGGTAGGGGCAAACAGTGTCATTACAAAAGGAATCAGAATCGGCACCCACTCGGTTGTCGCAGCCTGCAGCCTGGTTAATAAGGATGTACCACCGTTTAGTATTGTCGGAGGTAACCCTGCAAGATTACTTAAACAATATTCGAAAGAATCCGGGAAATGGGAGAGGATTATGTAATTATCTCCTGCGGGATTTTTCCCATGTTCCGTCACCTCTCTTTTTCCTTATCAGATATACTATACCGGGGAAAACATTATAGTTCATAAACAAGAAGTAGTAAGGGACAAAAAGTATTTTAACACTAGTCTCCTTACCCTCCGTTTTTTTGCCTAAAATAGCAAGAGAATAGAACAAAAGCTGCAGAGCAAGCATTGATATGTAGATAATGTGCGGATTGATGATAACTATTGCAGCATTGACCGGAAGAAGGGAAAAAAGAGCAACCGGTGTAATACTCCAGCGTAATACTCTGTGAGAAATATACTGAAAAAACAGAGTAGGGTATTTTACCGGATTTAGTATTCTGGCAAGAACTAAAATTGACTGAATACCACCGGCAGAAATTCTGACCTTTCTCTTTCTCTCTTCATTAATGTTCACGGACCCTTGTTCTACGGCATAGGCTTCCTTGCAATATCTTATTACATATCCCCTGGCTGCAATTTTCATTGAGAGCACAAAATCATCAAGCAAAATATCCGGGGGCATCTCTTCATACAGCGAACGTCTTATTGCAAAGAGCTCTCCGGCAGCTCCGACTGCAGAGTATAACCTGGAATCCATATCTTTCAGGAATGACTCATATTTCCAGTAGATGCCTTCTCCTCCGGATGAGAGGCTCTCCTTGTCAGACATTGATATTCTTTTCTCTCCGGCTACACATCCGACCTTTGAGTCTTGGAACTCTTCAACTATTAAAGAGACTGAGAGATCATTAATCATTGTATTGGCATCGGTGAGGATAATTATAGGAGACTCTATCAATGGCACAACCCGGTTTATTGCTGCGGATTTTCCCTTTCTTTCAGGGGAAAAAAAGACTTTTGCCCTATCGTATTGTGAGAGTTGTACATTTGTGCTGTCATTTGAGCCGTCAGTTACCCATACAATTTTCAATTTATCTTCGGGGTATCTAATCTGAAGGCAATTCTGCATCTTTTCATCTATAATATCCTCCTCATTATATGCAGCAATAAGCAGCGTTACCTCAGGCAACTCATCCCTACCGACGGATTTATCCTTTTTTAAGAGTAACTCTTTTACTTTTACAAGGCAAAAAATGATAATCCCGTATCCCAGATATGTGTAGAATACTATTAAGAGGGCAAGCCAAAAATATATCTCAAGCACATTCATTGTTTGTTAAATATTTCATCTACAACTCGTTTCATCTGCACTTCCCATGAAAGAGCATCAACGATTGTATCTCTTATCTCTTCCGGTGTCATTTTTAGAGATTTGTAAAAATCAATAACTGATTTTACACATATAGGAGAGTCATCAGAGGGTGCTTTTAATACGTAAGGCATATAATCAAAGTCGTCATCCACTTCAGAGTAAATAAAAGGGATACCTCTTGCTGCATACTCCCGGTTTTTAAGTGTTTTTATTTTTGTGATATTGGACCGGTGGCGCGCAAGACTGGCTATTCCGAAATCAGCGTTATCAAAGAGAGTGTCAAGCTCTTCCCCGTGCCTGAATCCAAGAAACCTGACATGTTCTTCTATTCCGTATTCAGAGACTAGTTGGGTTAATGACTTTATAATATCTGAAGTACCTTCACCTATAATTTCCAGGTTAACTTCTTCTGAATGTTCATCTTTATAGTATTCTCCAAGACCTTTTATTATCCTGTCGAAGCCATGCCAGTAGTGTATCTCGGCAACGGCAATCATATTAAATGCTGTACTTTCCTTTTTTTTGATTTTTAATCTTATGCTGTTGAAATCTATTCCATTAGAGATATTTATTGTTGGTATACCCTCGATCTCTTTAAGGTCTGTAAAGGTTACTATTCTTGATATATGACCCGGCAACCTTTTTCTGAATATCCTGTTAAGCCGGAAAATGAGCGCGTAATTAAGACTGGCACCCTCCGTCTCCTTATCATAAGGGTATGTAGGGTATTCCATGGCAACGTGTATCCCTGCATTGCGCAATCTCCTGAGCATCTTTAAAAGCGGCGGGTTTGTGTTATAGAAAGACCTGATATACACAAAATCATAGTGCTCTTTTAAAATATGTCCGGTAAGATTTGAAAATTTGAACCATTTGAACAGCTTGGCATATATGCCATTCCCGAAGTTGTCTATAGTGAGGTCTCCGCAAATTCTTCTCTGTGTGCCATCCTTGTCAATGTCAATGTAGCATAAGTCAACATCAAGCCCACATTTTCTGAGAGCTTCCACCTGATACAGAATCTTCTTGCTTATGCCACTGTGGGGGGCAAAGTCGAAGAAGTGGATAAATAATGCTCTCATTGTTTGTTTACTAAATTTGACGGCTGATCTTTCACCTCTCCCGTGGTTTTGACAAAATATTTCCTTATTCCCTTAAATGCCCCTTTTACCCTGTTTGTAAATGCCTTCCTTAGAGATCCGTCTGCCGCTACTGTAGCAGTGCAGGTTGCAGCCCTTGCTTTCCTGCTCCTTACAAATGCAATTTTGCCATATTGTTTCAATCCGTATGCCATTGCTCCATCTTCTCCCCTGATTATCTGTACACGATAGCCGACTTTTCTTCCATATTCTGCCTCGTATGCGAACACAAGTCCTCTGACGCTTCTCTCCGGACTTTTAAATGACAGAAGGAATAAGTTTATATCTCTTAACAATTCATAAAAAAACATCCAGAAACGCGGGTATTCCTTGCTTGGCACATAACTCCAGAGTGATGATACTGCAACAATGCCTGGTTTCATAAGAGCCTCAATAAGAGTCTCTATATATTTTTCCGGATACATTGTGTCGGCATCTATACAAATATAATATTTACCCTTGGCTTCCTGTAGACCTCTGTTCCTTGCATAGCCGCAGCTTTTTTTCTCTTCGTTATAATATGGAAGCATCGTGGCTTTATATACATCCGCGGTTCTGTCTGCGGATGAGTTGTCAACACCTAAAATTTCAATAGGATATTTACACTTTGTGTCACTCAAAGACCACAAGCAACTTAGAAGCCTTTTCTCTTCATTATATGCAATCACCACCACCGAAGCGACCGGATTGTCACTCTGCAGAGACCGGAGTTTTTCTCTTACCTCATCTATGACGTATGAGGGTGCCTCACTAAAGGGTTTTTCAAAAACAGAGAGGTATTTTTTATACCATTTCATAAGCCTTGTTTGTGTTTTTATAATAATGACTTGAAGAGAGAATCCCATTCCTGTCCTATTAGTTCAATGCGGAATCTTTCAGCCCTGTCTCTTGCCTTTTTGCCCATCTCTTTTCTGAAGTCATCATTCTCTATAAGATAATTAATTTTTAAGGCAAGTGTCTCTATATCTCCGGGGTTTGTTAAAAAACCGTCAATTCCATCATTTATTATGTCTTTCGGGCCGCAAGGACAGGCAAAGGCAACGGGTGGAAGCCCGCAAGCCATAGCTTCTGTTATGACCATCCCGAAACCCTCGAAACGGGAACTGAATGCAAAAACTGACCCTTCTGACATTTTGTTTGAAAGATCAGGTACAGCATCATATAGAATGCAACTCTCCTGATTTCCGTTTTTGGAAATTTGATCCAGGAATGCCTCCTTATTTCCATTGCCATATATCTTTAATGTCCAATCAGGGTGTTTCTTTGCAATGATACGCCATGAATCAATCAGCATGTCAAACCCTTTTTGTCTGACAAACCTGCCAGCGGCCACAACTATTTTGTTTGTACAGTCGGATGTTGACTCGGGAAACTCAGGGAGAGGATTGTATATAACGGCAAGGTTGTCGAGCTCAAACCACTTATCTTTGTCCTCATTGCTCAATACTACAAATTTATCCAGTCTTTTAAGGTTAACAATGAGCTGATGCATCCAGATTTTTGCAAAAAAAGTTTTTAGAAGGGGAAAACCACTATTGGCAAAATCCCGGTAATTACTTTTATTGAAATGCATCTCTCCAACCTTTTTGCTTCCATCCTTTATCCTTGTGATGAAATTTATTTCCCTTCTCAACATGGAAACGGTAATGTCTGGTTTTAATTCAAAAAGTGCTCTTTTTAATCTGCTTCTGTATCTAACCTGTTTTACGGAGTAGGCAAATATCTTTTTGTAGAGGGGATACCTCCAGATATCATCATAATTGATGTCCAGATTAATAATTCTTATTTTGTCAGAAAGATGGAAGGCATTTTCCCTATTTTTACCGTCAGTAAGGATAATTACGATTTCATACCCGAGATTTTCCGCCAGATAGTTTGCCTTTATAGAGAGAGTCCGTTCCATTCCGCTTACGGAGTATAGAGATGGTATGCAGTAAGCTATTTTCATGGATTTTCCTCTCATATTCTTTTCCGGATCGTTTATATATCAAATTTAAGATTTTTCTTAAATTTACGATAATTTATAATGCCATGAAAATAGGAAACCCTTACGAAAAAAGCAGTCTTCACATTAAAAAAGGAGGTATGGTACTGGAGGTTGGTCCCGGAAGCAATCCGACCAGAGAAGCTGATGTTCTTGTTGAAAAATTTATTGATGACAACCATCACAGAAGAGGGGATTTCAGGATTTACCCTCACCAGACTATTTTACAGGCAGATGCTAATAAATTACCTTTTGCAGATAAGTTGTTTGATTATGTGGTTTGCAGTCATGTGATTGAACATGTGGATGATCCGGCAAAATTTGCTGAAGAGCAGAGCCGTGTGGCAAAAGCCGGGTATCTTGAGGCTCCTAGTCTTATAGGTGAGATTCTGGCACCTAAAGAGTCTCACAAATGGGTTTCACTTGAGATTGACAATAAATTCGTAATGTTTGAGAAATCAAAGATGCCTTATGATTTTGCAACAGATTTCGGGGATCTTTTTCTGAATTATCTTCCATATCACTCTTTACCATTCAGATTACAGATTCTTACAAGAAACAATTTCAATGCGGTAAGGT
This sequence comes from Bacteroidales bacterium, assembly GCA_023227835.1. Lineage (GTDB taxonomy): Bacteria > Bacteroidota > Bacteroidia > Bacteroidales > UBA932 > Bact-08. The sequence goes on from JALOCI010000006.1 coordinate 20,439, forward strand.
ACGAATGGAGAGATTCTATTGATATAATCGTTAATCCTTCGGATGAATATCTGAGCTCTTTCTTTTTAAAAAAATGGGATCCTTTAATGGTGCAGAAAATGTTTCCTGAATTTTCAACATCAAGAGAGTTTTCAGCAACAGCAAAAGCATTGTTTTATTTCATAAAGCAAAGATTTATAAGAGCTCTGGGTATATATAAAAAGCCTGTTTCATTTGAGGAATACAACAAACAACATGGTTCACCGGCCAAGAATTAGTGTAATAATACCGGTATACAACACTGCCGACTATCTTGAATCTGCACTTTTGTCTGTTTTAAAACAGACATTGGAGGAGATTGAAGTTCTAATTATCAATGACGGTTCTACAGATAACAGCAGTAAAATAATTGAAGCATTTCAGAAGAAAGATAACAGGATTAAGTATTATTACCAGGAAAATCAAGGGCAATCAGTCGCAAGAAATACCGGTCTTGATAATTCAAGCGGGGAATATGTGTATTTTATGGACAGTGATGATATCCTTGAATCACATGCATTGGAGGTTTGTTATCAAAGATGTGAGGCCGATAATCTTGATTTCGTTTTTTTTGATGCGGATGTCTTTTCTGAGGATGGAGGCTCATTGCGTTGGGATTACATAAGGACGGGAAAGATTTCCGAGGAGTTGCAGACGGGCGGTGAAGCAATGTTAAAGCTTTTGAATATTGGACGATTTCGTGTTGCGCCGTGGCTTCTGTTTATAAAAAGAAGCTTTATCGAGAAATCTAAATTCAGATTTTTTCCTGGAATTATCCATGAAGATGAGTTATTTACCACTAAGTTATTCCTTGAGGCAAATAGAGTTGCCTTGGTCCCCCTCGTTTTATTTCATAGAAGAATAAGGCCAAACTCAACAATGACTAAAAAATTCTCAAGCAGAAATGCTGAGGGTTATTTAAAAGTCATAGAGGAGTTAAGGAATTATTCATTAAATATTGACAGGATCAAAGTATCCCTGGTTGAAAGAGAAATCATTCTTTTGACAAACTCATTGGTCTATCAAGCCGAGGCATTCTCATTAAAGGACAGGATCGTCGTTTTGAGGCGGTTAAGGAGATTGAGGTGTCTGGCTTATATAAAGATAAAAAACCTGTTGATAATTCTTTTTCCGCATCTAACAAGGATAAAACCTTATATTGTCCGACCTATACTAAGGTTAATAAGACATTCTAATTAATATAATTAAAACTCCCGGCAGTATATAGGCTGTCTATAACAGAGTTTGAATACCAGTTTAGATTGGTATTTCCCGAGCTTTCAGCCCACAATTTAAAATCCGGATAGGCTTTGTAAATTTTTACAAACTCTCTTGGATGGCGAATGGATTTTTCGCTTATTATTGCCCATACCCAATTATCTACTGTAGAAAAATTCGTCAGAGGCCTTGTAGCAATAAACAACGATGTGTTGAACCTTTCAGTGGGAGACTGATCTTTAAAGTGAACCTCCTGCCATCTGTATTTGAACACCGTAAACAAATCAAGGTTGACTTTAGATGAGTTGGTGGCATCCAGGAAAGTGAAATTTGAGTAGCTAACCAGACTTGAAGACTTAAAATATATTTTAACAGAAAATTCTTCTGAATTTGTAAATGTATCTATATTCCTGACATTCAGAAAGAGATCCTTGTCGTTGTCGAAGTATTCTCTGTAATCTCCTGTTAGAGGAATGACCTGGGACAAATAATTATACATTTCAGGAGTGTATCCCTTATTAACCCTGTTAATGCTGAACAAGCCGCTAACATTAGGCCCGTTGTCATACACAACATAGTCTACGATATCAATGGGAAACCGATACGATAAGTTGGCCGCAATTCCTATTGTCTCATAGGAACTTCCTATTGCTCTCGGCTGAATGGTTAGGGTAATGGAATTAACCAGGAGCTGATTTGTAAGGTCGTATTCAATGTTAAGGCCGAAAACAACATCATTCATATCCATATCTCCCTTAGAAGGAAACAGGTCTTCGAACATAACTGTTGCATACTTGCCTTTAGCCGGAAAGTAGATTCTCTGAAAATTATTGTTTCCAGCCTTGGTTTGTACAGACTGAGCCTCAGCCTTGACTGTAAGGGCTGAACCTTTACCTGTTACAATGTCGTATGTCCCGGCAGGAAGAAATGATGCTACGGTATCACCACTCTCGTTTAATATGGAAGATACGGTGTTAAGTACAAGTTGTTTTGACTCTATTGTCTTCCAGTCAAAATCAAGAGGCACATCTACAGGTGGTACAAAGGAGTCGTCCGGCATCTTGAAGCATGAGGTACAAAGTAAGGCCGATAATATAAGAACAGGAGTTTTCATTTTGGATAAACCGTATTAACTCTTTCTACAAAAATAGAAAAATATTTGGAAAAATGCTTTAGAGACTGTTATTTTGCATTAATTAATAAGTCTATTAAATAAAACTATTAAATGAGTGAAAAAAATCAAAATATGGAGAGGCAGATAATCGATGCTGCAGAGGAGCTTTTTCTGAAAAAAGGGTTTACAAGGACTTCCACTACTGAAATTGCACAAAAGGCAGGTTGTAATCAGGCGCTTGTTCACTACTACTTCAGGACCAAGGAAAACCTTTTTAATAAATTGTTTGAAGAGAAATTTCTGCGATTCATTGAATCTATATCGATAGATGAAGAGTGTAAAGGAGGTCTTAAGGAAAGGATCGAGAATATTGTCAGAAAACATATCGATTTTCTTTGTCAGAATCCTGGTCTTCCGCTGTTGCTCCTCAGTGAAGTGAACAGGAACAGCGATCACATAGGAAATATTTTTGAAAAGATGAAGCTACATGCTATACATATTGTCGGTATGCTGGAGACTGAGATTGCAAAAGAGCGTGAAAAAGGGCTTATCCGTAATGTGAATGGTTTTGATATGATATTCAATATAATCTCTCTTAATGTTTTTATGTTTATTGCAAAACCGTTGCTCTTGAACATAAGAGATATGAACGACGAGAGTTATAAAGCATTTATCAATGCCAGAAAAGACGAGATTATAAAAACAATTATTGGAGGAATATATTTATGAAAACCCGTTATAGGATATTAATAGTCCTGAGCGTTCTGTTAGCTCTTGGAAGCGACCTGTATGCACAGTATACAATCAGTATATGTCAACAGAAAGTTGAGGCTAATTATCCGCTGGTAAAGAAGTATGATCTTGTAGAACAATCCCGGTCATTTAACCTTAAGAATGCAAATATGGCATATTTACCCCAGGTTACATTACAGGCTAAGGCATCTTATCAGTCAGAAGTTACGGAGATACCAATCTCTTTGCCGGGAGTAAATATCGAGCCGTTTAATAAGGATCAGTACAATGCAGTAATGCAGGTAGATCAGGTAATATGGGACGGAGGTGCTACTGCATCCCGTAAAAACATGATAAAAAAAGAGTCTGATCTTGAAAAAAGCAGGTTGGATGTTGATATGTATGCTGTGAGAGAGAGAGTTAATCAGGTTTATTTTGGTGTAGTTCTTATAGACAAGCAAATAGAGCAAACAGAGCTACTCCTTAAGGATCTTGAAAGAAACGTTAATAAAATTAATGCATACATAAGTGGCGGCCTGGCCAATCAATCTGATTTAGATGTAATAAATGTGGAGGTTTTAAATGCAAAACAGAAAGAAACCGAACTCAAGGCCGGAAGAAGAGCCTATGTTTCGATGCTTTCTGCGATGATGGGCATTAACCCGGATTATAGTTCGACATTCGAAATCCCACAGGATACAGCTACATCATTTGAGATTAGAAGACCAGAGCTAATAATGCTTCAAATACAGGGAGATTTCCTGGACACTCAAAGAGGGATTGTAAAATCGCAACTAAAACCTAAAGTCGGAGCCTATATTCAGGCCGGATACGGCCGTCCCGGCCTTAATATGCTTAATAATACATTTTCTCCTTTTTATATAGCGGGTGTAAAGGCCGTATGGAATCTTGGCGGTTTTTATACAAAAAAGCGCGATCTGGGATTAATTGACCTGAATAAAAAGAGTGTGGAAAATTCAAGAGAGACTTTTTTATACAATACAAACCTTCAAGTAGTAATGCAATCTGAAGAGATAAAAAAAATAAAAGAATTGCTGAATAGGGATGATGAGGTTATTGCTCTTAGAGAAAAAATACAAAAATCAGCGGAGATTAAACTGGGAGAGGGGACAATGTCTGTGTCCGACATGGTGCATGAAATGAATCAGCTTGATGCGGCCAGGGTTATTAAAGCCAAACATGAAGTTGAGCTAATGATGGCAATATACAATTTTAAAAATACTACAAATAATTAAAAAAGAATACAATGAATAGATCATTAGGTTATATGATATTTACGGTGATATTATTCACAAGCTACTCATGCAGTGATAACGACGGAAACTTTGATGCCTCTGGTAATTTTGAGGCAACAGAGATAATAATATCATCGGAAGCAACAGGCCGCATATTAAATCTTTGTGTAGAAGAGGGACAGGATGTTGACCAAAATGTTCAATTGGGTTACGTCGATACCGTTCAACTACAATTGCAGAAAGAGAGGCTTATCTCAAGTGCAAAGGCAGTTAGAAACAGAAAGGCAGATATCCCGACACAGATTGCTGCAATTGACCAACAGATATCTAATCTCGAAATTGAGAAAAACAGGGCCGAACGCCTTATTGCGATGGGCGCGGGCAATACAAAGACCCTTGACGATATTAATGCTCAGATGTCTACACTAAATAAGCAGAAAAGTGCCCAGTTATCATCTTTGCAAAGGAACAATTCAAGTGCAGATAGTGAAGGTTCGGCAATAGAGGCTCAGATAAAGCAATTGGATGATCAGATAAACCGCTGTAAAATCTATTCTCCTGTTAAGGGAACCATAATAGGAAAATATGCCGAGGTGGGAGAGTTTGCAACAGTAGGAAAACCACTTTTTAAGGTGGCAGATCTGGATACAATTACGCTTAAGGCATATATGACACAGAGTCAGCTCACAAAATTAAAACTGAGAGATAAGGTCAGAGTATTTGCAGATTTTGGCCTTAAAGAGAGAAAAGAATATGATGGGGTAGTGTCTTGGATATCCGACAAAGCGGAATTTACGCCAAAAACCATACAGACAAAAGAAGAACGTGAAAATTTCGTATATGCGTTAAAAGTCAGAGTAAAAAATGACGGTTACCTTAAAATCGGGATGTACGGTGAGTTGCAGTTTGTAAATAACAGGTAAATGGAGTCAATAATAGTCAAAGATGTTACAAAACGCTATGGAAGTGTTCAGGCGCTAAGGGGGGTGAGTTTCTCTGCCCATAAAGGCGAAATGTTCGGCCTGATAGGACCGGATGGCTCAGGAAAAACTTCTCTGTTCAGGATTATGACAACACTTTTGTTGGCAGATTCCGGCAGTGTGACTGTTGACGGCTTTGATGTCAGGAAGGATTATAAACGTATTAGAGAGAGGGTCGGTTATATGCCAGGGAGATTCTCTCTTTATCAGGACCTCTCCGTTGAGGAAAATCTTAATTTTTTTGCGACACTATTTAAAACCACTGTAGAGGAAAACTACCCGCTGGTTAAAGATATTTACAGTCAGATAGAACCATTTAAAAAAAGAAAAGCAAGGGATCTCTCTGGTGGGATGAAGCAAAAACTGGCACTCAGCTGTGCTCTGATACATAAGCCGTCTGTACTGTTTCTCGATGAACCTACAACAGGTGTGGATCCTGTATCAAGGAAGGAGTTCTGGGGTATGTTGGGAAGGCTTAAAGAACAGGGTATAACCATTATCGTTTCAACACCTTATATGGATGAGGCGAAATTATGTGACAGAATAGCATTGATTAACGAAGGAACATTTATGAAGATAGATACTCCGGCTGGGATAACAAGCTCTCTTGAAAAGAAAATAATGTCTGTGAAAGGAGATGATATGTATCCTATTCTTAAGGCTTTACGCGAATTGCCCATTGTTGATATGGCATTCGGATTTGGAGACATGCATCATATAACACTAAGAGATTTCTCTACAACAACAGATGCCGTCGTAAAAATGATGGGAAATATCGGTTTTACCAATCTGGAAGTCAGAGAGATTGATGCGAATATTGAGGATTGTTATATGATACTGTCAAAGATGAAATCAGAAAACTAGCAAGAAGATGACTGGAAAATTTTCAGATAGGGAGAGGGTTATAGTCGTTTCCGAATTGACAAAGAAATTCGGGAATTTTACAGCCGTCGATAAAATATCATTTGATGTATATAAAGGGGAGATATTTGGCTTCCTTGGAGCGAACGGTGCCGGTAAGACAACTGCTATGAGGATGCTTTGTGCACTGAGTATCCCGACATCGGGCACTGCACTTGTGGCCAATCATGATACGATGAGGGAATCAGATAAGGTCAAATCTAATATCGGTTATATGAGTCAGAAATTTTCTCTTTATGAGGATCTTAAAGTTTGGGAAAACTTCAGACTCTTTGGCGGAATATACGGAATGAATGACAGGGAGATCACAGAAAAAAGCAATCTTATGTTAGATGAGCTGGGATTTATGTCAGAAAAAAACACACTGGTAAAGGCACTTCCTTTGGGGTGGAAGCAAAAACTGGCATTTTCCGTAGCCATATTCCATAAGCCGAAAGTGGTTTTTCTTGATGAACCAACCGGGGGAGTAGATCCGTCAACAAGGAGACAGTTCTGGGAGCTTATATATAAGGCCGCACACGAAGGTATCACAGTCTTTGTAACCACACATTACATGGATGAGGCGGAATATTGTGACAGAGTCTCGGTAATGGTGGACGGAAGGATTGATGCTCTTGATACTCCTTATAATTTGAAAAAAGAATTCAAGGTGGAAGGGATGGAGGGGGTATTCCTTAAACTTGCAAGAGGGGCAAACAGAAAGGAGATTTAAGATGAGACAGTTTTTAACATTTGTAAAAAAGGAGTTCATGCACATCTTCAGAGATCCCAGAACGATTCTGATTTTGTTACTGATGCCGGCTATTCAGATAATACTCTTTGGTTTCGCCTTGTCCAATGAGGTGAAAAACATAGACATAGCAATATACGATCAATCGCATGATGTTGCATCAAGGATGGTAATTCGCAAAATAGGCGAAAGTCCTTATTTTAATCTTGTTGCATCTATAGATAATATGAATGATGCCAATAAGTTGCTTCAATCAGGAAAAGCAAAAGTTGTTGTAATATTTGAAAGTAACTTATATAACAAAATATTACATGAAGGAAGAGGAGATGTTCAGGTGATTACCGACGGGACAGATCCGAATACCTCAAATGCGGTTACCAGATATGTACAAGTTATTATTGCCGAGGCGCAGCAGGGTTTGACAAATAATTACATGCCGGTTAATGCAGAGCTAAGCATGTTATATAATCCTCAGATGAAGAGTTCATACAGCTTCGTGCCGGGAGTTATGGGAATGATACTGATGCTGATCTGTGCAATGATGACCTCAATTTCAATTGTAAGAGAGAAAGAGGTAGGGACAATGGAGGTATTGTTGGTATCTCCCATGAAACCGATATATATAATTCTGTCAAAGGCTGTCCCATATTTCACGCTTTCTTTGGTTAACCTGACTACAGTCCTGCTTCTCTCTGTTTTTCTATTGGATGTTCCTATAAGTGGCAGTCTGTTTTGGCTAATCATCGTCTCGGTGATATTCATCCTTGTTGCACTATCCATCGGATTGTTGATTTCAACGTTAGTGGACACTCAGGTTGCAGCAATGCTTATCTCAGGGCTGGTCTTCATGATGCCTGTGATGTTACTTTCGGGTATGATTTTTCCGGTGGAAAATATGCCTTTTATTTTGAGAGCAATTGCTCAGTTCATACCTGCAAAATGGTATATACTGGCAGTAAAAAAGCTGATGATACAGGGTCTTCCCGTTAAATATGTACTTACAGAGGTGTCAGTACTTGTAGGTATGGCTGTGGTATTTACAACAATAAGCCTGAAGAAGTTCAGGATAAGACTTGCCTGATATGCTGAAATATTTGATAGAAAAAGAGTTCAAGGCTATAATGAGGAACAAGTTCCTGCCAAAGCTTATATTGGTGTTTCCTGTAATGATGATGCTGCTGATGCCTTGGGCAGCAAACCTGGATATAAAGGATATAAAGGTTGCTGTGGTAGATAATGACAGGAGCCAGCTCTCAACGGGATTAGTGAATAAAATAAATTCCTCCACCTATTTCATAGTTGAGCGATATGCCAAAAGCTACAACGATGCAAAGACAATGGTACAAAACGGAGAGGTTGACATTATTTTAGAAATTCCTGAAAATTATGAAAAAGATCAAGTGAGAGAGAAAAACGCGAAGGTCAATATTTCTGTGAATGCCGTTAATGGAACAAGAGGTGCTATGGGTGGCGCATACCTTTCGAACATTATTTCTGAATTTTTTTCCGGGAGGAATGTGTCTGGTCAAACGGCTCTTATTAATGTTGCAACCCAGACACGGTATAACCCTACCATGGATTACAAGAAATTTATGGTTCCTGCTTTGATGACAATGCTGCTAACATTATTGTGCGGCTTTCTGCCTGCATTGAATATTGTTTCGGAAAAAGAGGCCGGAACAATAGAGCAGATAAATGTAACTCCGATTCCTAAGTTCACCTTTATTTTCTCAAAGTTGATCCCGTATTGGATTATTGGTTTTATAGTCCTTACAATAGTGATATTACTCGCAAAGATAATCTACGGAGTCTCTCCGGTCGGATCTCTGGCCACTTTTTATCTTCTCGCTTCAGTATTTGTCCTTGTTGTATCAGGACTCGGCCTGGTAATATCTAATTATTCGAATACAATGCAGCAGGCTATGTTTGTAATGTTCTTCTTTATGCTTATCATGATTATGATGGCCGGGTTGTTTACTCCGGTGGACAGTATGCCGGAGTGGGCGCAACTTATTGCAGGAATTAATCCTATGAGATATTTCATAGAGATAATGCGCATGCTTTATCTTAAAGGAAGCGGGTTGTCAGACCTTACAAGACAGATAACAGCTTTGGCATTATTTGCAGCGGCATTTAATTTGTGGGCAATAATAAGTTATAGAAAGAAAAATTAAATATTTTATTTAAATTTGCTATAAACCTAAAAGCAAAGCGATGAAGAAGATTATTTTCCTGATTGTCCTGTTCGTATCGGCAAGCAATCTATTTGCGGGCAACGGTTCGCAAAATCCGCCAAAAATGAATTATTATGGTGTAGACTTTTCAATGGTGAAGGTATTTGGAGCAAAAGAGAGCTCGGATAAATTCATTCAGGCTTTTGAGGAGATTAACAAGCTGATAATTGCAGAGTCCACTAAATATCCGTTCACTACATTCTTTACAAAATATGCACATGAACTGGACAATGCTGCTGAGCTCAAGAGGCAGAGGTTCGAAAGTTTCGATAATGTGAATATAGATGAGGCGATATATAGAAGCCGTGTAATGGACGGGAACAGCATGAGTACCTATAATAAGCAATACAAGCTAACGGATCAAAATATATCGTCATTAATAAAGTCCTTTAACACGGGAAAAGATACCGGATACGGCGTTCTTTATGTGGCTGAAATGCTCGATCGTCAAGATGCAATGGGCCGTTATGTTATTGTCTGTTTTAATGTGAAAACAAAAAGAATTCTTTTTACTGAAAGAGTTCAAGGTAAATCGGGCGGGTTCGGCCTCCGAAACTATTGGGGTGCTACATTGGAAAAAATAATGAAACTCTAATTCAATTCTTATTGATATTTGTCTTATATAAAAATAAAGGTTGCCTGCTAATAAGGCAACCTTTGTTTTTATTTACTGACAATATTATTCTAATAAGAGTATATCAGCGCATCATTTGTATATCCGCTTTTAGGCATATACCAGTCTGTGTATGATGTTCCGCCTGATGTCGCCCATTCTGCAAAGTGCAGATATACCGTATTGATAGGAGAACGCTCAATCGGGTGATTGAATGTTTGTGGTATCATAAGCCCCCACATCATTCCGTCAACATATTTATAGATATCTCCGCTGAATAATGTACTTCCGTTTATTATAGATGAAGAGAATTTTGAGGTCGTTGAATAGGTAGGGAGGTGTATCTCTTTTTCTCTCAATCCGGCAGTAATAAAGAAGTTAAGAGCACCGACAGACAGTTTGGACTGTTCTAAGCCAGAGTTGAATGTTATTACTACAGATTTGTCCGGAGTGTTATAGTGTGAGTTTGTAGGGTCTGTATTCAGGAACCCGCTGAAACTTACAAGTTCTCTCTGACTATTGAAAAGTGGAATCACTGCAAGTGAAACATCACTCTCTGTGCCATTTGATGAAGTAGTAAAATAACCCCCTGAAGAGCCTAATGTTTGGCCGGTTACAGAAGAAACACTTGAAGCATTAACCTGATCAAGCTGGAATGCAGCTCCTAATACCATAGTACTTCCACTGGCTCTTACATTATAGTCAATCTTCATTTTTGTTACAAGGTTGGAGGCGTTTGTATAAGTTGCTATTCTGAAGTCCATAACAAGGTCGTTTACATCATAGTCTCCCATAGATGGCCATAAGTCTTCAAAAGCATATGTGCCCCATGTCCCTTCAGCAGGGAAATATGACACAAAAGCAACATTGGCATCATTGTCATCTATATCAGTGCCTGCCGGTATTCCATCACCGTCAACATCAGTTGGGGTTCCTCCACCTGATAATTGTCCAAGACCAGCATTGCAGGTTGTGGCCGGTATATTCTGGGTCTGAGCAGAGGTGAGAATTGCACCATTAGTAAACGCAGGCTCAAATCGTAATCTTCCATTAGTTCCCGAACCTTCTGTCAAATTTGTCAGGACTAATTCAACCTTTCCACTTACCGAAGAGCTTCCTCCACCGTAAGTAGATGTAAAACCGCTACTTATTGTCCCCGAACATTTTAAAACAGAGAACGTACTTGTGTTGTTGCTTATCCAAAGATTATAAACACTTGAGATGTTGCCATCCACAAGGAAGAGGCTGCCTCCAAAAAGATTTAATGTTAAAGAGTTAGGCGCCAGAGATTGACAATGAAACAGAGATCCCTCGTACATATTGCATGTTGTAGTGCCTAAAGTTGCAGCATCTGTTGTTATGTGGCAGTAATTATTTAATGTTGCAGTTGATGACACCCCGAATGTCTCACTTGCGGCTATTTCTCCGTAATTGTTAACTGTTGTACTGTTAGTCTGTGAATAATCCGTTACATTTATCACAGCTCCGGATGTATTTGTTACATTAGAAGATACAGTAAAGTCTACTCCGTATGTGTCAATTGTCCCGCTGTTATAAAGGCTGGAATTGTTAGTAATATAAAGGGTCGGATGAAAGGTTTTTTTGGTTGAGGAGAGTGTAATTGTTCCCTCATTATAAAAGTCAGTACCGGTAGAAACGGTAAAATGCCTGTATCCGGTTATTGTTCCCTTATTAATCGAGTATACGCCATCGCTTAGGCTTGTGCTGCTTGTTGTACTTGTTAGTTTCAACGTTCCTCCGGGCGCTATATATATAGTAGGTACATTCGTTACCAGTGGAGCAGAAGTACTAAGTGACGGGACTTCAACGACACCTCCGTCAAGGATGAAAATGGATGCCCTGTATATTGAGAGACTTGAAACTTTTAGTGTCCCGGCAACATATATAATAAGATGGTTGTTCCATCCGCTCAGACTTGTTATATTGGTATTTGTCACTCCTGACGGGAGGTAGTAGGCTTTGTACTGATTTCCATAGGCACTTGTCTCACCTGTATTGAATCCGGATAAAGAGCCGTTTGAAGAAGAAGTCAGTGTGACATCATAATTTGTTGGAATCGTAACAGAAGGGACAGGACTGGCTCCTAACATCATTGGTGCTCCGAATGTTGCACCCGGAGATTTTGTAAATGCTATTGTTAAAGTGCTAGATGTTACATTTATAGTCTGGACTGTGCTTGACCCATTTGGTAATATTTCCTGAACATATATTTTCTCGAGAGCAGTTGCAAGAGTAAGTGTGACAACATAGGGAGAACCAGGAGTGGCTGACCCTGATGCTATAAGAGACGATGAACTAAGAAGGGGACTATTGAAAATCTTAATCGTTCTGTATGCTGTATTGCTGATTCCGGTTACTGGTTGTACCTGAACTGTACATTTTATCGTTGTCACTGTTTTCCAGTCAAAGTCAGATGGAATGACTCCAATCGGAGACTCAATCGGTCTGTTGTCGGGTTTGAGGTTTACACATCCAATCAATATTGCTGAAGAAACGGACAGCAATATTGCAAGTTTTGTGACGATTTTTCTCATATTGAAATATTTATTATTATGCAAAATTATATATAGTTACAAATAAAAACAAAAATTGTTGATAAAAAAAGAGTAAAATTTTTGCATTATTTATCCATAATTTTAGATTTATCGCAATTTTCTTGTCCCGTACATTGAAAATACTTGTCAATCACCATCAAACCTGTGATTTTTTCAATTGTTTTGTTGGCAAATCGTTTTATATACTCATTTGCGTTTTTTGATATTCTTTCTGCCTCATCCGGGTGATTAATATAGTATTTAAGTTGTTCTTCCAAATCAGAATAATCGGGCCTGATTTCAACATAGTGGAAACCGGGAATCAGCTTACCTTCCATGTGCCATGTCTCATAAGTGGGCTTAGGCATAACAGCAAGAGAATTCGAGGACATTACCCATTTTAAATTAGTTGCTACGTCGTTTCCCTCAATGCAAAGAATAAATTTGTATTTTAGGTGACTATCGATTGACATTGGTTTGACACTCCATTCCGGATGACCTTCGAGCTTTGGATTAATATTGCCAAGATCGCACATGGGATTGCTAAAGTACATTTCCCAGAATTTGATACGTTGTGGTTGAGCAACATGAGCCCTCCCAACAAGCATGTCTCTTTTATCCGTAAATCTCCATTTATCCTTAACTGTTGTAAAATGTCTTATTTTGTTAAGGGGAAGCAGAACTGAATGGGAATTTTCTCCATGTATGGGACGGCTCTTAACAAAAGATGGTATCTCAGGCACATGTGTAATGTCACCGAACAGAAACCCGGCCTTCAGACTCTTTCTGAAGTAGCGCATATAGTTATAAGAATCAAATATGTATACGCTTTTTGCTTTTTTGCCCGAAATAATTGTTTTAAGCTTAAGCCGGTCAAGAGATATCATTTCAGAGCCATCGGCGGATTTCTCCGGATAATTTACAATGCCGGAAAGTTTGTTGTAATAATTTACACGTTCGGTAATCTCTCTTTGCTTTGAAACCGGCAGAGTGTTGTATTTATAGAGGATAGAGGAACGCATGATTCTCGGGAAAATATCCGGAGTCAGATACCTTATTGAATTGATTATATAATATAATACTTTGTTGTTTTTTCTGTTAGGCATGTGGGGTATATTCTGAATTAGTCCGGCTTCTATAATAAAACCATAATATACAAATATAATTCAAATTTGTCTGATGTAGTTTTTCCTGATTGGTTCCACAAACAGATTAGTATCCTCAGAGAATAATTTTATATCTTTATATATAAATCATATAATTTCAGGCTTATGAAAAAATATTGGATTACTTTATCCTTCCTGCTGTTTTGTTTTGTAGCCGGAGCGCAGAGCATAAAATTACGTTCAGGATCTCTCGCAGTTATTAAAGGCGAGAAGGTAATTTCCACCTCCTTCACATATGATAATATGAAGGTTGGTAAATTGACAGAAGTTGAATATGTAAAGAAAAAGGTATCCGAATATAACAACAAAAAATCAGGTTATGGAGAGACATGGCATGAGAACTGGATAAATGACCGTTCTGTCAGATATGAACCTAAGTTTAATGAGCTTTTCGGTAAATATCTCGGGGAAAAAGGCGTTAATCTTAGTGGCGATGCAAATTATATGTTTGTCATCAACGCAGATTTCATTGAACCCGGTTTTAATGTAGGTGTGGCAAGAAAAAATGCTTCTGTTAATCTTACATGTCGTCTTGTAAACAAATCTGACGGTACCGAAGTTGCCCTGATTACAATCATGGACGCTTCCGCAAATAACTTCTGGGGTGATGACTACGATGTAGGGTACAGGGTCCAGGAGTCTTTTGCTAAGGCAGGAAGAGAGTTGGCCAAATTTATTATTAAAGAGTGCAGGCTTTAATCCTGCAACTCTCTTAACTAATTAACCCGTCTATTTTCGCGGAGGCTTTTAATCCGTTTCCGGTTAAGGCAACAACAACTTTGGAACCGGCAGGAAGGTCTTGCGCATAATGTTTTAATGCGGCAACAGCAGATGCAGATGTAGGTTCTATATATACCCCCTGGGATGCAGAAGCTTTAAGAGCCTCGATTATTGTATCATCATCAACAGTGACAAAATCTCCACCGGTTTTAATAACGGCCTCAACAATCTGTTTTAGTCTTACTGGCCTGTGGATTGCGATTCCTTCTGCTATTGACGGGTTATGAGATGAGATCTGGGTCTCAATACCATTTATATAATCTTTCAAAGGTGAGCATTTCTCGCTCTGAACTGCCATTAGCTTAGGCATGCGCTTAATGATTCCGGCGTTCATGAGCTCTTTGAGTCCGAGATAAACACCCAGAATTTGTGAGCCACTTCCTACCGGAGCAAAGAAATAGTCCGGAGCTTGCCACTCCATTTGTTCAAGAATTTCGTATATAACAGTCTTCGTCCCATGTAAAAAATAGGGATTCCATGCATGGGCCGCATAATAGCTCTTTGTTGCCCCTTCAAGTGCCGCATTGGCACAATCAATTCTGTTTCCCTCAATCAGATGCAGCGATGCTCCGTATGCTCTGACCTGAACTGTTTTTCCTGCAGAATTTCCTGCAGGCATGTAGATATTTGCTTTTATCCCGGCTTTGGCGCAGTATGCGGAAATTGCACATGCAGAATTTCCGGACGAGTCTTCAACTATCTCCTTAATGCCAAGTTCATGGCACTTGCTTATCATGATTGCTGCGCCTCTGTCTTTGAAAGATCCGGATGGCATTAGAAAATCCAGCTTGCCCATCACATCCATTCCCCAGAAATTCATCTTAATCAAAGGAGTGTAACCCTCATTGAAAGAAACGACAGATTTAATATCCACCGGAAGAACCTGACTGTATCTCCACAGTGTCTTTTCTTTTGGCATGTTATTTATGTCGAGGACAGGATTAAAGTCAAGATCAAGGTAACTTCCGCATTTACAACGCCAGATTGGCTCATCGGTAGAGTATTTTGCCCCGCAGGTGGGACAAGTAAATTTGCATTTCATATTTTTCATATAGTTAATTCTTCTCCTTCACTGTGTGCAATTATTGCTGCTCCGGTCAGGTCGCCCCAGACATTTACCGCAGAACGGATCATATCAAGTGGCTGTTGTACGACAAGAACCAGTCCGATTCCTTCTAACGGAAGCCCAACGGCATTCAGGACGACTGCAAGCATTACAAGACCGGCAAGAGGTATTCCGGCTGCACCTATTGCTGCAAGAAGGCTGGTCATAACTATAACGATTTGTTGCCCCAAAGTGAGGTCTATTCCATAAACCTGTGCGACAAAAATCGCAGTTACACATTCAAACAAAGCCGTTCCGTTCATATTAATAGTGTTCCCCAGAGGAAGACAAAAAGCGGCTATTTTTTGCGAGACACCACTTTTCTTCTGTATGTCAGGAATGTTTATAGGCAGTGATGCAGCGGAGGATGCCGTGCAGAATGTCGTTAGCAAGCCTGTGCCCATCTGGTTCATAAATTTATATGGATTTTTTCGGGTAAGGGTTACAAATATGGCAGGCAAGATTCCTAGACCTTGTATAAGGCAACCTCCGGCAATAATGGCTGCATATATGCCAAGGCTTCCGAACATTTCACTTAATGCTGCAGTGTCTCCTGCCTGGGATCCGATTATTGATGATACTACACCGAAAAGGCCATAAGGAGCAAAACGTATCACAAGGAAGGTCATTTTAATCATCACTTCGTAAACACTGTTAAAGACATCGGTAAGCAAGACTCTCGATTTCTGAGAGGATAGGGTAATGAAAGTGCCGAATAAAATGGCAAAGAAAATTACTGGCAACATATTTCCTTCAGCCATAGCCTTGAATATGTTAGTAGGGACTATGCCTACAATCTGATCAATCATGGATACTTCGGTGGATGCAATACTGTCAACCTTTGTCTGAAGGTTTAGGTCTACACCGACTCCGGGCTTGAATACATTGACAAGAACCAATCCAAGAATGCATGCTATAATTGTTGTCATAACATAATAAGCAAAGGTCTTGCCTGCAATCCTGCCAAGATCCTTTGTCTCTCCAATGCTGGAAACACCCATAACCAGAGCGCTGAATACAAGTGGGATAACGACCATTTTCAGGCCGTTCAGGAATAAATCCCCCATCCATTTTGTATAGATGGTATATTCGTGTCCGAAAATTCCTAGTAAGATACCAAGACAGATGCCAATCAGAATCTGCCAATGCAAAGCGAGCCTTATTCTCTTAGTCATAGGGTGAGTTTGAAGTATTATAGTTTAGTTTGTCTTGTAAATATAAGCTTTTCCTTCAATAGCACTCTATTTTTGCCAGAGATTATTTTTTTAAGATAGTATAAAATAGACCAAATGATGTTTTGTAACGCGCACAGAATAAATTAAGTACAAGAATACTGATAAAACGCTGATAAAACGCTGACAAAATGCTGAAAAATTATTCTGCAAGCTTGGCCTTGTAATATGCCTTGAAATCTTCCCATTTGTAGTAGGGCGCTATATCGCTCTTTATAGGAATCTCAACCTCTTTTTCACAATGCAGTATTTTTACAAGTACATCCTTACATTTGTCACTCCTATAAAAGATAATTTGAAGATTGACACCCATTGGGCTTATCTTGAAATCGCTCCAAACCTGATAGATTTTTTCCGGATCATCGGTTCTGACATTCATGCCATTTATATCCATTAAAGCAAGAAGAGGAATAATATATGAGTCGTGACCAAACCTGAGGTCTGCACTTATATCTCCGCCATTTATGGCCCTTTCTGCGCAATCAAGAATGTCTTTGAGAAGTAATTTTGAGCTGTCTCTTACAACTTTCCCGTTTATACCGGAAGGTCCGCAGGTGTAATAAAGAGACATATTGCTTCCTTGCCATAGAGTAAAGAGCTCCTCTTCGGTGAATATGTCGAACAATGTAAAATTCAAAGAATCAACGCATGGTATGTCAGTGGCAATCAGATGTATACTCCTCATAAATAAGAGGGGATTGTCCACGATTGTTTTGGCATATACCTGATCAGTGAAAAGCCTGGATATGAAAAGATTGACATTCAGATTTGCGGAGAGGAAATTGTCTCGTATTGTATATGCAGAGTCTTTTTTAGTCTGGGTGTAGCGATTATTAAGGTATCTGTTTCTGTCAGAAGCCTCCCTTATAAACTCGATTTCGGGATTAAGTTCTTTTAGTTTTTCATTATTGGCGGCCATACTTAATATACATCTTGGTACAATGGTGGATCTGCTGTAAATCTTGCATTTTTTGCCATTTTTTGTAGAGAAAACCTCTGGGAATGAAAAGAACATCCTTTCTGCTATCTCTTCGTGCTCTTGAGCTCCAAGCTGGGAAAGGTCTCCATAGCGGTTCCATGCATCTTTTGCAGCAGCATCAACCCTTTTATATACACTTTCTCCAAGTTGGGAAAGTTTTCCCTCTTCATGAGCCTTGCCAAGAATGCCTTGTGGGTATGTGTAGGTTTCGGCTGTCTGTACCCATCGTGAGCCGTGTCGCCCGTAATGGCTTATATAGAAAGGCTTGTAGTCTTTAGGGGCAGGTGTTGATTTTGTTATTTCAAAGTAATATGGCTGATAGATACCACTTGCGTGTCTCGGGTTTTTTATGAACTCCTCTTTTGTGGTTTGTGAAAAGAGGGATGCTGAAATAAGAAGAAATGCGGCTGTAAAAGAAAAATACGGATGCTTCATGTTGTTATTATAATAAAATCCGAGTATAAAGATAGGTTTAAAATTATTATGAAAAAGTATCCGTGGCCGCCGTGATTAAAAAGTAACCCGATTTATATAAATATACTAAGTGTAAAATATCGGAATATAAAAACATGTAACAAACAAAAATACAAATAGATAAAAAATATTCAAAATTATACCGATGTTTTATTTGGCTAAATAATTTTCTTATATTTGCCCGCCAATAATAATTAATTTGAATATGCAACTGCATCAACAATTCATCCATATTGCCAATAATTTTCCAGATAAATTGGCTGTGGTAGACAAAACGTTGAACAAGAAGATTACCTATTCCAAAGCTTTAATAGCATCTCTGATTTTGTGTAAAAAGTTTAAAGCTTATGATAAAGGCTTTCTGGGTATAATGATCCCAACCTCAGCCGGATGCGCACTGGCTACATTGGGTGCACTGATGAGCGGCAGAATTCCTGTTATGATTAATTATTCAACAGGAGCGGAAGCTAATGCAAGATATGCGCAGAAAAAATGTAAGTTCTCAACAATCATTACTTCAAAAGCACTTTTGGAAAAGATAGGCTGTCCGAAAATTGAAGGGATGATTTTTCTGGAAGATATAATGGCCGGTATAGGTTTGCTTGACAAGGTTAAGGCGGCAGTGCTCTCAAAACTACCGGAAAGTGTTATCAGGAAAAGGGTATACAATGGGAGTGATGATGACACTGCAGCCATTCTTTTCACAAGTGGCAGCGAAAAAGACCCTAAGGCTGTTCAGTTGAGCCACCGTAATATAATAGCAGATATAGAAAGCTTCAGCAACCATATCCATTTTTCAGAAGAAGATGTGATGCTTGCAAATCTGGTTTTCTTTCATGTATTTGGACTGACAGTCAATCTGTGGGTGCCTTTTTACAAAGGAATGACTATGATAACATATTCTAACCCGCTTGATTTTCAGACAGTATGTGCAATAGCAAGAGATGAGAAACCGACAATAATGGTAGGAACACCAAGCTTCTTTTGGGGATATCTTCATAAATCAGAAAAAGGAGACTTTAGTTCAATCAGGGTAATGGTTTCAGGTGCAGATAAGTGTCCGGATGCTCTCAGGGAGGGATATATGGAAAAGCATGGTGTAACACTTCTGGAAGGATATGGAGCAACTGAGACATCTCCGGTTATTTCTGTAAACTCTCACGAGTATAACAGACCGGGCAGTACAGGAAAGGTTATTCCGGGCGTTAAGGTCAGGATAGAGAATTTTGAGACGGGAGAGGATTGCAAGGTAAATGAGGTTGGGAAGATTCTCGTGAAGGGGGATATTGTGATGAAGGGCTATTACGATGATCCTGAACTTACTGAGGAAGCAATTACAGACGGATGGTACAATACCGGTGATATGGGTTACTTTGATGAGGAGGGCTATCTTTGGCATTCAGGTCGTTTTAAGCGGTTTGTAAAAATAGGTGGTGAGATGGTCTCCCTCGTCAAGGTTGAGAATACTTTGGAGAAATTGTTGCCGATGGGTGTCTCATGTTGTGTGGTGGATGTCCATGATGAGAAACGTGGTTCTTCTATTATTGCTACTGTAACAATAGAGGTTAATAAATCTGAACTCCTGAAGAAAATGGGAGAGGAGTTGCCTAACATTGCTCTCCCTAAACATTTTATTGTTGTAAGAGACCTTCCTATGATGAGTTCCGGCAAGATAGATTTCCGGAGTGTAACAAAGATTGTCCAGGAGATTCTCAGCAATCCTGAAAAGCAGAATTCCTAAACCCACATATTAATTCATTTCATGTTAGACATCTGTCCATATTGTGCAGATGTCTATATTTTTGTATATTGTTCTACTGAATTTGTTATATTAAAGACATGTCTGAAATTTCTCTGTTCTGGTTTCGCAGGGATCTGAGGCTTGATGATAACTGCGGGCTTTTCCATGCACTTAAAGGTGGGCTTAACGTTCTTCCTGTTTTTATATTCGATACGGGTATACTCGGGAATCTTACTGATCGTTGCGACAAAAGAGTCGCCTTTATCTATAACTCCGTTTCGGATCTTAAAAATGAACTCGGGAGGCATGGCAGTACATTGCTTGTTCAATACGGAGAACCCGTAGCAGTTTTTAAATCGCTTATAGAAAAGTATAAAGTTTCATCGGTCTATACAAATCATGACTATGAGCCTTATGCGGTTAAAAGGGACAAATCCGTCGAGGATTTTTTGAGAAGCAATGGGATATCATTCAGGACATTCAAGGATCAGGTTGTTTTTGAAAAATCCGAGATTGTAAAAAATGACGGGAGTCCTTACACCGTCTTCACACCATACTCCCGGGCATGGAAAACATCTTTGAAAAAAAAACCTTTACCCGAATTTCCGAGTGAGCATTTTCTTGACTCTCTCTTTAAAACAGAGCATAGTATTATTCCGGATATTCAGGAAACCGGTTTTTTGAAATGTGATACAATGCCGGTTAACCCATTGATTAAGGAGGATATAATCAGCAACTACCAATTGACAAGAGATTTGCCTTATGTTGAAGGAACCTCTAATCTGGGAATATACATAAGGTTCGGTAGAGTAAGTATCCGTAAGTTGGTCAATATTGCGTTGAAGTTAAATGACTCCTGGTTAAATGAGTTAATCTGGAGAGAGTTTTTCATGATGATTATCTCTAATTTTCCACATGTGGTTGACACAAGCTTCAAGAAAAAATATGACCTGATACGTTGGCTCAATGACGAAGAGGAGTTTCAGAAATGGTGCAACGGAATGACCGGTTTTCCGATGGTGGATGCAGGTATGCGTCAACTTAACCAAACCGGTCTGATGCATAACAGGGTAAGGATGGTGGCGGCAAGCTTCCTGACAAAGCATCTGCTTATTGATTGGCGGGCCGGAGAGAACTATTTTGCCTCCAAACTTCTGGATTACGAGCTCTCTTCAAATAATGGGAATTGGCAATGGGCTTCAGGCTCCGGATGCGATGCCGCGCCATA
The DNA here is from genome assembly GCA_023227835.1 of Bacteroidales bacterium. Taxonomy (GTDB): domain Bacteria; phylum Bacteroidota; class Bacteroidia; order Bacteroidales; family UBA932; genus Bact-08. Next base: position 41,515 of record JALOCI010000006.1, read on the forward strand.
TTTCAGGATTTTCAACCCTTATGAACAGCAACGACGTTATGACCCGGACATGGTCTATGTGAAGAGGTGGATTCCTGAATACGGAACACCTGATTACCCTTCGCCAATTGTAGATCATACATTTGCAAGAGAGAGAGCTTTAAAAGTGTATCGTGATGCAATGAGTGAAGTAATCTGAAAATGCTTATATTCGAATAAAAATCTGTATATGAGATATAAAACCATTCTTGTAGGAATACTCTTTGTTGTAATGGGTATTTCTTGTTCTCCAAAATATTCTGTTTCCGGCAAAATCACAGGATTGAAAAACGATACGATGTATGTAGTATTAAAATCAGACTCTCCTGAAAGACGCAATTTGAATAAGTCCGGATTTTATGATACTGTGATTTTAAAAAACGGGAAATTCGGGTTTAATCTGGATGATAGATTTTTTAAAGAAGTATGTTTGTATCCTTTAGGTACAAATATTCATATTTTAAAAAGTGGAATAAGAATCGGGCATGATTCCGATTTTATAACCTTATTTCACAGCAGAGAGAATATAAAGGTTAATGCGGATTTTGACGGTAAAATCATCTCTTACACATTGAAAGGTTCTCCTTTAAATGAGGCATATTCAGAATTCCTTTCTTCCACATGGGATGCCAAACGTATGAGAGGGGAGAGTATTAAGGAAATCAGAGAGCTACGAAAAGCAAACAAGCCTCTGACTGAGGAACAGGCTAAACTTAAAGAGGCAATAAAATCCTTGCATGATATTCAATTGGATTATGTTTCAAAAAACATGAATTCGCCACTTTCGCCATATATTTTATCAAAATTATATTTTACCCCTGATGATTACCCTAAGATTTTAACGTATAAAGGAAAGTTTTCTGATGAGGTAATGGTCTCGCCATTGGCATATAGTTTTATTAATATTATTAGTTCGGCGGAAAAATATTCGGCAGAAAATTATGAAGGCGCAAAAAGAGAACAGGAGAAAAAAGACATTACATTAAACTCACTTATAGGAAAGCTGGCACCAGATTTTTCTTTAAGTTCATATAATGGAGAAACAATTTCCCTATCATCATTTAAAGGGAAGTATCTACTTGTCGATTTTTGGGGAAGCTGGTGCGGATGGTGTATTGAAGCAATACCGACAATACAGAAATGTCATGAGAAGTATAAGGAAAAGATGAATTTCATGACTGTCGCTTGTTCAGATAAAGAGGTATTATGGAAAAGTGCTATTGAAAAGTATAAGATGCAGGGATTTGTAAATCTGATTGATGATAACGGTAAAGTTGCCTCATTGTATAGCCTGCACGCCTATCCGACAATTTTGCTTATTAATCCGGAAGGCATTATTGAGGCTGTAGGAAATGGCGAAATCATTGAAAGTATAGATAAATTGTTCTAAAGATGGGATATAATTTGCGGGTTTGAATAATCTTTTTTTACTTTGCAATAAAAAGTACTTTTAATGAAAGAGGAAAAAGATTATATCAGGGATATAACAGAGATTCGCTCAATGATGGAGCGTTCATCTAAATTCAGATTGCTTTCGGGTTGGGCCGGCATAACAGCGGGCTTACTTGCCTTGTTAGGAGCCTTTTTTGCTTATTATGTCCTGGATTTCAATCCGGGAGGGGAACTGCAGATTTCCGGTATAATTCCTCTAAATTCACAAGTAGTAAAGGTGCTGCTGCTAGCGACGATTGTGCTTGTTTCTGCTTTTTCAACAGCTTTATATTTCTCATATCGTAAAGCCACAGAGAGAGGAGAAAAAATATGGACACCGATTACCAGGAGACTGCTTACAAGTATGTTTATACCTATGGTGACCGGCGGGGTGCTGATATTTGCGCTGCTTCTGAACGGCCTTATCGGACTTGCTGCACCTATGACATTGGTTTTTTATGGTCTTGGCCTCTTTGCTGCAGGTTCACATACTCTTGCAGAGGTACGGTTTCTGGGGCTTGTAGAGATTGTTCTGGGACTGGCAGCGATATTTATGGTTGAGTATTCTCTTTATATCTGGGCTGCCGGATTTGGTCTGGCTCACATAATTTATGGCATTTACATCTATATAAAATACGAAAAGTGATTCCGACAGAAGGACTACATAAGGCATTTGAAAGCAGAGTCAGGTTGGGTATTATGTCTGCCCTGGCTGTCAATGAAATGCTTGACTTTAATTCCCTGAAAGAATATCTGGATATTACTGACGGGAATCTGGCAAGTCATATAAAGGCTTTGGAAAAAGAGCAGTTTATCGGGGTCGAGAAATCATTTATCGGGAAGAAACCGAATACACGTTACTTTATGACGAGCGCGGGTAAAAAGGCTTTTAAAAGTCATCTGGATGCGCTGGAGAAATTTCTGGAATCAAACAGAAAATATTAATTTTTTAATAAAAAACTTAAAAAGGCAAATTCCTATATTAAGAATAATAAAATTCTATCATTATGAAACAAGTTGAAATATCTTCAAAAACAAGTTTAAAAGATCAGATGCTTGAACATCAAAATGATGCCGGGTATCTTGAGTTGTTATACAGGAGCAACAGAGAGAAATTTAAAAAGGAGTTCCTTCAGGTTTATCCTGATCTGAGAAACAACCCTCTTGCAGAGTTCTGGTACGAAAGGCTGAGTGATGAGGGGATAGTGAAAAGTGATAAGAGTAAAGTGAAAAGTGAAGAGAGAATAGTGAATAGTGAGGAGAGAATAGTGAAAAGTGAAGAGAGAATAGTGAAAAGTGAAGAGAGAATAGTGAATAGTGAGGAGAGAATAGTGAAGAGTGAAGGGCTTCTTGTTGTTGTAGTAGCCTCTATAGTGGCTGCTATAATTGCGAAGCTGCCGGCAATTCTTGGTCTGGCCGAGGAGCCCTTTTATGTAAGAAATGTCGGATTTATTGTCTTTCCTGTATTGGCAGGATATTATGCCTGGAAGAACAAACTATCAAGGCTAAACATATCAATTATCAGTCTGTTTTTTATAATGGGTGCAATTTTTATCAACCTGCTGCCTGATATTGAAAGTGATGTTACCACACTCTCCTGCGTACATATACTGTTTTTGTTATGGGCTCTGCTTGGCTTTGCATTTGTAGGCAGCATAAAGAGCCTCCAGGAGAGAAGGCTCGCCTATTTAAAATATAATGGTGATCTGGGTATTATGTCCGGACTGTTATTAATTGCCGGTGTATTATTGAGCGGAGTGACAGTTGGTCTGTTTGAGCTTTTAGGCCTGAAAATAGGGAATTTCTATTTCAATTACATTGGGATTATTGCACTATCCGCCATACCTGTAATTGCCACATATCTTATTGAGAAGAACCCTCAACTTGTAGGCCGAATCACTCCGGTTATTGCCAGAATCTTCAGCCCTCTCGTTTTGATTATGTTACTGGTATATTTAGTGGCAATGATATATTCAGGAAAAGATCCGTACAATGACAGGGATTTTCTGATGATGTTCAATGCTTTACTTGTAGGTGTCATAGCTGTGATTTTCTTTTCGGTTGCAGGCGATACTGCTGTCTCAAAGAAAAGTCCTCAGATGTGGATATTGTTCTTATTATCAGCAGTTACTATTATAGTAAACGGAATAGCTTTATCTGCAATAGTGTTCAGAATCTCGGAGTGGGGGATAAGTCCGAACCGTGCAGCCGTATTGGGTGCTAACCTTTTAATCCTTGCCAACCTCCTGATGGTCTCTGTTCAACTTTTTAAAGTTGCAACCGGAAAAAGGGAACCTGAAACAGTGGGCAGGGCTATCTCAGGATTTCTTCCTGCCTACATTGTGTGGGCAGCAATAGTGACATTCGGGTTTCCTGTAATATTCTAAATAATTGACCCTTATTTCAAAACCACTCATCGTATGGTGAGAGGTTTTATCTTAACTTCGATAATAAGCTTAGGATTAATAATGTGACAAAAACATTGTCACCATATATCTCTATCAATTTTTCACGGACTATAGAGGGAGCATGGGTGTCAGTCTCAAAAATAGATTCTGAATGTATGGATGAAGATGAACGGAAAATAATCCTTCATGCGTACATCAAGAAGAGCCCGTCTATCCTGGTAAGACGGGCTCTTTGTCATATATGCATTAACTTCAGAACCTGATTTTTGCCAATGTTATTAAGAAAAACTAACGTGCCTTCTCGTTATTTATGAAAGAGGTCATTTTCAGTAGTTTTTCCATCTTTTCTTTATCGGCTATTTCCTGTTTCGGTTTAAATTGTTTTATAAGATTAAGCTCTATTTTAGCCTGATTCAACTCAGATGGCCTGTCGCCAATTCTCTCCAGAAGAGTGATTTTATCTTCCCAATATGATGTGTATACATACATACTGAATGAATCATCAGCCGCATAACATTTTTCCAGCCACTCTACAGCATGGGATAGAACAGCCTTGTCATGGCTGTTACTCATAATTACTGGTTTGTACCATTGCTTGAATCTCCTAGAATCAAGGTTATTGTAAAAGCCTGTTTTTATAAGTGAATCTATCTTATAAGCATATTCTTCCCACTTGTTGGTATATTCGAGTACTTTGATCCTGGTATTCTCAACAACCTCAGCTCTGGACTCGAAATTCCGTTCTTCCATGAGATTGATTAATTTATTGAATAATATCTCATCAAAAGGGTTCCCTTCTTTAACCTGCCATAAAAGCGAATCTGCAAATTGTGTATATTTTTCATTAATCACCCCTGTGACACGTTCTTTAGAAAACTTCTTGTCAAAAATATCACGATTGTTGATGATATAAGTGATTACAGATGAAAAAGGGTCTCTTACTTTGGATGCAATCATCTCAAAATTTTCATTGTCTAAATACTGCTCTTTAGGTATGATCGACAAGTATTGTTGTGTTACAGCCCTTACACGGGAATCAGATGTGGCCTTCAGGACATTTAAATACTCCTTTACAATTTCCGGCTTGTTCTTATTTTTATTATATCTCTCATCTAAACCGGCATTAAAGGTTCCACCCTTTAGTGCTGTCTGTGCGTTTTCAAGCAATTTATCTCCGGACATGAATCCAAGAGCTCTATGGATTATATTGCCTTTTGAATCTACCCAGAGAAGAGTCGGATATGCACCTACATGAAACTGCTTCTGTAAAAGAATACCGTCACCTTTTTCCATGTCCATTTTACAATTTATAAAGTGATTATTGAAGAAGTTACCTATATCTGATAAAGTGAATACCTCTCCGGACAATCTTTTACACGGACCGCACCAAGAAGTGTAGCAATCGATGAAAATTATTTTTTTTTCTTTTTTTGCTTTTAGAACAATGTCAGACCAGGAACCATTTTCAAATTTTATCCCTTCTTTATTATCAGCTATGGAAAGAATCGGGAAGCAGACCAATAATATACTTATTAATATTTTTTTCATTTTATTTTTGGATTATTAAATAAAGACCGGAATATTTGATCAATATGCCAGAACTCTATTCAGGGCGGCTATTTAAAAATTACAGATAACTTTTCCTCTAACTCTTTTCCTTTAAGGTTTTTGGCAATTATGATTCCTTCAGGATTTACAAGGACGTTTTGGGGGATAGCATTAATCCCATACAACACTGCCGCCTTATTTGGTATTTTTAAGTCAGATACTTGTATCCATGGAAGTTTATCTGTCTGATAGGCTTTTACCCACCAATCTTTCATTGCAGCAGCATCAAGAGAAATTCCCAAAACCTCAAGACCCTTGGGATGGTAAATTGAATAAGCCTGTATGAGGTTCTTGTTTTCTCTTCTGCATGGGCCGCACCATGATGCCCAAAAATCCACTAACACATATTTACCTCTGAAATCTGATAATTTCACAGGATTCCCATTTGCATCAGGCTGGATGAAATCCGGAGCCATCTTACCAATGGATGTAGCTAAAATGTTCTCCATTTGGGTGCTGAATTCTTTACCTGACGGTGTCTCTTTAATGTTTTCAGATAAAGATGTGAAAAGGGGTGCAACAATGTTATATTCAGGGAAGTACCCTCCGTATTTCTTTAGTGCGACCAAACTCAGGAAGCTGTCGGGATGTTTTTTTATATAATCCAGATATATAATGTCCTGTTCTTTTTTAATCTCCTCGTCTTTTCTGTCAAATTCGGCATTAATCACAGGGTCTGCTTTTTTTTCTTCACTCAGGGCATTGAATTCTGCTTTTAGTGCATCCTTTTTTTGCTGAGATGATTGAAGCGCAGATTGAAGCTCCTTCATGTCTGAATTTATTTTTGATCCTGTAATTTCTGCCTGTGATATACGGTTGCTTTTGCTTGTAATATAAGTTGTTCCAGGTTCAAGATAAAATGTGAGTTTATCTATTCTGAAATTTTTAGAACCGCTATAGTCTACAATCAGTTGAACCTCTATAGGTTCTGCGACTTCACCTTTAAATTCAAATTGTCCGTTGGTAGCATTGGCTTTCAGGGAGATGTCGGTATTTAACGTTTGTCCTGAAAGCGTAAGTGTTTGAGGTGTTCCGCTTGTCACAAAACTGCCTTTTATAAGAAATTCACCTTTTTGTGCGTATAAGGCAAAAGGAATAAACAATATAATTGATAATAGTATTTTTCTCATTTTAATTTTTTATATAAGATATCTATTCTGGATTTTGTTCCCAATCGGGATTAAAATATAATACCTGTATTGGAATTTGTAATATATATTTATTACTACCCGGGGTAAGACTGGCAACCACATTTCCCAAACCATCATATCTCCTGATTTCTGGCATACGCCCTTCGGCATTCAGACGCCTCATATCAAACCATCTCAAGCCACAGAAGGAGAGTTCGTATGTCCTTTCACTCAGAACTTTTTGTAGTACTTCTTCTTGATTGTCCGAGACAAATTTAGTGTAGTCCGCTGCTTTAAATCGGCATTTACGGATTATATCCAGATGGTTTATAGCCTCAGGCAGATGATTTGCCCTTGCCTCTGCCTCTGCAATTATCAGATGCATCTCTGCAACAGAAAGTCCCCAGTTAGGGTAGGCGTATCCTGAAGGTACACCCGCATGGACAAAATTAACCTTTCCTCTTGTCGGGAAACTGTAATCTCCAAGATTATTGTAGAAAAATGTCAGACGGAGATCCTTCTTATTAAATGTTTTTAGAAACTCCACAGTCGGTAAATCTTTGCCAAGATAAGAGATGCCGCCAAGTCTTGCGTATATGGCATCAGATCTTTTCATAAGATGAGGAATCCCTTTGGCGTCAGTTATGGTTGTGTAGTCCAGGATTTTATCCGGGCCATTGTTAAGCGCTAATTGAGCATTCTCTGCAGCTTTAGAAAAATTACCCATGTACAAATATGTCCTTGCAAGAACCGCATATCCTGCAGCTAAACTGCCGCGGAAACGGTTTTGACTGTTATCTTCAGGCAAATCCGGGATAGCTTCATTTATATCTGCTATAATATGGTCATAAATTTCCTGAACAGTACTTCTTCCCGGAACTGGGTCTGTTACATCTATTGAGGTCACGAATGGAACGGCAAGATCTGTGGAAGCCGTTTCCGAATCATATTGTTTGCCATATAGATTGACTAATCCCAGATATTCATAAGCCCTTCCCAATAATCCCTCGGCTCTCAGACTTAATTTTTCCTGATCGGTTCCGTCTTTAGCAGAGAGGACATTGGCAATAACAGCATTAAATAAATAAATTGAACTATAGTAATTACTCCATAATATTGCACTGCCGGGTACAGTCTCTGAAAACTGAGATTGCCAGGTATATATCATGTCGTTAGATGAAGTCAGAGTGGTAGGAATGGTTGGTTTATCAGTAAAATCTGAAAGATAATTTAACTGCATAGGCGTTGATGTTTCAACATCTCCGTTATTCAACCAGGAGTCATAGTCCTTTACTGTTTCTAACAGGCGTTTACCCTTTGGAGCAACATCCAGATACTGATCACAAGAGCATAGTACAAGTATCGGTATTACATAAATTAAAAGTGTTCTGTATGTTTTTTTCATTTTTATTACTCTTTAATAATGATCAGAAACTTAAATTAATATTGAATGTATAGGTTGGTGTCAGATATTTCTTTGCGTAATTTCGTGTAGCCGCACTATAATGATATCTGTTAAAACCTATTGAATAAACATTTGAAGCTTGTATCCTTATCTCCAGATTTGACAATACGGATTCTTTCAGCCACTTATGATTTCTGAAACTATATGATGCCGTAAGATCTCCTATTGTCAAATATGCTCCGTTAGCGACAAACCTGTCGCAAGCTTCAAGATAACTGTAATAATTCTTATATTTTATTGATTGCAGGATTCCGGGTTTTGTCTCATCTCCGGCCTGTTTCCAATAATTTCCGGCCCCTTCAAGCGGTCTTGTTGCAGATGGATCAGGAACAGGTATTTTTACTTTAAAACCACCATAATAGTTAATCATCGCATAAAAGTAAAAATCACCAACATCTAACCTGTTGCTTAATCCAAAGTTATATGCAGGTATTTTAGTGCCTTTATAATCTACATCATTTATACCCTAGTTGTCTTCGTCAAAATGTTTGGTGGTCCCGTCTTTTCCATAAATAAGAGTCCTTCCGTCAGTATCAACGCCGGCATATCTGTATGTGAAAATTGCTCCGATAGGATATTTTTGAAGATAGTCGGCACGATCACCTACGGAATAGAGATAGGACTTATTACTAGCAGCATTTGGCGTTATATTGGTGTTATAAACCTGAAGAATCTTACTTCTGTTGTATGAGAATATAAAGCCGGTATTCCAGTTCATTCTCTTGTTAGATATCCAGTCAGCATGTAAATTGAACTCCACTCCGGTATTCAGGATAGTACTCTTGTTTATCATCGCTGAAGAGACTCCTTTGGTAGGATCGATCTCATTATTTGCCAAAACATCGGAGCTCTTTTTAATATAATAATCTATATTTCCGGATATGTTTTTTAAAACGCTGAAATCTAGTCCTATATTTGTGTTATATGTCTTTTCCCAACGCAGCTTTGAATTTGCAGGAGATAAAAGGTCAAGCGTGGTCAATGTACCGTCTAATGCATTCAGCGCATCGGAAGCAATAATCTGAGGCAAGGCATTTTTTGCAACATTACCGTTGAATCCAAGTGCGGCACGCAGTTTGAGCGATTTCAGCCATTCAAGACTACTGATAAATTCCTCTTTTTTGATATTCCATCCGGCACCGAGAGACCATAATGGTTTGTATTTATATTTAGAGTTGGTTCCAAAAAGATTTGACTGATCCATACGAATACTTCCGGTAAGGGTGTATTTGTTCTTATATATATATGCAAGGTTGGAATAAGCAGAGATGTACCTGTTGTCTGAATAAGTCTGGGCAAAAAGAGATGTGTATGAAAGACTTGGGTTTAGCGAGGCGTATGTTGCTGAAAAAGGCTTTGATAGTGTAACATAATCAACGGGTTGCTGTAATAATGTCTGATCACTATAACCGAAATATGCCGAAGAGCTAGATTGATTTATGACATTTCTTATCTCACCACCAAAAATTATATTTAAAGAGTGATTTTCCGAGATTTTCTTTTCATAATCTAATTGAGCCCTGACTGTATAACTATTTGTTTCGGATTTCTGCTGTTTCATAATGTCCCCTTTGGGAACGTAGAATATAAGTCCGCTGGTTCCGTTTTTTGTGTAACGATTAACCAATTGACTTGCTTCAGAAGATTTAGCACCTGCCAGATGTTTTGTGCCACTGCGTGAAATCTCATATACCCCGCCAAAAGTAAAATTAAATCCATTTCCAATTTTATATCTGAATCTTGCACTGATTCTGTTATTTATTGAATTAGACCGGTCACTTATCTCATTAAGATTGGTTAACGGGTAATACAGATTGTCCAATAAACCCAAACTCATTATTGCTGCATTATAATACGGATTTACATAAGATCCGTTATATACAGCCATCGGATTACCATCTTCATCCTGGAAACGTTCATACGGGTACAATGTTGTTATATTTGGTACAGGTGCAGATTTCGTCTCTCCCTCGTTAAAATCATTACTCAACTCCATTGACAATAGTTTGGTTAAGTTTATATTGGCGCGGGCAGATAATTTAAAATTCTTACTGCCATTATTGACCTGTGTTTTTTTTGTATCAGAGAAATTTGCAGTAATATAGTATAGCATATTATCGTCACCCCCCGAAAAATCCATATTATATGTCTGGGTCGATGCTGTCCGGAGGAATAATTTACTGTAATCATCCGTATTATTATATGATTTAAGAGTCTGAATCTGAATGGCAGCTTCTTCTTCGCTTATCACTCCGGCTATCTTTTGCGCATAAATATTAACTGGTGTCGGGTAGTTAAAAAGAGCTCCTACGCTTGAATTTCCCATATATGACCATGTATAGCTTGGTAAATTTGCATTTGTCTCAAGAAGATAGTCAACAGTTGTTGATGATGCATCTTTTGCCCATCGGTAATTGCTGTAATTCTCTTTTGGCGTGATGCTTGTGGTTGCTCTGAAATTTATACGAACCTTTCCGGATATAGCTTTTTTCCTCTCAATAACTATTACTCCGTTTGAAGCTCTTACACCATAAATTGTCGCTGCCGCAGCATCTTTGAGAACAGTTACAGATTCGATCTCATTGGGATTTATATTTTCAAGAGATAGTTCTGTGGGGTATCCATCTACAACAATAAGCGGACTTTTACTTCCATTGATAGTTGAGATCCCACGTATCTGAAAAAGACTATTCCCTTCAAATTCCACATCGTTATTAATAAGCAGGCCCGGAAGCTTATTCTGAAGGCCTGCGAGAAAGTCTGTAGTGTTTACCCTGCTTTCAAACTCCCTGGATTTAATAGTGGAAAGGCTACCGGTACTCTGTTCAGGTCGGATTTTCTGATATCCTGTACTGACAAATTCTAACTCGTTCAACTCTGCAGCCTCCTCCTGCAATGATACATTGAGTTCGGTTTTTCCGGCGACAGGAATCTCCCTTGTTTTAAATCCAATGATGCGGAAGATAAGAACCGACTTTTCTGTGACCTCTATTGAGTATTCTCCTTTTTCGTCTGTAGTGGTACCTTTTTTAGTCCCTTTTATCATTACCGCAATCCCGTTTAAGGGTATATTGCCTTGATCGGTAACCCGTCCTTTAATAAGATACTTTACAGGGTTCCCTGAATAACCCGGCTTTTGCATGATAACGATAGTCTTGCCTGTTATCTTGTATGTAACAGGTTGTCCCGCAAAACATATCTCCAAAGCTTCAGTCAAAGGGACATTTTTAAGATTCACTGTAACTTTCTTTGCTGAATTTATGTAATCATCTTTGTAAAAAAAATTGTATCCTGTCTGCTGGTTAATCTGTGTACAGACTATAACCAAGGATGCGTCTTTGGTGTTCAGAGTAACTGTTTGAGCATAGGTTTTAGCACTAATCAAAAAGAATGAAAGAAGTAATAAGACAGAGGATATCCTGATAGATTTCAGAGTTTTACTGAAACAACATCCCGTGTCATAAAAGATGAAGTTTTGATGTTTAAATTTCATACCTTTGTGTTGTTTAGGTTAAATGTTAATAATAATGTTCTTTGCATTTCTTATTACTTATCCTGGACATACCGCCACCTCGGTTGCCGCCGGGGTGGTTTTTTATGGGATAAGTTTATAATATTTATCAGATTTTCCTGTTCATACCACCTCCTTTATTTATATCTTAATCCCATATATTTTAAATGACAATAACACTGTCTCCTTCTATTTTGCATACAATCCCGCTTAATTCAAGCATACTCAGAACCTCCACAAGATTAGTGTTCCGGTTTACAATTCCTGAATATTTCCCGGTAGGTTTTTCGTTTTGATAGATAACTTCTACATTATACCAACGTGAAACTTGTCTCATTATTTCGTCGATACTTAAACTGTTAAACTGGAAAATGCCTTTCATCCATGCCATTACCTCGTCTATATTTGCATTTTTCACAGAAGTATTGCCTTGGATGTCAGTGGTTAACTGCTGTCCCGGAGATAAGTTTACCGAGAAACCGGAGGAGTTGATTACTTGTACAGATCCTTCCAGAAGGGTTGTCTTTATGGTTTTTTCCTCCGGATAAGCCTTAATGTTGAAATGTGTGCCAAGGACTTTAATCTTTGTTGAATTATTGACAGTGACTATAAATGGCCTTGAAGGGTCTTTACTTACCTCAAGATAAATTTCACCAGTAACGTTTATCATCCTTTCATTATCAACGAATTTATCCGGGAACTCAATAGTGGAAGCGGAATTCATCCATACTTTTGTGCCATCGGGAAGTGTTAGCTTGTATTCTCCGCCACGTGGAGTTGAAACTGTGTTTATTACAGGATGTTCCTTATTGTCTTTTGTTAAAGGATTTTTTTTGCCAACCAAGGAATCGATATTCTCACTTTTTGTTCCGGATTGTTGTGAGACAATTTCAGTCGAACCATTTTCAATGGTTGCTAAATAGTTATTTTGGGTTAATACCTCTTTATTATTATCACCTGGATTTATTATAGTTGAATCATTCTTAATAACAAGCAATGTGCTTATTACTAGTATAACAATTATAACTGCGGCAGCATAACGGAATGATTGCAAAAAGTTTATACGATAAATATTTTTTGTGTCATGAGTGTCGATTTCTGATTTTATATTCTCAAAAATCCTCTTCTCAATTTTGTCAATCTCTTCCGGACTAAAAGAGTCGGAGATTTTTTTCTCTTTATCAAAATAAGAATAGTACTTTTCCAAAAATGATACTTCATCAGAAGATGCCTGATTCCTGAGATATCTTTTGATTAATCGTATGAGATAATTTCGGGGATGTATGTATTTACTCATAATGACATGCTGCATTTATAGTATGTCACACCGATCGAAAAAAATCCCAAAAAAATTTAAATTTTATAAATGAATTGCCCAAATAAGAATCAATAATGGAGAAATTCGGGAAAGGATACCCAATGATATTGATCTTAATTGGTTTTGCACCGTTTTACGAGGCATGTCCAATTGCTCTGAAATCTCTTTGGTAGATAAGTTCTCAATATAATGAAGCCGGAATAATTCACGTTTTTTGTCATTCAACGTGTTTATATATGCTAAAAGAAGATTGTGGAGATCTTTTTCAATCAGTGTATGGTCAGTACCTTTGAAACTTAGAGATATCTCATTAAAAGGGTCAAAAAAAGTCTGGTGGAAGCGATTCCGTTCAACATAATTAAAAATCTTATACTTTACAGCGGTATGTAAGTATGCCGGGAGATTATCAATTTTCTGTTTTGTTCTGTTTTGCCAAATGGATAAGAAGACTTCCTGAACAATGTCTTCTGCCTGTTTTTTATTCTTAAGGCGCTTATATGCATTGTCATACATCTCAAGCCAGTAAGATTTGTATAGAGTGGAGAACGCATCCTGATCACCCAGTGCAATCAAATCAAGAAGCTCTTTATCTCGGAAACTCTCTTTGGCCAAAATCTCTTTTTTTGCAAATATAAAAGAAAAATGATGGCAGATTTATTCAGAAATAGAAATAAATTCTTCGTTTTAGAAACAAAAAAGCAGGCAGGATGGATTAACTGTGTCTATTATAGATAAATAAAAAGGCATCTATATTTTCTTATAGATGCCTTTTCTGTGGGCCCAGTTGGGCTTGAACCAACGACCCCCTGATTATGAGTCAGGTGCTACTAACCAACTGAGCTATGGGCCCGGGAACGGGACGACAAAGATAGTAATTTGCCGTCAATTTCCTATAGTCAGACTTTGATTTCTACCTCAACTCCGCTTGGAAGTTCGAGTTTCATCAAAGCGTCTACTGTCTTTGGGGTTGAGCTGTAGATGTCGAGAAGACGGCGGAAGGAATTCAGTTCGAATTGCTCACGAGCTTTCTTGTTAACAAAAGTGGCGCGGTTAACAGTGAAAATCTTCTTATCTGTAGGAAGTGGAATAGGACCACTAACAACAGCACCTGTAGCTTTTACAGTTTTTACAATCTTGTCGGCAGATTTATCGACCAACATATGATCATAAGATTTCAGCTTTATTCTTATTTTTTGGCTCATTTTGTTTTATATTAACCAATTAATTTTTCGTTTTATTCATCTAAATCACCGTCAGATTTTCTTCCGCTCGATCTTTCGATAACCTCTTTTGCAAGAGAAGCCGGAAGTTCTGAATAATGAGAGAATTCCATGGTGCTTGTAGCACGACCTGATGATAATGTCCTCAAGGTTGTTACGTAACCGAATTGCTCAGAAAGCGGAACCTTAGCCTTAACGATTCTTGCATTACCCTTTGAGTCCATATTTGTAATCTGACCTCTGCGTTTATTGAGGTCACCGATAACATCTCCGACGTAATCCTCAGGAGTTACGACTTCAAGAGACATAATAGGCTCCTGTATAACAGGGTTTGCTTTAGGACACGATTTGCGGAAAGCCTGTCTTGCGCAAATTTCAAAAGAAAGTGCATCAGAGTCTACAGGGTGGAATGAACCATCTTTAAGAACAACCTTAAGTGATGTTACTTCATATCCTGCAAGAACACCATTTGCCATGGCAGCCTTGAATCCTTTCTCTACAGAAGGGATAAACTCTCTTGGAATGTTACCGCCTTTAACCTCGTCAACAAACTGGAGTCCTGAGACACCCTCGTCAACCGGACCTATTTCAAAGATAATATCAGCAAATTTACCTCGGCCACCGGACTGTTTCTTGAACACCTCACGATGCTGTACGGTTGAGCGTATTGCCTCTTTATAGTTAACCTGAGGGGCTCCCTGGTTTATCTCTACCCCGAACTCTCTTCTGAGGCGGTCAACGATAATCTCAAGGTGAAGCTCACCCATACCGCTGATGACTGTCTGACCGGTCTCATGGTCAGAGCGTACAGTAAATGTAGGGTCCTCTTCAGAAAGTTTTCCTAAAGCGATACCAAGTTTGTCAAGGTCTTTCTGAGTCTTAGGTTCAACAGCAAGACCAATAACCGGATCAGGGAAAGTCATAGACTCAAGTACTATAGGGTGACTTTCAACACAGATAGTATCTCCGGTGCGAAGGTCCTTGAATCCTACTGCTGCACAGATATCACCAGCCTCAACAAAATCTATTGGATTCTGCTTGTTTGAGTGCATCTGGTAAAGTCTGGCCACTCTCTCTTTTTTACCAGAACGAGTGTTGAGCACGTATGAGCCTGACTCAAGCTTACCTGAATAAGCTCTAAGGAATGCAAGGCGTCCTACAAAAGGATCTGTTGCTATTTTGAAAACTAATCCGCAGAATGGCTCCTTCGGATTTGATTTGCGAATCTCTTCCTTTTCGGTGTCCGGATTTTTTCCGTGAACCTCTCCAATATCAAGAGGGGAAGGAAGGTAACGCATTACAGAATCAAGAAGGTATTGAACTCCTTTGTTTTTAAAAGAGGAACCACAGCATGTAGGAACTACAGCCATGTCAATTGTTGCTTTTCTGAGTGCTTCAATGATTTCATCCTCGGAAATTGAATCGGGATCATCAAAGAATTTCTCAAGAATCGCGTCATTATATTCAGCGATAGATTCTATCAGTTTGCCGCGCCACTCTTCAACTTCGGCAACCATATTCTCAGGGATGTCCTTGATCTCATAGTTCACGAGATCTTTGCTGTCCTGATCATAATAGTATGCTTTTTTAGAAATAAGATCGATTATTCCTTCAAATTTATCTTCAGCGCCTATAGGAAGAACAATAGGTAAAGCATGTGCGCCGAGCTTTTCATTCATTTCCTCTACTACAGCAAGGAAATCCGCTCCGACACGGTCCATCTTGTTCACATAAGCTAACTTTGGCACATGATACTTATCGGCCTGACGCCAAACAGTCTCTGATTGAGGCTGAACGCGTCCTACAGCACAGAATGTTGCAACCGTGCCGTCTAGTACACGCAATGATCTCTCAACCTCAACTGTAAAGTCAACGTGACCTGGAGTGTCGATAAGATTAATCTGGTACTGTTCGTTCCTATAGTTCCAGAAGGCTGTGGTAGCAGCTGAGGTAATTGTAATACCTCTTTCCTGCTCCTGAACCATCCAGTCCATAGTAGCGGCACCCTCGTGGACTTCTCCTATTTTATGGGTTTTGCCTGTATAATAGAGAATCCTCTCGGATGTAGTAGTCTTACCGGCATCAATGTGGGCCATGATGCCAATGTTTCTCGTATATTTTAAATCTCTTGCCATCTAATTATTCTCTGGAGCTTAGAAACGGAAGTGTGCAAACGCCTTGTTGGCCTCTGCCATCTTGTGCATGTCCTCTTTTCTCTTGTATGCAGCACCTTCGTTGTTGTATGCAGCTATAGTCTCAGCTGCAAGTTTTTCTGCCATTGAGTGAGCAGAACGTTTGCGTGCGTACAAGATCATGTTTTTAATAGATAATGAAACTTTTCTGTCAGGACGCACTTCTGTAGGAACCTGGAAGTTTGCACCACCTACGCGGCGGCTCTTTACTTCAACCTGAGGAGTAATGTTCTCAAGCGCTTTTTTCCAGATTTCTAAAGGAGCCTTGTCAGAATCTTTCATCTTCTCGCCGATGATTTCCATTGCATCATAGAAGATGCCATAGGCGATACTCTTCTTCCCCTGAATCATAAGATTATTAACGAACTGTGTTACCAATACGTCATGATACTTTGGATCAGGAAGTAGAATCCTCTTTTTAGGCTTCGTTTTTCTCATTTGTTATAAAATTTGTTTGTTTGGATTATTTCTTCTTCGCCGGAGCAGCAGCTGCGCCTTTTTTAGGCCTCTTAGCTCCGTAAAGAGAACGACTTTGTTTACGACCGTCAACACCGGCAGTATCCAATGCACCACGCAGGATATGGTAACGTACACCCGGAAGGTCTTTTACACGACCGCCGCGCACAAGCACGATTGAGTGCTCCTGCAAGTTGTGACCTTCTCCTGGTATGTATGCGTTTACTTCCTTCTGGTTGGTAAGGCGTACACGGGCTACTTTACGCATAGCCGAGTTAGGTTTCTTAGGAGTTGTTGTGTAAACACGTACACATACTCCGCGTCTTTGTGGACAAGCATCAAGAGCGCGAGATTTACTCTTCTCTACGATCACTGTGCGGCCCATGCGGACTAACTGTTGAATTGTTGGCATAATTAGTTGTTATTCTTTGCTTTAAGTATTTTCGCCACATAAAATTGGGATGCAAAGGTAAGATTATTAATTTGAATTACAAACACCTTATTAACATTTTTTGAGGAAAAAAGGGCTATCTTTGAGAAAATTCAGAATCATGGAATTATCAAAAAATGCAAAGAACTTCATCGAGTGTGAGGAAAAGTACGGAGCCCACAACTATCATCCGCTTGAAGTAGTGTTGTCTAAGGGCCAGGGTCCTTATGTCTGGGATGTGGACGGTAAAAAATATTTTGACTTTTTATCTGCATATTCGGCAGTCAATCAGGGGCATTGTCACCCAAAAATCGTTAAGGCTCTGAAGGATCAGGCTGACATACTCTGTCTCACCTCGAGGGCTTTTTACAATGATTGCCTGGGACCATATGAAAAATATATGCACGACTTTTTCGGTTACGATAAGGTGTTGCCTATGAATTCCGGTGCCGAAGCCGTTGAGACAGCCCTTAAGCTGGCCCGCAGATGGGGATATATACAGAAAGGCATAGCTGAGGACAAGGCTTTGATAGTTTGTTGTGACGGAAATTTTCACGGAAGGACGATTACTATCGTCTCACTCTCAACAGATCCTGACTCTTATGATAAATATGGCCCGTTTACTCCGGGTCTTGTCAAGATACCTTACAACGATCCTGATGCACTTGCGTCAGTTCTTGAGAAGCACGGTGCAGAGATTGCAGCATTCCTGGTTGAGCCGATTCAGGGAGAGGCCGGAGTGTTTGTACCTGATGAGGGTTATCTGAAAAAATGCTTTGAGCTTTGCAGAAAGCACAATGTGCTTTTTATGGCCGATGAGGTGCAGACAGGTATAGCAAGGACGGGTAAAATGCTGTGCTGTGATCATGAAGGCATCCGTCCGGATGTTGTTATACTTGGCAAGGCTATTTCGGGCGGAGTATTGCCGGTGTCGGCAGTTCTGGCCGATGATGAAATCATGTTAACGATAAAACCGGGTGAGCATGGTTCTACTTTTGGGGGATTCCCTCTTGCCTGTCGTGTGGCGGTGGCTGCTTTGGAGGTTGTAAAAGAGGAAAATCTTGTGGAGAGAGCAGAATATCTTGGAAATATTTTCAGGACCGAAATGGGTAAATACAAATCTCCTTTTATTAAACAGATCAGGGGAAAAGGTTTGCTAAACGCTGTCGTTGTACAGCCGCACAATGGCAAGGAGGCATGGGATGTGTGTGAGAGGATGGCTGAGATGGGCGTTCTTGCAAAACCCACTCATAAGCACATTATACGTTTTGCTCCGCCATTAGTTATATCTGAGGCAGAATTGAGAGAGGCAATAAAAATAATCATAGGAGCAATGGACTCTTTAGCTTAATCTTATATGCAGACAACTTCAAAAGTTTTAATGATAAGGCCCGCAAACTTCGGTTATAATCCCGAGACTGCGGTCAATAATGCATTCCAGAAGCAGAGCAATGAAGATGGTGCAAATGGCATAGCTGTTCAGGAGTTTGACAACTATGTAGAACTTCTCAGACAAAATGGGGTGAATGTTCATGTGTTACAAGATACTCCGGAGCCCTATACTCCCGATTCGATATTTCCCAATAACTGGTTTTCAACACACGAGGGTGGAACTGTTGTTCTTTATCCTATGTTTGCCGGTAACAGAAGACTTGAAAGAAAACCAGAAGTAATCGAATACATTAAAAAGGAGTTTGGAGTAAAGAGGGTAGTGGACCTCACCAAATGGGAGGCAAAATCACTCTTTCTGGAAGGTACCGGAAGCATGGTGCTTGACAGAGACGGCAATCTTGTATATGCATGTGCCTCGCCAAGGACGGATGAGTCGGTACTTGAGGAGTTCTGTGAGGAGATGGATTATGACTATTTTCTTTTTAGCGCCAGTGACGAGAATGATCAGCCGATATATCACACTAATGTGATGATGTGTGTGGGGAATAAATTCGTTCTTGCATGTATTGATGCAATTAAAGATATAAATGAGAGGGAGAATTTTATTGGTCTTGTGGAAGATGGTGATAAAGAGCTGATTGAGATTTCTCTTGAGCAGATGGGCAATTTTGCCGGTAACATGCTGGAGATTTCAAATGAAAAAGGAGAGCCGTTGCTTGTCATGTCTTCAAGAGCGAAGCAGTCATTGACCCAGGATCAGATCGATCGTCTCTCTTCTTATTGCAAGATACTTGCCCCGGATGTCTCAACAATTGAGACAAACGGAGGCGGTTCGGTACGTTGTATGATTGCAGAGGTCTTTATTTAGTTAATTGTCATCCTCCTTCAGATATCCGCTACGATAGGCATCAAGCAATTTAGTGAGATCGTCAATCTGTTGCATGAGCTCTTTACCTATATCTGTGTCACGTACAAGTTTTCGTCTGTTGCTGAATTCAAGCACAGTTGTCTCTGATATTATATCTTCACCATTCTCTATGGCTTGCTGTGTGGAGACAAAAGGCTGATGTTGTACGAGCTGAAGTCCGTGAGAGTTGTATATGAGTGTGAATCCGGCTATTCCTGTTTCAGGCTGGTATGCTTTTGAGTAGCCTCCGTCTATGACTAAAAGCTTTCCGTCAGCCTTTATCGGAGACTCACCTTTTGTTGTTTTTACCGGTATATGACCATTTATAATATGAGAATGCTCATCACTGATTCCGAACTCTTCAAGGATTTTTTCACATATCTCCCGGTTGTCCTTAAGATGGTAATAGTGTCCTTTATTTTCTTTGTGGGTCTCTTTGTCTGCGATAAAATACCTCTCAAAAGTGGCCATCCGGTCTTTGTCAAAAGGAGGGGATGATGGTCCGCACCAGAGGTACCAGATAAAATCCTGTCCGAAATGCTTCGCTTTAGTCTTTTTTTCCTCGAAATACGCTTGACGGACAATCTGGTCGATTTTGTCAAACAATCTCTTTCCACTATAATCTGAACCTTGAATTTTAATGCTTTTGAATGATCCGTCGGCATTGAGAGGCACAGATCCGTGGTAAAGAAGATTTGAATTTCTTACAAGGTAAAGAGACCCGTTTGCATATATGCATCTCATATGTTTTCTCAATTTCTCGCTATGAGTAAATGAGTG
The DNA here is from genome assembly GCA_023227835.1 of Bacteroidales bacterium. Classification (GTDB taxonomy): domain Bacteria; phylum Bacteroidota; class Bacteroidia; order Bacteroidales; family UBA932; genus Bact-08. Next base: position 61,781 of record JALOCI010000006.1, read on the forward strand.
TATAAGTTTGTCAACGAGTTCTCTCTCATCCTCTGTGAGTTCATACGGATTAAGGGGGTCTATTGTCGGGAATGACTTATCCTTAAGTTGGTAGATTTTGCCATTAAGCGTTATTGTCCCTTTTTCATAGTCAATCAGATGGAGTAATCTTCTGTCATTCATCTCCATTTCCGGATTCCTTTCGATAAGCTGGCCCTCAAGCTTGAACTGAATGACAGATATTGCCTTATGCATCTGTGATATCATTCTTATCTGCTTTTGTTTTACTACCTCATCTTCACTCATTTTAGGCTTGAACACCGAACACGGGTCATCTCCGTACACCTCCAGTGCAAATGAGGCAAGAGGCATTAGGTTAATTCCGTACCCATCTTCAAGAGTTGCAAGATTTGTATAGCGCAGCGACATTCTTATAACATTGGCCATACATGCCTCACTTCCTGCAGCTGCTCCCATCCATACAAGATCATGATTACCCCATTGTATATCAACATTGTGATAATCACATAGTATGTCCATTATAATATGTGCTCCGGGGCCTCTGTCGTACACATCTCCTATTATGTGGAGCGAATCAATGGTCATTCTCTGAATAAGTTTGCTGATGGCAATGATAAAATTCTCCGCTCTGCCTGTTGATACTATTGTAGAGATGATGGCTTCGACATAACCGTGCTTGTTTGGTTCATTCAGCGACTCGTGAAGTAACTCCTGTATTATGTATGAAAACTCCTTCGGCAAGGCTTTCCGTACTTTTGACCTGGTATATTTGGAAGATACATTTTCGCAGACCTTCAACAACCTTACAAGAACCATCTTGTACCAATCATCGATGTCATTTTCCCTGCTTTTTATTATCTTAAGCTTTTGCTCGGGATAGTATATCAGTGTGCATAACTCCTTCTTTTCCCATTCTCTGAGAGTGTGCCCGAAAATATCCTCGACTTTTTTCTTAATAACTCCGGAGGCATTTTTTATTACATGCTGGAAAGCTTCATGCTCTCCATGTATATCTGTCAGAAAATGCTCTGTACCTTTAGGGAGGTTAAGAATTGCCTCAAGATTTATTATCTCTGTGGCGGCATCGGAAATGTTGGGGAAGCTCTTGGTGAGCAGTTTCAGATACTTAAGGTCTTTCATGTTTTAGATTATTGTGACAGGTGCTTTTTGATCGCTGCAAGCAATACGGAGGATCTGATGGGTTTAGTCACCACATCGTTGCACCCGGCTTCAATGGCAGTTTTGTGATCTGACTCAAAGGCATTTGCGGTCTGAGCAATAATAATCACATCTTTTGAATATTTACGGATTCTTTTTGTGGCCTCTAGGCCGTCCATTACCGGCATTTTAATATCCATGAGGATAACTGCCGGATTATGAATTTTGTACATCTCGACAGCCTCTTCTCCGTTCCTGGCCCATATAAGCCGATAGGACTTATTCAGCATTATCCTGAGAAGCTGGTAATTGCTGTCCAGATCCTCTGCAATAAGAACAAGTGGCAGCGTTTCTCTCTTTTGTTCAGGCTCAGATTCCTGAATTTGTTTCTTAATGTCTTGAATGTTGCCGTTCCCTGCCGATTCAGTAGTCTCAGGAAACTTTATAGTATATTTGATGGTTGTGCCTGCACCAAATTCCGATTCAGCCCAAATCCTGCCGCCGAACTTTTCGATAATTGCCTTACATAAAGGTAACCCTAACCCTGTCCCTCCGACAAATTCGTTAATTTTGAAAAATCGTTCAAAAATGGCAGACAGATTTTTCTTCTCAATACCGATTCCGGTATCGCTGACAAAAATTTCAACAAACGTCTCATGAACTTTATAACCGACCCTTATCTCTCCCACATCTGTGAATTTGAGAGAATTGCTTATGAGATTGTTCAGTATCTGTCTGTTGCGAAACGCATCAAATGAGAGTGTGAGCGGTTTTTTCGGAAGGTCTGCAACTATCTTGACATTTGACTTCTCCTGGTTCTTTAATGAGTATATAACCTCGTTTATGTTGTCGGACAAATCGAAAGGTTTAACATCGAAAAGCAGGGCATTTGATTCTATTCTTGAAAGGTCCAGAATATCACCTATCAGTGACATAAGTTTTTTTGAACTTTCATTTATAACTTCAACGAACTTGCGTTTTTCATCAGCACTGTAATCAGGATCTGTCAGCAGGTTTGCAAAACCGACAAGCCCGTTCAGAGGGGTCCTTATTTCATGACTCATGTTGGAAAGAAATGCTGTTTTAAGTTTGTCAGACTCCTCAGCCTTCTGTTTTGCCTCTAAAAGCTCCTTCTCCCTCTTCTTGTGGTCATCAATGTTTATATCCATCCCGTATATGTAACGGATATTCTTATTGCCCTCCCTCTCAATATAAACTATTCCTCGCCTTTCCCACCATTCATATGTTTCTCCGTTGTCCAATGACATCCTGAATTCTGTTTTGCTCATCTCACCTGTTGCTTCTCTAGACATGAGGCTGTGGGATTTTACTATTGCCTTTCTGTCGTCAGGATGAATTTTTGACAGGAAAAATCTTATGAGAGACTTTTCGGGAGCCTGTTCTCTAATATGTTTGAAATAATTGTCGTCAAGATATATATTCTTGGTCAGTGTGTTGAATGCCCATGTGTATGATTTTGCAGTTTCGGCAGCCAGTTTCAGGAATCTTTGCTGCGTAAAGGATTCTGTCCTGTCATAAAATGCAAATACAATCTGGGAGATTTTTCCGTCAGAGTCGATAACAGGGGAGACATTTCCCGATATGACCCGGGACTCCTTGTCAGGATAGTTTATCTTTGTAGAATTCGATATCTGAACTCGCTCTTTTTCTTTCATGGATTTTGCCAGAGCCTCGGAAACAGATATCTCACTCTTAGGTCTGGATGTGTGAAATATGTCATCGAATGTGCTGCCAATAAACTCGCCTTTATGACCGGACATCTCCCTCCCGGCATTATTTATATCAATAATCTTTAATTCCGTATCAAAAGATATTACACCTTCAGTCATCACAGAGAGAGTCCTGTCAAGAAGTTCCTTCCTTATTTCATTTTCTTTTGACAGTTTGAGATTGTCCTTGTTGACTCTGATAAATCTGAAATGGTAGTATGCAAGTGAAATAAGAGATACAGATAGAATGATTATTATAAAAATTATAAAATTTATCTCAGTCGAGTAATCGTCAAAAATATTAAAAGGCTTGTTTATATAAACGGCCTCTTTTGGTATTCTTTCGTGAGGTATATTGAGACGCTTGACAACATTGTAATCAAGTGTGAGTTTGCCGCAGTTAACAGAGATTTTTGAAGGGCTCATCATACCTCTGGCCATCTTTATCGCCTTATCCGCAATTGTATTCCCCACATCCCACATTGATGTAAGGTATCCTCCCAGTATTCCGGAAGAGAGAGAGAGATTCTGAGTTCCGAATACCGGTATATTGCCAAGCCGGCTTAAAAACGGATAGTATAATCCATTTATGTTATAATTACCTACGTTGTCCAGTAACCAGGAGGAGAGAATTATGAATGTCCTGTCAGGCTGCTTGGTTATCTCTTTTATAAAAAGGTCGAAATGTTCCGTAGGCGGGGAAATATATGATATTCTAACCTCGTCCCTGTATTTTGACAGTGTGTTTTGCGCAAGATTTCTTTCTGCCATTCCATAATCAGAGTCGTCAGATATAAAAATTACCCTTTTTGTCCTCGGAAAGAGCTTCATGCCCAGAAGAAAATTCTTTTCAAAATTCCAGTCAATCTCGCATATCAGATTCCTTGGAAGAGGTTTGATATGGTTAGTCTTTGTGCATATCGAGACAACGGGCATGTTTGCGTAAACAGAAGAGTCCAATGTTGAAATAAGCATGTGGGACTCCAGGTCTGTCGCAATGACAACATCTGCATATTTGCGGGTTATTGTGTTACGCGCAATAACTTTTATTCTCTCACTCTTGTCATCAAAGTCTCTTTCCCCTGTAGGGTCTATGCTTAATGTGTGAACTAAGGAGTTGATCTTTTTGTTTGAAATATAGGAGGATATTCCGGAAGTGAACTCTCTTAGCCGTTCATGCCTTGGACTGCGAGAATAAAAAACGGCAATTCTTGTCATTTTAGATGTATACTCAAGAGAGCCCGGAAACACGGCATCCTTTTCCTGAGATGACATTACACCCCGGCAGAGAACAAATAGTAGTAAAATGGATATCTTTATGTAGATCTTCATCCGGATTGCCAGCTAGGTATTTTTCAAAGTTATGAAAAGTTTTTAAAGAACTTTGCTAAGGACATGTTTTTTTGCACCAAGCGACATTAGAAGAGATCTTAATAACAAGTGCATTGCATATCCAAGCCAAAGAGCCTGAATACCTATGCTGCTTTTGAATGTGAAGTAGGAGAGAAAAAAGGCAATTGCAGATATTATCATTACATTCCTAAGAGCAATTGATGCTGTAGCACCGATATAGATTCCGTCCCATGTGAATCCTATGCAGCCTGCCATAGGGACAATCAGTAACCATGGAAGGAATTGTCTTGCCTCGCTTATTACGTCTTCATTGTTTGTCATAAGTCTGAACAGAGCTTCACCTCCAAAATAGTACCCCAAAGTAGAAATTACACCAATTGCCACGCACCATGAAAATATAAGCTTTATTGCCTTTTTGAGGTTTTTCCCGTCACGAGCCCCGATGTACCTTCCGGTCAAAGCTTCACCGGCATAAGCAAAACCATCCACAAAATAGGAGTATAAAAGCATTAGTTTCATCATGATAGTGCTTACCGCCAAAAGTGTGTCGCCAAACTCGGCTGCTATGCTGGTAAAACCGGCATAAACACTCAGGAAACACAATGATCGGATAAAAAGATTGCTGTTCATAACGAAGAAGCCTCTAACCTCATTAAGCTTGAAACTTCTTTTTATATCTATGTGTTTGAATAACTTGCCATAGTAAATGTGTAATATTAACAAGGTAACAATAAGGCCTGTATATTGCGCAGCCAAAGTTCCCAAAGCAATGCCTGCTACTCCCATTTTCAGGTAAATGGCAAAATAAAGACAGTAAAGCAGGTTTGTAACATTTACCGTTATATCTGAAATCATAGGTGAAATCGTGTTCTGCATACCTATGAACCACCCTTTAAGTGCAAAAAGCGAAAGTGTGGCGGGCGCTGCCCAGATTCTTATATAAAAATATTTACATGTCAGAGCCCTTACCTCTTCAGAGGTATCTATCACCATGAACGAGAGCTCCACAAAAAAATACTGAATTGCCCATATTACCGCAGCGGCCAGAAGAGCTGTCCCGACTGATTGAATGAGTATCTTGACAGCTTCTCTGAAATCTCTCTTTCCGTATGCCTGGGCTGTAAGGCCTCCTGTACCTATGCGAAGAAACCCGAAGTTCCAGTAGAGGAGGTCAAAGAGCATTGTCGCTATTGCAATAGAACCGATGTAGGCCGCATCTCCAAGTCTTCCCGCTATTGCCACATCCACCATTCCTACTATTGGTACGGTTATGTTTGCCAGAATACTTGGGCCGGCAAGCCTCATTATTTTTTTGTTCATCATATTCTACCTGTATTTACCCTCCTCCTCCAGCATGCCTAGATAGGAGATATAGCGGTCGGCAGATATTTCTCCGGTTTCAACAGCCATTTTTACGGCACATCCGGGTTCATGTGTGTGTGTGCATGGGGCGAACCTGCAATTTTCAAGAACTTTCAGCATCTCCGGGAAATAATGGCTAAGCTCCTCCGGTTTTATTTCAAGCAAACCAAATCCTCTGATTCCGGGAGTGTCTATTACAAAACCTCCGCTTTTCAATGGGTGTATCTCATAATAAGTAGTTGTATGCTTACCTTGAAGATGGTATTCAGATATCTCTTTTGTCCTTAGATTGAGCGTGCTGTCCAGCGTGTTAATCAATGTGGATTTTCCAACGCCGGAAATTCCGGAAAGTAAAGTGAGCTTATCCTTGAACTCTTCCTTGAGCCGTTCAATATTCTCTCCGTTGATGCATGAAATTTCAACAACCTCATAACCTGCAGAGGTGTATAACTCTTTGAAACTCTTTACGCTTTCCTGGCTGTCCTTGTAGAGGTCGCTTTTGTTAAGTATTATTTTAACCGGTATTCTATAAGCTTCACAAGTGACAAGAAAACGGTCAATGAATGCCAGAGGGGTTTGCGGAAGGTCAAGTGTGACAATGATTAATGCCAGATCGATGTTGGCTGCAATTATATGCGACTCTCTTGAGAGATTTGTGGATTTTCGTATAATGTAATTTTTCCTTGGATGGATTCGGGTTATTATTCCGCTTCCATCTTCCTGAATGTCGTAATCAACAAAATCTCCGACAGCAATAGGGTTGGTTGTTCTTACGCCTTTGAGACGCAATTTTCCACGTACAGTACATTGGGTCACATTCCAATCCGGTAAGTTACTTACAAGATAGTGACTGCCAGTATGTTTGATAACCCGTGCTCTTGCTGTATTTTGTTTTTCCACAGCTGCGAATATACAAAATTGTATAAAAAGGATTAACTTTGAAGATTAATTAAGTTTAAACGACATGTATACACTGGAAGAGCTTGACGCGATTGTGGAGAAGGCTGTAATCACGCTTGATCTTAAAGGGAAACCTGAAGAGCTCTATGAACCTATTGAATATCTGATTTCCATCGGAGGTAAAAGGCTGAGACCTAAGATGGCCCTTATGACATACAATCTTTTTTCAGATAAAATCGACAATGAAATATTGTATCCCGCAATGGCCATTGAGGTATTTCACGGGTTTACCCTTATTCATGACGATATAATGGATGATGCACCCTTAAGGCGTAACCAGACAACAGTTCATAATAAATGGAACAATAATATCGCAATCCTTTCAGGTGATGTAATGTGCATAAAGTCATACCAATATATTGCACATGCCCCGGCTGCATCGCTAAACAAGGTTTTGGCCCTTTTTTCAAAAACAGCAGCTCAGGTATGTGAAGGACAACAGATTGATATGAACTATGAGTCAGTCCCTTTTATCACGACGGAAGATTATACGGAGATGATATCTCTTAAAACTGCCGTTTTGATTGCCTGTTCTGCCAAAATCGGGGCTATTATAGCCGGAGCAGGAGAAAAGGTGTCAGATATGCTATACAATTATGGATATAAGCTCGGGCTTGCCTTTCAGATTAAAGATGATTACCTGGACAGCTTCGGAAATACGCTGACATTTGGTAAGGCAATTGGAGGGGATATTCTTTGTAATAAAAAAACATGGCTCCTCGTTGAGGCTTTCAAGAGGGCTAACCCGGAACAGACAAACGCATTGCTGGCTCTTTTCAGGAATAGTACAATAGCCCCTGAAGAGAAAATAACAGGCGTTTTGGAAAAATATAAAGAGCTGGGTATCAAGGAGGGTGCTGAAGAGGCGATTGCCAGGTATCATTCTGAAGCCAGGGATATTGTACTTGCATCCGGATTGACTAAGGCACAGGAAGCTCAACTGATTGCTTTTGCCGACAAACTTATTAATCGTGAAAAATAATTATAAACTATATGAAGTACAGTGAAAAATTCAACGAGATCTTCGAAAGGTCTGTCAATGATTATCATAAATTGGACGATGTAGATGCCATGTTGGCGGATCCTTATGAACCGGGAACTATTGAATATTTCCTGTACAAGAAGAACTGGATAGATGCAGTTCAATGGCATCTGGAGGATATTATCAGGAATCCCTCTATTGATCCTGTTGAGGCTCTTGAAATAAAGAGGAGAATTGACAGGTCAAACCAGGAGAGAACAGATCTTGTTGAGATGATTGACAGCTATTTTATGGATCTTTTCTCGAATGTTAAGCAACAGTCCGGCGCAACAATAAATACTGAGACGCCTGCATGGGCAATAGACAGGCTTTCGATTCTTGCACTCAAGATCTATCATATGAGAGCAGAGGCCGAGAGAAAAGATGCCTCAGAAGAGCATATAGCTGCATGTGCAAAGAAATATCAAACGCTCCTTACTCAAAAAGAGGATCTTTCACTTGCAATCGATCAGCTTCTTACCGACATTGAATCCGGAAGAAAGTATATGAAGTTTTATAAACAGATGAAAATGTACAACGATCCGGCGTTGAATCCGGTACTATATCAAGGTGGGAAAAAAAGCTAGGCACATATTAATTCTCAGGTTCTCCGCCATAGGCGATATTGCTATCGGGGCACCGTTGGTAAGGGCTTATGCCCGGGCCAATCCCGACGTCCGGTTTACAATGGTTTCTCAACCCAGAATGGCAGCACTGTTTTCCGGTATTGAAAACCTCTCATTCTTCCCGGTGGACTTTAAGAGTAAATACAAAGGCTTCAAAGGGCTTACCAGACTATTCCGTGATCTGGCAAGAACAAGGCCTACTGATATTGCCGATTTACACAACGTAACCCGTACCTGGGTTCTCCGGGGTTGTTTCTTTTTTACTTTTTTAAGAATTGCTTTTCTTCATAAAGGAAGATCGGAAAAATCAAGGCTCACAAGAAGGGGTAACAAGCAGCTAAGGCAGCTTCCTTCAATGCTAAGCCGTTACGAAAATGTATTAATAAAGATTGGACTTGAGAATATCGGTTTTGCCGGAAGGGAGTGTTTTACAAAGACTTCCGCACAAAGAGAGCATGTAAGAATAGGAATTGCCCCGTTCGCAAAACATAAGGGAAAGGCATGGCCTTATGAATATATGGAGGAGGTTGTCTCAACACTAAGTGAGGATAAAAGATTTCTTATTTTTCTCTTTGGCGGCGGACGTGACGAAGAGGCTATGCTGCATGCAATGGAACAGAAATATTCAGGAGTAGAGTCCGCCGCCGGCAAATATACGCTTGAAGAGGAACTGGAATTACTAAAAAGCCTCGACCTTATGATATCCATGGACTCTGCGAACATGCACCTTGCTTCTTTTGTAGGTACTCCTGTATTATCAATATGGGGTGCAACACATCCTTATGCCGGTTTTTACGGATGGAATCAAAAACCTGATAATGCCTTGCAGATTGATTTAGAATGCAGGCCTTGTTCTGTATTCGGCAACAAAGAGTGTTACCGGGGAGATTACGCCTGCCTGATGAACATTAAGCCTCAAATGGTGTTGGATAAAGTGTTCTCAATAACTTCACGAGACTAATCGGAAATGAAAATAAAGAGTACAGATATCGAGATAATGTCACCCGCCGGCAATTTCGAGGCACTTCATGCTGCAATCCAGGGGGGGGCCAATTCAATATATTTCGGGGTGGGAGAGCTGAATATGCGTTCCCATTCTGCCAATAACTTCTCAACAGAGGATCTTCCGGAGATTGTTTCTATATGCAAGAGTAATAATGTCAAGTCATACCTGACTCTTAACATTGTCATATACAACTCAGATCTGGAGGCGATGCACAAAACAGTAGAGGCTGCACATGAAGCGGGTGTCTCTGCAATCATTGCCTCGGATATGGCTGTAATACTCTATGCAAGGAAGCTCGGGGTGGAGGTACATATCTCCACACAACTCAATGTCTCAAATATAGAGAGTGTCAGATACCATGCCCAATTTGCAGATGTGATTGTATTGTCCAGGGAGCTGACATTAGTACAGATAAAGGAGATCAGTGATGCAATCAAAAGAGATAAGATAACAGGGCCATCCGGCAGATTGGTAGCGCTCGAGCTATTCTGCCACGGCGCTTTGTGTATGGCTGTCTCCGGAAAATGCTACCTCAGCCTTCATGAATACAATGCCTCTGCAAACAGAGGTTCATGCTATCAGTTATGCAGAAGAGGCTATCAGGTGACAGACCTTGAGACCGGAATGCAGCTCGAGATTGACAATAAATATATTATGTCACCAAAGGATCTTTGCACTATCGAATTTGTTGACAAAATAATCGACGCGGGTGTGACAGTATTCAAGATTGAGGGCAGGGCAAGGGCTGCAGAGTATGTAAAAAGAGTTACTTCTGCATATCGTGAAGCTGCAGATGCAGTTTGTGGCGGCTCTTATGACAGGAAGCTTTCAGGTGAGCTTAAAGCTCGTGTCTCCTCGGTCTTTAACCGAGGTTTCTGGGACGGATACTACCAGGGAGCAAAACTTGGCGAATGGAGCGATGTATACGGAAATAAGGCGACCAGAAAGAAACGTTACGTTGGTAAAGTCACAAACTATTTTTCAAATCTTTCTGTTGCCGAGGTACTTGTAGAAACAGGTGAACTCAGGACAGGTGATCAGATACTGATAACCGGCCCTTCAACAGGTGTTATTGAGTGTGAGGCACAGGAGATAAGAGTGGACCTTAAGGTGACAGAGAAAGCTGTCAAGGGCGAGTACTGCTCAATACCGGTCCCGGCCGGCGTGAAACTCAGGAGGTCGGATAAAATATATATTTGGGAGGAGGCTAATGTTTCCTGAAAAGATAATTGATTTTATAAAAGAACACCATGTTCTTACTCTGGCTGTCTCGGACGGTTGTGACATCTGGTGCTCTCACGCTTTCTATACATTCGTTGAGGATGAATTGCTTTTTGTCATTACGTCCGACGATAAAACGAGGCACATATCCATTATAAGTAAAAACCCCGGTCTTGTGGCCGGGGCTGTATGTCTCGAAACAGAGACAATTGGTCTTATACGCGGACTTCAGTTTAAGGCTGAGGCAAAAAAATGTGACGATTCATTGACTAACAGATACCGACTGAAGTATTTGAAGAGGTTTCCTTACGCAGTGTTGAAAGGTGGAGACTTGTGGACACTAAGGGTCACAGAGGTAAAATTCACTGACAACCGGTTGGGCTTTGGTAAGAAACTACTTTGGAACGAAAACGACGGAGTCGTTAAATGATTCCGAAACTCTTCTTTATTTTTTCCACGAAATCAAGCTTCTCCCATCCGAAAAACTGTATCTCCTTTTGAACAGGAACTCCGTTTTCAACAACTTCGACAATTTTGGTGAAAGGATCCCTTCCCATATGTCCGTATGATGCACTGACTTCATAAATCGGATTTTTCAACTGAAACCTCTCAATTATTTTTGCAGGGCGCAGGTCGAATATCTCGCTTATTTTAGCCGCTATTTCGCTGTCGTTCATAGGAATATTGCAAGTTCCGAATGTGTTTACAAAAACACTTACAGGTTGAGCAACACCAATTGCATAGGCAATCTGAACCAGAACCTCCCTTGCAACGCCTGCTGCAACGAGATTTTTGGCAATATGTCTTGCTGCATAAGCGCCGGAGCGGTCAACTTTGCTGGGATCCTTACCCGAGAAAGCTCCGCCACCGTGAGCCCCTTTACCTCCGTATGTGTCAACTATAATTTTTCTTCCGGTTAGACCGGTATCCCCGTGCGGTCCGCCTATGACAAACTTTCCGGTAGGATTTACGAGTAATTTATATCCGTGGTTGAAAAGCTCTTTTGTGTGTTCAGGAAGTCTGTTTATTATTCTGGGAATGAGAATCTCTTGAATGTCCGATTTGATAGTTGCAAGCATCTTCTCGTCAGCGTCGAACTCGTCATGCTGTGTGGAGATGACAATCGTGTGAACCTTAAGAGGTTTGTTATTCTCATCGTATTCGATGGTAAACTGTGATTTTGCATCAGGTCTGAGGTAGGGCATCAGTGAGGTCTCTTTCCTGATTTTCGAAAGCTCAAGCAGGGCAATATGAGAAAGAGTCAGAGGCAGAGGCATGTACTCCTCTGTGTCTGTGCAGGCGTAACCGAACATCATTCCCTGATCGCCGGCTCCCTGTTCATCGGCTGTAGCAACCGAATTACCTGATTCATCAAATTTATCGACACCACGGTTTATATCCGGGGACTGGTCGTGAATTGCGGACAGAATACCACAGGAGTTTCCGTCAAACATATACTCTGCTTTTGTATAACCAATCCTGTTAATCACTCTTCTGGCAATCTGCTGGATATCAACATAAGCTCTAGAATTGACCTCGCCACCTACAACCACGAGACCAGTGCTCACGAATGTCTCGCAGGCAACTTTTGAATTTGAGTCAAGACGAAGGAATTCGTCGAGAATAGCATCGGAAATCTGATCGGCAACCTTGTCCGGATGCCCTTCTGATACCGATTCGGAAGTAAATAGATACGACATGATAATTAGTGTTTAATTACTAAAACATTTAAATCTGGAAAGGGTTTGATTTTGCAGAAAAGTAGCGCCGGAAGACTCTATTTTAGCATTTTTTCATGTGGTTGCAAGCAGTCAAATCCCTCCACAATACGGATGCAAATGTAATACAATTGAATTAAAATCACACAAAAAAAATAATTATTGCGAAATTGTTAAAATGTTAATAAAATCTCAAAGTAGTTTGTAAGTTCTACTCTCTTTTTGTTATTTTTGCGACAGAAACACTAACACTTTATCTAATTATCTATGAAACAAGCGATTAAAAGATTTGCCCTGACAGCCATGGGGCTCTTTGTGGCCTTCGCAGCAATTGCACAGGTTACAACGTCATCCATGAGCGGACGAATTACAGAGACTAATGGTACTCCTATTCCTGGTGCTACCGTGCTCGCTGTACACATGCCATCCGGCTCTCAGTTCTATGCGGTAACTGATAATACCGGAAATTACCGCATTCAGAATATGCGGGTTGGGGGTCCTTATAATGTTGCAATCCAGACGTTGGGCTTCAGAAAGTTAGAGACACAAGGTATCACTATATCTCTTGCTGACAACTATGTCCTCAACGCCGTACTTCAAGAAGAGGCTGTAGGCCTTGATGAAATTGTTGTTTCAGCTGTCAGTACCACTTCAAATATGAGATCAGACAGAGCTGGCGCAATCACATCTATTAATCTGGAAGCAATAAACGGAACACCTACAATTGACCGTAGTATGAACGACCTGATCAAAATGACTCCTCAGGTTTTTGTATCTGGTAGCGGACCTCAGATTGGAGGTGGTAGTTATCGTCAAAGTTTCGTGACAGTCGATGGTGCTGCTTTCAATAATGCTTTTGGTATTGGACAGAATCTGCCTGCAAGCGGATCTCCTATATCTTTGGATGCTCTTGAGCAGATATCAATCAGTGTTACACCTTATGATGTTCGCCAGAGCGGCTTTACCGGTGGCTCTATTAATGCTGTTACTCGTTCCGGTAGCAACGAATTCTCAGGTTCAATCTACACCTACTTCAACAATCAGGATTTCCAAGGTAATAAAGTAGGTAGTACAACTCTTACAAAGAATGATTCCAAATATTTAGTTTATGGTGCCAGGGTTGGTGGTCCTATTATTAAAAACAAACTCTTCTTTTTCCTTAACTTCGAAAAAGAAAGTGTTACAGAACCGGGCCCATCTCGCGTTGCTGCTACAGCAGCCAAACCATACACAAACGGTTCTGATAATGTGGCACGTCCTACTGCCTCTACTATGGATCTTCTGTCTAATTACCTGAATAGCACTTATGGATACAATCCTGGCGCATACCAAGGATATTCTTCAGAGAGTCCTGGTATGAAAATTCTTGCCCGTCTTGATTGGAATATAAACAAGAACCATAAATTCAATATCAGGTATAGTAACACAGAGAAAAAATCGCCTAGTGCGCCTTCTACCTCTACAAGCGGTCTTGGAAACAGAAATTTTACTACTGATAACCGTCAATCAATGAAGGCTATCTATTTCCAGAACGCACGATACTATCAGGAAACAAACTTCTCTTCAGTTGCCGGTGAATTGACCTCTCGTTTTTTTGAAGGTCGTCTGACAAACGCACTCAGAGCTTCATACTCTCACCAATATGAGCCACGTTCTACTGAAGGCGGTGATTTTCCTTTTGTTGACATAGCTGTTGCCGGTAATGTATACACATCTTTTGGTACTGAGCTATTCTCTTATGGAAACCTTAGGGATGTAAAGACAACAAATATCACAGACGAACTTTCTTATAGTCTTGGTAAACACAATCTCATGGCCGGTATCCAATATGAGCATAATAATACAAAGAATGGATTCCAGCGTTTCGGTGCAGGATACTACCAATATTCATTTGCTACAGAAGACGCTCTCGTTGCAGCCATAAACAACGGCACATTATTCAACTCCCCTGCACAGTATGCAATCACTCATTCATATAACGAAGACTTTTCACAAGCTTTCCCAGAGTTCAACTTCAATCAACTTTCATTGTATCTTCAGGATGAGTATTCAATAAGCGATAAATTTAAATTGCTAGCAGGCATTCGTTTCGAACTTCCGATGTATCCGTCACTTGATACATATAGCCAACAGGTAGCAACAACACAACTTGGTGAATATAACAATAATGGTGGCTTCTATGATACAAGCGTTCTTCCGTCTACTAAACTAATGGTTTCTCCTAGGATTGGTTTTAACTGGGATATTACCGGTGACCGCTCTCTTGTTTTACGTGGTGGTACAGGTCTGTTTACAGGACGTATTCCTTTTGTATGGATAGTAGCTCAATCAGGTGATAGTGGAGTTCTTCAAAATACTTACACTGCTGTTACAGGCGGATCTGCAACAGTTCCTTCCTTCTTGCCAAATCGTATTGATCAATTGAATCAGATATATCCAAATGGTATTACAGCTTCAACAGCTTCAATAACTCAGGTATCTCTAATGGCTGAAGATCTTAGGATGCCACAGACATGGAAAACTTCATTGGCATTGGATGCAAGATTGCCTGGTGGAATATTGGCTTCATTAGAAGGAATCTATAATAAAGATGTGAATCCGGTTACTGTTTGCAACGTAGGTCTGCAAGATCCGGTATCTACAGCCATTCCTAATTATGCTGACAACCGTCCTTACTATGGTAAGTATTATAATAGCACCCTTAAAAATGCATACCTTCTCAAAAATGCAGATAAAGCTGGTTATTACTACTCTTTGACTGCAAAATTAGAAAAGAATAACTGGCATGGTCTGTCAGGTATGTTGGCTTATACATTCAGTAAAGCACAAAGCTTGAATGATGGGTTCGGTGATCAGCTCTATTCTGCATTCCAGAGTGCTTATACTGTTAAAGGTAACAATGTACAGGAACTTGCCGCTCCAAGCTATGTAATGCCTCATCGTCTTATCGGTTCGTTAAGTTATCGCAAAGAATACGGAAAACATTTCGCAACAGGTCTCTCTCTATTCTATGAAGGCGGCCCTCAGGGCAGATTGTCATATACATATACTGCAAACGTATTGGGTGACGGTGGTGCTTATAACCTAATCTATGTGCCAGCCAGCGTTGATGAACTTACCTTCTCAAATTACACATACAAGGATGCCAGCGGTACAACTCAAACCTATACCTCTGCTCAACAGGCTCAGGACTTCTGGAATTTTATAAATAATGATGATTACCTTAAGACCAGAAAAGGAAAATATGCAGAACGAAATGGTGCTGTTTATCCATGGTCTCATCAGTTTGATATTAAGTTGACACAGGATTTCTTTGTAAATGTTAAAGGCAAACGTAATACTATCCAACTTGGTCTGGATATCCAGAATTTAGGCAATTTGCTTAATAAGAATTGGGGACATAGATATTATTACAACCAATATGCTATTCTTAAGCAGGCCAGCAACAAATTTGCTCAAGGCAGCACCGGAGAACCGGTATACCAATTCCAGAGAAATGGTGTTGATGTGCTGACTAAAACATTCAGATCTGATAACTCATTCTCATCAACTTATTCAATGCAGATAAGCTTACGTTATATTTTCAATTAATATAACAGTATAATTTCTAAGGGAGAGCCTGCCTGACTTTATCAGGCAGGCTCTCATCGTTTAAAGCTCAAGTTAAAATAATCCACAGGGTTGCTCAAGCCGATAATGTTTTCTATATTTGTTATGGCAGACGGGGAGAAATGTGGCTGATTGACAATGAAGAAAGAGTTGGCAGAGCGGGCGGAAACCGGCAAAAAGGCAGAGGAGTTGGCGCTTAAATATCTGATAGAAAGAGGTCAGCGGCTTCTGGCAAGAAACTGGAGAAGCGGGCATAAGGAGATTGATCTTATAATGGAGAGTACTGATCAAAGATATGGCATGATTCTTCATATAGTTGAAGTCAGGTCTCTTACTGAACCTGTGAGAAAAATGCCTTTCGAGACGGTCGGGATTATGAAACAAAGGGCTGTGATTGCAGCTGCAAGATCATATATATACAAGAATAATCTGAATTGCGACACACATTTCGATGTGGTGTCAGTAACATTCGGAACCTATGGGGAGAGACTGGAGTATTACCCGAAAGCATTTACACCAACATGGAGATAACAAACATAAATATGAACAAAAATCATTACTGTATTATCATGGCCGGCGGTGTCGGAAGCCGCTTCTGGCCGGTCAGCAGGAACAACAGGCCAAAGCAGTTCCTTGATATACTGGGGCTGGGAAAAACATTTCTTCAGCTTACTTTCGAAAGATTCAGCAGGATTGTACCAAAAGAGAATATATTAATTGTTACTTCTGAAAATTATAAAGATCTTGTTAAAGAGCAAATACCGGAAGTACTACCTGAACATATACTTTTGGAGCCTTTCAGAAGAAACACTGCTCCGTGTATAGCATACGCCACATACAAACTCTTGCAGAAATCACCTGATGCGACAGTTGTTGTTGCTCCTTCGGACCATATGATTACAAACGAGGAACTTTTTCATTCAACAATAGTAAATGCCCTTAACTACTCCGAGACACATGATGACCTTATGACTCTCGGCATTCAGCCTACCAGACCTGAGACAGCATACGGATATATACAACTTAACAAAGGAGAACTTGTTGACATAGACGGCAATGTGGCGTATAAGATTAAGACTTTTACCGAGAAGCCGGATCAGCAATTAGCCAGGGTATTCGTGGATAGTGGAGAGTTTTTATGGAATTCCGGAATTTTTGCATGGAATCTGAAGGCAATAAAAAAGGAGCTTGAGATACTGCAACCTGAAATTTCAGGTCTTTTCCGAAGTATATCCGATGATTACTACACATCAAAGGAGAATGCATCAATACGTGGAGTTTATCAGGAGTGCGTCAACATATCCATCGACTATGCAGTAATGGAAAAAACGTCAAAGGCGGTTGTCTATCCGGTTAGTTTCGGCTGGTCGGACCTTGGTACATGGGAATCTCTCTACAGCTATGTTGAGAAGGATGAAGGGAACAATTATGTGAATTCAAAAGGGGAAACAGTTCTTGAGGTAAAAGATTCAATAGTAATCTCGGAAGAGAAAAAGTTGGTTGTTGTCAAAGGACTGGAAAACTATATGATAGTAAATACAAAAGATGCTTTAATGATATGCCCGCGCAACGGGAAGGCGTTTAAATCCGTTCTGACTGACATTACAACGCAGGAATTGTCAAAGTATCAATAAAATATTTTTTATGGCTAACGGATCGATATCTATAAACGTCCAATCTGAAATAGGAAAACTTGAGGCGGTTCTTCTACATTCTCCCGGTGCGGAGGTGGAGAACATGACCCCTAGAAATGCTCAGAGAGCATTGTACAGTGATATTCTGAACCTCTCAATAGCTCAGAAAGAGTATGAACAGGTATCGGGGGTGCTTTCAAAAGTGTGTAAAACATATCAGATAAAGGACCTTCTTACAAATCTGCTTGATAACCATACGGACAGGGAGGCTTTAATCGGAAAAATTTGTGTTACCGAGGAGGTTACAGATTATTTTGAATATCTTATGGAGATGCCGTCAAAAGCTCTGGCTACAGTCCTGATTGAAGGTCTTCCGGCAAGAATGGATACTTTGACAGCTTACCTGAAGGATGACTATTATGCGCTTTTTCCTCTTTATAATTATTACTTCACAAGAGATGCCTCTGTCTCTTTGGGCAACAAAGTGCTTGTCTGTCGTATGGCAAGCAAGGTGAGGATGAGAGAATCCCTTATAAACGAGGCTATATTCAGAAACAAGCGTTATTTCGATTGTGAACTGATAAATGCACATGATTTCCAGCCGGGAAACAATGATATATATATGGAGGGAGGTGACGTGCTTGTTGCCAGAGAAGATATTCTGCTGATAGGCAATGGTATGAGAACCAGCAGCCAGGGAATAGATATGCTTATAAACAGGCTATGCAAATCATCAGGACCGGAAAAGAGACATATTATAGTTCAGCAACTTCCAAGTTCTCCTGAGTCATTCATTCATCTTGACATGGTTTTCACAATGCTGGACGTTGACAGGGCTATGGTCTTTGAACCTTTAATTCTTAACGAAAACCAGTATCAGACAGTACATATCATAATAGAAGGAGGGAAGGTGACGAAAATCAAGTCGGTTAACAACATCCTTTCAGTACTTAAAAAGCTGGGAATGGATCTGGAACCGGTAACCTGCGGAGGCAGCGCTGATGAATGGAATCAGGAGAGGGAACAGTGGCACAGCGGCGCAAATTTCTTTGCTTTTGCTCCGGGCAAAGTTATGTCGTATGCGAGAAATGTTCACACTTTAAACGAGATGCACAAGAGCGGCTTTGAGATTGTTTCTGCAAGAGAGGTGATTTCCGGGAAAAAAGATATTGACTCTTACAAGAGATGCGTTGTAACTATAGATGGTTCTGAACTACCAAGAGGTGGCGGAGGGGCAAGGTGTATGACTATGCCTCTCAGGAGAGAGTCGATATTGTAAGAAAACAGTAATATAAAAGATTTATTACCTTTGCAATTCATTCCGAATTTATGATGAGAGAGAAAATAGACCAACTTCTTTCGGAAGTTGAAGAATTAAAGGCTAAAAGTGAGCAGGAGATCGAGGAGATCCGTGTAGGGCTGCTTGGAAAAAAAGGTAAGATTACACAACTTTTTGACGACTTCAGGGAAGTTTTGCCTGAACAGAAGAGAGAGCTGGGGCAGGTTTTAAATAAGCTTAAAACCGCAGCTGCGCAGAAGATTGAAGAATTAAAATCAGTTCTTGATGAGAACCCTGAGACAAAGGAATCTGCTTATGACCTCACAAAACCCGGAAATTTCTTTGAATTCGGCTCTAGGCATCCTATATCGATTACCAGAAATGAGATACTCTCAATATTTACAAAACTCGGATATGCAATAGCCGATGGACCGGAGATTGAGGATGACTGGCATGTTTTCGGGGCATTGAATTTTCCTCCTGAACACCCCGCAAGAGATATGCAGGATACATTCTTCGTAACAACCGGAGATAATCCTATTTTACTCCGTACTCATACAAGTTCCGTACAGGTACGTACAATGGAAAAGGTGCAACCCCCTATAAGAGTGGTTTGCCCGGGAAGAGTTTTCAGAAATGAGGCCATATCAGCCCGTGCTCATTGTATATTCCACCAGGTAGAGGGCTTGTATATTGATAAGAATGTTTCATTTGCAGATTTGAAGCAGGCTGTCCTGCTCTTTGCAAGGGAGATGTTCGGAGAGAATGCACAAATAAGGCTCAGACCTTCTTATTTCCCATTTACCGAGCCGAGCGCAGAAGTTGATGTAAGTTGCAATATATGCAAGGGAAAAGGGTGCAATGTCTGCAAGGGTACAGGGTGGCTCGAGATAATGGGCTGCGGAATGGTTGATCCTAATGTGCTTGAGGCTTCAGGCATTGACAGCAAAGAGTATTCCGGGTTCGCATTCGGTATGGGAGTTGAGCGTATTGCCATGCTTAAGTGGCAGGTTAAGGATTTAAGACATTATTTTGAAAACGACATAAGATTCCTCAGGGAATTTAAGACAGAGGTCTAAAATTTTTTGGAGGTTGCAAAATTATTGCTACTTTTGCATTCCCAAAACGCGGAAATAGCTCAGTTGGTAGAGCATAACCTTGCCAAGGTTAGGGTCGCGAGTTCGAGTCTCGTTTTCCGCTCTACGAAGAAACCTCTCCGCAACGAGAGGTTTTTTTGGATGTAAAAAGTTCTTAAAGCACCTGTCGAGGGGTTTATTTGAAAGGTGCAACGAGCCAAGGGCTCGGGTGGTGGAATAGGTAGACACGCAGGACTTAAAATCCTGTGGGCAGAAATGTCCGTACGGGTTCGATTCCCGTCCCGAGCACAAATTCTTTCTTTAAAAGAATACAAAAGAAAGCAAAAGCAATCAAATTAGCGAGTCAGCAATTTGGTTGCTTTTTTGTTTTTCGGTCTTATGTCTTCAATCGCTCCTAACTCTTGCTCCGGCTGAAAAATTTTTGATATACCCGTTCGGGGGCATTAATTGATAACATCTGGTTATTATACCCTAAAGGGTGTAAAAATCTTTAATTATAAAATAATGCACCCTAAAGGGTGTAAATAATATAAAAACATTTATATTTGCACCTTAAAGGGTATAAAATGAGTTTGGCAAATTTTGTAAAAGAAAAGCGGAAAGCAGTAAACCTAACACAGCCTGAGTTAGCTGAAAAAGCGGGCGTGGGCTTACGTTTTGTTCGTGAATTAGAGCAAGGAAAGCAAACTTTACGATTAGATAAAGTAAACCAGGTACTGCATTTATTTGGATATGAAGTAGGTGCTGTACTTGCAAAAAAAGAGCATGAATTATGAGAAAGGCAATTATTAAAATGGATACTCAAGTGGCGGGATGGCTTACTCAAGATGAAAACGGGTATCATTTTAAGTATGATTCAGCCTACTTAAGTCAAACCAATGCGAAGCCAATAAGTTTAACACTGCCTTTACAAGAGAAAGTCTTTACATCCAATGTGTTGTTCCCGTTTTTTGACGGCTTGATTCCTGAGGGTTGGTTGTTGGATATTGCCGAAAAAAATTGGAAGTTAAATCCAAGAGACCGCATGGGCTTGCTGCTGGCTTGTTGTAAAGATTGCATAGGAGCAGTAAGTGCGGAAGAGGTAAAAGAGGAGGATAAACTATGAAAAGATGCTTGTTTTGCTATCAACCCCTGGCGGAAAATGAATTGGATTTTCATGTTTCGTGCTCAAAAAAAATATTCGGGCAGCCCTTACCCCCTGCATTACCGTATTCAGAAGCTGATTTAGAGCCGTTGGCAAAGGAGGTAATACAAAGCCAAACCGCTGTAACAGGTGTGCAAGCAAAACTATCTCTTCATATAACAAGCAATAACCGTGTAGAAAAGGGAAAAAGGTTTACCATCGTTGGACTTTGGGGTGGCTACATATTAAAACCACCAACGGCATTATATAAACAGATGCCGGAGGTAGAAGATCTAACCATGCATTTGGCCGGCATAGCTAATATAAAAACAGCAACACATAGTCTTGTCCGATTAACATCCGGTAACCTTGCTTATATTACTAAGCGTGTAGACAGGGTAAAGAAGATTAAACTTGCCATGGAGGACATGTGCCAATTAACCGAGCGTCTTACAGAAGATAAATACCATGGTAGTTATGAGCAAATTGGTAAGGCCATTCAAAAGTATTCTGCCACTTCTGGCTTGGACGTGGTAAATTTCTTTGAACTGGTGTTATTTTCTTTTTTAACAGGCAATGCCGATATGCACCTGAAGAACTTTTCCTTATTAGAGCAACCTGGTTTGGGTATGGTGTTATCGCCGGCCTACGACTTGGTAAACACGGCATTGGTGAATCCGTCAGACGATGAAGAGATGGCACTAAATCTTAACGGGAAAAAGAAGAGACTGAAGAAACAAGATTTTGTTGCTGCAATGAATACTTTGAAGTTGGACGAAAAGCAGCAAGAGAACATTTTCGCTAAAATGGAAAAAGCAAAACCAAAGTGGTTGGCGCAAATTGATATTAGCTTCTTGGCTGATGAATTAAAGGATCAGTACAAGCAAATTTTAATCAAAAGATTTGAGCGGATAAACAAGATTTAACAGGATTCCTTATGTGGACGCTTTGTATACCGTAGAAAAATACTGTTTCAGGGCTGTCCATCCTCAGTCGTTGCTCTCCCTCCGGCTGAAATGCCCTGATCCAGTATTTTTCCACTAATTTGATAGCGGCTTCTGAGTACTTTAAATTTTTTAATTATCTTTATGACAGTTTCTTAATGTGATTTATAGTACAAATAATTGTTTAGGAGATATTCTATGATAGCGTTTTTCATTGTTCTGATTTATATTGCCATTGTGTATCTTGCAATACAAAATGTCAAATTGGAAAATAATCCGGATTTTCCGCAACGTTTTACAACTTCTCTTATTTTTCTTGCCTGGCCCTGGTGGCTTCTTTTTGTAAGTGCGGTATATGTGGGTGATAAAAGGAAAATTCTATTCACGGCTCTTATTGGTATAATCCATAGTTTCTCACAAACTGCGATATTGATTCTTTACTGGAATGCAGAAATTTTTCCACTCGGTGAGGTATTGTTAATTCCGGGAGCAATAGCCTTAGCGCTTTCTTTGTCATATTTTTTCTGGAACAAGAGAGTGTTGAACACAGCAAGGTCTGCCAATCCATAGATACAAAAGTATGAGTAAGAAAAGTAATATAATCGTTGCATTAATTTACGATTTTGACGGTACGCTTTCACCCGGTAATATGCAGGAATTTGGATTTATCGAAGCTGTGAAGAAAAACCCAAAAGAGTTTTGGACTGAAAACAGTAAATTATCTAATGATAATGATGCTGATCAGATTCTGACATATATGTATTTAATGATGCAAAAAGCAATTTCAGAGAAAATCTCTTTGAAAAGAGAGCAGTTTCAAGAATTTGGAAAAGATGTCAAGTTGTTTAAAGGTGTTGAAGAATGGTTTGTCTTGATAAATGAATATGCTAAAAAAAACGGAATAACTATTGAGCACTATATTAATTCTTCCGGTTTAGCTGAAATTATTGAAGGCACACCTATTGCCAAAGAATTTAAAAAAATTTTCGCTTGTTCATATTTGTACGACGTAGACGGTAAAGCCTTTTGGCCTGGCGTTGCAGTTAACTATACTACAAAAACTCAATTCCTTTTTAAAATAAACAAAGGGATAGAAAGCGTTGCCGATTCGATAGGTGTTAATAAATATACTAAAAAAGAAGATAGAAGAATTCCTTTTAGCAGAATGGTATATTTCGGTGATGGAGAAACTGATGTCCCTTGTATGAAATTGGTTAAGGAAATGGGAGGACATTCCATAGCAGTTTATCAGCCTAGAAATTCTATAAAGAAACAGCGATCAGAAAATCTAATTGCCGAAAACAGAGTGAATTTTGTTTGCCCGGCAGATTATTCAAAAAACAAAGAAATTTATAAGGTAGTAACGACTATACTGGATAAGATCAAAGCCGATTTTGATTTTCAATGTTTGCTTAATCAGCACAAAAAGAAAACTGTTAAATAACAATCTGTTTTCTAAGGTTTTTTTAGTGATTTTAGGAGTGTGTTAATATAATCAGGAATCGACAATTTTCCTCATAAGCCACTTAACAGTTAGCAGAGATATTCATAATCAGGGAAATTTTCAGCCGGAACGAACTTCGTGAGTGAGGATGGACTTCCCTGATTCTGAATATTTCTAATATATAAGCGGCTACTGAGGAAAATCTCAGAAACCAGTTTCTTTAAGGCTTGTACCTGATTATCCTGCAATTGCGAAAAACTTTGGCAAAGTTGTAACTTTTGTGAATATTGTATTTTTGCATATCTTTATATTGTATATTTAACCTCCAACAACCGATTTTACCTGTCCGCAGGAAGTTTTCGGTTGATAGTAGACAAAATTTGGTTAAATGTTGATTCATCAGCATTTTTGAAATACCATACGAACCAATATATGAAGGAGAAACCATGGAAAACAAAAATCTAGAAAATGCCAGTTTGATACTAGTTGCTGAAGATGAGGAGTACAACTACCTTTATCTGGATGAGTTGCTCAACAAGCTTGGATTGAAACATATCCAGGCAAAAGATGGTAAGGAGGCTATTGACATTTGCCGTGAGAACAGAGATGTAACCCTGGTACTCATGGATATCAAGATGCCTGTAATAGACGGTTACACAGCTGCTCAAAAAATTAAGGAATTCTCACCAAAAATTCCGATAATTGCACAATCTGCTTATGCGCTTGAGCACGAGCGAGAGAAATTCAGAGATGTCTTTGATGATTATCTGGCAAAACCTATAAACAAGGAGATATTTCTGATGACACTCAGAAAATTTATAAATATTCAGAATGGGTATTGATTTTAAAGAGATTTTCAGTGCATTTATCGTAATGTTTGCCGTGATTGATATTCTTGGCTCAGTTCCTATTATTATAGGCATGAAGGAAAAGAAGAAGAAATTCAGTCCCTTCAATGCGTCATGGATATCTTTTACTATTATGGTGGCTTTCCTCTTTCTCGGACAAGCCTTATTGGGACTTTTCGGAGTAGACATATCCTCTTTTGCAGTGGCCGGAGCTCTGGTTTTGTTAGTTTTGGCCGTTGAGATGATATTCGGTGTGCAGATTTTCAAAGACGACGGCCCGACAAACTCTGCGACCATTGTCCCAATAGTGTTCCCTCTTATTGCAGGAGCAGCCTCATTTACAACAATACTTTCGTTGCGGGCAGAATATGATGTCGTCAATATTATAATTGCTCTTTTTATTAACATAGTCATAGTATATTTTGTGCTGAGCAATATCGACCTTATATCCCGGAAGGTGGGCAAGGGAGGGATTTATGTCATGCGCAAGTTTTTCGGGATAATCCTGCTTGCTATTGCAGTAAGGCTTATTGTTTCAAATCTTCACTCTTTGATGAGTTAATCAAGGGGTATAACTAACCAGAACATGAAATACAATTTTGATGAGGTCATAGACCGCAGGAACAGTGATGCTCTTAAGCTTGAAGCGCTAAAACCGAGATGGGGTAGGGAGGATCTTATTCCTATGTGGGTAGCCGATATGGATTTCAGAACTCCGCCGTATATCATAGATACAATCAGGAAACGTTGTGATAACGGAATTCTCGGATACACTAGCGTCCCTCAAAACTGGAGCGGGTCTATAATAAATTGGCTGGATATGCGGTATGGCTGGCATATTAATTCAGAGATGCTGACATTCTCTCCCGGTATTGTACAGGGTCTGGCTTTTGCATTACAAGCTTTGACTAAAGAGGGAGACAAGGTTATGGTTTTACCTCCGGTTTACCACCCGTTTTTTCTTATTACAAAGAAGAACAACAGAAATGTGATATTTTCCCCGCTGGAGATAAAGAATGGTACTATTAAGATAGATTTTGACAAATTCAGCAAAGATATTCAGGGTTGTAAAGTCTTTATCCTGTGTAATCCTCATAACCCCGGGGGAAGGGTGTGGAGAGAGGAGGAGCTGCAAAAAATAGCTGAAATATGCCATGAAAACGGAACTTTGGTTTTTTCCGATGAGATACATGCAGACCTGACATTTCCCGGGAAGAGGCATATACCATTTGCAACAGTATCCGAAAAGGCGAAGATGAACTCCGTTACCTTCATGTCACCAAGCAAAGCCTTTAATATGCCGGGGCTGGCAAGTTCATACGTGGTTATTGAAAACAAACAAATACTGGAACAATTCAGGAAATATATGGAGGCAAGCGAACTGGATCTCGGTCACGTATTTGCCTTTATTGGAACGATAGCAGCATACAGCAACGGTACGGAGTGGCTGGAGCAAATGCTTGAATATGTAACCGGCAATATTGATTACCTGATGAAATTCTGTTCAGAGAGGATGCCAAAGATTAAGCCAATAAGACCCGAAGCCTCCTATCTTGTTTTTCTGGATTGCAGGGAGTTGGGGTTGGAGCAACCTGCGTTGGTTGATTTTTTTGTTGACGGGGCGCACCTTGCTCTAAACGATGGTTCAATTTTTGGGAAAGAGGGGAATGGCTTTATGAGAATGAATGTGGCTTGTCCAAGCAGTGTGCTTGAAAAGGCATTGTTGCAGCTAGAAGGGGCTTATTGTAAAGTTAAGAGTTAAAAGTTAAGAGTTAAAAGTTAAGAGTTAAAAGTGAATATTTTTTAGATATGGAAAATTTAGATTTTGCAGCCAGTGTCCTGCACAAACAATTTGAGAAAGACGATGCATATAACTCTTTGTCAATGCCTGTTTATAATACAGCGGCATACGAGTTTAGCTGTGCAGAGGATATGGAAGAGGCATTTTGCGGAAGAACTCCGGATCATGTATACTCAAGATTGACAAATCCGACAGTGCAATATTTTGAACAGAGAGTTCAGGAGGTCACAAAAGCGATGAGTGTTACGGCTGTCAACTCAGGAATGGCTGCAATCAGTAATTCTGTAATGGCTTTAGCATGGTCAGGTTGTAACATTGTCACTTCGCCACACCTCTTCGGAAATACCTACTCCTTTTTTAAGTTTACATTGGCATATTACGGAGTTGAGACAAGATTCTGTGATATGACTAACGCAGAGGAGGTAGAACAGAATATTGATAAAAACACGGCACTCCTTTTTTTGGAGGTGATTACTAACCCTCAGCTGGAGGTTGCCAATCTCAAGAGTCTGTCGACAATAGCAGGGAAACACGGAATTCCTTTGGTTGCGGACACTACGGCAATACCTTTTAATGTTTTCAGCGCAGCTCATTTCGGAGTAGATGTAGAGATTATTTCAAGTACAAAATATATTTCCGGAGGTGCTACCTCGTTGGGTGGCCTTATACTTGATTACGGGACTGCTGATTACAGTCGTTCCCCTAAACTCGGAGAGCTTTTTGCCACGGTCGGAAATAAGGCATTTACATTCAAGCTGAAAAAGGAGATATTAAGAAACCTTGGGGCATATATGACTCCTCAGGTTGCTTATATGCAGACACTGGGACTTGAAACGATGGAGGTGCGTTATACAAGACAGGCATCAACGTGCAGGGAGCTGGCCGAGAGAATGTCAAAACTTCCTCAGATTGAGAAGGTGAATTATACTGCCCTGAAAGATAATCCTTTCTACAATATCAGTCTTGAACAATTCGGCGAATATCCCGGGGCAATGTTTACATTTGATCTCCCTTCACGGGAAGCCGCATTTAAGTTTATCAATAACCTGAAAGTGATAAGGCGTGCAACCAACCTGTTTGATAACAAGTCGCTTGCTATACATCCGGCAAGCACCATATTCGGAACTTTCAACGATGAGCAGAGGGCTTCTATGAACATCTCTCAAAAATGCATACGCCTGTCTGTCGGACTCGAAAGCCCTGACACGCTTTTCGAGGATGTCCGGGACTCTTTGAATGATGTTAAATAGTTGAAATTTAACAAATAGTATTACAGCCTGATTAAAAATAAATTATATTTGCCATGTATTATTAAATGCTTGGCATATAGATGTTATATAGAGTTAGATTGCTAATGGGCTTAGTTGTCCTTAATCTCGCTGTTTCCTGTCTAAAATTTCCAATAAGAGAAATCGAACAAAATGAAGAAATCTCATATTCCGGATATAATTATCCTTTTGCTCTGGAGAATCGTTTCATTTTAGCAGAAATAGTCGTTGAGACCGATGGCTCTTTACCTCTGGAAGATGTAGAACTAGAGATACCACCCCTAAAGTACAACAAGTCTCTTTTGTTTTTTCTTACCCAGGACGATTGTAAGCAAACAGCTTTCTGTGTAACATGGGCTGCAATTAATGGAAGGCCTCTCTCTACAAACTATTTTTATAGTCTCAAACATATTAATTTCGGTATTTTTCCTACAGACACTCTTATGCTTGGTAAGACGCTGGGTTCTACGGATGGGGCAGGTAATGAGGTGAGATTTCATTTTACAACAACAATTGCGCCGGAAATGGGATTTATGACAAGCGATATAGATATAAATCGGTTGAGACGTGTCATCGACAATAATCAGTTCAAAGAGCGTGGAGGACTAATGTGGGAGGATATAAGGGAGATGCTTAACTATGGTGTGGGCATTGCCTTTCATGACAACAGGACCTCCGATCAAAGCAATGTCGATTCTATATTAAAACACTATGCGCTGTCTCAAAACATTATTCTTGACTCACTTGCGGGAAGAGGGTGTAAGACTCTGGCTGAACCGGACGGAAATAAGACATATGTAGAGGCGGCTTTAGAATATAGCCCAATACAGATAATGACTGCGCAAACAGGAACCATTGAACTATGTCCGTGTAAACTCGATTGTGAAACAAGGGGTTTTTTGTTTAACAGAGGCTTTTATGATACGATTGGATTTAGGGTGGCTATAAATGACCAATTTGCACTGCCATTAAAAGAGCGGCATGCTATACATGTGGGAGTCCATGAAACCGGCGTCGATTGGGCAAGAGCATTGCTTTGGCTGAATGATACTTATGGAAAAGATGGATTAGATTCAATATGGATGCCATCTCTGGAGGAATATTGCGAATACGATTTCTATCGTATGAACAGTAGTATAACCAGAACTATAACTAAAA
Organism: Bacteroidales bacterium; assembly: GCA_023227835.1. Lineage (GTDB taxonomy): Bacteria > Bacteroidota > Bacteroidia > Bacteroidales > UBA932 > Bact-08. The sequence goes on from JALOCI010000006.1 coordinate 90,141, forward strand.
ACAAAATTATAGTTCATTTGAAAATACCCATGGGGCAATATTTCTATTCTCCGTCAGTTACTCTTAATATAAAAGGATTACATAAGAAAAATGTGATTGGGTTGTCATCTAATTATGAGGTGACCGGAATGTCTTATGACGATTACAAAGATTGTTTCATGCTCAACATAGACTGCAGAAGGTATTTATATCAAATGGCTTCATATTATGTTGGAAAATATTTGGCCAGTAAATCTGAGACAGACTACATGGATGCACTATATTTTGTCTCACAATTGAAAGAATCTTCAGGAAAGCAACAGCTTCTTGCAAAGCTAAAATAGTGGCCTTACCTCTTGCATTTACAATAATTTATCGTATCTTTGCAGCCCGCAAATTTTATGCGGGTTAGTATAATTTATTATAAAACACCAAATTAACAACCAATGCCTGGATTAATTGGAAAAAAAATCGGAATGACTTCCGTTTTCGGTGCCGATGGGAAAAACATCCCATGCACCGTTATTGAGGCTGGTCCGTGTGTTGTTACGCAAATCCGTACAGTAGAGAAAGATGGTTATGCCGCTGTACAACTTGCCTATGACGAACAAAAAGAAAAACACACCAGCGGTGGCCTTATGGGTCACTTCAAAAAGGCACAAACCACACCTAAACGTAAACTTGTTGAATTCGGAAACGATTTCATGAAAGAGTTTCAATTGGGTGACACCGTTACCGTAACAGATGTATTTCATGATCAGCTGGAATGGGTAGATGTAACTGGAATATCAAAAGGAAAAGGCTTCCAGGGCGTTGTGAAACGTCATGGTTTTGCTGGAGTTGGTGGCCAGACACATGGTCAGCACAACAGACTTCGTGCTCCCGGTTCAATGGGCGCATCTTCATGGCCTTCTCGCGTATTTAAAGGAAAAAGATTAGCCGGCCGTATGGGTGGTGATCAGGTAAAAATTCTGAATCTTAGGATTATTAAGGTGATTCCTGAAAACAATCTCGTGATTGTTAAGGGTTCTATCCCTGGTGCCAAAGGTTCTTATGTAATCGTGGAGGAATAAGAGTCTATGGAATTATCAGTTTATAAAATAGACGGGACAGAGTCAGGAAAGAAAGTGGCTCTTGATCCTGCAATTTTTGGTGTTGAGCCGAATGATCACGCTATCTATCTTGATGTAAAGCAATACCTTGCAAATCAACGTCAGGGAACCCATAAATCAAAAGAGAAATGGGAAGTAGCATACAGTACCAAGAAGATTATTCGTCAGAAAGGTTCAGGCGGTGCACGTCATGGTAGTATCAAATCTCCGAACTATGTAGGTGGTGGTAGAGTATTTGGTCCTAAACCACGCGATTACAGCTTCAAACTCAATAAGAAATTGAAACAGTTGGCGCGTTTCTCCGCACTTGCTTACAAAGTGAAGGAACAGGCACTGACAATAGTTGAGCCATTCGTTTTGGAAGCTCCTAAGACAAAGGATATGCTTAAGATTATCAAAAATCTTAAGGTTAACGACAGAAAAGTCCTTTTCGTGCTTCCTGAAAATTCAAATAATATTTACTTATCGTCACGCAATTTGCCGAATGTGAAGGTAATCTCAGTCAGTGAGATCAGCACATACGATCTTGTAAACGCTACAACCCTCATTATGGTTGATGGTGTACAGGATATCATGCAAGGACGAAACTAAACCGTAAAGAGCGATGGGAATTTTAATTAAGCCTATAGTAACAGAAAGAATGACGATTCAGGGCGAGAAGTTGAATCGTTACGGTTTTATTGTTGACCCTGCCTCTAATAAGTTAGAGATCAAAGCAGCGGTTGAGGAGATGTATGGTGTTAAAGTATTGGAAGTAAATACTGCGAGATACCACGGAAAACGCAAGAGCCGCTTTACAAAGGCGGGTTTATTGTCAGGCCGCGCAAATCACTATAAAAAAGCGTTTGTAACACTGGCCGGTGAAGATAAGATTGATTTCTACAGTAATATTTAAGACCAATGGCAATACGCAAATTTAAACCGGCAACTCCGGGAACAAGACATAAAGCGATAAGCGCATTTACAGAAATCACCTGCACCACACCGGAAAAATCGCTTCTAGAGCCTATTCGCAAGACAGGTGGTAGAAATGCTCAGGGTAAGATGACAATGCGTTATATCGGTGGCGGACACAAAAGAATGTACCGTGTCATCGACTTTTTACGCGATAAAGATAATTATACTGCAACAGTAAAGACAATAGAATACGATCCGAACAGAAGTGCCCGTATCGCATTGGTTGTTTACGCAGATGGAGAAAAACGCTATATAATAGCTCCCAACGGACTTAAAGTAGGCCAGGTAATAGCATCGGGCTCAGGTATAGCTCCTGAATTAGGGAACACTCTTCCTCTGTCAGAAATTCCACTAGGAACACTTATTCACAACATTGAACTTCGTCCTGGTCAGGGAGCCGCAATGGCCCGCAGCGCCGGAACTTATGCTCAGCTTACAGCTCGTGAAGGTAACCACGCTATCCTTAAACTCCCTTCAGGTGAGACAAGGATGGTTCTTGTTGCCTGCCGCGCTACTGTTGGAACAGTGTCAAATCCAGATCACAACTTAGAGTCGGACGGTAAGGCCGGACGTAAACGTTGGTTAGGACGCAGACCTCGAAACAGAGGTGTGGTTATGAACCCTGTCGATCACCCTATGGGTGGTGGTGAAGGTAGAGCATCCGGCGGACACCCACGTTCAAGGAAAGGCTTGCTGGCTAAAGGTTACAAGACCCGTAATCCTAAGAAAACGACTAAGAAGTTTATCATTGAAAGAAGGAAAAAATAACGGAATTAACTGAATAGAATTATGAGTCGTTCATTAAAGAAAGGGCCTTACATTGAGGCTAGTCTCGAGAAAAGAGTACTTGCCATGAATGAATCTGGCAAGAAAGAGGTAATCAAAACTTGGTCACGCGCAAGCATGATATCACCTGATTTTGTAGGTCACACTATCGCTGTTCATAATGGAAACAAGTTTATTCCTGTTTACGTTACTGAAAACATGGTTGGACACAAGCTCGGTGAATTTGCACCCACACGCACCTTCAAAGGTCACTCGGGTAATCGTTAATAATTAATGTGTAAAACAAAATCACAATAATGGGAGCTCGAAAAAAAGAGTCAGCCGAAAGGCATAAAGAGATAAGGAAACAGACAGCTGTTGCTAAGCTGAATGATGTTCCGACTTCACCTCGTAAGATGCGTTTAGTTGCAGATAATATCAGAGGTCTTGAAGTAAACCGTGCTTTGGATATTTTGAAATATACAAAAAGAGAAGCAGCTACACGTCTGGAAAAACTCCTCCGTTCTGCTATTGCAAACTGGGAAGTTAAAAACGAATCAGATCGTAAAGAATTAGAAAGTGGCAATGTAATCGTTAAAACAATTATGGTTGGCCAGGGTCGCTCATTGAAGCGTATCCGCACAGCACCTCAGGGAAGGGCTGCCAGAATCCGCAAACGTTCTAACCACGTTACCATAGTCCTTGACAAGAAAACTAAAACCGTAAAAGAGGAGCAATAAGATGGGACAAAAAACAAATCCTATAGCCAACAGACTTGGCATTATCCGTGGCTGGGACTCTAACTGGTACGGTGGAACAGATTATGCTGGCAAAATCTTCGAAGATGCCAAGATACGCGAGTACCTTAATGCCCGTTTATCTAAAGCCAGCCTTTCAAGAATAGTAATTGAAAGGACTCTCAAGCTTATTACAGTGACAATTCACACTGCCCGTCCTGGTATTATTATCGGTAAGGGTGGTCAGGAAGTTGACAAACTGAAAGAAGAGTTGAAAAAAATCTCTAACAAAGAGGTTCAGATTAACATTTTTGAGGTAAAACGTCCGGAAATTGATGCCAATATCGTAGCAAACAATATAGCCCGTCAGGTAGAGGGACGTGTTTCATACCGTCGTGCAATTAAGATGGCTATGGCTTCAACCATGAGAATGGGCTCTGAAGGTATCAAGGTTCTTATCAGCGGCCGTCTTGGCGGAGCTGAGATGGCAAGAAGGGAACTTTACAAAGAGGGACGTACTCCACTTCATACTTTCCGTGCAGATATCGACTACGCTCATGCAGAGGCAAACACTAAAGTGGGTGTACTCGGCGTGAAGGTATGGATATGCAACGGAGAGGTATATGGTAAAAGAGACCTCTCTCCGAATGTCGGCGTAGCGGCAAATGCTGCAGGTCAGGGTGGTCAGCAAGGCGGTGGACGTCCTGAGCGTCGTGAGCGCAGAGGTGGCCGTCCTGGTGGCGATGACCGCAGAGGTGGTGGCCGTGGCGGTGATTCAAGAGGTGGCCAGAGAGGCAAAGGTCCTCGCGGAAACGGTCGTCCTCAGGGTCAGTCAGAAAACTAAGAGTTCTATATATTAAATTATCCGTCTGAAATTTTTCAGGCGGATTTTTTATTTTACAGATAGTGTAAATACAAAGCAAATATTTACTTTTGCATAGAACATAAACTTGTGAAAAATGAAAAGATCTCTTCTTTTAGCATTAGTCCTGATAATCTCTCTCGGAGCAATGGCGCAGCCGTTGGCAAGAATCTCCCCCGAGAAGGCCGGATTTGACATTACAAGATTACAGAATGCCGACCGTATTATCAATGAATCAATAAGTAAAGGTGAAATACCCGGAGCAGTGCTTGCGATTGTCAGAAATGACCGCATGGTTTACATAAAAGCATACGGGAACAAATCAGTATACCCGTCTGTGGAAAAGATGGAGACAACAACGATATTTGATCTGGCATCAGTAAGTAAATCTCTCGGGACAACACTTTCCTTCATGCAGCTTATCGAGCAGGGACGTGTTAGGCTGACAGACAATGTGGAGATGTATATTAAAGGATTTCAGGGATATAAAGATACATTAACCGGAAAAACCATTGATATAAAAATAATAGATTTGCTCACCCATTCTTCAGGCCTGCCACCTTATGCAAATGTGGATGAGTTGACAAAAAAGTACGGGACGCCAAGTCCTGAGGTGTTGATGGATTATATTGCTACCTGTAAAAGAGACTTTAAACCTTCAACGCAGTTCCAGTACAGTTGTCTCAATTTCATTACTCTCCAGAATGTACTCCAGAATGTCACAGGGATGAAGCTATGTGATTACGCCCAAAAAAATGTCTTTGATGTTTTAGGCCTGAGAAATACATTCTATAATCCTGACGAGTTTTTCTATCCAATGATTGCTCCTACAGAGAAGCAAAAAGACGGTTCGGTCCTTTTGGGAAAAGTTCATGATCCTCTGGCAAGAATTTTCAATAAGGGAAATTCCGGAAACGCAGGCCTATTCTCCAATGCTGAAGACATGGCCGTGATAGCCGCAGCTCTTATGAATGGCGGAGAATACAACGGACATAGAATTCTTGGCAAACTTACTGTTGAAACGATGAGAACGGTACCGGCAGGATATGAAGCAATAGGACGTTCACTCGGTTGGGATAACTACTCTCCGTATGCCTCAAACTTGGGAAATCTTTTCCATGCAGGTAAGACTTTCGGACATACAGGTTATACAGGTACATCAATTGTAATAGATCCTGTTGAGAAAGTTGCTGTAATACTTCTGACCAACCGTGTACACCCTGAAGATAAGGGTAGCGTGGTAAGGTTAAGAGCTCTTGTTGCGAATGCAGTCGCCGGATCTGTTGTCAGGTAGACGCTGATAACCGGAATGGCTGTGACAATCAGGGAGGTGAACTCCCGGAGAGAGATGAGAAAATTTATCTCTTTTCCCGAAACCCTGTACAAAGATTGTGATAATTGGGTAAATCCTTTGTATTTAGATGAATACAACACTCTTTCCAAGAAGAGAAATCCTGCATTTGAGTTTTGTGAAGCCTTTTATTTTCTTGCTTATAAAGAGAACAGGATTGCCGGCAGAGTGGCCGCAATAATTAATCACAATGCAAACAAAAGCTGGAACGAGGAAAACATGCGTTTCGGATGGCTTGATTTTATTGATGATCCTGAAGTGTCGGCTGCTTTGATGGCTAAAGTAGAAGAAATCGCTTCCGTAAGAGGCTTAAAGGCGGTAAACGGCCCATTCGGTTTTACTGACATGGATAGAGAGGGGTTGCTCGTTGATGGCTTTGACAAAATGGGCTCTCTTACAACCCTCTATAACTATCCCTATTATGGAGAACACCTTGAGAAACTTGGATATTGTAAGGACATTGACTGGGAACAAAGAGAGTTTGATGTTCCGGATGAAGTTCCTGAAAAACTCAGGCGCTATTCTGAAATTGTCCGGGACCGGTATAATGTGAGAATTCTCAGACCTTCTTCAAAAAATGAGTTAAAGAGATATGGACGCGGTCTTTTTGAGGCACTTAATGAGGCATTTGCGCCTCTGTATGGGTTCACTCCACTAACTGATGCCCAGATTGATGCTTATGTCAAACAGTATATTCCGCTTGTTAATTTTGATCTTATATGTATTCTTCTTGACAGAGGGGACAAAGTTGTAGGATTTGCAGTTACAATGCCAAGCCTTTCCGAGGCTCTTAAGAAATCCCGGGGTAAAATACTGCCGTTTGGTTTTCTCTATCTGATAAAAGCTCTAAAAAGGTATGAACTGATAGATATGCTAATGATTGGTATAATCCCCTCCTACCATAACAAAGGACTAAACTCGGTCATATTTGATCATCTGAATACCAATTTTATAAAACTTGGTACGAAGAGAGTCATTGCCAATCCGCAACTGGAGAACAATACTGCCGTCCAGAATATATTTGATTATTATCCTGCCAGGCCTTATATGACCAGGCGTTGCTATCTCAAGCCTTTAGAGTTTAAAGTATAAGGTCGGCAAGGACTATAGCTGTTACAGCCTCAACAACAACAGGAACTCTGAGTGCGAAACACGTGTCATGCCTTCCCTTGATTTCAAGCTCTTCCACTTTTCCGGTGGAGAAGTTAAATGTTTTCTGACTCTTTGATATGCTTGATGTAGGTTTAACAGCAACTCTGAAAAGAAGGTCGTTGCCGTTGGATATACCTCCGTTGATGCCACCCGCTCCGTTTTTTGAAGTCGTTCCCTTGCTGTCTATAATCGGATCATTGTGTTCTGATCCCTTCATTGCCGAGGCGGCAAAACCGTCACCAAATTCAATCCCCCGGATTCCGGGAATGGAGAAGATCGCGTGTGAAAGAAGTGATTCCAATGAGTCGAAAAATGGCTCTCCAAGGCCAACAGGCATATTGGTGGCAGAACACTGGATAATTCCTCCAAGGGAGTCTCCCTCTTCACGGGTTTTTTCCAGTAATTCTTCCCAATTCTCCTGACCGCCAACCCTGATAAGTCTGGCCTCTATGGAAATGTTCCCCAACAGTTTCTTTGCTATAACTCCGGCTGCGACTAGCGTTAGGGTAATTCTTCCCGAGTGATGCCCACCGCCCCGAGGGTCCACATATCCTCCTCGTTTAAGTATCGATACAAAATCGGCATGGCCGGGTCTTGGTCTGTCCGCAAGATCGGTATAGTCAGCAGATCTGGTGTTGTCGTTGCTGAATAATATGCATACAGGAGCTCCGGTTGTATAACCGTTATACACTCCGCTTACGATTTCGGGCAGATCTCCCTCAACCCTTGGAGTTGTTCCCGGTTTTCCACTTTTCCTACGTGAAAGATCATATGCGAAATCCTCACTGGATAATTGAATTCCCGAAGGAATTCCATCAATTACCAATCCTATCTTATGGCCGTGAGATTCTCCGAATATGGAGATTCTGAAGTTCCTGCCGAAATTATTCATTTTTAAAATTATTTGAAATTTTTAAGAAAATCCGGGAATGACTTGGAAATGCAATTAAGATCATCTACACATACATTTTCTTTTATTTTCAGACCGGCTGTAATGATTGCCATTGCTATACGGTGGTCATTGTGAGAAGAACAGAGTCCTCCGTGAAGGTCTGTTCCGCGAACAATCATCCAGTCTCCGTCCAGTTCTATGTCAGCCCCTAATTTTGTAAACTCGGTATATAAGCTTTCCGCCCTGTTACTCTCCTTGTTGGAGAGTCTCTTGATGCCCTTTATTCTGCTCTCCCCGGAGCAGTTAAGTGCAAGAACAACAAGCGAAGGGAAAAGATCAGGCGCATTTGTTGCATCAAATTCAAAAGGTAAAAGAGGGCTCTTTGGTTTCATGAGCTCTATCTTAGACCCGAGAATTACCTCTTTTGTGTTGTCTTCCTTGAAAGCGCACGGTATATCCCCGCACATCACAAGGTACTTAGGGTATTCCACAATGTTAATTTCCACACCGCAACTTCTGAGTATTGAAATAATCTTCTCGTCGGCCTGTTTTGAGTTTACCGGGAGGTTTGTTATTGTAACACCCTTTGTTATTGCGCCGGCAACAAAAAGCATTGAAGCTCCGCTCCAGTCTCCCTCGATTGGGTAAAATGGCCTTGCCTTGTATCTTTGTTTTCCGGGTATTTTAAATTCATAGAAATCGTGATTGGTTACTGTCACTCCGAAGTCCTTCAGAGTTTGTATTGTGAGGTCCACATATGGTGTACTGGTAGGTTCCTTTACCTCTATAGTGCTGTTTTTATCGCACATTGGCAGTGACATGAGAAGACCGGAAAGAAGCTGAGAACCACCACTACCTTGTAGCTGTATATTACCCTCTTTCATCAAACCCTTGATAAGAGCCGGCAGCTTGTCATTGTTCGATTCAATGCTTAACCCGATTTCCGGAAAAGGATCTGTTGCCGGATAGAATATTACCCGGTTATTAATGCTTCCTTTACCTGATATCTTGACTGATTGTACTCCCTTTCCGTCTTTGCTCAGAAAATGGCCGGCCGAAGGTATAAGTAACCGTCCAAGTAATCCGGACTCTCCGACAGAGAGTTCAAGACTTTTGGCCGAGCGGGAGAATAAATCCGCCTTAGAAAGCTGACGATTTATCTCTTCTATTCCCGGACTTGTTATCTCAACTTTTTGCCTCAGGAACTTGCATTTTTCGACCTTTACTTTTACTCCCAACTCTTTTATGACACCTAATGCAGCCTCGCTGTCAGCGCAGGGTGTATAACCGTAAAGCACAGTCTTTCCTTTAGCCCACGCTGCTGCTAGTATTGCTCTCTGAGTGTGACTTTTAGATGCAGGAGCTATTACTGTCTCCAAAAGAGTTTTTCCATTAACTTTATTCGGATAGCTCTTCCTGCTCAAAAAACTCTCGGCTTCTGCAATCGTATATTGACCGGCAGCACTCTCCGCGCCGCTTGCCAGTGAAACATATCCGAACGGAGCTCCGAGGTGAAGTGACAGCACCCGTGTAAATCTGGCAGTCTCTCCCATGCAGAAAGCAACAAGAGGAATTCCGTTGTAATCTTTGTAAAGCCGAAGGACTCTGGTACACTCCTGTATAGTCTGGGCTGTTGTAATGAGTTTGATTATATCTGCTCCCGAATCCCTGCAACTTTCATAAATTTCGCATAGTCTTTCGTAACTGTCTGTGTTCTTATGATTGTGATAGGAGAGTATTATTTTAAAACCTCTCTTGCGGGCTGTGGATATTATATCATTCCGGTACTCTGCGGGGGCGTCATACTCGATGTCGAGATATCTTTTACCTACAGATTTTTTCGTGCGACTTGCCATTATTGCCCAGGCAAGTCTTTTCCTGCATACCTCAACATCCTGCTGGCTCAACCTGCAAGTAGCTATAAGGTCTTTCTTCGAGCGGAAAACATTTACAGTCTCTTCACGAGTCAGATCAGTGTGATCAAGGCGTATTTCTGCAAAATGGGCCTTAGAGAGAGCGTCCTGCACATTATTGAGCCCCTTTTCCCTTATACTAAGACAAATCATTCAAAAGACCCTCCAGATCTTTAACTTTTATTGTAAATATTATTGCTTTACCTATATTTTCAATTAATATGAAATCAATAGAATCTCCGGACCTCTTTTTATCCTTGCACATAATTTCCACTAGAGAGGAGATGCTGACCGGTGATTTTACGGAGAGACCGGTATCTTTAAAATCGGATTCGATTGTTATCGCCTCGTCATGGTTTAACAAGCCCAGCCTAACGGAGAGCCTTGCTGCCAATACTATGCCGATTGAGACTGCCTCTCCATGGTGGATGCCTGTGGATTTCTCAAGAGCATGGGCAAATGTGTGTCCAAGATTCAGGGTTTTCCTGATGCCGTTGTCATAGGGGTCTCGTTCAACGATTGAAGCTTTAATTGCACTGCATTTCTTTATGTACGGCCATAGAGTCCGGGCATTCAGACCATGAGCGCGTATCTCTCCGAGACAGTTGAAATAGTTCTCCCTGTCGGCCAGTATAAATGTTTTGAGAAGTTCCGAAGTCCCTGCGAGCAATTCATTTTGTGGCAAAGTGTTTAAAAAGTCAGGGCAGAAAAGAGTGTATGTCGGTTGATTTACCACACCAAGAATGTTCTTGTAGCCGCCCAGATTTACAGCAGTTTTGCCACCAATGGCAGCATCTGCCTGCGCAAGTAATGTTGTCGGTACATAGGCGAATTTTACTCCCCTCATATAGACAGACCCGATAAAACCTGTCAGATCTGAAATTATTCCACCTCCGACAGCAAGTAAAAAAGTACCCCTGTCGGCACCCATTTCCAAAAGTTGTTGAGAGATTTTCTCAACATTTTGCAGGCTTTTATTCTCCTCTGAAGCGATAACGGAAATCTGAGGAGCAGGGAAATATTTTCCATACCTCTCCGCAATGTTGGCGTCGATAATTGTTATAACCCTGCAATCCTTGGGAATGAAAGATTCTATACAATTTATGTCGGCGCAGTAGTTTAGGTTAAGCGCACATTTTTCCATATTTTGCAAAATTAACAAAATATTGAAAAGTCAGTATCAGATATATTTTGTCTTAAATATAACAAACTGCACATCAGTGCATTTAAGGAGAAAAATCTTTGTTATAAATTTAAAGCAAAAATGCTTTGCAAGACTTTTTGCAGTTTCTGCCGGGGCATTGAAGCTGTTACGGTAGAGGTGGAGGTTGAGGTCTCACAGGGGATCAGTTTTTTTCTAGTCGGTTTACCGGATAATTCTGTCAGAGAGAGTCAACAAAGAATTGAGGCTGCTTTAGGCACAATAGGTTGTCACTTGCCGGGGAAGAAAATTATTATCAACCTGGCTCCGGGAGATATCAGAAAAGAGGGTACAGGCTTTGACCTTGCTCTGGCGGTAGGAATACTGGCTGCATCTGAACAATACCACTTCCGTGCCTTGTCTGAATATATGATAGTCGGAGAACTGGCCTTGGACGGTAAGCTGAGGCCTGTCCCCGGAGCATTGCCTATAGCCCTTTCTGCTAAAAAAGAGGGTTTCAGATATTGTATATTCCCCGAGGATTCTGCGTACGAGGCAGCGGCTGTCGAGGGGATAGAGGTATATGGCGCAGCCTCGATTCTGGATGTGGTCACCCTTCTTTGCGGGGAGTCATTTCTGGAGCCGTTGACATACAGAGATGAACATTGGAATGATAATCCTGCGGAGTTCAAAAATATACCCGATTTTGCAGATATTAAAGGTCAGGAGGCGGCAAAAAGGGGGCTTGAGATTGCAGCCGGAGGCGGACATAATATACTTATGTGCGGTGCTCCGGGTTCGGGGAAAAGTTTAATGGCCAAGGCCTTTGCCGGGATCTTGCCACCTATGAACCGAAACGAGTCACTTGAAACCAGCATAATCTACTCTGTGGCGGGGAGCGGCCACTCCTTCAAGGGGCTTATCAGAGAACGCCCCTTCCGCTCCCCGCACCACTCGACCTCGATCTATGCCATGACAGGAGGTGGTGCGGCAGCGTTGCCTGGAGAGGTCTCCCTGGCTCACAACGGGGTGCTCTATTTAGATGAACTGCCGGAATTTTCACGATCAGTGCTGGAGGTTCTCAGACAGCCCATGGAGGACCGGGAGATATCCATCTCAAGGTTAAAGTACAAATATACCTACCCTTGTAATTTTTTGTTTATTGGTTCCATGAATTTGTGCCCCTGCGGCTTCTTTGGACTGCCTGGCGACAGGTGTACATGTACTCCTTATGCCGTCAACCGTTATCTGTCTCGGATTTCTGGGCCGATGATGGACAGGATAGATATGCGGATAGAGATTAACCCGATACCGGGAGAGAGGCTTTTGAGCGATGAGCGGGCGGAACCTTCGTCGACAATCAAGAAGCGGGTGGCTGCCGTCCGATTGCTGCAACAGGAACGCTTTAAGGGACGCATCAATACCAATTCACAGATGAGCACTTCAGATATCAGGCGATTTTGCCGGCTCGGCCCGGCAGAGCAACGACTGCTTTCCACCGCAATCAACAAACTCAATCTCTCAGCCCGCGGCTACCACAAAATCCTGAAAGTTGCCCGCACCATCGCCGACCTTGACAAATCAGAACACATCACAGCAATACACCTGGCCGAGGCGATACAGTACAGATGAGGGGGAGTGAAAAGTGATAAGTGGGTTAGTGAAGAGTGGGTTAGTGAATAGTGAATAGTGAATAGTGAATAGTGAATAGTGAATAGTGAATAGTGAAAAGTTTGTCTATGGTGGTTTAAATGTGGGGAGTATTATAATATTATCTTCATGGCACTCTTTGGATCGTTGATCTTATGCACAACTACTGCCGCCATCAGTTCCCGTTTTCTTGAGAATGGCCGACGGTGAGAGAGAGACAGAGGAAAAGCAGGGAGATAAATAGCCGCAAGTTTAGGTTTTCTTTTCTTAGACTCTTCATAATCTTGATTTTAAGGTGATTTTTAGGGCTAATCTAAAATCATGCCATGGAATCACAAAATGATTTTTTATATCTCACAAAATCAATAAAATAGAAAAATAAGTGCCACTATTTTTAAATTAAATGCAATATTTTCGAGAATTATACGTCTAATAAGTGAAGTTTAAAAATTTAAATATTTAGGTTATGAAACGTTTGTCTTTTATTTTGCTAATGCTGGTTTTTGTTGTACAGTCAGGATTTTCCAAAGAGAAATTTCCGGTGGTCAGATCAAATTCATTTGTTGTGGATATTAAGGATGATGGCATGCTTAGAAAAGGTGCATGGAGAGTTGTACCTGAGGAAAAGCTGGATGTATATAAAAGCTCTGCAAAGAGGGTTACTTTCTATACGGATATAGATTCTATCTCTTTTAACATCGATCCGAAAGTCGGCCGCTATGATTTTGTAATAGTTGTTAACGGCAAGGATTCCGCAATGACAAGAATTGAGTATATGCCGTCATATCTTGAAAAACTAAAGGGAGCTAAGGCATATAAAAGATCGGACAAAAGAGAGATCCCTAAATTCTGTTACGGTTCAGCAGATGATCCGGATCTTGCAAGGCTCAGGAAGGAGCTTAATCTGGACTCGATTGCAGGAAAGGGAAGGGAGTTGTCGAAAATATTCAACCTTCTTCACTGGGCTCACAATGTGGTGAAACATGACGGTAACAGTACAAATCCAGAGTCGAAGAATGCCATTGACCTTATCAATATATGCAAGACTCAGGACAGGGGCGTTAACTGCAGGATGATGGCAACCATACTTAATGAGTGCTATCTTGCAATGGGAATCCAATCAAGGATTGTGACATGTATGCCTAAGGAGACAAAATTTGACGATTGCCATGTCATTAACTCTGTTTATAGTAAAGATCTAAACAAGTGGATCTGGGTGGACCCGACATTCGACGTGTATCTGATGGGCGAAGGTGGTGTTATTCTTGGTATTGCAGAAGTCAGGGAAAACCTTGTGAAGGATAAGCCGATTATTGTTTATGAGGGTGTAAACTGGAACGGGAAGAAGATTGAACCCGAGTACTATGTTTACAAATACATGGCAAAAAATCTATACAGGATGTCTTCACCGGCTGTAAGCTGTTATAATATGGAGACATGTAAGCCCGGAAAGGTTATAGAGTATGTTGAGCTTCTGCCTCTGGACGGAATAGAGCAAGAGCCTCAGAAGGTCGTTGAGACAAATGAGAAGAACGGGTTGAAGTATATTACTTATAAGACAAATAACCCTGACAAATTCTGGGCTGCACCGAGAAGACGAAACTAATTTTAAATGTTTTCCAAAAGAAAGGAGTTTTTATATCTTTGAGCCATGGAAAACAGAATATTGATAAATGGCCTTAATGATATAGAGAGGGCTGCGAAGGAGTTTCTGAAGCTAAAGGGGGAGAATACCGTAATTGCATTTTACGGGGCTATGGGAGCGGGAAAAACCACTTTTACCAAAGCTATATGCAATGTTTTAGGTGTCCCTGACAGTGTCAACAGCCCGACATTTACAATTATCAACGAATACAGGACAAAGCAGGGTGAACCGGTTTACCACTTTGACTTCTATAGAATAGACAAACTCGAAGAGGCCTATGATATAGGCTTCGACGAGTTTGTTGATAGTGGACGGCTATGTCTTATCGAGTGGCCTGAGAAAATCGAGAAACTTCTTCCCGAGGAGACCCTGAGGGTTTATATAAAAGTCCTTCCGGACGATAGCCGCGAGATTGTTTTCTAATTTCTAGTTTTCAGGATAAAGAAGATATGGTTTGCGCTGTTCTTTGAACTTTGCAACGTCTCCGGCCCACATTGCCTTTATCTCATCGGCAGATTTGCCTGCCTTTATCATTTTCCTGACATAATCACGACCGGTCAGAAGCTCAAAGAAAGAGCGGAAGAAGAAATCGTCAAGATTGAGATTCCTGTAAGCATCTATCACATATTCCAGATTGATACCCTTCTTGTTTATCTCTTCTATTGAAGGTTGTTTTGTGAGATCCACACCATAGCACTCTCTGTTAAGCTGAGGCGGGGTCTTAGCACCAGGGATACTCCTTGGGGTGAACTTGAAATCATATCCCTTCATGTTTGGATGTCCGTACATCTGGAACGGGTGGTCTGTTCCCCTTCCGAGACTTACAGGAGTAGCCTCGAAATAACAAGTAGAAGGGTAGAGATAGATTGAACGCATATCAGGGAGGTTTGGTGACGGCTTCACCGGAAGAGTGTACATTGACGCATGAGTGTAATTCTTGCACTTGATAACTGTCACATCGCACTGAATACCGTTGGTCAGCCATTTCTCACCATTTATCATGCCGGCCAGCTCACCGAATGTCATACCGTGAACGGTAGGAATAGGCAACCAACCGACACCTGACTTGTACTTCATGTCTAGAATCGGTCCGTCAACATAAAATCCGAGAGGATTCGGGCGATCCAGGATTATCATCTTTTTACCGTTTTCTGCACAAGTCTCCATCATGCGGGTCATTGTGGTCACGTATGTGTAGAATCTGACACCTACATCCTGCAGATCGAAGAGTAGTATGTCAATATCCTTCATTAATTGAGCGGAAGCTTTTCCAATCTCTCCGTCATAGAGTGATTTGATAGGTATTCCTGTCTTTTTGTCAACAGAGCTTGAAACATGTTCTCCGGCATCTGCATCTCCACGGAAACCGTGTTCAGGAGACATTATTGCAACGATGTTCACTTTGAGGGAAACCAGAGAATCCACAATATGGGTGTTACCTATAATCCCGGTCTGATTAGAGAGTACTGCAACCCTCTTTCCTTTGAGCAGAGGAAGATACTCGTCCAAAGACTCGGCACCGGTCTTAATTGTCTGCGCCTGCATAACTGTTGCAAGAGCTATAATCAGGCCGGTT